>JBEKHB010000018.1:0-60523 GCA_050012495.1 Syntrophorhabdales bacterium
CCCCCTTCTGCAAGGCTTGTAAGAGAAGGGAATCAGGAAAGGGGTGCTGAGACGGTTAGTGAACAATCCGTGCTGAAAAGGGTAAAAAGAGGGCAAACAGCAGCAAAACACGCCAAAAACAACCGTTTTTGCGCTTGTTTGTGCACCCTTCCCTCCCCTACCGGTCGGGTGGGTACCCGGGCGCCCGCATATGAATCTACGCGCAAGAGAGAGGGTTTTTCCGGCCGAGGGGCGCGTCCCGGCAGGCTCATTGAAATGGGAGACCTTCTCTGATACACTATGCTCCTGTGAAACAGGAGATGCCTTTCAATTGCTTTTCGCTCCTCTCCCGCACCAGGCCCCTGTTCCCAAGAAACCCCGGGTAAGAATCATGGATCACATTTTTGTAAAGGGCGCCAGGGAGCACAACCTCAAGAACATCGATGTCACGCTCCCCAGGAACAAAATGACCGTTATCACCGGGCCGAGCGGCTCAGGCAAGTCGTCTCTCGCCTTCGATACGATCTACGCCGAAGGCCAGCGCAGGTATGTCGAGTCTCTCTCTTCCTATGCCCGCCAATTCCTCGAGCTCCAGGAAAAACCGGATGTCGATTATATAGAGGGGCTTTCGCCCGCCATCAGCATCGAGCAAAAAAGCATCAGCAAGAACCCCCGGTCTACGGTCGGCACCGTCACCGAGATTTACGATTATCTGAGGCTGCTCTTCGCGCGGCTGGGTCATGTCTATTGTTATGGCTGCGGCAAGGAGATCAAGAGCCAGCATACGCCCCAGATCGTCGATAGCATACTCGCCCTCGGGACGGGTACGCAGCTCACCGTGCTCGCCCCTATCGTAAGAGGCAGAAAAGGCGAGTACCGCAAAGAGATCGATGATCTGAGAAAACAGGGGTTCACAAAGATTAAGCTCAACGGGAAAGTAGTCGATCTGAGCGAACACATCGTGCTTGAGAAGAACAAGAAGCATGCAATAGACGTGATCGTCGACAGGCTGACCATCAGGGAGGGCATAGAGAGGCGCCTTTTTGAAGCGGTCGAGCTGGCGCTCAATAAGGCCGGAGGCATTGTGAAGGTGGAGACGGGCAAGGATACCCTTGTCTTCAGCGAGAAATTTGCCTGTCCTGACTGCGGCATCAGCTACCCGGAGATCACCCCCGCCATGTTCTCCTTCAATAACCCTTACGGCGCCTGCCCTACGTGCTCCGGCCTCGGCGTCAAGGAGAACTTCGACCCGGATCTGATCGTCCCCAACAAGGAGCTCTCTCTGCGGGAGGGCGCCATCATGCCCTGGAGCGACAAGAACCCCCTCGTCTTTATGCCCTTCCTCGAATCCTTGATCGCACATTATAAGATAGACATCCGGGCGCCTTTCAAGGACCTGCCGCCGGACGTGCAGGATGCGTTGTTCCGCGGGTCGAACGGGGTGCCGATCGACTTCTTTGTGGAGCACGGCCGCCGTCAACCGATAAAAAAACCTTTCGAAGGCGTGATAAAAGAGCTGGAGAGGGAGTGGAAGAAAGCCTCCCCATGGGAGAAGGAAAGGTTTGAGCGCTACATAAATCTCATCCCCTGCCCCACCTGCAAGGGCGCAAGGTTGAAAAAAGAGATGCTCTGGGTGCGTTTCGGAGACCTCGATATCTATCAGGTCACGGAAATGACCATCGCCGAGTGCTACCGGTTTTTCAAGGAGATCCATCTGGCAGAAAAGGAGTGGGAGATCAGCCGGGCGATCCTGAAGGAAATCGTCTCCCGCCTGAAGTTCCTCATCGATGTCGGCCTCGACTACATCTCCCTGGAGCGCTCCTCGGCAACCCTTTCGTCCGGCGAATCCCAGCGGATAAGACTCGCGACCCAGATCGGCTCGGGTCTCACCGGTGTGCTCTATGTGCTCGACGAGCCAAGCATCGGTCTCCATCAGCGCGATAACGAGCGCCTCCTCGGCACCTTGCAGAAGCTGAGAGACCTGGGCAACACGGTTATCGTCGTCGAGCACGATTACGACACGATCCTTTGCGCCGATTACGTGATTGATTTGGGGCCGGGCGCCGGAGAGAACGGGGGAAACCTCACCTTTATGGGAACGCCGGAGGAGCTGAAAAAGGACGCAACATCGATTACCGGTCTTTACGTCTCAGATAGACTGAGAATAGAGCTGCCCAAGACCCGCAGAACACCAAGAGGCGTTATCGGCCTCAAGGGCGTCAGGTCGCACAATCTGAAGAACATCGATGTCGACATACCGCTGGGCATTCTCACCTGCATTACGGGGGTTTCCGGCTCAGGCAAGAGCTCGCTCCTCATAGATACCCTTTTCCCGTTGTTGAAGCAGAAGCTCTACCGCTCCAAGGAGCGGGCCGGGGCAGCGTCCGCCATCACCGGCTTCGAGGCCATAGACCGGGTCATCGATATCGACCAGTCTCCCATCGGCAGGACCCCCCGGTCGAATCCTGCCACGTATACAGGCATTTTCACCTTTATCAGGGAGCTTTTCACGAAGATCCCCGAGTCGAGGATGCGGGGCTACAAAGAGGGCAGGTTCAGTTTCAACGTAAAGGGCGGACGCTGCGAGACATGCGCGGGTGAGGGCTTCGTCAAGATCGAGATGCAGTTCCTTCCCGACGTCTACATCGTCTGCGACATGTGCAAGGGAAGGAGGTACAACAGGGATACGCTGGAGATCGCATACAAGGGAAAGAACGTCGCCCAGGTGCTCGAAATGACCGTCACCCAGGCCATGACATTCTTCGATTCCATACCGCACATCAAAAGCAGGTTGAAGGTGCTCAACGACGTGGGTCTCGGGTACATCAGGCTGGGCCAGCCGGCCACGACGCTTTCAGGCGGTGAGGCCCAGAGGATCAAGCTCTCGCGGGAGCTGTCGAAGAGAGATACGGGACAGACGCTGTACATCCTTGACGAGCCGACGACGGGTCTCCATTTCGTAGATATCGATAAGCTCCTTTTTGTGCTCAATGAGCTTATCGAGAGAGGGAATACGGTAGTGGTGATAGAGCACAACATGGACGTGATCAAGTGCGCGGATTACCTTATCGATCTGGGGCCGGAAGGGGGAGACAGGGGCGGTCAGGTCATTGCCGAAGGTCCGCCCGAGGCAGTGATCCTGAACCCTGAAAGCCACACGGGGCGGTTCCTCACACGGTACCTGAACGGAGGGCGGCCATGAAGAAGGTCATTGTCATCCCCGCCCGCTATGGCTCAACACGGCTTCCCGGCAAGGTGCTCCTCGATATCGCAGGCAAACCGATTATCCAGTGGGTGTATGAGCGGGCGTGTGAATCAACCCTGAAAGATCGGATCCTGGTCGCCACGGACGACGAGCGCATACAAAGACGGTGCGCTGCCTTCGGGGCCCTCGCCGTCATGACGGGACCGGAATGCCGAAGCGGCACCGACCGTGTCTATGAAGCGATAAAGACGATCAATGCGGACGTGATTGTCAACCTTCAGGGTGATGAGCCCGAGATCAGGGGCGACATGATCGACGCGCTGTTCCGTGCAGTGGAGCAGGAAAGGCTCGACATGGCCACGCTCTGCTCGATCATCGACGACCCCCGGGATTATAAAAGTCCCCACGTGGTCAAATGCGTGGCTGACAAGAACAATTTCGCCCTCTACTTCTCAAGGGCGCCTCTCCCTTTCTTGCAAAAAAATATCCCCATCCCCCTTTACAAGCATATCGGTATCTACGGCTTCTCCCGCTCCTTCCTCGAAACCTTCGTATCCCTGCCCAAGGGGCGGCTCGAAGAGGCGGAATCACTCGAGCAGCTCCGTGCATTGGAGGCGGGCTACAGGATCAAGGTAATCGTGACGGAGTATGAAGGGACAGGCATCGATACGGAAGCGGACCTTGAGCGGGCGCGGAAACGCATGAAATCGGCTCACCCAGCGGCCCGCGGGGGTGTGGCGTAAGCCCCTCCTAGGCCTCGATCTTGATCTGTTTCGGTTTCACGTCTTCTTTTTTGGGAAGCTCGATCCGCAAGATTCCGTCCTTGAAGACGGCCTTGATGCCCGATGCGTCTATCGATTTGTTGAGGGTAAAAGACCTGGCGAACACGCCGTATCCCCTTTCCATCCTGTAATAGTTGTCAGGGTCGACACCCGGCTCCAGCTTCCTTTCGCCCTTGATCGTAAGCTCGTTCTCATGTATCTTTATATCGATAGTCTCTTTATCCACTTCCGGGACCTCAAGCTTGAGGACGAAGGCATTCCCCAACTCGAAGATGTCGACAGGCGGGGTCCATTCGCTTGACACAAATTCGTCTTTTCTTGTCTTCTCCATGTCCCGATACATCTTGTCGAGCCTTTCCTGTAGAGTCAACAACTCCCTGAATGGATCCCATCTGGTCACCGCCATCTCCACACCTCCGCTGATTTTATACTATTATAATGTCCTGCGAGCGTATCTTCAAGAGCTTCCTTGCTTTTCGGCCGGCCGGGCGCTTTGGCGCCAGCTTTGCCGTTCTCGCGTGCGGCCGGGCGCTTTCACGCCATGTCTTCACGTCGCTGCGAATCTTGTGTACGAGAGGGGGCAGGAGCTTTTCATAACTCGATTCGCGCAGGGCTTCATCGGCGGGGAACCGGCGATAATCGGGATCAAGAATGGTGTAAGGGGAGTCCGGGAAGGAAGCATGTATCGCCACTATCTACCCCTGCACATTCACGTCTATGATTTTCATCGTGTCGTTGCCGAAAATATCTACCACCTTGACGGCGATCTTATAACGACGGGGCAGGCATTCATGGAAGGGCGTTTTCAGCTCAAGGGACCGGTCTTTCCTGGTACGAAAGCTCTGCCATTCGTTTTCAAAGATAAAGTCGCCCGTCCAGACCTCTTCCATCTCGCCTGTTGCCTCGTTCTTCACGCGCACGATCTCGCGCTTATGTTCAAAGTCAAAATCGACGCTCCAGTAATCGATCCAGTCCGTCCATTTTTTTGTAAGCATGTCTCGGGTACAGACGCCGTCTTTGTCCTTGCTCACTTTGATGATCTTCCCGTTTTCAACGACGATCTTGCACTTGCCGCTGTCGAGGGAAGCAGCAGCGTTGTCCATCGTGTCCTGAGAATAGTAGACCGAAAAGTCGGTCAATTCGACGGCAACAGCGTTCTTGTTCACGTAGGGCTTGATCTCGATATAGGATACGCCGTGGAAAACCACCTGATTCCTCTCGACTGCCCGCTTGTCGAACACCTCGCGGGGGATGTATTTCAGGGCCAGGTCAATGCCTTTGGCCTTGGCTTCTTCCTGTATCTTGGGGAAAAGACCCATCTCGAACTCAAAGGCCAGGATGTCCACGCGGGAGATGCGTTTTTCCAGGCACTCAAGGATGACCTCTTCCACGAAGAGTCTTGTGACGGGCAGGTTGATGGGACCCACAGCCACGAGGCGGCCGGCCTTCTTACCGTGAAAGCACCGGAAGTTTTCCAGGGCTTCCGCTTTGTGAGCACGAAGTATAAGGGCTATGAAGTCCTTTTCTTTCTGCTCCAGTTGTTTCTGCCTCTCCTCCTCGCGCAGGTCGAGATTGACGCCGATGTAATGCGCCCGCTCGTACTTTCCGAGGTTGAGTATCTCAAAGGCCCGGAAGTCTTTGCCTGCTGCTTTCAATCCCCGCTGAACGCCGATCAAACGCTTGCGGGTGGTGTGGATGGCGAACTTGCCGAGATCGGAGCCGATCCATTTGCGGCCGAGCTTTTCGGCAACGGCCAGGGTGGTGCCGGAACCGCAGAAAAAGTCGGCCACGATGTCGTTGTCGTTGGATGATGCACGGATGATACGATCAAGCAATGTGACCGGTTTTTGAGTTGGGTACCCGAGCGCTTCCTTTGCAGAATTATTTATCTTATCCAGACTCCATACATCATCAACTACAACACCCTGTTCCATAACCTCGTCAAGATATCTTTTTACGCGCTCACCATTGCCCGCATCAGAAAGGACGTACTCTCTGTCATCTTCATCTTTCCTCACCTTCTGTTTCCTCGCTTTCACATAGTCTTCTTTTGAGGCCCAGGCTTGAAAGAATGAATTGAAAATCGGCTTAGAGCTTTTTGAATAGAAAAGGATTGTGTCATGACGCCGCTCAAAAGAAGATATCAATTTCTTATTCCAACCACTGTAATGCCAAGCGATTGAGTTATTGAACGCTTCTTTTCCCAATACTTCATCCATCACCAATCGAAGATATCCGTTCACCCGCCAATCGCAATGCACATAGATACTTCCATCCTCTGCCAGTAAGTCCCGCATGAGCACAAGTCGTTCATACATCATGGCGATGAAGCTGTGCGCGCCTTTACCCCAGGTGTCGCGGTAGGCAAGCTCTTCCAGCAGATTCGGTTTCTTGGTGAAGGTGTCGTCGCCGATCTCTGTATCCATGGAGAAATCAGCACCCACGTCGAAAGGGGGGTCGATGTAGACAAGCCTGATACCGCCGTTTTTCTCGATTTCTTCGCGGATGGTGCCGTTTTTCAGGGATGAGAGGATGAGTTTGTTGTCACCCCAGATGAGTTTGTTTGTCCAGCCTGTTTTCTGTCGGCCTCGGATATCGAAAAGGCCCATCTGCAAGGCGGTATCGGCTTGTTTCTCGGCCCGTGGCCCATCCACCTGTTCGATGACCTGAAAGGGTAGAACGATATTGGTTACTTCGTTGGTCTTGCCGTTCCAGACCAGTTCGACTTCCCGCTTCTCGTCGAAGAGCAGGAAGCGGTATTTGTCCGGCAGAGGCTTGTCGGCCTCAATCAGTCGAAGGATTTCCCGCTTTTCGTTGTCGGTGAGCTTCATCGCTTGATTATCCCCCCCGCTCAGTGTGGACGGTAGGGACATTGGTTCTTTCTGTACCTTCTCATTCACCGGGCAGCGCGTCGGCCTTTCCGCTGCCATCCACATGTCGTTCATTATTATAAATATGCCGCAAGATTACAAGAACTATTTCAGGCTTTTTGTTAGCTGGAGGCGCCTCACCGCTCCTCATCCGGGAGGCGTAGGGCAGCAGAGAACACCCCCAGCGCAAGAAGCGCGGAAATGCACGCGATGGTGTAGGCGAGCGATTTTCCTTGCCATAAGCCGGCAAACCAGCGCCTCAATTCATCCGCAAGCACGTTCGCCTTTCCGCCGTACAGCTCCATATCGCGTAGATACTTCTTGGAATCTTCGGGCATTACCGGATAGACGGACCCGTCCCCTTCGACATAGCCCAGGACGTTGTTCGGGGCGTTCGCGGCCGCCCGATAAATCAACACGGCGCTGCCGAACCCGACGAGCAGGATGATGCCGGAGAGGAGATAAAGAGATGTACGGGGATTACGCATCGGCGACGAGAGAGTATAGAAAACAAACGCCTTCGATGTCAATATGACAGCCCCGCATGCCGGCTTTACACGTATAATCCGCTCTGCTGCTAATACGTGATCTCTCTCAGAAAGAGCCCTCGGGGAGGGGCGGTGGGGCCCGCCTTCTCCCGCATCCCCGACGCGAGGATCGTGCTGAAGTTATCCAATCCTGTCCGCTTCTGTCCCACGTCGAGGAGGGTCCCCACGATATTGCGCACCATATATCGCAAAAAGCCGGTGGCCTCGATCACCACGTAGACCATGCCGTCCCTGACCGCCACGCCCGCCCTTTTCACTTCGCGCACGGGGTTCCTGTACACCTCGTCTTTTTTCTTGAAGGCGGAAAAATCGTGTTCGCCCACGATGAGCTTTATGGTCTCCTTCATGGAAGCGACGTCGAGGGCGTAGGGGAAGTGGAGGACGTACCTGGCGAGGAAAGGTGAATTGCAGGGCCGGTTGAGGATGCAGTAGATGTAGGTCTTGCTTTTCGCCGAATAGCGGGCGTGAAAAGCCTCCTCGCAGTCGCGGGCGTCCCTTACGCGGATGTCCACGGGCAGCAGGCTGTTCAGCCCCCTGGTGAGGCTGAGATGGTCGATGCCCTTCCAGGTCGCCACATTCACGACCTGACCCATGGCGTGCACCCCGCTGTCGGTCCTCGCGCCCGCGTGGAGCTTCACCTTGTGGTCGAGGATCCGCGCAATAGCGGCCTTAAGCGTCTCCTCCACGGTGATTGCGTTGGGCTGGCACTGCCACCCATGATAGCAGGTCCCGTCGTAGGACACGGTTAAGCGGATGTTCCTTGTGGGGGTTGGACCGTCCGGTTGCCCCGTGGGGCTCCGCGTCCGAGAGCCGGCGGAGACTAGTGCGCTCACTCTTCGCCGGGGCTCTCGGACGCCGGCTTCTTGCTGTCACGGGCTTTTTGCGCACCCGGCTTCGTGCCGGCTTCCTTCGCCTCTTTCCCGCCGGACCCCGCGCTCTTTTGAGGCTGGTCTTTCTTGACCGTCCCGGCGCCGGATGGGGGCAGGGGTTTTTTAGCGGCGCCGCTGTTGGCCTGTTCTTTGTTCGCGGCCATGCCCTTTTTCTTGTCCGCTTCAGCCTTCTTCTGCGTGGTCTCGCGTATTTCCTCGATCTTCTTCTGCATCAGGCCGCGCTCTTCGTCGAGCTTCCTCTGGGACGCCTCCCTCTCATCCTTTACCCTGGCACTCAGCTCGGCAAGCTCCTTCTTCAGGCCGATGATCTCGGCCTTGGCGTAGTTGTTCTCCTCCGTGAGCATTTTGATCTCTTCTTTGAAGCGGTTGTTCTCCTGCTCATAGCTATTGCAGCCAAAAAGCAGCGGAGCCAGACAGAGAAGAAAAAGGGCATACCTCATGGTACTATTCTCTCCGATATCGCCCCGGTTGTCAACGTTCGCTGGGGACTGCTATTTCCACCCCACGAAAGGGCTCTTCATACGCTACTGGCCGCTTTGTTTGACCTCAGCCTCGAGCTTCTCCAGACGTTCCAGAAGCGCCTTCCGCTCCTTCTCCCACGAAGAGTCCGACATCGGGGGTTCGTTACCCCCCGGCGAGTAGTATTCCTTGCGGATCCAGACGTACTCCGGCTCGTCGGGACTGTAGCCGAACTTGCTGTTGTGCGCGTATACATACTCGACCCCGTTCTCAAGCCTGACATCCCCGGGTACCGGTCCTGCCTGTCGCAGTTTTTCTCCCTTCTCCGTTTTTGCCGCATCCGCCGGTCCTTTTTGGCCGATCGGCATACTGCATGAAATAAGGAGCGAGACGAGCAGGAGCAGCGACGCTCCGGTAAAAAGTAGACGCTTTTTATGACGCGTGCCCGGGGTCATGGGCCGGTCGTCACAGGGTGTTCCTTTGCGCATGGGCATGTGAACCTCCTCCTCGGGCATCGGTATCTTCCGGCGAAAGGCGCCCCGACCTAAAAGACGGAAGACGCGGCTTTGTCTAGCCGTACCGGTACTGAACGCCGAAGCCGCCTTCGGGATATTCCCACGAGACGGACTTCCGCACGCAGGCAATTTTGCAGGTGCCGCATTCGAGGCACCCCGCGTATTCGACCACCATCTCGCCCGTCTCCGGGCTTTGTGAATAGAGGCGGCCCGGGCAGAGACGGACGCATGGCCTTTCGACGCAAGTCCGGCAAATCGTCTGGTCGAGCCGTATATGGCTCTCTTTGGCGTTCCTGATCGCGTTGCGCGTGAGCTTTTCTTCAACCTTCATTGTTATATCTTCCTCAGCGACAAAAAGTCCTTGAAAGCGCTCCAGGGGCCGGCGTGTTTCTTTGCGGCGTCCATGGCCGAGCGGTAGAGACCCTTCCGGGGCCCTTCTCCTACGGTGAAGACCGCGTCGAGAAGCGAGGAGATGCACGCGGGGTAGACGGTAAACAGCCGGGGGTTCGATAGCACGTCGGCGGTGTGGCGGAATGTCTCCATGTCCTTTATGACAAAGCTTTCCCTGAGCCGCTTTTCGTAAAGCGAAAGGAATTGCGCGGAAAAATCGTTTTTCTTGAGGGCCTCGTCGATCACCCGTGCGGCGATCACGCCGGAGGCAACGGCAAACTCCATACCCCTTACCGTGACCCCCATGTTGAGGGCGAACCCAGCCGCGTCCCCGGCGACGACCATGCCGTCCGTAAAGAGCCGGGAAAGACCGCCCACGCCTGCCTCCGTGATGATGTGAGCCGAATATTCCTTCAGCTCAGCCCCCTTTATATACCGGGCTATCTCGGGTAGGGACTCGAATTCCTCCATCAGGGAGGGTACGTCGAACTGTTCTGACCCTTGCATGAGGGCGTCCATGCCGAGGACGAGCCCCACAGAAAGGCTGTCTTTGTTGGTATAGAGAAAACCACCCCCGAACCTCCCCTTCGTGATGGAGCCCATGAAAAGGTGTGCCGCTCCTTCACCGGGGTCAAGCCCGAAGCGCTCCTCGATGGCGCCTGAGTCGAGGCCGTACACCTCTTTGACCGCGACGGCGTGCCTCGAAGGGACGAGGGGCTGCCTCAAGTGCGCCTTCTCGGCCATGAACGAGAGCGCGCCGTCGGCCGCGATCACCGCGTGGGCGGGTATCTCTTCGCCCCCCGCGCGCACGCCGGCCACCTTCCCATCTTCCCACAGGAGGTCGTCCGCACGCCTCCTGGGGACCACAAAGGCCCCTTTCTCCATCGCACGAGCGGAAAACCACTGGTCAAAGCGCAGCCGGAGCACCGTATAGCTCATGTACGGCGCATGCCGCCAGCGGTCCTGCACGTACGAAAGCGTAGTCGTATTCCGCCCGTCCACCATTGTCAGCGCCTCTTTCACGACGTGCCGCTCGAAAGGCGCGTCATCGAAGAGCCCGGGCAGGAGAGGGCGGATAGGGGCCAGATAGATCCTCCCGCCCGTCACGTTCTTGCTTCCCGGCTCATCCCCCCTTTCGAGGAGCAGCACCTGCCGTCCCGCATCGGCGAGGCAATAGGCGGCCGCCAGGCCCGCCAGGCCGCCGCCTACTATAACCGCGTCCAGTTTATCGTCTGCCATGGCTCACCGTCCGGTCCTTTTCTTCAGCTCCGCCGTCATGGCGGGCACGATTTCCATGACGTCGCCCACGATCCCATAATTCGCGTAGTTGAAGATGATCGCGTTGGGGTCCTTGTTGATAGCGAGGATCACCCCGGAGGTATCCATACCCATGACGTGATGGATAGCCCCTGAAAGCCCTGCGGCGATGTAAAGCTTGGGGGATACGGTCTTTCCGCTTTTTCCCACCTGGTCGTCCTGATCGCGCCATTTCGCGTCTACCACCGAGCGGGTCGCGCCGACCGCCCCGCCGAGGCCGGCCGCAAGCTCTTCGAGGAGGGCGAAATTCTCCGCCCCTTTCATGCCGCGGCCGCCGGTAACGATGCTATCCGCTTCCATCAGGTCGATTTTCCCTTTCGACTCTACTTCGACCCTGAGGACCCGTGTCTTTATCCGGTCCGGGGAAACGCCCGCCCGCCATTCGGCGTATTCGCCTCTCCGTTCTCCCTCGGGGGCGACGGCATACGAATTGGGCCGCACCGAGACAACCGCCGGATAGCCGGCAAACGTGCATCGGGCGGGGACCCGTCCACCGTACATAGGCCGGACGAAGGTCATCGGGTCGTCGGCCCACCCTATGGCCGTCACGTCGGAGGCAATGCCCGCCTTGAGGAGCACGGCCGTACGGGGAAGGAAATCCCTCGCCGTCTGGGTTGCCGCCCCAAGGATGAGCAACACGCCCTCCTGCCGGGCATATGCCGCGAGCGCCTCCGAGTACCCTTCAGGCGTATAGTCGTCGAGGAGCGCGTCCGTGATGCGGACAAAACTGTCCGCGTAGCCCAGAGTTTTCTGTATGGCTCGCTCGCTTATCTTGCCGAGGCCGACGGCCGTGACGGCAAACGAGCCCGCTTCCGACAGCTTCCTTGTTTCGCTTAAGAGCTCCAGCGTTGCCTTGCGCGGCTCGTCGCCTTTCGTCTCCACAAAAACCAGTAGTTTTTCCATGATAGCTCCCTAGTGTCATTTTGTGAGCGGGGACGACCCGCAAGCGGGTACCCCGGGCAGCTTGCTGACGGAGGGGGCGCTGAGCCCCAACCTAGATCACCCGCTCCACTTCCGCGAGTATGCGAATTGCTTCGGCCGCCTGCTCCTCGGGCGTCCCTTCGATAAATTTCACCGCAGCTCTTTTTTGCCTGGTGAAATAGCGCTCGATTTTCAGCTTCGAGCCTGCTTTTCCTATGTCCGATGGCGCAAGGCCGAGGTCCGCGGGGCTTACCCGCGGGATCTGCGCCCTCATCGCCTTCATGACGCCAATGACCTGGGGGACCCTCGGCTCGTTGAGGCCCTTTGCCGCGGTGATGACTGCGGGCAGGGTCACTTCCACGACTTCCCTGCCTCCTTCGACGGCTCGCTCCGCGCGCGCGGCGCCATCCCCGATATCGAGCTTCAGAACGGCCCCCACGTGGGGCAGTCCGAGAAACTCCGCGACCATGGGACCTACTTCGCCCCGGTCGTCGTCGATGGCCTGCCGGCCGCAGAGCACGAGATCGGCCCCCTGTCGGGCGATTGCTTTGCTCAGGGTGAGCGCCGTCGCGTAGCCGTCGCCTTCCAGGAATGCAGGGTCTTCAAGAAAAAGCACGTCGTCGGCCCCCATGGCGAGGGCCGTCCTCAGCAATTCCGTCGCCTTCGGTCCGCCTAGAGTGATGACCGTGACCTTCCCCCCGTGCTTCTCCCTGATGCGGAGTGCCTCTTCAATGGCGAATTCATCGAACAGGTTGGTCGCAAACTTCTGCTCTATCTCCAGCTCCTTGCCGCCGGACCGGACCTCGACGAGGGCCTCGGGATCGGGCACCTGTTTAGCCAGGACAACAATTGTCACGGGCCACCTCCTTCGTGTAAATATCGACTATATTTTTTTCGTTCGTCGGTCATCCACCTGAGCCGGGTCCTCTTTAGCCTCCACGCATCCGATATCCCCGGCAGGTAAAATGGCAGTCTTCGTTATATCGCATTTACGGGGAAATGTCACGGGGTCGGCCGTTGACAGCAGGGCTATAGGTCCTATAACGTGGTAGAGGACCTATAATAGGACAATGCCGAAGGCAAGACCAATCTTGACAAAACGATGTTGAGGATGCCTTCTTTTTTTGCGGTCTGTATACGGGGCTCCAGGGCGAAGGCGGCAATGCGGCTGGATGGATTGACTACTTTCGAAGGAGTTCCCATATTCTAGTATGCCTAGGGTTTGTATCTTCCTTTACCGGCATGCGGCAAAGATCCGGCGGGCGGCGGCGCACGCCCTGTCGGGGGTCATGAGGCCAGGGGGGGGCAAGAGATGACGCCTGGATATGTCTGGAATGCACAGATGCGGCGGGCCAGGACTTTTGCGACCTGGAGGCGTACGGGTACAAGGTTTACCGCGACTTCCCCGGTAAGAGGTTCGTGATCAGCCATATCGCGGTGGGACCGAAGGGGGTGTTCGCGGCGGGGGAGGAGCGGCAGGCAGCGCCGGAGATGGGGAAGGGCGTTTCCGGCGGCGGAAGGGCGTTCTTCGATAGCCCGTTTTTCCGGTCTCCGGTTTGGGTCGAGGCGGCGTCGCTGGCCGGGGTCAGCAGACAGGCTGCATGGCTATCCGGGTGGCTGGAGAGCCGCGTCGGAGAAGCCGTGGCCGTCTATCCTTTGCTCGTCATTGCCGGATGGCTCGCAAACCGCCGCAAATGGGGCGACATCGTCCTCGTCAGCCGGCGTGACTATGAGGCGCTGACAGAACGGGACGGAAAAGGTCTCTCCAAAAGCGTGATAGAAGAGATACATCGCCACCTGGACGGGCGCTGCGATTATTGGGCACCCGCACCAGCAGCCCCCGTAAATGGGCTAGCCGCAGGCCCTGCCTTTCAGGCCGAAGACGAAGCTGAGGATGCTTTTCACCCTGTCCGAGAATATCTTAGTGGAAAGGAAATTGCCCGCGACCCGTTTGTTTATCTCTCCCAGCGTCGGATACGGATGGACGGCCGAGGCGAGGGTCGACAGCTTTACGCCCCCGCTCATCACGGCAACCCACTCGGCGAGCAGGTTTCCCGCATCAGACCCGAGAATCTGCGCGCCGATAAGCCGCTCTTTTTCATCGAGGAGCATCTTCACCTTTCCGGCCGTCTCACCTTCGGCAAGACTTCTGTCGTTATCAACGAATGCCTCGGACCATACGGTGTAGTGTATGCCTGCCGCTGCGGCCGCTTTCTCATTCATGCCGATACAGGCAAGCTCGGGGTCTGTGTAGGTGACCCAGGGCATACGCGTGTAGCGGACCTTTCTCGGCACGTGAAATATCGCGTTGCTCACGACGATGCCGCTCTCGTAGCCGGCCGCATGGGTAAACTGGTAGACGCCGGTCACGTCGCCCGCCCCGTATATGTGGGGTTGCGTGGTCCGCAGTCTCGTGTCGAGAGTGAGGCCCTTTTTCCCGCAGGTGACACCGATGTCTTCGAGGCCCATGCCGTCCAGGTTCGCTTTCCTCCCGGTGGCCGCGAGGAGCACCTCGCCCCGGACAGTCCGCGTCTGGCCGCCTCGCGTGAAAGTGACCTCCGTGCCGCCGGGCGTCTCGTGTGCGCCCACGACCTGGGAATCGCAGAAGAAGTCGACGCCTTCGCCTTGCAGCACGCCCATGACCGCGTCCGCCATGTCCTTGTCGTCGTTGCTCAGGATTTGACCGGCAAACTCGACGATCGTCACCTTCGTGCCCAGTCTCGCGAAGGCCTGGGCAAACTCGACGCCCATCGGCCCGCCCCCGATAATCACCATCGAGGCGGGGAGCTTTTCGAGGGAGTAGATCTCTTTGTTGGTGATGAAGCCGGTCCCGCTTAAGCCCGGGATGGGCGGGATGGCGGGAGACGAGCCCGTGGCTATCACCCAGTGGCGGGCAGAAAAGCGCGACCTCTTCAGGCCGACCGAGTGCTCGTCGACAAAGGCAGGATTCCCGTACTCCACCCTGACGCCGAGGCCGCAAAATCTCTCTTCGGAGTCATGCTCCTGAATAGCGGCGATTACCGCCTGAATCCTCGCGGCGATCCCGGCATACACAGGGGGCGGGACGGCCGCCTGGGGCAGACCGAAGCGCCTCGCTTCTTTCATCAGGTGGTAGACCCTGGCGGTCTTGATCAAGGTCTTGCTCGGCACGCACCCGTAGTAGAGGCAATCGCCTCCGAGCCTGTGCTCCTTCTCCAAAAGAAGCGCCCGCGCCCCCGCTTTTGCCGCTCCGGCGGCGACGGTGAGCCCTGCCGCGCCCCCGCCCAGTATTCCGATATCGAAATCATAGTGCGCCATATGCCCTCCATGGTCGGTGATTTTCTCGTATACCGAGTTGCATTCAAAGGCCCATCGAGGCGGCGACGAGGAGCCGACGCAGGCGTACGTCGCTGTACGTCAAGGAGAGCGACGAGGAGCCAACAAAGATGGGGCGGAAGGCTGCGCCCGCCACAAAGGCAATGTTTAATGTTTAATGTTGGATGTTGAATTGGTTGAATGAAAAAACGTCTTTAATTCAACATTCATAATTCATAATTCATAATTGCGACCGGAGGTCGCCGCGGACACACCTGACGAACGCCCTTTCGCCGCTTGCAGGGTATACTCTCGAGACTTCTCTTCCTTGAGCGGGGCGATAGTTGAATGGGAGCAGCATCGTTGGGTCTGCTGACCAGTACAGGTCAAAATGGGCATAGACATCACGCGAATGTCTCGGCATCATCAATTGGAGGGCCACCGCCGTTTCCCCCTCGACAGGTTTGGGCAAGCGCCAGTCGGCATGGTCGCCCAGTTCCAAATTCCTGCAGTACTGCTGCGCTTCCGCGAAGGTGACCTCCTTTTCATTATCGTCCTGCTGCCACATGAGCTGCCGCCTCGTGTCGGTGACCGTGCCGTCTCCGTTGTCCACAAACCTTTCTCCGGCGACAACCAGAGGTGGCCTGTGAATATCTGCCTGTTCCGCTGACTCGGTCACATACGGCCGGCAGAGAAGGGCGAGGACCAATCCTATGAATACAAGAGAAACTCGCCACATATTTCGCATTTTCTCATCCTCCTTTTTCGGTAAGCCTGCTTTGAAGAGCCCACAGGTCTTATACGACGTATAGGACCTAGAGGACTTATAAAAAGGCGACTTTCTGTTCCCTCTGTCAACGGCTGAACCCCACCCGTCCGGGAAGAAGCCTCGCGACAGCCCCGGCTGCCGCGTAGCACGCGCCGAGGAGGACGACGTCCGTCGGGCCGACGGGCAAATCCCAAAGATACGCGATCCAGAACCCGACAAACGCCGCCGCCCCGCCGAGCAAAGAGGCGATCACCGTGAACGACCGCATGGTGCGGCTGAAAAGGTGCGCCGTCAGCGCCGGGATCAGCAGGAATCCGAACGCAATAAGAGGGCCCACGCTGAGCACCGCCATAGAGACGGTCAGGCCGATCAGCAAATAGAGCAGCACATCCCAGAAAACGACGTTCTTCCGAAGGGTGATCGCCATTTCCCGGTCGAAGGAGACCAGGAGCAGCTCCTTGTGAAACAATCCCAGCGCGACGAGGACGAGGGAGAGCGTTGCCGCCGTGAGGACGAGATCAAAATCGGAGACGGTGATGACCTCTCCTTTCAGCATATCGAGCCAGCCAATCTCGCCGTAAGGGTTTTTTGAAAGCAGGAGGATGCTCAATGCGCCGGCCACGACGTAGGCAGCGCCGAGTCTGCCTTCGGCCTGTCCATACCCTCGCCGCTCAAGAAAAGCGAGCACCAGGATCGCCGCCAGGGAGAACGTCATCGAGCCTGCAAAGGCAAGGGCGTGCACGCCGGCTGAGCCGTGATCCGCCAGACGGAACCCGACCCACAAGGGAAGGGAGAGCGCGATGGCGACGCCCGTGGAGGAAATCTGCGGCAGCGCCACGCCCATGAACACCAGCCGGCGCATCACGAGAAACACCCCGACCAGCGGGCACGAGAAGCCGACGAGCACGCTGGTATAGACCGAATTACGCAGGAGAAAATCGGGCGAGAGGATCTCACGCAGCGCTTCCATGTCAGGCGATCTCCATTTCAAAAATCTCCGCCATCCGCTCCGGCGTCAGCAGCTCGCGAGGGTCGCCCTGGAGCACATTGCCGTGATAAAGCCAGATGACGTGGCGGGCGTACCGTCGCACCGCGCCAAAGTCGTGCGTGACGAGGAGGACAGTGATGTTTCTCTCCTCGCGGATCTGGGCAATGAACTGCAGCACGGCGTGCGACGCCTCATGGTCGACGCCTGCGGTGGGTTCGTCCAAAAGGAGAATGTCGGGGCGCGTCGCCAGTGCCCGGGCAATGAGCACTCGTTGCTTCTGACCGCCGGAGAGCTCGGCAAACCGCTCCCCGGCAAACTTGTCGGCCCCCGCCGCAGCCAGGCATGTCCCTGTGAAGGCGCGCTCGGACGCCGGGACAAAATGGCCGGGGCGGAGTCTGCCGTACGTGCCCATCAGGGCAACGTCAAAGCCCGTCAGCAGATAAACCGGATCGAGCTGAATAGACTGGGGGACGTAACCGAACACGGGTTGTATCCCGCCGGAGGCGGCGCTGATGCGGCCGGCCACCGGTGGAAGCAGCCCGAGCACGGTCTTGAGCAGGGTCGATTTACCCGAGCCGTTAGCGCCGAGGACGGCGGTGAAGCTGCCGCGGGTAATCGAAAGCGAGATTCCTGACACCACTGACCGGCCGTTGTAACCGACGCTCAGGTTGTCGAGCGTGATGAGGGCCTCATTCATAGCGCACCTGGCTGCTTCCGTTCGTAATGGGAGCTGACACATTTTGTCTCCTCATTTCTTTGTGTGCGCGGCGGCGACCATCGTTTGTGTAATATAATCCATCATCTTGATGTATGTTTCCGTATGCGGTACCCCGCCCGGCATGATGGGCAGGGTGATCATGGTTGCGCCGGTCTGCTCGGCGACGCGCTTGGGCACCTTTTCGGGAAACTGCGGCTCCCGCACGACGATGGTGACATGCTCGGCCTTCATACCGGCGATCAAATCTTCGATGTGGCGCGGGGTCGGATCGATGCCCGGCCTCAGCTCGATCGTCCCGAAGTAGACCATGCCGAACCGCTCGGCGAAGTACGGCCAGTGTTCGTGATAGGAGACGAACTTCACGCCCTTGATCGGCGCGACCGCCTTTTTCCACTCGGCGATCTTTTCGTTGAGCTTAGCGAGGTAGGCATCGCGGTTGCGCGTATATTCCGCTTGATGCTCCGGGTCGAACGTCACCAGGGCGTTGTAGATGTTCGCGATGGCGGTCTGCGCCAGCACCGGATCGAGCATGTAGTGCGGGTTGCCGTAGGGATGGACGTCGCCCGCGTAGTGGTCGGTCGATTTGGGCACATCGACGGGGAAGATGTTCTTCGAACAGTCTATGTAGCCGGACCTGTCTCTCTGGATGCGCGGGTTCTTGCTCGCTTCTATTAGGGCGGGCAGGAAGGCGTGCTCGCAGTCCAGCCCCACGAGGAGCAGCAGGTCCGCCCGGTTCATTATCGGCACGAAGCTCGGCTTCATCGGGACCCCGTGCGTGTCCTCGACACCCGTGGCAAGGCTTCCGACCTCGACCCGGTCCCCGCCGACATTGCGCGCGAGGTCCGCCAGGTCGGTCAGGGTGGCGACAACCCGGACCTTGGCCGCATGAGCGGGTGCCGGCCTAGCCAAGCAGAATACCATGAATAGTGCGATGATCGACAATAATAGGATGAATTTAGGTTTCATATGCGGTTCCTCCTCGTCTTTTCCGGTTTAGCGCTGCTGCCAGCCATGCGCGTGGGAGCCGATGATCCACGCCCATTGCAGATAGACGGCATCGCTGGGCTTCAGACCGGTGGCAACGTTGTTGTCCGTGTGCGTGTATTGCAGCCGGAGCTGATTCCAATGACTCAGGTACCAGGTGATATACGGAGAATACGCCGAGGTTCGTGCTTGATTGTTCTGCGCATTCTCCAGCCATTCGTACAGGAACCCGACAGTCCATTGCCGGTGAAATCTATAGGCGAGATACGAATAAAGGCCGAGGGAGCCGACGGTGCGGTTGGAGAAGGAGCCGTCTGATGTAGTGACGTCATAACGGTTGCTGCTTTTGAGCACTTCCGTGCCCCAGGTGACGCTCTTGAACTGGTTGTTCTGGAGCGGCCGGTAGGCGAGCACCAGGTCTGCGCCCGCCAGGCGGCGCTCGCGTTCGGTGAACGTGCTGCCGTCTGGCTGGGTAAAAACAGCGTTCGGGCTATCCGTCTTCGGGTTCAACAGGCCTGAGATGCCGGGTTCGAGTGAGATATTGGGCGTAAGGTCGAAATACGTGGACGAGCGGCCCCAAAAGGCCAATCCTCCGAAGGGACGGAAATCGCTGACATTACTTGTTGTGCCTCCGAACTGCGTGCCCGCGCCCATTGTCAGGCTCACGTAATGAGGGATCGGCAGCAGGTAGTTGATCTGCACCCCGTCTGTCCTCGATTCGCCGCCGATGTATTGGTCGAGCACCATCGGACGGTTCACGAAAGGCAGCTCATGATCGTGGATGTACCCCAACCGGCCGAATTCGCCGAAGAACCGTCCCCCTTGAACCGTCAGGTTCCACGGCAAAGAGGTCGTGACGATCGAGGCTTCCTCCACCCTTGTTGTGGCATCGCCGGTGATCGGGTCGACATCGGCGTTGAGCACTATGTACCCTCGCGCAAACGGATCGACCGATGCGGCCGCGTTCAGCTCTACCGAACGCAGGTTCACATCGTACCCTCCGGGGCGGCCGCTGCCGTTGCCCGTCTGACTCAACGGCCTGTTGTTATAGGAGAAGAGCGTCTCACCCACGAACCCGATGGAGGGGTTGAAGACACTCGGAATGAACTTCTTCTGCGTTTCGGCCACCTGCTCCACCTTCTCCGTGAGCTCCTGCACCTGCCGCTGTACCTCAGCGGGCGCCATCGCTGCTTTCGCTTCATTACCCGCAGCGGGGGCAGGGGCTTGGACTTGGGCATGGGCGATTTCTATCTTTAACTGTTCAATCAATTTTCGCTGGTCTTCAATAGCCTGTTCCTGTTTCTTGAGGGTTTCCTGCAGGTTCTTGAGTTCCTGGACCGTCTGTTCCTGTTTCTTCAGGGTTTCCTCGAGGGTCTTTATGCGATCATCCATGGTCTGGGTCTGGGCGAATGCACCTGATGAAAATATGAGTAGTAAGACGAGGCCAATCATGGTTCTCATGGTAACACCTCCGTCGGTTCGGTGTGCTTGGCGGACGTTCTTTAGTGTTTTTGGATTAAAGGCACGGGCGCTTTAATGTAATGGATGCTACGCGGGCGGAGCCCGGTTTGAGTAGGGAGTGCAACGAAGGGGCGAAGGGCTTACCGCATTTTCCAAAAAGACGGGGAGAATGGCGGAAACCGGCGCTGAAATTTGAGGGATATCCTGAAAAGCCGGCGTTGAATGGTGGGCGACATGAAAACAGATGGAGCAGTCTGCGTGGGACTTTCCGTCGGCATGGTGATGAAATGCAAACCCCATAACGGAGAGAGAAAAACAGATGAACAGAAACAGGGCAGCTTTTCGATACGCCGGCTTACCAGACGTTGTCGGGGCCTTCGGCACGTTGAAGCCTTTCCTCAAGGCTGAAGCGAGCGCTTTCCTCATCAGATGTAGCGTAATCTTTTTCCTGTATTCTTGCAGGATTATCTCCCGTGATGTGATCGGAACGATGCCGCTCGTAGCCGGCCTGCATTTTCATTATAGCATGATCACCTGTTTAAATAGAAATGATTTTTATTTAAACAGGTGATCCCCTCAAAGTCAATTACAATCTCTTCCGCGCCAGGGGTCAAGGGTTACACCTCAACACTCAACCGTAATTCAGGACCGCCCTCATGATAGTGGGCAGCGGCAGGACCTTGTCCACGGCCCCGAGCTTTATCGCCTCCTTCGGCATACCGAAGACAACGCACGATTCCTCATCCTGAGCAATGGTATATGCACCTGCTTCCTTCATCTCAAGCATGCCTTTCGCGCCGTCATCCCCCATACCGGTCATGATGACGCCTATGGCATTCTTTCCCGCATACCGCGATGCGGAGCGGAAAAGAACATCGACCGACGGCCTATGGCGGCACACAAGGGGTCCATCCTTGACTTCCACATAGTAGCGGGCGCCACTCCTTTTCAGGAGGGTATGCTTATTCCCGGAGGCGATCAGTGCACGTCCCCTTATGACTGTATCATCATTCTCCGCTTCTTTGACGGACACCCTGCAAAGACCGTCGAGTCTGTTCGCGAAGGCACGGGTAAAGTGCTCCGGCATATGCTGGACGATGACCATACCCGGTGCGTCTTCGGGAAGCGCCTCCAGGAATACCTTCAGTGCTTCGGTTCCGCCGGTGGAGGCTCCGATGACCACTACCTTCTCTGTGGTGGCCACCATAGCCATGCTTACCTGTTTGGGGATAACTGCGTCTGCGGTAAGTTTGGGCTGCACGTGGAGGGGTTTGACGGTCTTTCTCATGGGGACCCGTGAAGCTGCTTTTACTGCATCGCAGATGATGATCTTCGATTCTTCCAGGAACTGCTTTACTCCCAGTTTCGGTTTCTGGATGATATCGACCGCACCATATTCCAATGCTTTAAAGGTAGTCTCCGATCCGTTCTCGGTGAGAGAGGAGCACATCACTACCGGTAATGGGTGCTGACTCATCAGCTTCTGGAGGAAGGTGATGCCGTCCATGCGGGGCATCTCCACGTCGAGGGTGATCACATCGGGAACGATCTCTTTCATCCGCTCTGCTGCCTGATAGGGGTCCCTCGCAGACCCCACCACCTCGATTGCAGGATCGGATGAGAGGATATCCGTTATTGCCTGGCGGACGACTGCCGAATCATCGACGATGAGGACTTTAATCTTGCTCATGGGGTATCCTCTTTATCCGTGTGAAAAGCACCATGCCCGTATGGGTGTAGAAGTGCAGCTTCCTCCCCATTCTGCCGCCCACATCAGAGCCTGCAAGGTTCAAGTCCTCCTGCGTAATGATCTCCAGCGCCGTCTCTATATTTTTCTGTCCGACGGATTGGGTAGTGCCGGTGCGTTCCAGCACATCGGCTCCGCCTAAGAGCTTTACCTCCATCTCGTTTTTGCCGATGCCCATCGCTTCGAGCTTCTGAAGCATGGAGGAGATGGCGCTGTCCACATAGCGTAATGCATCATGGCCCTTTGGGTTTTTCGGGAGAAGGGCATGGCAGATGGCCCCTACCCTCAGTCTTTGGTTAAATATCGTGACGGCTATGCAAGAGCCGAGGATGGTGGAGACCTGGGTCGGCCTGTCGCAGACGCAGAGCTCCCCCGGTTTTAAGAAGATCTTCATAGCGCTCTCCGGTACACGGTGGGGGCAACCTGAGTGAGTGGTACATCCATGCCCAGGAGGGTTTCCGAGTGGCCCATGAAGATATACCCCTTCGGGGAGAGATGGCTGCAAAACTTATTTAACAGTCTCTCCTGGGTAGGCTTATCGAAATAGATGATCACGTTCCTGCAGAAGATGACGTCCATCGGCTCCCGGAAGCCGAAGTCGTCGTCCATGAAGTTCAACCGCCTGAATCTCACCCGCTCCCGCAGCTCGGGTATAACCCGGTAGAGACTCTTCGCGGGGTCTTTGCTCTTTAAGAGGTACTTCTTCTTGAGGGGGTCGGGAACGGGGCCCACCTGCTCATCGTCGTAGACGGCAAGCCCTGCCCTGTCAAGAACCCTTGTGGAGATATCCGTGGCGAGGATCATGAAGTTGCAGCCGAACTCCCGCAAGACCATGGCAAGGGTATAGGGCTCTTCTCCACTTGAGCAGCCTGCACTCCACACGGCGACGGTTCTTTTGATCCGGGTGATTTCAGGGAGGACCTTCCGGGTAAGATAGGCAAAGTGGGCAGGCTCCCGGAAGAAGTCCGTCTTATTGGTGGTCACCTGGTTGATCATATCCGTCAGCTCCTCTTCTATCCCCTCGGGGCTGAAGAGATAGTCGCAGTACTGAGAAAAATTCTTTGAATGCCTGGATGGTCTGCTGAAGTACGGGCTCCTGTGGGGCCTTGCCGTGGGGGTGATATCGAGCATCAGCCGTATCTGATCTTTCGCCTGCAGGGTAAAGTTAATAAGTTTTTTTGATACTGATATTTTTCCATCGCGCACCTTGTCATAGATCGTCTCTATCTCATGGGTGAAGGCCGCGATATCATCAAAACCGAACATTGCGCCGGAACCTTTAATCGTATGCATGTCCCGGAATATCCTTTGAATCAACTCCATATCGTCCGGCGCCTCTTCCAAAGCAAGGAGGGATGTCTCAAGGTCCCCCAGGAGTTCATATGCCTCTTCTCTGAACGCTTCTGTGTGGTTGTCCATCATCCCAGCACCTTTTTTACCACGGCGAGAAGCTGCTCCGCCTTGAAGGGTTTTACGATCCAGCCGGTGGCGCCCGCTGCCTTGCCTTCCTGCTTTTTAGAATCCTGCGATTCCGTGGTGAGCATAATGATCGGGATAAATTTGTAGGCAGGCTTCTTCCTCAACTCCCCTATCAACCCTATGCCGTCAAGGTGGGGCATATTGAGGTCCGTGATTACCATGTGGGTGGGGTTGCCGTTCAACTTGGATAGGGCATCGCGGCCGTCAGTTGCCTCAACGACGTCATAGCCAGCGCCTTTCAGGGTAAAGCTGACCATTTGGCGAATACTGGCCGAATCGTCAACGGTCATGATTGTCTTGGCCATTTATCCTTTCTGCCTCCTAGGAACATTACCTGCCTGAATTCGGCACACAGTTCCGTCCCGTTGAGCATATCCCGCATCCATCGCCGCCTGTTTCAGTTTCTCCGGAAGGCTCTCGAAAAGGTCGAGGCCTTGGTTCGAGCAGCCTGCAGTTCTTAAAGCCGCCCAGAGAAGTTGAAACCCCGCGGCGTCAACCGCCGTTACCCCGGCAAGATCGACGGAAAGGCGATCTCCGCCCTCACTCGATTCGACAAGGATCCTTTTGAGCCTTTCGCCATTCTCTATCGTGAGGTCGCCGCATAATTTGAGCAACCGTCCGCGAGTGGTATCTTCCAGTCTGAAGTCGATCATCCAGTCCTCCTAGAAAAGCTCCACATTCTCACCCAGACCTCCTTCCGGCCCGTTATGAAGAAAAGGTACGGTCGGCCCATTGGCGTGAATGATGGAGTGATGTATACTCCGTTCTTTGCGCATGGTATAGCGCTGCTCAAGCTGTTTCAGATATGCCGTATCATGGTTCTCGCCTGTTGCGGGACCGAGCTTACCGGCCTCCCTCTCAATCTCGGCAAGTCCGGCAACAGCCCTGTTAAGCTCGCTTTCCATCCTCTCGTGAACGGTGATCCCGGAAATCAGGCTCTTGATCTCCATTTCGACCTCATTGGTCGCCCCTTCCATCAGGTTAACGAGTGAGGTGACCTGTCCGTCTATGCCCGCAAGAGAATCGAGGAGCCCACCGAGTTTTTCTACCATTTCATCCAGTTCCTCGATCTCGTCCGCCTCCGCCTCCGCCCTGCCAAGCCCCTGTGCGATGGCGCTGATATGAGTGAGGGTTTCAGAAACCGAGACGGTCTGATCCCGGGCATCGTCGGAGAGACTCCGCACCGCCTCGGCGAGCACTCCCAGAGCTGCACCATCACTGCCTGTTTGGACCGCCCTGATCTGGGCATTGAGTGCGAGAAGGTCTATGTCCACCCCTATCTCATCAATACCACCCACGAAGGCGGTAAGATCGCTTATCGTGGCGACAACGCTCTCGACTGCCGTCAGCAGCCTATGATTGGCCTCCTCGTTTTCGTTGAGCGTCGCGATGATCTTCGCCACATCTATCCTGAGTCCTGCCAGGAAGGAGGCGCCCGATGCGCCTGTTGCGCCAGCCAGGCCGGCCACCTCTTTTGATATCTCTCTCACGTTACCGGCTATGTTACGGAAGCTATCCATGGCCCCCTCTATCGCGGACACGAACTCTTGTTTTGCGTTATTCAATTGGTTCACCTGGAGTCTGCACACATTGCTGATGGAAGAATCCGGCAGACTTTCCCTCTCTTTCGGGTTCAGCATCTTGTTGGACAGTTCATCAATTCCCTCTATTACGTGCTCTATCTGCTGGCGGGTGATGTCGTGGAACTGAAGAGAGCTGACAATTTCACCGATGTTTCGGGATATCTCTTCGGATCGTCCTATGATATGGTAGGCGGCAGTCGAAGAGAGCTCATGTTTCTCCGAAAGAGAGGGAAGGTTCCTGATGATATCGTCAAGCACGGTCCGGCTCTGTCCCTGTTGTCCGGCTTCGAACAGGTTCACTTTGGAAAGGGTCTCTCTGATTACCTCATGTGTCGACATCACTGCCCGCAGAATACCGGCTGATTTTGAATTGATGAGGTCAGAGAGTTTGTTCACGTCATCGGCGATATTGCTGAAGGCGTCGTGACTGCCGACGAGACGGGCACTTTCTATTCTTGTCGAAATCCCCAAGATGCGCAGGTGCTTCACGATCCTGTTGAAACCGGCGAGACGGAGAGCTATGTTGTCGCTTGTCGTAAGGATAGTCAGTAGCGTCTCGCTGTTATGGTTGAGCTTTTTTCCGGAGAGATCGAGATAGGTGTTCATCTGCTCAAAGAGCTTTTGCAGGGCCTCAATGTATCCCTCAAGAGCCCGGCCGCCCACGAGATCCGCGATCGACCTGGCCGTGGTCGAGATCTCACCCGTGCGGGTTGCCACATCCCTCAGGTCCCTGCCTACGTTAAGAAAATCGTCTTCCGTGGAACCGTTGAGAGCAACCAGCCCTGAGCTGCAACCGCGAAGATGCTTCGCTGTAGCATCAACACCCTCTCTGCAAAACCCACGATCACGTATGCCCGGTCCTGCAGCGCGCACCGTGTGCTCCATCCCGAGCTGGGCACGCTCTGCCTGCACACCCCTGACAGCATCACCGGCCTTCGGGTTGGTCGGCTTGAAGCCCGTGACATTGTTCATGACAGAAAAGCCTGCTTTGAGCTTCTTCGTGACGGATAGATCGTTCCAGTGCTTCACGATCCTCTCCTTCAATAGATGGACCGATGCAGCGGACGTACTGAGCGGCAGATGTTCCTGCCCTGTGAATGCTTATCGGCTTGGCCGGGATTTTTCTTAACTGATCTTCAACAGTTTAAGTCCAACCGGCGGAGAACCTGATGGAATTGCAGCTTTAGCGATATGTGCAGGAGGGTTGCCTTCACGGCGCCAAGTCGTCAAAATAGAACCGGACAAGCTGCTCCGTTTGCTTGATATCATTGGAGACGTCTAATTCAACCGGATGGAGAAGGCAACTGCGAAACTTTAGTAATACTACAAGCTCTACTCCCCTGTTTTTGTCCCGGTGACGACCATATCCATGTTTTCGTGCGCCTTTGCATAAAAGGAGGGCTTCAGCTCAATCGCCTTTTCGAGAGCCTCAATCGCCTCTCCGTATTTCCGTTCCATGAAATAGAGATACCCGATGTTGTTGTAAGCCCCCGCCGTGTCCTTCCCCCTCTTGAATGCCTCGAAGGCATCTTTGTATTCCCCTGTCCCGGTGAGGGCGAGGCCCAGGTTGTTGTATACCCTGCGGCTCGATGGATCGATGCAGAGCGCCTTCCTGTAAGCGGCAACTGCCTGCGTGTAGTCGCCCTGCAGATAGTACGAGATGCCGAGGTTGTTGTAGAGCTCGACGGATCCGGGGTTGAGGGCTATGCCCTTTTTGTAGTGCTCGCGGGCCCTCTCGGTTGTCTCCTTGTCCCTGTCGAGGATGAGACCGAGGAAGGCGTGGGCCTCCCAGAGTCTTTCGTCGAGGGAGAGGGCGCCCTCGAACTGGCTGCGGGCCGGCTTCAGATCACCCTTCCTGAAGCAGACCATACCTTTGCCGAGATGGGAGAGCCCGTTGTGGGGGTCCGTTTTTTCAACGATATCGAACTCCTTCATCGCCTCGTCCGCAAGACCCTTTTCCAGAAAAAGCCGGCCCACCTTGTATCTTGTCAGCACAAGGCCGGGCTTCATGACAAGGGCCTTCCGATATTCGAGGAAGGCATGTGTCGCGTCGCCCTGCCTCATGTAGCGGTCTCCAAGACCGTCATGGTCCTCGGCGCTCATCTCCGGAAGCCGTTTCGGCGCCATTTCCCGGTCTATCGCGTCGTTCCTCTGCTTCTGCAGCTCAAGCATCTTCCGGTATTCTCCGCTCGTGGAGACCGTCGTCTCCCTGGTCGCACAACCGGTCAAGGTGACCAGGACAACAAAAACAAGCAGAATCGGCAGAATAGATCGTGCAGCCCTCATCACTTACCCTCCATTAATAATTTTTTGTCCCGGGCCATGTCCCTGCCCAGTACTATCTTTACATTCAGATCCGGTCTTTCCCATTGCTTTAGCTCTTTCATCATGGGCATCCGCGGCATCTGTTTCGCGAGGTCCATGGATACCGGGAGGCAGCGTTCCCTGAAGAAGAGCGTCGTTTTCGCGAAGTCGAACCTGGACGCGTTTGTCATTCTTTTTGTCATGAACCCCTTCCCCTTGAGGTATTCGCGCAGGTCAGCCGCCATATGGGCAACGCCGTTGCCGTTCGAGATCTCCATGCCGGGGTCCACGAACGTCTCCCTCCGCGTTTCTTTCTGTCCCACGGGCGCCTGCGCCGCGTCCGCCGCCATCGTGATCCCTCGCGCCTGTTTCCACTCCTCGTACCCCTTCCTGAAGATCGTGGAGGAGGGGTCGAGCTCGACGGCCGCGGCGTAGCGTCTCCCCGCCTCCTCACTCATGTCCCTCAAAGCGTAGATACGGGCCATCCTGTAATTCACCTCTGCCAAAGGGCCAACCTTCGCAAAAGCCTGAAAGGCCTCCTCGTCGCGCCCCGTCATGGCGCATGCGGCGCCGAGGTTGTGGTACATCTCTTTGTTGATGTCCTCACCGCTCAGCTCGACGGCCTTCTTCAGCGTCTCCCGTGCCGCCTCCCACTTCCCCTGGCGGCAATAAGAGGCGCCCAGGTTGTTGTAGACATAGGCTGCATCGGGACGAAGCTCGATAGCGGTACGGTAGGCTTCCTCCGCCCTCGTGAAATCCGCCCCCCTGTCATAGCAGATGCCCAGCATCACCTGGGCCTCGACATCGTCGGGTGCGATCAGAATTGCCTTCCTGAGCTCTTGGGCTGCCTCGTCGTATCTGCCCATTTCATAGAAGTATCTGCCAAGCCTGTGATAGGCCCGGGCATTCGAGGGCGGCACCCTTACGTGTTCCATAAACGCGGCCACTTCGGCGTTGTCGATCCTCCTTCCGTACATACCATTGAAAGGCGCCTTCGCGCCCTGCAGCGTGTGACAGAAGCACGAGGCGAGGAAAGACGAAATGGCGACGGCCGCGAGCACTCTTTTCATCATGTCAGGACCCCCATATTCTCATTACCCTGATAATTGCCGGCCCGAGAATTATGAGAAAGAGAGCCGGGAAGATGCAGAACACCGTGGGGAAGAGAAGCTTGACGGGCAGCTTGGCCGCGACCTCCTCCACCTTTTGCATCCTCTTTGTCCTCATCGCGTCTGAGTGCACCCGGAGCGCCCGTCCAACGCTGGTGCCGAACTTGTCCGTCTGGATGAGGAGCGTCACGAGGGAGTCCACATCCTCCAACCCGATCCTCTTGCCAAGACTCCTCAGCACGCTTGCCCTCGATTTCCCCGCGCGCAGCTCCAGGTTGAGTATCCTGAACTCGTCGCTCAGCACCTTGTTGCTCAGCCTTATCTCCTCGCCGACCCGCTTGAGCGCCGCATCGAGACCCATCCCCGCCTCGGTGCAGACGACCATCAGATCAAGGGCATCGGGGAAACCCAAGATTATTTCGTCCCGCCGGCGCGCAATTTTTCCGTTGAGCCAGAAATTGGGCCCGTAGAAACCGATCAGCGTCGAGAGGGAAGCCAGCAAAAACGTGATGGAGACGGTGAGACGCAGCCCGGCAGAGAACTTGACTAGCATGAAGGAGCAGAGAAAGACGGCGGCGAGGAGGACCTTGGCGCCGAAGAAGACGACAACGGCATTCCTGCTCCTCAGACCTGCGTTGAGGAACATGGTCTCTATGTGGGAGACCTCCTCTGCGTCCTTTGGCTTGAATCTGTCGCCGAGGATGCGGGTAATATTGATGGTGTGGCTCCTGAGGCTGCTCATCGGTGATGGCGACGGTGCGTTGGACCTGTTCGAAGGCGCGCTGTCCCGGCCGATCCGCGCCCTGAAGCCGGTCCGTTCTTCCCGCGACCGCATCGACATCGACGCACCGTAACCGAGCAGGGCAACGAAGGCTGCTACCAGGAGCGCGGTCAAAACAGGCATTACCATAAGGGACCTCCTATACCTTCACGTCGATCATCTTATTTATCGCGATTATCCCTATTCCCAGCATGAGGAGAGAGAAAAAAATGAGCATTTTGCCAAAGTGGTCTTCCACCAGGACCCCGACATACTCCGGGTTGACGATAGAAAGCAGGAGGGCTATGGCGAACGGCAGGGCCAGGAGCACGATTGCAGAGAGTCTCCCTTCGGCGCTCAGCGCCCTCACCCGCCCCTTCATCTTGAATCGCCCCTTGATGAGCGTGCTTATGTTTTCGAGGATTTCTGCCAGGTTCCCGCCTGTCTCCCGCTGGATGGTCACCGCGACCGCGAAGAACCGCAGGTCGGGGCAGCTCACCCTCTCCGTGAGAGCCCTGAGGGCCTGCTCCACGCTCGCGCCGAGGCGTATCTGTCGCTCCGTCCTGTGGAACTCCGTTCCCACCGGGTCATCGAACTCCTGGACCACCACGTGGAGGCCCGTGGAGAAGGCATGGCCCGCCTTCAGCGACCTTGAGATGAGATCGAGCGCGCCCGGCAGTTGCCGCTCGAACTTCTGTATTCTGCGCCTTCTCTTGAACCATATGTAGAGGAAGGGGGCTGACCCGAGCAGGCCGGCGATGAGAAACGAGATCGGATAACTCCTTGTCGCCAGGACGCAGAAGGAGAACCCCGCGAGCGCCAGCACGAGGGAGAGGAGCACGATAACGCCCACCGGCCGCTCCACGTTCGCCTGCCGGAGCATCGTATCCAGGCGCTGCATCAGGTTGATCCGGGCGAGTATGCCGTTGAGCCACGGCACCGTGCTCAGCGTCGTCTTCCGCACGATGTCGGCAGGCGCTGCGTCTTGCTGCTCGTCCGAAAAGAGCTTGAGCTTCTCCCTTATCTTTTTGGACTCGTCGAATTTCCACGTGAAGAAGATACCCTCAATCGTACAAAGGACCGCGATGAAAACCATGATCGTGACTACCAGTATCATCTTCTCCCTCCGGTCGCCGCCTTCGCAGGGCTTTCCTCCGTGAAGATATCGTAGCGCACCTCTATGCCGAGGAGGCGGAAGCGCTCGATGAATTGCGGGAATATGCCTGTACTCCTGAAGGTGCCTACCATCTTCCCGGTTGCGCTGTCGATCCCTGTCTGCTCGAAGCGGAAGATCTCCTGCATGGTGATTGTCCCGGCTTCCATGCCGATCACCTCCTGCAGGGAAACGAGCTTTCTCGTCCCGTCCACCATGCGTCCGATCTGAATGATGACGTCTATGGCAGAGGCAATGTAGCTTCTTAGCGCGTCATTCGGGATATTGAGACCCGAGATGGCGACAAGGGTTTCCAGCCTCAACAGGGTGTCCCTCGGCGAATTCGAGTGGATGGTGGTGAGGGACCCGTCGTGGCCCGTATTCATGGCCTGGAGCATATCCACCACCTCGGAGCCGCGCACCTCGCCGACGATGATCCTGTCCGGCCTCATCCTGAGGCTGTTCCTCACGAGGTCCCGCTGGGTAATCTCCCCTTTGCCCTCGATGTTGGCCGGCCTCGTCTCGAGACGCACCACATGGGGCTGTTTCATCTGGAGCTCGGCCGAATCCTCGATGGTAACGATCCTCTCGTCCTCGGGCACGAAACGGGAGAGCACGTTGAGCATCGTCGTTTTGCCCGTGCCCGTGCCTCCCGATATGATGATATTCTGCCTTGCCCTCACGAGCGCCTTGAGCAGCTCACCGATGTCGGGGGTGAACGAGTTGAGGGTGATCAGGTCATTCAGCTCCAGGGGGTCGGCGGCGAAGCGCCTTATGGAGACGCAGGCGCCGTCGATTGCCAGCGGTGGGATGATCGCGTTTACCCTCGATCCGTCCGGCAGACGGGCATCCACCATGGGGCATGACTCGTCGATCCTCCTGCCCACTGCAGAGACGATGCGGTCGATAATCTTCCTCAGATGGGATTCGTCCTTGAACCGCACCGTCGTCGGATGCAGTTTCCCGTATTGCTCGATGTATACCTTGCGGTAGCTATTGATGAGTATGTCGCTCACCGTGGGGTCTCGCATGAGGGGCTCGATAGGCCCGAAGCCCAGGACCTCATCCTGCACCTCGTTGTAGAAACGCTCTTTTTCCCCCCTGTTCAGGGGAACGACAGAGCCTTCGCCGGCGAGTATCCCCTCCGTGACCTTCCTGATCTCCCCCTTCAGCACCCCCTCATCTATGCCTTCGATAAGGGCAAGATCGAGGGTGTCGATCAACTTTTCATGGACCCTCGCTTTCAGCTCGTTATACTCGTTGCTCGTCTGAAATTCTTCCATCATGCCCCCCCCTTTCTTCTCAAATCAAACCCAGGAAGCGGCTCTTCGCGGGCCTTTTCTCCTCCTTTCCCGCGATGGCCAGGGCAAGATCGCGCATCTTCAGGGATAAGTCCGCCTTCCTGTCGACGGCCGTCAGGGACTTGCCCTCATTGACGGCAGTCATGGCGGTCCGGTAGTCGTTGGGGATGCGCCACTCGATACTCCTGCCGAGCAGATTCTCCGCCTCTTTCAGGAAAGTCGTGTCCCTCTGCGTAAATCTGTTGACCACGATGTCGACCGCGGCCGTATAACCCGATTCCTGGAAGAGTTTCTGCAGCCGGTTCGCGTTGACGATGCTTGAAAGCGTCATTTGCGTGACGATAAGCACCTTGTCGGAGAGCCTCAGGATCAACCGCGATATTTCGTCGAGACGCCTGCCCCCGTCCACGATGATATACCGGAATAGGCCCTGCATGAGCCGGAGCAGGCTCTCCATCGCCTTCCCCGTGTTCTCGTGCTCCGCCGGTATTGCCGGCGCGGGGAGCACATACAGGCCCGAGTCGTGCTTGAAGAGGATTGTCATCAGGTAGGTCGCGTCGAGGCGGGAGATGTGCTTCGATATCTCCACCCAGTCGACGGGACGCTCGATGCCGAACAAAAGCGGAGCGTCCCCGAAGACCTCGTTGACATCGATGAACGCTGCCGCGTCGGGCCCTTCCATTGACGCGAGGCTCATCGCGAGGTTGGCAGCCACGGTCGATGTGCCGGCGCCCCCCTTCGAGCCGATGGCATAGATAATTTTCCCCTTGTTCACCGGCTCATCGCCCCGCCGCGCCTTCTTTTCCTCCCTGATCCTCATCAGGGTTTCCCTCACTTCATTGAAGTCGATGGGCTGGCGGAAGAACCCCTTGGCGCCGATCTTGAGGGCTTCTATGAGCACTTTCGGATCCATCTGCGACGACGTGAAGAAAATGTTCTTCGTTATGTGTGAGGCAAGGGCTTCCCTTGCGAAATCGAGCTCCCGGTCCGCGTTGCCGTTCACCTCGATCACGAGGAGGTCCCACCGGCCGGACTGGACGTTTTTCTCCACCGTGAATCCCGGCAGGGAGGAGATGAACCCGTCCAGATCCTTCCCTATAGCCTCACTTTCTACCTTAAGCCCGCAGATTACGTGTTCCGTTCCCATGTTTCCTCCCTGGGTCACCCATTTTTTTCATATTCACCATCCAACCGGCCCGCACGCTGAGGCGCCCTCCCTTACTGCACGAGCTGCAGCGTAATATCCTTGGCGATCTGGTTGAATATCGCCTGAAGCTGAGTCGAGTCCGGGGCCACGTACGCGTAATTCGGCCCGCTCGACACATTGCTCAGGAAGGTCGTGTCGATGCCGCCGTCACCCTCTAGCCCTATCGTGTAGATCGTTACCCCTCTCGCCTTCAACGCCGCGGCATTGTCGATGGCCATCTGGTCGCCTGTCGTGTGGATGTAACCTGCCAGCACCGTGCGCGGGGAAACCTGCGAGCTGTCGCAGTACGAGGTGGTATACGGACTCGGCGGCGGATATGCCGTGAACGCTGTAGTCCAGCTCGTCGAGTGGAGGTACTTTCCGTTGCCCTCACTGATCTTGCAGGTTGAGTTTGCTTTGCCGTCCCCCACGGGGATCGCGTTCACCGACAGGTCATTGCCTGTCGTGGGGCTGGCCAGGTACGTGTACACGTCGTACCATTGGTTTGACATGCCGTTCGCAAGCGTGTGAACGACCGCGTCATATGGGGTGCCCTGGTTCAGGAACGTGCTCCGGAACGCGGTCGGCTCCCCGTCGGTCATGAACACGATGTACTGCTTCTTCCAGCTCGCGTTCGGTGTGCCCGTCTGGACGGGGAGCTGCGCGCCGGCCTGTGCAATCGCGTCCTCCGAGTTGGTATACCCGCCTGCCTTGGCCGCATTGATGACGCTCTGCATGGATGACACGAAGTTTGTCTCCAGCGGCACATTGAGGGTCGCCGCCGTCGAGAAGGTCACCAGACCCATCTGGTCTTCGCTCTGAGTGGTCGTGAAGAAGGAGAGGAAGCTGGTTGCCGCTGTTTTCAGGTTCGCTATCGGCGTACCCGCCATGGAGCCCGAGCAGTCGAGGACCAGCATGATCTGGACGTGGTTCTTCTGGGCAACCCCCGTCGCCGACACCGGGATGGTATTTATCCCGAACATCGTCGTGATGACCCCGAGGCGGCTCGTGCTTCCCGTCACCGTGAGCTGCGAGGTGTTGTAGGTGACCGCGTAGGAGGCGGCGCCGGTGCCGGTGCTCGCCGTTCCTAAATATCCGGGCGCGAAGTTCGCGTCTCCGAAATCCTGCGCAAGGGCAACCAGGTTGAGGTTCGGGGAGGCGATGTTCGCCGCTCCGGCGAGGGCTGCGGCGTCCACAGCCTTTGAGAGCTCGGCCCTCATCACGTACCAGGTGCCCACCTCGATTCCAAGGGCAGCGAAGCCCAAAAGCGCCGTGAGCAGAAGGGTGAAAGTGACGAGTGCCGTGCCTCTTTGGTTTCCGGCTATGCCTTTTCCCATCACATTGCTCCGGATATGCAGAAAATGGCGCTGCTGCCGATAACGGCGCCCGCGCCGGGCAGACCCGGCACAAAGCTCGCGAGAGGCGTGATCGGCGTGTATTGATAGAAGACTTCGACCACGCTGACGCCCAGGATATCGGCCACCTGATTCGCCGGGTTGAAGACGAGGTGGTTGTACATCGCACCGGTGAGGCCCAAATCCGTTGCACCGGCGCTTATCGCGCTTGCCGCCGGCAGGTTCCCCGTGCTTATCTGGGAGGTGATCGTCGGGTCGGGGGACTTCGCGGTTGTGCCGGCCGTTATGGTCGTCACGTAGATCTTTCCGGACGCCACCATGTTTAAAGGGGATGATGAGTCCGTGAGGTACGTGAGCAGATCGGCTCCCGACTTGAGATCGCGCGACGCGAGGTTTGCGCCCTCCCGGCTCAGGTCCGTGACGACGAGCCTTGCCTCTACCAGCCTGCCGATATCTATTATGGCGAAAAGCATCATGCAAAGGATTGGCAGGATAAAGGCTAATTCAAGGGCTGCGACCCCCCTGGTATTCGTCATCATGGCGCTTTTGTGCATCTGCCGCCTCGCTCAGTCTGAAAAAAGCTCGTTCCTGTACGTCGCCTGGGCCGTGATCGTCGAGACCCCGCCCGGAAAAAATGTCCCGATAAGGGGTGTGAAGAACGTATAGGTGTAGGCAGCCACGACCCTCATGTAGTCCCCGGGGTTTCCCGCGTCCTGCTCACCCGTCCAGCCTGTCGGATCGCCGTAGCCGGCGGTGATCGGGAATATGCTGACCTGGATAGCCCCGGCGGGAATGCCCGCGTTAGCCGCCATGTTCTGTATCTCCTGCGTGATCGATGCCGCCCTGCTCAGGGGACTGCCGTTCGTGCCGTTCAGCGTTCCGCCCACCGTGGCGAGTCTCATGCCTTCCACGGTGGCGAACTGCAGCGTGTTCTCGACAAACAGGTAATACCCCATGTCGAATATGCCGAAGATGAAGAAGGCGAAGACAGGCAGGATCAGGGCAAACTCCAGGGCGGTCGTCCCGCGGTTATTCTTCATGAAAGGCATCCTGCACCACACTCCATCATCGCGTCGCGTTACTGAACGTGCCTCCCTGGGCCGCAAGGGGGATTATATAACTCTGCTCGGACCCGGTCGGTTTTTCGAAACTCTTGATGTACCTCTCATAGACCTTGGATGCCTCCGGCGCCTGCATGCCTGTCACCGGCGCCTCGTTCCGGGCCGCCTCGGGATAGAGCGTCTGGTTTGCGATGGCCAGCTTGTAGGAGGTGGTGTAATCCATCTCCGTGCGGGTCGCGTTGCCCGCGCACCCCGCCGTTGCCGCGAAAAACGCCGCCAGACTTACCGCCTGCCATATCTTTTTCATCTCTCCTCCTCCTTCCCGGGCAGTATGTACCCGAAGTCGCCTTCGAGACCGCCCTTCTTCAGGGTCCGCGGCAATGCCGACGCCGCCTTCCCGCCGTCCCTCCCTTCGAGCCTCCCTTCCAGGTAGAACTCGAAGTCATCGGGCTCCACGAATGCATCCGTCGGGAGCGTCTGTTTCGACAGATCGAGGGGCTTCACCAGGTGGGGCGTCACTAAGATGACGAGCTCCGTCTCGCTCTTGGTAAATGACGAGCTTCTGAACAGGGCGCCAAGGATGGGGATGGAGCCCAATAAAGGGAATTTCTGTATATCCTCCTTTATCTCTTCCTGAAGGAGCCCGGCGATGGCGAAGCTCTGGCCGTCGGCCAGCTCTACGGTAGTCGATACCCTTCTTGTCGTGATGCTCGGTATGATGTACCCCTGAAGGGATACAGCCTGTGAGAAGTCGAGCTCCGAGACCTCCGGCGCGATGATCATGTTGATCCTGCCGTCACTCAGCACCGTCGGGGTGAAGTTGAGTCCTACCCCGAAGGGCTTGTACTGGATAGTGACGATCGCCGTTATGCCCGGCTGGGGCACGGGAACGGGGAACTCCCCGCCGGCGAGGAAGTTTGCCGATTTGCCGCTCAGGGTGATCAGCGTGGGTTCGGCCAGTACGCGCAAGAGCCCGTTGTCCTGCAGGGCATCGATAAAGGCTGTCCATGTCGCGCCGTTCCCCAGGAAGCTCAGCACGCCATTCACGCTACTCGAAACAGAGAGCGGATTGGCGGGAAATCCGCCCGAGGGAAACGAGGTGAGACTGTTCAGGGTTGAGACGCCGAATTGCTTGCCGCTTGAGCTTATGGTGCTGAAGTTGAAGCCGAGCTGTTTGGTGAGCGTCCGCGACATCTCGGATACCCTGACCTCTATCATGACCTGCTGGACGCCGGCGATCTCGAGAAGATTGACCACTTTCGGCCTTCCCTCCCTGTCGCGCGGCGCATAAGACTGGACGAGCGCGAGGGCCTGGGTCATGTAGCCGGGCCCTGACACCGTGCCGGAGAGGGTAATGCTGTCCTGCGTGGCCGTCACCTTGATGCCCGTTTCGTCGGGCAGGATCTCGTGCAGCTTCATCTTCAGCCCGGACATGTCGGGCGTCACCTCCACGCCGAGGACCGCGTAGGGCCTGTCTCCCTCTTGCAAGAGCCTGAGAAATGTGACCCCTGGCGTCTTTCCCATGAGGCGGGCCTCATGGGGACCCAGCGGGAAGATGTCCGCAATCTCAGGCCCATCAACGCGGTACTCCTTTATGAGCGCCTGGATATCGAGAATCACCGACTTTCCGACACCTACGGTGAGGTTCGCCGGGTTCGCGGCGTTGATGCTCACCCGTTCCTGATCGGCGCCCATAATGGCGGTCGGAAAAAGAAGAGAGAGCGTAAGAGATATCAGAAGAAAAGCTCTTTGGTTTCCCGCTTTCGTGGGCCTCATCATTCCCCCTTTTCGAACTTGTATTGGCTCATCGCAGTCCCCCTGATCACCTGGACCGCGAACGTCGGCTTCGAAGAGTCGAGCACGGCTGCCACTTTCACCGCCGGCCTTACCGCCGCTCTTGCAACGGGAGCGGCCCGGCGGACAGGGGCCGGTTCCTGCAATGACACCGACGACATGAGCCGGGCCACCGTGGTCCCCTTGGTGACGACCTCACTGGAGTCGGCTTGGTTTCGGAGGGCGAGCTGGAGCTTGCCTTCCGTCGCGGCGAGGGCCAGCTTCTCCCCTTCTTCGGACGTCACTTCCAGGGTGATCACGTCGACGGGGGCCTGTTTTTCACCCTTGCCCGTTTTCTCCATCTCGGCGCCGGCCGCGAGTACCAGCACGTTCTCGATTACCGTCTTTGTTGCCGGCGTCGCGTCGTTGCCCAACCTGTTGAAGGTCGCCAGGACATCGACCCTGTTGCCGGGGTGTATGAAGCCCGATACACCGATGACCTTATCTACCTTGACGGCCATGGCCCGCTTCTGGAGTGTGATAACCGCTGCGATGCCTCCCCCGTCGGCGGTCCTGGGTGCAAGCTGGGACTCGAAGATCGGCTCGTTCGCTCTCACGGGGTAGACGAGTGTTCTGCCCCCGATCGCGGCGGTATCCGGGAAATAGCCGGATGCTAAGGTCCGCTTGAGAAACGGCACCGTTTTTACGTTTTCTCCGGTGATCGTCGTGCCCCACTTGAGGTCCGCTGCCGCGACCACGACGAGCTGGGTCTGTGCGGCCTGCCGCTGTGCCCTGGCGCTCGCCCGCATAATGCTGTAACTGAGGATACCGGCCATCAACGCCGTCACTACACCGATGCCCAATATCACCTTACTCTTTCTCATAGCTCACACCCCCCTCCTTCTATATATTGCGGCCGGCTCCAATCCGTCCGAAAGGGCTTGCCCGGCCTACCATAAGAGACCCCCCGCGCAGGAAAAAAGCGTTCCTGCGGCGATAGCTACCGCGTAGCGAAGAACGGGTTTGTCCCCTGCCGCCCGGCGCGCGTGCGCCATCGTTCCCGCGCAGTAGAAAAGTCCCCGCATCGTGCCATATTGGAGTATGGCGTCCTTCGGCCGGCTGCGGGCGGCAAGGAGGACGAGGGCGTACACGCCGCCGGCTATCGCGGTGCAGAGAAACGCCGTGCAAACCCCCTTCGGGCCGAGGAGGGCGCCGACCGCCCCCATGAGCTTCACATCGCCTGCCCCCATTCCACCCGCCATATAGAAGGGCAGGAGGAACGCGATCCCCAGCGCCAGCCCTTCGATGCCCGGCATGAGCCCGGGCAGCCCTTCCGCCCCTCCGTGGTAGACCATGGCCGCGACAACGGACGAGCAGGTAAGCCAGTTAGGTATGCGCTGCGACCGGATATCCGTGACGCACGCAATCAGCAAGAGGGAAACGAGTATGCCATAGAAGACCATTGTTGATAATTTCTCCTTTTTTGAGGAGGGAAGGGACACGTGTGCGTCCCTTCCCTCAGCCGTCGCCTGGGCTGCCCTATATCGCGGCCGTGATCGTGGTGAAAACGCCCTGGATTTTTGTGCCCAGGGCGGTTACGGACGCGACGATGACCCCGGCGATAAGCGCCGCGATAAGGCCGTATTCCAGTGCCGTCACGCCGTCCTCTTCCTTCAGAAACCTTCTCAGCTTTTCCATTCGTTTCACCCCCTTTCGTGTATTTGCTGTGCCTTTCACGCACAGTCTTGCAACTGCTTCCGGCACTCACCGGCATGTTGCTCGTTGCTGCCAGCGCGTTTTGCCGTGCCGCTCTTCGTCGCCGCGATGCCTGCCGCGATCAACCCCCACTTTATAGGCGTTACCCCTTCATAGTCCTTCAGAGACCTCCTTATCCTTTCCATCACGTGGGTGTTCCCGATCCTCCCTCGGTCTCCGGATCCGAGGAAGACATCGATAACGGAAGGACCCCACATAACGTTTGCAACCTCTCGGTCCGCCCGCTGCCCGTAATGACCGAGTCAGCGGCGTGACCTGAATCGATATCTCAGCAGTATTATCGGTAGTACATTTAAAAACATTAAGGAGTTTTAAGGAGTTCAACGTGAGAGTACCGCTTTCCTCACGTCATGGTGACCCATCGGGTCAAGCGCAGCCCCTCGTGCCCGGAGAGATCCAGTCTTTCCCGTAAGAATTTCGTGAAGATCGGCGCCCCGCCGGAATCCGCGAGAAATTAGATTTCTCTACGTCATTGAAGTTCGCGGTACGGCTATGAGCGACGTTGGGTCAAGAATTTAGTTGTCGAAGATGAGCTTTATCGCCATCTCCGCGGCCCCGGGGTAGTAGGACGCATGGGACCCGGGGTGCGTGTAGCTCACGAGATAGGGTATGTTGTGTGTCCGGAGGCGCTTTTCCGACGCGCCCCTCGCGGCCGCCGTTGCCCCGCCTGCGACGCCGCCGATGATCAAGAGCTTCATATTGCGCCTCCCTCATGGAAATGTAGTAGTCTTGCCCGCAAGATTGTATCCCCGGATAGTGTCTGCTGCATGTCGCAGGCCCATAACAATCTTGCTGATTGTCGCCTTTCATTATACATGGTACAATAAAAGAAAAACCAGGGGGGTTCACATGGAAGAGATACCCATAGGGAAAGTGGAGAAATTCTTCGGGAAGATAGGCGTTGCGGCAATAAAGGTAACGGCCGGGGAGTTGAAGCTTGGGGATAAAATCCGTATTAAGGGGCATACCACCGATTTCGAGCAGACAGTCGACTCCATGCAGGTGGAGCACGCAGACGTGCAGAAAGTCGGCCCCGGTGATGAAATCGGGATCAAGACGAAAGAGCGGGCCCACGAGAACGACACAGTGTACCTTGTCACAGGATGAAGAGGAGCGTCACCTCTCTCCCCTTGCATTACGGCAAGACGCCCGCATGGCTTTTTGAGAGGATGAAGCCGCTTTCTGCTGCCATAGCCTCCCTTATCGTCGTCGAATTCGGTTCGCGGGAATTCATCAGGCGCATGGCCGATCCGGTATGGTTCCAGGCTTTCGGATGCGTCGCGGGGTTCGATTGGCATTCCAGCGGCCTCACGACGACCCTGTGCGGCGCGTTAAAAGAGGGCCTGACTTTAATGGGAGACGAGCTGCCGGTTGCAGTGTGCGGCGGCAAGGGGCGGGCCGCCCTCCGCACACCCGACGACTTGAAAAACTATGGCGTGCGGTGGGCCATCGACACGGCGCCGTTCGCCGCCATGAGCCGCCTCTGTGCAAAGGTCGACAACAGCCTCGTTCAGGACGGCTACGACCTTTACCATCATGTCTTCGTGTTGTCCCAAGACGGCGATTGGGCAGTGATCCAACAGGGCATGAACGGCAAAGAGAGGACGGCCAGGCGCTACCAATGGCTGTCGAGAGATGACCTTGACGTGACCTGCGAACCCCACACAGGGGTCACGTGCGACAGGACAGAAAAAACCCTCAACCTCGTCGCCGAGGAGAGCGGTACGGCCCGCGACGCAACAATGGCCTTTATCAGGGAGAACCCGGATAAGATGAATGATGCGTGGAAGGACGTCTGCCTGTCGATGCCGGAGCGCCATTACATCACGCCTGGCGATGTGGACGGCACGCGGCTCAGCAAGATCTTCCGGGTCCTCCACGAGTCTCATGTCGCCACTTACAGAGACCTGATTCAGATCCGCGGCGTGGGGCCCAGGACCCTGGCTGCTCTTACCCTCATTTCCGAGATCGTCTACGACGCGCCTCCGAGCTTTAAAGACCCTGCCCGCTTCAGCTTTGCCCACGGCGGTAAAGACGGCCACCCCTTTCCTGTCGATCGAAAGACGTATGATTGCTCCATCTCCTTCCTGAAGGAATGTCTCGACCGCGCGAAGGTGAAGGACAGGGAGAAGATCGATGCATTCAGGCGCCTGGCACAGTACGAAAGGCGGGCCCTCGGCTAAAAAGCGTTCGGCGGACATCTTGAGACCAGGGTGATTGTCGCGCAAATTGACTGCGCAAGCTGCCGTGTTGCGCGAGCTGCAAAAGCCGCGGGGCAAAGCATGTGGACGCAAAAAAGGGGAGCAATCGGCCAAAACAGGGGTGTGTTGATGCCAAAACAGGACGGACGTGCTGTTTTTGTAAATCTGAAAAACAGGAGATTTTGCAATGAATGGTATGCTATAGTGAGTGAGAGGGAGGGATAAAAGAGATGAGCCTATGTACCGAAGTATTTACGAACTGATACTCTCCTGCCGGGCGAGACTTGTCTACACGGCGGGCGCGCCCGGACTTGAGGTGAATTCGGCCAAGGGGTCAGGTGTCCATTTTGAAGCATGCGTAAATGAAAAGGCGGCCTTCGAAATGGCGCTCGCGGGCACATGGACCGCAAAACGGGCGGCCTGCATCTTCTCGGCGGCGGGTGTCTATGAGGCCCTCGACCCGCTGATGAGCTCCGCCTACATGGGGGTCAAGGGAGGTCTCGTCATCGCGGCCGTGAAGGAAGGCGACCTCGACGTCACCCCTCTCGGTCTCTTTTCGAAACTGCCCGTCCTCGTTTCTGACGGCAGTCGGGACGGGCTCTCTTCCACCTTGTCTTTCGCATTCGACCTTTCCGAGCGCTACGAGATCCCCTGTCTGGTGGAGACCCTGCCTCCCCGTGAACCTTTCGAGAGGGCGGAAGAGCAAGAGGCGCCGGCGGGTCGTTCCGCCTTCGTGAAGGACCCGGCGAGATGGGCCGCAATCCCCAAGTTCAGGTATGAGTTGCACAAAGCCCTCAACGAGAAGATAGACAAGATGGCTGATGAGTTCGAGAACTACCCGGGCAACGTGCAGCTCCTGCGGGGGAAAAGGGGCCTCATCACCCACCATGCGTGTGGGGAAGAGGCGCCGGGGGACGACGTGAGCGTACTGGCCCTCGCCTCGGTCTTTCCGCTCCCTCAGCGGCTGGTCACGACGTTTATCGATCGGATGGAGGAGGTACGGGTCGTCGAGGGTGCGTACGCGGCCATCGGGCTGCAGGTGAAGCAGAAAGAGCGGATAAAGGGACCAGGGAGCCGGAAAGGGCCGTATGCGCCTAGATCGGGTGCATCAGGAGCCCGCGAGGTCCTGTTCGGCCTTACCGTGGTGAGGGATGAGCTCGGACCTGCGTCTTCCCTCAACATCGCGCACGGCATGGTGAAATCGGGGACAGAGGGAGGAATACTCGCCGTTACCGACGCGCAAGCCTTTCTCCATTCGGGCCTGCCTGCCTTCGTCAACACGCTCTACAACGGGTCGGCCTATCTTCTTTTGATAAAGACAAAGGGGGGAGCGGGTGAGCTTGAGCATCTCTTCAGGGGCTTCGGGTTCAGCCGTTGTTTTCGTGTAAAGACGGCCGGGGAGATCGAAGACTACCACGAGGAGGGAAAGCTGACCGTGCTCCTCTATGAAGGCGACGTATGAAATGGGAAATCGTGTGCACGGGCATCGGCGGCAGGGGTGTGCTCCTTGCCTCGGCGGTATTGATCGAAACGGCGATATCGGCCGGATATCGCGCCATGGCCTCCGACGAGCTTGGCATGAGCCAGCGGGGCGGGTCTGTGGTCTCCCTGGTGAAGGTCGGGACGTTCCGGAGTCCCTTTGTGGGCAGGGAGAATGCAGACGTCGTCCTCTCCTTTGAAGAGAGCGAGTTTTACCGGAATCTCCCGTTCCTGAAAAAGGGCGGCCTCGCCGTCGTCAATTCACGAAGGAGCGCGGTGCCCTCACCGGTCGATGCACTGCTTCTCGCGAGGAAAGCCAGATGCTTCCTGGTGAACGCCGACGAGATAGCCGGACGGGCGGGATCGATACAGGCATCCAATATGGCCATGCTCGGTTTCTTTTCAGCCTTCGCCATCGGGCCTTATTCCATTGAGAACATAGTCGGCGCCCTGGAGCGGAAAGTCGCGCCGAGGCTCTTCGCGATGAACAAAGCAGTCTGTGAGGCGGGGAGAAACGAGGCCCTGCAAAGGGTATGAAGACGGAGGTTTCAGGCTTGAGCAACGTAGAGGTCATGATAGGTAATCAGGCAATTGCCCTCGGGCTGGTCGAGGCAGGCATAGATCTCGCCTCTGCCTATCCGGGTACGCCGAGCTCGGAAATCCTGCCGGCCGTGATCGATTTCAAAAGAAGGATGGGCAGGAAGATCCATATAGAGTGGTCGGTCAACGAACGGGTGGCCATGGAAGTGGCCCTTGGCGCGGCAATGGCGGGGAAGAAGGCCGCGTGCATGATGAAGCAGGTGGGCCTGAACGTCGCCTTTCCCCCTTTTATAAAGAGCAGAGCGGTACCCATAAGAGGCGGTCTTCTCATCGTATCCTGCGACGATCCGGGACCGCAGTCCTCGCAGACCGAGCAGGATTCCAGACTGATCGCCACTCTTTTCGGCGTTCCCGTGTTCGACGCATCTTCCCCCGGCGATGCCCGCAGCCTCGCGTCATGGGCCCTCGCTTATTCGGTGGAGAGGCAGACACCGGTGGTCCTCCGGTCGACCCACAGGGTGAGCCATGCCAGAGAGGCTGTCTCTCTCGACACCCCAACGCCTGAAAAGGGGTCTCTCGACGAGGGTCTGAAACTGTCGAACGGGAACGGCCTCGGCATCGTGACATCAGGTATGAGCTACAACGTCGTCATGGACGTCCTCGACGAGCTCGGCCTGGAGAAGGTGGTCTCCCTCTTCAAGGTGGCGCAGATCTTCCCGCTCCAGGCCGGTCTTTTCGCGTTCGTCCGGAGTATGGAGCATGTAGTGGTGCTCGAGGAAACGGACGAGGTGCTCGAGGCCCTGATCGGCGACAGGAGCAAGGTTTTCGGGAGGTCCACCGGATACGTTCCCCGGCAGGGTGAGCTCACCTACGACGTGATCCGGGGTATCGTGCAGGTGGCGGCGGAGAAAGCGGGCGTGGGAGCGAAGTTCTTCTCTCCTGACAGGGCGATAGAAGAGGCGGTCAGCACTGTCTCCTTCGCACCGAGGCCGGCGAAGCTGTGCGCCGGCTGTCCCCATCGGGCCTCTTTCTATGCAATGAGACAGGCCTTTCCAAAGGCTGTCTTCCCGGGCGATATCGGCTGCTACACCCTGGGCATTTCCCAGGGCGCGGTTGACACGTGCGTCGACATGGGCGGGAGTGTCGGCCTTGCCGCGGGCTTTTACGAGGCTTTTCACCAGGACGGCCCATTTATGCCCATCGTCGCCTCTATTGGCGACTCCACTTTCTTCCACGCAGCCCTCCCCCTCCTCTACGACTCGGTGAAGAAAGGCAAGCAGTACATCCTGGTCATCATGGACAACGGCACTACGGCGATGACCGGCATGCAGCCGACGCCGCAGAGCGGCAGGAGGGCCGAAGGGACGAGTGAGTATGCCATCCCCATAGAAGAGGCGGCAAAGGGCTTCGGGGTGGAGTTCCTGAGGGTCCTCGATCCTTACGATATACCGGGCATGATTAAAGCCGTGAAAGAGGCAGGAGCCGATCTGAAGCAGAGGGGCAGGGGGCCGGCTGTAATCGTCGCGCGACACCCATGCCTGCTCTATGCCAAAACGGGGAAGAACATGTCCGTTCAACCCCCTGATCTCACTGCGGACTGCAACGGGTGCAAGAGGTGCATCGACCTTTACGGCTGTCCGGCTTTTCTCTTCGATGAGTCAGAGGGGCGCATAAAACTGGACGATGCCCTTTGCGTCAACTGCGCGACGTGCCAATTCGTGTGCCCTCAGAAGAAGAAGGGGAGGCGCGAACGCGGATGAGGGCGCTGAAAAACGTGGGGGTGGAAAAAGGATCGAGAGCTGGTTTGCGAAGAACCGAAGATAATCAAGGAGGCCGATGTGAAAAGATTTCTGCTGTGCATCACCGCATTAGTGGTGTTTTCTGCCTGCATCCTGGGGCATGCCCTGTCGGTTTCCGCAGAAGATGCTATCAAAGTGGGCATCGTCGACACCTACACCGGACCTGCAACAACCTACACCGAGGACGTACTCGACGGCTTCAAGCTGGCGATAAACCAGGTCAACGCGAAGGGCGGCGTGCTGGGAAGACAAATCGTCTTCCTCATCCGGGATGACAAGTTCAAGCCCGATATCGCCCTTGAGATGACCAAAGACCTCGTCATGCGGGAGAAGGTCGACCTCATCATAGGATCGACGAACTCAGGCGGGGCTCTCGCCATGTCCGACTTTGCGCGGAAAGAAAAGATCCCCTTCATTGTCACCGACGCGAAGAGCGATAAGATCACCGGCGAAAAAGGGCACCGCTACGTCTTCAACACGAACGAGAACACTATGATGATCGGAAAGGCGACGGCCCTGGCTTTGTCGAAAAAACCTTATACGAAATACTGGATCATGGGTGAGGATTACGAATTCGGCCACGCCTGCGCCGATGCCATATGGACGAACCTCAAGGCGATCAGGCCGGATGTGCAGCTCCTCGGCCAATCATGGAGAAAGGTAGGGGAGACGGACCTGGCGCCCTATATCACCCCAGCGTTGAACGCCCGGCCCGACTGCATCATCAGCGCGGCGGGCGGCGGCGGAGTTGTCAATTTCCTGAAGGCGGTCAAGGCCATGGGTCTCGAGAAGAAGATCCCCATCTACCAGCACTACGCGACAGACACGCTTGCCCTCCGCCCCCTGGGCCTGGACGCACCTGAAGGCATCATGGGCAGCTCAAGCTACGCCTTCTACTACCCCAACATCGCGGAGAACAAGGCCTTTGCCGATGAGTTCATGAGGGCTTACAAGAGGTACCCGGGCTCGACCGCGTTCTACGGCTATGTGGCCGGCACGCTCATCGCCAAGGCCTATCAGAAGGCCGGGAAAGTGGACCGCGAGCGCTTCATTGACGCCATGGAGGGCCTTGTGGTCGACAGTCCCATCGGCAAGCTCCAGATGCGCGCCTGCGACCACCAGCTCATTCTCCCCATGTACTACGGCGTCACGAAGAAGGTCCCAGCGTATAACTTCCTGATCGGATCGAACATGGTGACGATCCCCGGAAAGGACTACCTGCCCACCTGCGAGGAGATAATGAAGCTGAGAGGGGGCGGCAAATAATTCGACTCGCGCCCTTAAGAATAAGGATTACCGGCGGATAAGTCCACACCCCCCGATATCGCTTACTCTTTCCGCCATATCTCTTAGTCCAGGTAGAGCGATACCAGCCGTTTGTTCTTGATGTCCGCCAGCCCCTTGTCGGTGATTCGGAGGAATGGGAGGCCGGTAAAGGGTATGGTCTGGAGCGCCAGAAAAGGCCTGGGCATGGTCGACCCTATCTCCGCCATCCTCACCTCAAGCTCCTTGATCTTCTCCGCGTTTGCTTTCAATGAGCACTCCGGTATAACGCTGAACACGGGCATAGGGAACTCATAGCTTATTTTTCCCTTCCGCGATATCACACAGCCGCCTTGAAGGTCTATCAGGCGGTTCACCGCATTCGCCATCTCCGCCTCGCTGCTCCCCACCACGAGGAGATTGCCCGCGTCCCAGGTGAGGTTGGTGGCGAAGGCCCCTTCTTTTATGCCTGTCCCAGTGATGAAGCCCTTGCCCATTTGCCTTCCACCACCCCTGTAGATCACGGCCACGGGCAGGATGTCCCTGTCTATGTCCTTTTCGAGGTAACCTTCAGAGACGGGCAGGATGCCTTCCGTTTCACGGGTGATGGTTTCGTTCACTACATGGATGACCCGCACCCGTGCCTTGCCCGGGACCGCATGTATGCGGAACGCCTCCTCGGTAACCTTTTCCGCCTTGATGGTCCGCTTCATGGCGTCGGGGTATTTGTAAGGTCTTATCTGCCCCCTGAACTCCCTGTCCGTCACGACCATTTCGCCGTTCACCATCACGTGCTCAACTGAAACGCCTTCGAGGTCGTCGAGAAACAGTATATCCGCATGGCGAAGAGGCGCAATGGCGCCGAGGTGACGCAGACCATAATAGTCGGCGGGGTTGATGGTAGCCATCTTGATCGCCTCTATGGAGCCGAACCCATACTCTATCGCCCTTCTCACGACGGAATCGAGATAACCCTCCTCGCAGAGCATCACCGCATCGAAGGTATCCGAGACAAGAATGAGCCTCCTCCTGTCCACGTCCAGGTCCTTGAGCTTCGAGAGCTCGCCCAGCTCTCTTCGCACAAAACCTTCCCTGATCATCACGTAGACGCCGAACCTGAGCTTTTCGAGCGCCTCATCCAGTGTTGTCGATTCGTGGTCCGAGGTGATCCCGGTCATGAGGTATTGCACGAGTCTCTGCCCCTTCGCGCCTGCTGCATGTCCTTCGAGCGTCTTACGCTGCGACAATGCCAGGCTGGCCTGGGCCAGCACCCTCTCGTCACCCTCCACGATCCTCGTCCAATAGCCCTCCCCTATCCCGAGCACATCTTCTCTCCCGAGTATCTTCTCGAACTCGGCAAGGCTGAGGCCGACCGCGGTCTCCATGTCCGGAAAAGGGGGTGTCTCCGGCGGTGCAAGGAAGTAGCAGCGCAAGGGGTGACCTTTCGTACTGTCAAAAAAGCATTCGAGGGCTGCGAGGCCGCAGGACGTGCCCACCATCCCGCCTTCCGAGATAAGGCAGGTCGTGCCGCCTTTCAGGGAATAAGGCACAATGGTATGGAAGGGGTACATGCTGTCCAGGTGCGTGTGGGCGTCGATAAAACCGGGGCAAAGATATCGGGCTCCAGCGTCGATGACCTCCGTTTTTTCTGACCATACCACCCCGGCCTCCGGCTCGATACCCGTCACATAGCCGTCCCTTATCGAGACGGCCAAGCCCTCTTCGACACTGTTCGTGAAGACATTGATAATCCTGCCGTTCTTGATGACCTTATCGGCCGGCTCTTTCCCCTTTGCAGCGGCGAGGAGCCGTCGGAGCGTTTGTATTTGCATGATCACCGCCTCGAAGAGAATTTTCCTATTTTACACCAAAGAGATGCAGGGAGTACAGCCAAATGACTGATACCAAGCCGCCTTCCTCGCCCCATCTTTGTCGGCTCCTCGTCGCCGTCTCGATGGACCTTCGAATGCAACCCGGTATGCAAGTATTTTCCCTTGCTGTGTTATAATTTAAGAAAGGGTTGCAATGGTCGATTCGAGGAAAAGTTTGGCTTTCGGACCAAAAGAGCGGCATTAATTATGAGAAAAGAGGACCGTCATGGCTGAGCATTTGACGAAATACGTCCGCGGCGGGGGTTGAGCGTCAAAAATAGGTCCGGAGGACCTATCCGATATGCTTTGCGGGGTGCAGATACCTGCCGACGAAAATGTGCTTGTGGGTATAGAAGGGTTCGAGGATGCGGGCGTCTACAGGATCAGTGATGAGCTCGCACTCGTCCAGACCGTCGATTTTTTCACCCCGATTGTTAACGATCCCTACGATTTCGGTCGGATAGCCGCTGCAAACGCGTTCAGCGATATCTACGCCATGGGGGCATTGCCGAAGACCGCCATGAATATCGTCTGTTTCGCGCCCAGGATGTACGATATTAAAGTCCTCAAGGAGATCATAAGGGGAGGGGCGGACAAAATACGCGAAGCGGGGGCCAGCCTTCTGGGCGGCCACAGTGTCGACGACCAGGAGATCAAGTACGGGTTGTCGGTCACCGGGCTTGTGCATCCGAAAAAGATCGTGAGGAACATCGGGGCCGGGCCTCATGACCTCCTCATTCTCACGAAGCCCCTCGGCACGGGCATTCTGAACACGGGCATAAAAGGAGATATGGTCAATGAGGACGCGGCCAGGAAGCTCATAGAGGTGATGGCCGCGCTGAACGACCGGGCAGCAGAGACGATGAGAGCCGTAGCTGCCCATGCGGCGACGGACGTGACGGGTTTTGGCCTTGCCGGCCATCTGTCGGAAATGCTCAGGGAATCGATAGGTGTGCAGCTTTTCCCTGAAAAAATCCCCTACTTCGAGGAAGCGATAGAGCTGGCGAGGTCGGGTTTTGTGCCAGGCGGGCTTTACAGGAATAGGGACTTCTACGGAAAATGCGTGGTCGGGGAGACGAGGGGGTTTCTTGGCGATATCCTTTTCGATCCCCAGACATCGGGGGGCCTGCTCATCGCCATCGATCACGACGATCTGAAGGCGTTCGAGGATAGGGCAGCCCAAAACAACACTACCTTTTGGGTGATCGGTGAATTTATCGCCGAACCGAAAGGAAAGATCCTGGTATAGGTGCGTTGTACAACTTTGCTCCCAATTACCTGCACACGTGTGGATTGCCCCCGAGTATCCAGGGTACCCGTTTCGACAACTACAGGGAGAACCGGTCGTAGTGCCGATTTCGCTGCCGATCAGGAGGGCCGAATAGCAGCGTATCCCGGAGACGGCAGAGGATTTGAGGCTAGGGTAGCCTGAACCGGCTCCAGGTCTTCTCCATGGTTTTGGAAAGCTCTGTCAATTGGATGGACGCGTCTGCGACCCGCCTAATCCGGAGACATCCATCCTTTGAAACGGAGGCTATCTGTTCGATGTCTCTATTAATTTCCTCCGAGGTTGCCGACATCTCCTCCGTAGCGGAGGCGATCTGGTGCACCTTAAGCTGCAGGTCACCGGCAGTTTGCACAATGGCCTGAAGGGCAGAACCGGCCTGTATCACAAGCTCCACGCCAAGATTGACGTTGCTCGTGGCATTGTCCATTGAACTGACCACCTTAGAGACTTCATCCTGAATTGCCTTAATCGTTTCCTCTATTTCCGAAGTCGACTGAGCCGTTCTTTCAGCAAGTTTTCTGACCTCATCAGCCACTACTGCGAATCCTCTTCCCTGCTCCCCCGCACGAGCGGCTTCTATGGCAGCGTTGAGGGCGAGAAGGTTCGTCTGATCCGCGATATCTTTAATGACGTTTACTACAGTGCCTATCTGATTTGATCGTTCCCCGAGGGATTTCACAAGGCAGGCGGAGTTGTCAACGATGTGGGCGATCTCCTTCACTTTTTCGGTAGACTTGGTAACAATCTGATCGCCTTCCTTTGCCACCAACACTGTGCTGGACGCAGAGTCTGCGATACTGTTTGCATTCCTTGCCATATCCAGGATTGCTTGTGACATCTCTTCCGAGGCGGTGGCTACCTGTGAAGACCTGTTTGCCTGGTCACCAAATCCCATCGACATCTGTTCCGCGCCGGCACTCAATTCCTGGGCTGCCAGCGAAAGGTCGCCAGCAGCGGATTTCATATCTCTCAGGACCGTTCGCCATGTCTCGATTAGGGTGCGCAAGGCGGCCTTGACATCCCGGAACTCATCCTTTCTTGCGGCGCCTATGTCGAGGGTGAGATCGCCTTGCGCGAGCGTTGAGGCAATCCCGGTCATGCGGCCAAGGGGCTGAAGGATGCTTTTCTTTATCGCAACGCCTGAAAGATAACCCAGCATTACAGGTGCGATTCCAAATATAAGAAGATACAGTCTCAACACCTTGTTGATCCTGAGAATTTCACTGACGCCATTGCTCACGGTCTGATCTTTGGGCCCCGCCCCTTGATCCAGAGCCTGGAGAGCTTCTGTCGCTTTTGCGTCCACCTTCATGGTGCTTGTGAAACTTGTGAGGCAAAGGAGTGCGACAAAGAGCAACCAAATCCCAAAGCCGATGTTCATGCGGGCTTGAATACTAAGAACCCGGAATTTCATCTTATCCTCCTCGATGCACGGCCCACCTCTGCCGCACCAATTTTTTCATTCTCCCCGGTGGTAATTGTAATCGCCAATGTTTGGTTTTTCTTAAGCACATTTTGCAAAGTTACTTCTTAGGTTATGGTGAGGGGAGGTGGGTCAGCCCTATGTTTTTCCACCTCTTTAGCGCCCCTAAAAAAAAGATGTTCGGCAATAGCAAAAGACATGCAGATGGTTCGTGGAAGTGATATCCTTAGAGATGCAAAGGAGGTGGCGACGATTATGCAATCATCGATGAATAAAGAACAACTCAAGGACGTAATCAAGACAGCCCTTGTGGAAGTCTTGGAGGAACGGCAAAACCTGTTCCAGGAGGCAATCGAAACCGCACTCGAAGACATAGCGCTTACCCGCGCCATCAAAGAAGGCGAGAAAACTAAACCGGTCCAAAGAGGAGTTGAATGCGGCATAACCGAACGCTCCTCCGTTTTCTTGACAAAAAGACAGAACGCTTTGGTGTGCCCCACAGGCTATGTATGATCAAGGTATGGATACGGCGCAGCCTCACGAGCGGGGCAGGGCGCCGCCGGGTACCCACCCGACCGGCAGGGAGGGAAGGGTGCACGATCCTGAACACGCCGTCGTCCGGCCGCCGAAAGAAGAAAGCTACGTAAGAGAAGGGCTCGTAGAGCGCCCCCATCGCACTCGCCACCGCAGCAGGTCGCCGCATGCCGCCAACTCCGGCCGGGGAGAAGCGAACCGGGGGCCGGCCACAAAAAATGCGTCATGAAAGCCGCACAAATTGCCTCTGACACTAAAGATTTACGTTGGTTCTGCCGATAACCGATGCATGGGAGCATAAAGGACGCACCGCGCGGTGCGCGCCGCTGCCCGTCTTGCCGCTCCCCTTTGTAAAAGGAGGCCGATTATTCGCGAATCTGCGCAGCAGCCTGACCATGCCGAAGCGCTCTTGAGGATGATCTTCGGACTGTCCACAAACTTCATAAGTCTTCCCCCCGACGATGTCGACGACGGGATAAACGACGTGCTCAAGGCCATAGGAACGTTTGCCCGCGTCGACCGGAGCGGTGTTTTTCAATTCAGCGAAAATGGCGATAAAGTCGGCAGGACGCACGAGTGGGGCGCAAACGGGGTGGCGAGCCGGATGGAGTACGTCTCAGCGGAGCGTCTTTCATGGCTTTGCGGGAAGATAAAAAGCTGCGAGGTGGTCCATATTCCCGACGTGTGGAAACTGCCGGCTGAAGCGACTCAAGAAAGAGACGAATTCCTGCGCATAGGCCTTCGATCGATTGTCGCTGTCCCGATAGTATCCGGCTATTCCGTTATAGGCTTTATTGAGTTCGAAAGTCTCCACGAAGACAAGGTCTGGTCCGAGAACATCATCTCCTTGCTGAAGATAGTGGGGGAGATCTTTGCTTTTGCCCTGTCGAGAAAACACATCACGGAGGCGCTGAAGCAAAGCGAGTCGAAATACAAAGTGCTCTTTGAACATGCCAACGACGCCATTTTCCTTGTCGAAGGAGAGACGTTTGTTGAGTGCAACCCGAAGGGATTGAGCATGTTTGGCTGCACCAGGGAGCAGATCGTCGGGCGGTCTCCGATTGAATTCTCACCTCCGACCCAGCCGGACGGAAGGGATTCGAAAGACAAAATCCACCAAAAAGGCCGCCTCGCCCTTTCCGGCACACCCCAGTTCTTCGAATGGAAACACCGTAGATACGGGGGAACCCTTTTTGACGCGGAGATAAGCTTCAACCGCGTGGAACTGGGTCAGAAGGTTTTTCTGCAAGCCGTTGTGCGCGATGTGACCGACCGGAAGCAGGCAGAGGAAAAACTCGCCTCCACGCTCTCGAACCTCCGGAAAGCCATGGGAGGGACGATCCAGGCGATCGTGCACGTCGTGGAGACGAGGGACCCCTATACCGCGGGACATCAGAACCGGGTCGCAGACCTCGCCGGCGCCATAGCCACTGAAATGCACCTCCCAGCCGACACAATCGAGGGGATCCGCACCGCAGGAGTAATCCATGACATCGGGAAGATATCGGTCCCTGCCGAGATACTCGCCAAGCCGGGGAAACTATCGCAAAAGGAATTCGAGCTCATCAAGGATCATCCGCAGACCGGATACGAGGTGCTCAAGGACGTCGAGTTCCCCTGGCCCATCGCGCAGATTATCCGTCAGCACCATGAAAGACTGGACGGCTCCGGTTATCCGCGGGGTTTGACGGGAGAAGAAGTGCTGCTCGAGGCACGGATCATTGCCGTTGCGGATGTGATCGAAGCAATAGCGTCGCACCGCCCTTACAGGCCCGCCCGGGGCATCGAGGCGGCCCTGGCAGAGATAGAGCAGAACAAAGGGGTCCTGTACGACGCCTCGGCAGTCGATGCGTGTGTGAAGCTGTTTAAAGAAAAGGCGTACAAGCTCCGCTGAAAACGCAGGCCCATATCCCGCGGACACTCGAAGATATCCTGTAAAGGGAAAGGTTGCGCTCCCCGCACCCGCCGCGCATGCGTGCTCGGGAAGGGTGTCATACGCTCTCATTGAAATTGAGATTCCCACATGCGCCCGCGCCTCAACGGGGGATTGGCGCAAAACGGTGTGCGATATGCTACAATGAAAAAAAGAACGCCCATCTGAAAAAGGGCAGGTCAGGCGTGCCTGCGGTCCCGAAAAGGGAGAGAGAATCATGGCTGAAGGGGCAAGAATCCTGGTCATCGATGATGACCACCAGATCCGCCGCATGCTCAGGGTGGCCCTTTCCGGATACGGCTACTCGCTCAGCGAGGCCGCGACAGGGAAAGAAGGTCTTAACGAGGCGACCCTCTTCCATCCGGACCTGGTGATCCTCGATCTGGGGTTGCCCGACCTCGATGGCATGGAGGTCATAAACCGTCTCCGTGAATGGACGCAAGTACCCATTATTGTGCTTTCCGTAAGGGAAAGGGAGACCGACAAGATCAACGGCCTTGATGCGGGGGCAGACGATTATCTGACGAAACCCTTCAGCATGGGGGAGCTTCTCGCCCGCATCCGCGTCGCGATCCGTCACGTGGCCGGGAATGCAGATGAGCCCGTTCTGACGTTCCCGGACCTTATCGTCGATCTGGCCCGCCGCCTCGTGCTGCTCAAGGGGGAGGAGCTGAAGCTGACGCCTACCGAATATGAAATCCTAAAAGCTCTGGCGCTCCATGCAGGGCGGGTGGTCACCCACAGGCAGCTCCTGCGGGTCGTCTGGGGACCTAATTTTCAGGAGGAGACCCACTACCTGCGCGTCTATATAGGCCAATTGCGACGCAAGATAGAAGAAGACCCGGCCCGGCCCCGCTACATTCTCACCGAAGCGGGCGTCGGTTATCGGTTCACGTCGGGGGAATAATGGCGAATTCGCGCGCGCCCTCGGCCTCAATATGTCCGGCTCCCGTGAAGCCTTACGCCTGGACCCTCTTGGCCGTCGTACTCGTGACCCTCATCGGGAAACCGATCAGTTCCCTTTTTGACATCGCCAACGTGACTCTTCTCTATCTCCTGCCCGTGCTTATGGCCGCGGTCCGCTGGGGCCGGGGGCCTTCTTTGTTTGCCTCTTTTCTCGGCGTGCTGGCCTTCGATTTCTTCTTTGTGCCGCCTGTTTTCAGCTTTGCCGTCAGCGATATCAAGTATATCTTCACCTTCGCCGTCTTCCTCCTCGTTGGTCTGGTAACGGGCACCATGGCAACGAGGATTCGCGACGAGCTGGAGAAAACGAAACAGAGGGAGAAAAGGACCTTCGCCCTCTATGCACTCAGTGAAAAGATTGCGAGTAAGGCAGACCTGGGAGAGATCCTCGCCACTTTTGCACGGACGATGGCAGAGGCAGTCGACGGCCAGGTGTCGATCCTTGCGGGCGAGGGAGACTACGTCGGTGAGCTCGCGTCCTATCCCGCGAGCGCCGGCGTCGGGGACGAAAAACAAAAGGCAGTCGTCCGATGGGTGCTGGAGCACGGTCAGGGCGCGGGCAGGGGCACGGATATCCTTAGGGAGGCGAGCGAGCTCATCTTTCCCATCAAAGCCGACAAAAAGACAGTTGCCGCCCTTTGCGTCAACCTCGGCCCGGAGAGAAGGCCCCTCCCCATGGAGAAGAGGCAGCTTATCGAAGCCTTCGCAAACCTGGCTGCCGTCGCGATTATCAGGCTGAGGCTCGCAGAAGAGGCCGAGCAGGTACAGCGGCTCGCCGAGTCGGAAAAACTGCATAAGGCCCTGCTCGATTCCATCTCCCACGACCTGAGGACGCCGCTGGCCTCGATTACGGGGGCGGTGACCAGCCTGCTCGCCGAGGGGGGATCGTACGATCAGGAAGCAAAGGGTATCCTCCTGGATACAATCAAGGAGGGGGCCTTCCGCCTGAACCATTTTGTGGCGAACCTGCTCGACATGGCCCGTCTTCAGAGTGGCTCGTTGAAGCTGCGCGCCGAATGGCACGACATACAGGATATCGTCGGCGTGGCGCTCCGAGAGATCCACGATGTGGTGGAGGGACATCCGGTCCTGGTCAACATCGGTCCGGACCTCCCTCTCGTCAAAGCAGATTTTGGCCTGATCGAGCACGTGTTGATCAATCTGCTGGAGAATGCGGCCAAGTACGCCCCCGGAGGCAGCGAGATCGTTGTCTCCGCCCGTCCCGTCGAGAGCATGATGCTCATCAGCGTCGCCGACCGCGGCCCTGTAATCCCGGCAGACGAGGGAGAACACATATTCGACAAATTCTACCGCGTGCAGCGCTCTAAAAGCATCAGCGGCTCGGGCCTCGGGCTGTCTATCTGCAGGGGTATAGTTGAAGCCCACGGGGGTATGATCTGGGTCGATTCACCCCTCGAACGGGGTAACCGCTTCACCTTCTCCCTCCCTCTCGCAAGGCAGGGGCAATCGGAAACGGCAGGAGAGGGGCTCGAAGGGATCTAGAGCGCTTCCCCTCGATGTCGTTCAAATCTTTATAGTATTTTTAGGTGTGCGTGAGCGGTTTTTATACTATGTTAATGTGTAGACGTACCTTCCATCCCGGATGCATCGAAAGGGAATAACGATACGGAGGTCCAGACCATGGTCAAAGAGATCTACGTCATTATACTCTGCCTCGCGATACTGTTCTTTCTCGCGCCGCCGCTCGGACGCTACATGGCGGCGGTCTTCGAGGGAAGGCGAAACATCCTGAGCAGAGTAGCGGGTCCGCTGGAACGCGTTATCTATCGTTTCTGTCGCATAGACGAGGGCGGGGAGATGTCCTGGAAGGGGTATGCGTGGGCCTTTCTCCTCTTCAACGGTGCGGGTTTCATAGCGCTCTTTCTCCTGCAGCTCGCCCAGGGCGTCCTGCCTTTCAACCCGCAGCATCTGCCGGCGGTGCGATGGGATACGGCCCTCAACACGACCATATCCTTTGTCACGAACACGAACTGGCAGGCTTACGGGGGCGAGACGGCCATGAGCTACTTCACCCAGATGATGGGCATGACCGTCCAGAACTTTGTCTCAGCCGCAGCGGGGATGGCGGTCCTCCTGCCGCTCATCAGGGCCTTTACCTCAATAATGAAGGGGACGGTGGGCAACTTCTGGGTCGATATGACCCGCTCGGTACTCTACGTTTTGCTCCCCTTGAGCATCGTAGTGGCCCTCGCCCTCGCGTCCCAGGGCGTCGTACAGACCTTCGGGCCTTACGTAAAGGCGCACACCCTTGAAGGGGCAGAACAGGTGATCGCGGTGGGGCCGGCTGCATCGCAAGTCGCGATCAAGCAGCTCGGCTCGAACGGCGGCGGTTTCTTCAACGCGAATTCCGCGCACCCCTTCGAGAACCCGAACGCCGGGACAAACTTCCTCGAGCTCCTCTCGATCCTGCTCATACCGGCGGCGCTGCCGTTTACCCTGGGCAGGATGATCAATAATCGCCGCCAGGGCCGGGCAATTTTTGCCGCCATGGCGGTCCTTTTCCTGATCGGACTGGTCCTCGCCCTTTCCGCCGAGTGGCAGGCGAACCCGCTCCTCGCCAAAATGGGTGTGACACACAACATGGAAGGGAAGGAGGTCCGCTTCGGCATAGGCTCGTCGGTGCTCTGGGCCCAGGCGACGACGGTGACGTCGAACGGCTCGGTGAATAGCATGCACGACAGCATGATGCCCCTCACGGGGCTTGTCTGCATGTTCAACATGGCCGTGGGAGAGGTGATCTTCGGAGGTGTCGGCGTGGGTCTGATCGGTATGCTCATGTACGCGATCCTCGCGCTCTTCCTCGCGGGATTGATGATCGGGCGCACACCGGAGTTTCTGGGAAAGAAGCTTGAATCGAGGGAGATGATCATGGCCGTTATCGTGGTTGTCGCCCCCGCTATCGCGTGCCTCATCTTCGCCGGTATTGCTGCGGTCACGCCTGCGGGCTTGGAGAGCCTCAATAACGCGGGTCCCCACGGCCTCTCGGAGATACTGTACGCCTTCTTCTCCGCTGCAGGCAACAACGGCTCCGCCTTCGCCGGCCTCAATGCGAACACGGTGTTCTATAACCTGACCCTGGGTTTTTGCATGATCGTGGGGCGATTCCTCACGATTCTGCCCGCCCTGGCCATCGCCGGCTCCCTCGCCGTAAAAAAGCGCATCCCCGTGAGCACTGCCACGTTTCCCACGGAGGGCCCACTTTTCGTGGGGATGCTGGCGGCGGTCGTGCTCATTGTCGGCGCCCTGACATTCTTTCCCGCCCTCGTGCTGGGGCCCGTCCTCGATCATCTCCTCCTCGGCGCGGGCAGGACATTTTAGGAGACCGCCATGGAAGAGAAGAAAATTACCATCTGGCAGGCAGGACTCATCAGATCGGCCGTCTTGGGCGCCTTCAGCAGGCTCGACCCCCGGCTCCTGTGGCGAAACCCCGTCATGTTCGTAGTAGAGGCCGTCTCCGTCATCACCTCCCTCATTTCGGTCGGAAATCTCATCTCGGGCGGACCCTTCCGGTTCAACTTGCAGATCTCCCTATGGCTCTGGTTCACCGTGCTCTTCGCCACTTTTGCCGAAGCCCTCGCCGAAGGCAGGGGTAAGGCCCAGGCGGAGACGCTCAGGAAGGCGCAGACGGAGGCATACGGCCGGAGAGTACATGCCGACGGGCAGGTTGAGAAGGTCCCGGCCCTCTCGCTCCGGAAAGGCGACGTGGTGATCATAGAGGACGGGGAACCGGTACCGGGCGACGGGGAGATCGTCGAAGGGGTGGCCCTCGTCGATGAGTCGGCCGTGACGGGCGAGTCGGCCCCGGTCATACGGGAGGCAAAGGGGGACAGGAGCGCCGTCACCGGCGGCACCAGGATCCTTTCGGGGAGGGTACGGGTCATGATCACGGCGAATCCCGGGGAAACGTTTCTCGACCACATGATCTCCATGGTGGAGAGCGCGAAGCGGCAGAAAACGCCGAATGAAGTCGCCCTCGAGATCCTGCTCGTGGGGCTTACCGTCCTCTTCATCGTTGTTGTTGCTACCCTTTATCCCTTTGCGGCCTACGGTGGTATAAAAGTCGCCGTTCCCGTACTCGTCGCGCTTCTCGTCTGTCTCATGCCGACGACTATCGGGGGCCTGCTCCCCGCCATCGGCATCGCGGGGATGGACCGCCTCATCCAGCACAACGTGATCGCCCTCTCCGGCCGCGCCGTGGAGGCAGCGGGCGACGTCGACGTAGTCCTCCTCGACAAGACGGGCACCATCACGCTGGGCAACCGCATGGCCACGGATTTCATGCCCGCCTCCGGCGTCACCAGGGATGAGCTTGCCGAGGCGGCGCTCCTCTCGTCGCTCGCAGACGAGACCCCTGAAGGGCGGAGCATCGTGGCCCTCGCAAAGCACCTCCTCTCGGTGCGGGGGCGTGACATCAAGACACCCGATCCCTCGTGTTTTGTTCCTTTCACGCCCGAACTTCGCATGAGCGGGGTCTCGGTTGACGGGCGGGAGATCCGCAAGGGCGCAACCGATTCCGTTGCGGCGTTCGTGACGGCAAAGGGCGGCGCCATCCCCGAGAGTGTCGAGCAGGCGGCCGACCGGGTGGGACGAGAAGGGGGGACCCCGCTTGTGGTGGCCGATTCCGGCCGCGCCCTTGGCGTGATCCAGTTGAAGGACGTCCTGAAGGAAGGCATAAAGGAAAGGCTCCACCAGTTGCGCCTCATGGGCATCCGTTCGACCATGATCACGGGCGACAACCCGCTCACGGCGGCAGCTATTGCGGCGGAGGCGGGTATTGACGACTTCGTCGCCCAGGCGCGGCCCGAGGAGAAGCTCCGCCTCATCCGTAAGTACCAGGGCGAGGGCCACCTGGTGGCCATGATCGGAGATGGGACGAATGACGCGCCCGCCCTCGCGCAGGCCGATGTTGCCGTGGCGATGAACGCGGGCACCCAGGCGTCGAGAGAGGCCGCCAACATGGTGGACCTCGACTCAAACCCCACCAAGCTCCTCGATATAGTCGAGATCGGCAAGCAGATCCTGATGACCCGAGGGGCGTTGACGACGTTCAGCGTGGCCAACGACGTGGCCAAGTATTTTGCCATCATTCCCGCCATTTTCGTCCAGGTGTTTCCCGTCCTTGCCGTCCTCAACGTGATGCGCCTCGCGACACCGCAAAGCGCGATCCTCTCGGCCATCATCTTCAACGCGATCATCATACCCCTTCTCATTCCGCTCGCCTTGAAGGGCATCAAGTACCGGCCTATAACCGCCCAGGCCCTCCTGTGGCGGAACCTTGTCATTTACGGCTTCGGGGGGGTAGTGTTGCCCTTTATCGGCATCAAGGTGATCGATCTTTTTGTCGTTCTGCTGCATTTGGCATGAGGCCCCTCTTTGAGGGGGAGGCCGGGGCACCCGCGAAGCGGGTCGAGGCTCTGCCGGTGGAGGGGGCGACCGGGTACCCGCTTGCGGGTGTCCCAATAATTGCACAAGGAGGTTATCCATGGGGGAACTGATACGGGCGCTTCTCATCTTCCTCGTACTGACGCTGATGACCGGTCTCGCCTACCCGCTGGGCATCACGGGTCTGTCGAGGCTTCTCTTTCCCGGGAAGGCCGCAGGCAGCCTGGTAGTGGATCGCGGACGTGTGGTGGGGTCTGCGCTCATAGGGCAAAAGTTCACGGCAGCCCGCTACTTCCACGGCCGGCCGTCGGCAAACGATTACGACGCGAGCAACTCCGGAGGCACGAACTTCGGACCTGCCAATGCAAAATATAGTGAAGAGGTGGCGGGCAGGGTGAAGAAGACGCGCAACGAGAACGGCCTTGATCCTGAGGTGCCGATACCGGCCGACCTCGTCCTCGCCTCGGCAAGTGGATTGGACCCCCATATCAGCATTCAGGCGGCCCTTGTCCAGGCGCCGAGGGTTGCCGCCAGCCGAGGCCTCGCGCCGGAGGTTGTGGCCGGCCTCATCGAATCGACGGCCGAGGGGGAGTACCCGGGGGAACAGCCGAAGGTCAACGTCCTCAGGCTGAACATGGCGACCGACCGACTGCAGGGGCAGAAATGATCCCCTCCAAATGCTGGAAAGACCGGCCGCCTTGTGCACGAAATAGCGTAAAAACAGTCGTTTCTGACATTTTTTACTGCCTTTTACTCTCTTTTACCCTCTTGAGCGTGCACTTTTCACTAGAAAAATCACAGGGCCCGAAGGCCCGGGGAGCGCCTATCCGAAAAGGGTGAGAAATGTCGAAACAGAAGGCGACGTTTCGACAATAATAGTGAGAAAGGGGTGTACTCTATGCTTTTTTTCACTTTTCTCTTGCCGCGCTCCTGAATATATCGTATAAAAGCCATCAGGGTGTTAAATACTGCACGAGGAGGAACCATGACGAAAGGTGAGTTTGTCGCGAAGCTGATGGAATCAGCCGGTATCACCAAGAAACAGGCGGAACAGGTCTTCTCTGCGTTTGTACAAACCATCAAGGGTGCTCTTCTGAAGAACGAGCGGATAGCCCTCACTGGACTCGGCTCCTTCTACTCCATCGAGAG
>JBEKHB010000019.1:0-57980 GCA_050012495.1 Syntrophorhabdales bacterium
AAGGTAAAGATCATGATCGGAGGCGGCCAGATCGATGATCAGGTGAAGACATTTACCGGAGCGGACGCCTACGGGAAGGATGCTATGGAGGCGGTTCAGTTAGCCAAAGGCTGGATAGGAGGGTAATGCCATGGAGAAGACGCCGGCGGAAAAGAGAGAAGCGAGATTCCAGACGTGGAGCGCTGCCGAGGGTGTTCAGTTTGAGAGCCCTGAAGCAAAAGCTACCTACAATGCAGCAGTCGCCAGGTTTAGGGGTGTCGTTTTGATGGAGAAGGCCCCCGATAGGGTGCCGGTCTTGCCTTTCGGAATATTCATGCAACCATATCTGTATGGCGTAACGGCCTACGAGGCCATGTATGACCCGGATAAAATGCTCGCTGCTCAACTGAGCTTTCTCAGGGATTACAAGCCTGACTATTACGTCACACCCGCGCTCATCGGATACGGCAAGATTTTTGATATTCTCGACTACAAGCAATACAAGCTGCCAGGCCACGGGATCTCTCAGAAGTCTGCTTACCAATACGTGGAAGGTGAATACATGCTGGCGGATGAGTACCCCGCCCTTATCAACGACCCCACGGATTTCTGGATCAGAACTCTCATGCCCCGCGTGTTTGGAACGCTCGATCCCCTGAAGATGATTGCGCCTTTTACCGACATGTGGGAAGTGGTCCTCGTCTCCGCCCAGATGATCCCCTTCGGCATTCCTCCCGTTCAGAGCGCCTTAAAAGCGCTGTTGGATGCGGGGAATGAAGCGATGGCATGGATACAGAAAATAATGGGCTATGAGATGCAAGCCAGGGGCATGGGTGTTCCCGGCGCTTTCGGCGGCGCCACAAAAGCCCCCTTCGATATTCTCTCGGATACGCTGAGAGGGACGAGGGCCTCGATGCTGGACCTGTACCGCCAGCCGGATATGGTGCTGAAAGCCGTGGAAAGATTCACGCCCCTTGCCATCAGCCAGGGTGTGAGAGGGGCAACCTTTGCCGGTTGTCCGGTCGTGTTTATTCCGCTCCACAAGGGTGCGGACGGGTTCATGTCCGACGCGCAGTTCAGGAAGTTCTACTGGCCGTCCCTTAAGGCGGTTATTCTCGGACTGGCAGCCGAGGGGTGCGTGCCCTTCTGCTTCTGCGAGGGATCCTACAATACGCGGCTTGAATTCCTGAAGGAGCTTCCCAAAGCCTCCTGCATGTGGATATTCGACCGGACGGACATGGCCAGGGCGAAGGAGGCAATCGGGGACAAGATCTGCATCGGCGGAAATGTCTCATCGGGGTTGATACTCACCGGGACTCCGGAGGAGGTCAAGGCGTATTGCAAGGAAGTCATCGAGATAGCAGGGAAGGGCGGCGGGTATCTCATGTGCACGGGGACCGCCATGGATGAAGCCAAGGCCGATACCATCCACGCCATGATCGATGCCACGAAAGAATACGGCGTTTATCGGTAAGTGCTTTGCACAAAACCCTGTTTCCTTCGGAAGGACACACACAAGGGTCACCCATTAGGGGGCACCCCGTCTAAAGGGAAAAAAGGGAAAGGGGACAGGCTGCTTTTCTGGCGTCGGAGCTGTTGTCCGAAGATTCCGGTAACGGACGGATGTCTCCTCGATTGGTGCATGGCGGCAAAAGCACGCTGATTGGTTTTCAGAAGACATGATCAAGTTGTGCGATTTGCTGGCCCAGAACAAGATCAAGCTCATCATTGCGGCGCGTATGCCCTTGGCGGAGGCCAGGCGTGCCCATGAACTTGTCGAACAAGCGTAGGTGAAGGGCAAGATTATGCTGACCGTTGCCGAAACGCCCGGCCAATACCGCGTCGCAGCCGCTTTGCTTTGCTGGCATCACAAAAGACAGATGACCGTGACGGTGTACTCTTTCTGACGGCAATCTTGAAAGAATGGCTCGGCTCTGTTTTCACTAATTGTAGGTAGGTGTAGTGAGTACGGTCGTTTCCGGCCGGAGGGATTTTTGATGCAGAGCGCGAAATCGCGTTCGGCCCGCACCGGAGTGTATTGTTTGTCGGTACATGAGGATGCGGGGCGAGCGGGATGACAAAGCTATGCGCGAAAAGCGCCCGGCCTGACAATGCCCGATGCCGCCTCTTTTTCCAGCCCTGGCGCGCCATGCGTCGGGGTCTTATAATTTGTGTAGAAAAGACGACGGATTTCTGTTATTATCACTGGATCAAGGGTCCCATCGTCTAGGGGTTTAGGACGTCGGCCTCTCACGCCGGTAACGCGAGTTCGAATCTCGCTGGGACCATTTTTCTTATCACACGGCGGCCTTGCCCTTTCACTCTCTTTCCGTGCGTTATTGTCCGATGGTTCAGGAGGATCGTTATGATGCCCATTGCGCCCTTGATGATAGAACACAGGCTTATCGAGCGTATGATCAAGGTGATGAGGACCGAGGTCGAGGCGATAGACAAGACGGGAAGGCTGAGGCCCGAATTCATCGATCAGGCCGTAGATTTCATCAGAATCTATGCTGATCGCTGCCACCACGGAAAAGAGGAGGATATTCTCTTCGAGCTGCTCGCCCGGACCGCCATCTCGGATCAGTACCGACAGACGATGGAAGAGCTGAGAGCGGAGCACGTCCGGGCACGGGAGATGACGGCCCGACTCGTTGCGGCCAAGGACCGCCATCTCCTTCACGACAGCGCCGCCCTTGGCGACGTGGGGACAATCATGAAAGGGCTTGTCGATTTTTATCCCGGGCATATTGAAAAGGAGGACAGACGCTTCTTCATTCCCTGCATGGCCTATTTCAGCAGCCGCGAGCAGGATGACATGCTGGAGGCATTCCGGGAGTTCGACAGAAGGCTGATCCACGAGAAGTACAGGTCGGTGGTTGAAAAGTTCGAGGGCAAGGGGTAAGCAAGGCCGCTGACCTATCCGGCCCCGGCGCCGTTTTCCAGCCGGAAAACGACCGGCACGGTCAACTCCGCCCTGGCAGGCGGCCTGGGGAAGGGCTGCACCCTCTGCACCGCCTTCACCACGGCCTGATCGAGCATGTCATGACCGGAGCTTTTGGTGATCCTGACGTGCTGGGCGAATCCATTCTCCAGAACGACGAACGTGATTTGAACGACGCCCTGCCAACCCATTCTCCTTGCGACAGGCGGATATTGCAGGTTCCTAGTGATGATCTCCTTGATGTAGGCATAGTGCTCCCGCAAGTAACCCGGCTGCCCCTCGCCGCTTCCGGCGCCCAAGCCTCTACCCGGGCCCGCGCCAAAGCCGCCTCCACCCGCTCCGTCCCCGGCTCCGCGTCCCGCGGACCGGCCCATCTCGCCGTCCCCTCCGCCGGCTGCTGTACCGGCGTCACCGGCTCCGCCGGCGAATGAAGATAGTTCAGGGGCTTGGGGCGATGGGTGCGTCGATGCGCCCGCGGAGCTCGTCTCTTCCGATGCGGCTGTCTTCTCCTTCGTGGCTTCCCTTAAGGGAACTGCCGCGGGGGGAGGAGAGGGCAAGGATCGGGTTGGGGCGTGGCGTGTCCCTCGCGGCGCCCCGAGAACGGCCGCGCCGCCTGATGTGCCGGCCTTCCCTGATGCGGCGCCCCTTGACGGCTCCTCGTCACTCAGGAAAACAGTGATCATTTCCTGATGTTTTGCGGGTTTCCCACCGAGACAGAAGATCATGGCGATGATGATTGCCCCGTGAAAGAGGAGTGAAAAAACCAGTGCTTTCGTCATGGCCGTCTGTGCGAAGCCCGCCGGGTTACCCTGCCTTCGACTGATCCGGTCACTGCAATTTCCTCGGGCCTGTCTTGCTTTCGTCCGGATGGAAACGATGAAGAGTGCTATCTCATGCGCCCTCAAAGTTTTAAAGGACCTCTCACTCATTGCCCACCTGAGCCCTCTTGGCGTCCCGCACCATGCCGGCGAGATTGTCGGATCTCAAGTCGGCGAGCCGGTAGTATCGCGCGCCGAGCCCGCGAGCGAGCCGCAAGGCGAGGTCCATTCTTATAAGGTTTTTCTTGTCTTCCGAATCGACGACGACATAGTCGGTCCTCTTCAAGCCCGAGAGGAGGGCCGTGATTCTCCCCAGCTCCTGGTCGATCGGCTCCTGGGTGAGGCCCTGGTTCGCCCTGCCGTCGGTGACGAGCACTACGAGGCACCGCGTCCTGGGCCTCTGCAGCTCCGTCCGCTTTACCAGCTTGTATGTCTCCAGCAAGCCTGCCGCGAGGGGTGTCCTGCCCCCCACCGGTATCTCCCGCAACCGCTTCGCCGCACGCTCGAAGCTCGACGTGGGCGGCACCACCACCTCCGCCCCGTCCCGCCGGAAGACAATGAAAGCAATTTTGTCCCGCTTCTGATAGCAATCGAGGAGGAGCGATTGCACTGCGCCTTTCGTCTCCACCATCCTCTTCTGAGCACCCATGGAGCCTGACCCGTCCACGACGAAGACGACGAGGTGGCCCATCTTCTTTTCTCTCTCCTTGAACCTGAGGTCCTCGGGCTTGATCACGAGGAATTCCTTTCTTCCCCGCAGGTTTTGAAAGGGGGCTGCCGCGCGGAGCGTCGCGTCGACAGCCACGTCGCGATTGTTGAGAAAACCGCTCTTCACGTACCTGCCGCCCTTTCCGTACGATGCCGTCTTCGTCCTCCTGCCGCTCTCGGTGCGCTTCAGCCTGTCCTTTCCGAAGGCGATCCGCTTTACCCCGAAGGGTTCGCCCGTCTCGAAGACCTCTTCTTTGGCGCTCGACGGGGCCTCGCGCCTCTCGGGTGTGGAGGGGTCATCCGCGGCCCCGCCTTCTCCTTCGCGGTCATGCTCCTCGTTCGTCCCACCCCGCGTCTCTTCACCCCGGTCCCCGTCGGAGGGCTCACTCCGGTCGTGATTCTCCTGATGATCCGGCCTCGAAGTCGCATCGCAGGTCTCTTCCACCGGTCTCACCCTGTGGCTGAGCACGAGGGGAAGCACCTCATCCACGTGCTTTTCCGCGACGGCCCTCTCGCCGCAGTATGCCGCATAGGCGCGGCTGGCATGGAGGAGGAAGATCTCCCCCCTATGCCCCTCCGCGCCCGCCTCCATGCAGCGGCTGACGATGTAGTCTTCGACCTCATGGGAAACAAGGACGGCGTGGACGCGCATTTGGGCCTCGGCGATGCGCCTGCACAGATCGTCGAGACCGGTCCTGTCGCCGGCGGGTTCCGGGGCACGCCCTGCCGCAGCTTTTATCACGTCCATTCTCGCCGCGGCATCGTCAAGGGCGGTCCAGGCTGCACACATGCCGAAGCGGTCGAGGAAATGGGGTGAAAAAAGACCCTCCCCGGGATTCATGGTGGCCAGGGCGATGAAGCGCGCCGGGTGTCGCGCCGAGAGTCCCTCCCTCTCCAGGACGTGGGCGCCCCTGTCGCATGTCTCTGCGATGAGCGCCACGACAGCGGACGGAAGCAGGTTGATATCATCGATAAAAATCACGCCGCCGTCGGCCCTGCCCAGAATACCCGGCTGGAATACCCTCTGCCCCTGTCCGAGGGCAGCCTCGATATCGACCGATCCCAGGAGGGCGTCCTCGGTCACGTTGAGGGGCGCCTCGATAAAGGGGACGCCTTCGGGGAGAAGGTCCTTGAAAAGTCGCGCCAGCGTTGACTTCCCTGTCCCTTTCTCGCCCCAGAAGAGCACGCCGCCGCAGCGGCTGTCTATGGCGTTAAGGATAAGGGCCAGCTTCGCGTCGTCGTGGCCGACAAACCCGCAAAAGTTCATGCGATCCGCAGTCCTGTGAGCGCCTGTTCGATCTTTCCCCTTTCCGCGCCCATATCCTCAAAAGGAAGGCGCCTCGCGCGATGGAGCAGCGAGAGCATGGCCGCCTCCCGGATATCCTCCGCCCCGATCGCGCCCTTGCCTTTAAAGGCGGCCAGGGCCCGGGCCGCTTTCAGGATAACGATATCCGCCCGGTGACCGTCGAGGCTCAGTTGGGTGGTCATCGACACTATCTCCTCGAGCACGGAGTCGGCCGCCTGCACCCCGTCGCGCCGCTGCCGTGCCTTGGTGATGTCCCGGGCGAGCCCCTCCTGTTCCTCCTGCCAGCGTCCCAGGAACTCCTCGGGGTCGAGGTCGAAGGCGGCCCTGCGGCGCAAAATCTCCACCCTCGACGCCTTGTCGCGCACCGATATGACCCTCACGCAGAGGCCGAACCGGTCGAGAAGCTGGGGCCTTAGCTCCCCCTCTTCGGGGTTCATGGTCCCCACGAGGATGAAGCGGGCGGGGTGGGTGAAGGAGATGCCCTCCCGCTCGACCGTATTCACCCCCATGGCTGCCGAATCGAGGAGCAGGTCGACGATGTGGTCCTCCAGGAGGTTGACCTCGTCGACGTAGAGGAAGTTCCGGTTGGCCGCGGCGAGCAGTCCCGGCTCGAACCGCTTTTCTCCTTTTTTAAGGGCGTGCTCTATATCGAGGGTGCCCACGAGGCGGTCCTCGGTGACGCCGAGGGGCAGCTCGACGACCTTCATCTTCTGCGTGTGCCCCTCGATGGGGTCTCCTGCCTCGACCCTCTCCCTGCACGAGCTGCAGAGGAATCCGCCGGGCTCGCAGTTAAAGGAGCAGCCCAACACCTGCTCGATCTCAGGGAGCAATTCGGCCAGCGCCCGCACCGCGGTGCTCTTGGCCGTGCCCTTCTCGCCCATGATGAGGATCCCCCCGATGGCCGGATCTATCACGTTGAGCACGAGCGCCGTCTTCATCTCCTCCTGGCCCACAATTGCGGTAAATGGGAACATCATGCAATTACCGGGGCTAGCGTCGCCCCCTCCAATGGCAAAGCCATTGGAGCCTCCCCTTCAACAAAAGGACAATACGGAAACCTCATCCTAACACCTCCTCCATCCGTTTCTTCCACCCTTCCACGTCTTGACTCGTCATCACGTCTATGGCCCCGCCCTGGAATTCACCCTCCATACCGTCCATCCGCTCTTCTATCCAGCCCTCCACCTCCAGATAGAGCCGCGTGAGGGCCTCTCTCACATCCGGCGAGGGACTCCAGAGGCCGCGCTCCATCGCCTCGATGAGCCGCCTGCCCATCTCCTCCATTGCCCAGGGGTTCTGCTCCTGGAAGAACCGCCTGTTCTCCGCGTCCATGAGGAACGTACGGGTGACGTCGTCGAAGATCGACTGGTCCACGGTCCGCGCCGTAGCCTGCCACCCGTAGAGGCGGCCCACGCGCTTGCTGATTTCGGCGGCGCCTTTGTAGCCGTGCTCCTTCATACCTTCGATCCACTTCGGGTTGAGGAGCTTCGCCCGCGCCACCCGCCGTACCTCTTCCGTGAGGGTCCTGATCGTCACCTCATTCTGCGACCGCGTGTCGCCGTAATAGTTCTTGATCTCCCTGCCCGACACGACCCTCGCAGCATTGATCATGCCGCCGTGGGCCCCGAAATAGCAGCAGCACCCGGTGAGATCGTACTCATCGGTGACGGTCTTGTTGAAGCTGCACTTCACGCTCGCGAGGTTCTCCTTCAGGCTCTTGTGGGCCGGCTCGCCGAACACCCCCTTGCCGTAGGCGTACCCGTTCCAGTAGAGGAAGACGTCGGCCAGGTCTTCTTGCGTCTTCCAGGCGGAGGCGTAGACCGCGAGCTGCGTGCCCGCCTGGTACGTGCCCGGCATGCTCGCGAACACCCGGTAGGTCGCCTGCCGCAGCGCGGCCTCATCCTCTTCCGGCCTGCCGCCGAGCCGCTCCAGGGTGTGCTTCCTCACGAAGTTCCGCTCGACCGGTTCCGGCAGGGCCGCGACTGCCCGCACCGCCTCGTCGAGGAGATCGATGGCGCCGGAGAAATTGTCCCGCGTGATACCCGAGACGCGCACGGTGAGGTCGATCCTCGGGCGTCCCAGCTCCGGGAGAGGTATCACGTCGAAGGCTTTCACCCGGCCGTTCTCCCGCCAGATGGGCTTTACGCCGAGAAGGTACATCATCTGGGCCATGCCCTCGCCGTCGGCCCACATGATATCGGTGCACTGCCAGTAGAAGGCGATATTCTCCGGGTAATCGCCCTCATCGAGGAGATACCGGTAGAGGGTCTTGTCGGCGAGGGACTTGCCTATCTCCCAGGCCCCCCTCGTGGGGATTGTCTGAGGGTCGAGGGAGTAGAAATTGCGGCCGGTGGGGAGGATGTCGGGCCTGCCCCTCGTGATGAGGCCGGAGGGTCCAGGCTCTATGTAGGATGCAGTGAAGCCGGCGAGGAGGGATGCCATTTCGTCAGAGGCGACGATAGACCGGTTCGCGCGTCGAAGGGCCTCCTCGACGCGCGCCAGGGCATCCCGTTCCTCGGACAGAAGCGTGAATTCGGCGGTCATCCCGTCCGCAAGCGACGTACCGTGCTCCACGTAGCCCCTGCAGAGGCCGCGGGCCACGGCTTCGACCGTCTCCGCGGTATCCCCGTTCTGCCCGGGCCTCGTCCTCCCGATGACGCCCGAAACAACGGCGCGAAGCGATCCGGGGCCGGATTCGTACCTGAGAATTGCGTAGATGAGGTTCGCCAGGTCCGCCCCTTGCGGTATCCTCCCGAATATGTGCATGCCCTTCGGTATGTAGGTGTTCTTGAGGAGCGAAAGCTTTTCGTGGATCCCGGCGATTGCCTCGTCCATCATGTCGTGGGAGAGGCGGTCGCCATCGAGGAAGTTGAGCGCCTTCACCCTGTCCATGATCATATGGCTGATGGTATGGGCTTTTGCAGGCTCCACCTGCCGGTAGCGGGTATACTCCGCGAGGAGCCTCTCCAGCTCGTCCAGGTCCCCATAGAGCTCGCCCTGGACCATGACGGCCTGCATGTGATCGACGAGCACGGCACTAGCCCGCCTCTTCGCGATGGTGCCCTCCGGCGGGTTGTCCGCGTTGTAGATGTAGAGATTGGGCATGGTGTCGATGGCGGCATCGGGGAGGCAGCCCGAGGAGAGGCCGGTTGCCTTGCCGGGGAGGAATTCGAGGTTGCCGTGGGTGCCCACATGGACCACCACGTCGGCGCCGAATTCCCTGGAGAGCCACTTGTAAGTGGCGATGTACTGGTGGGGAGGCGGCACGGAGGGGTCGTGGAGTATCTTGCAGACCCGGCCGTCGCAGCGGGCGCCGGCGCAGCCCCTCTTCGGCTGCACGCAGACCACCGCGTTCCCGAACCGCAAGCCCGTGACCAGGATGTTTCCCTCATAGACCATGGCAGCCGGTATGCCGTCCTTCTCCTCCCCCGGGGGATTGCCCCACGCCTCGGCCATGCGCGTCCGGGTGGGCTCGGGCAGCTCGTTGAACCACTCCAGGTATCGATCATTCTCAACCAGGGCCAGGGCGCCGCCTTTTGCGACAATCTCGTCGACGGTCGTCCATCTGAACTCGGAGATCGCCTTCCTCGCCATGATCTCATCGATCAGTGCCTTGCCGCTCTCCGGCGGGTCGAGGAGGTACCCTTCTTTTTGCATCCGCTTCATGATGTCGACGACGCTCTCGAGCGTGTCCAGGTGGGCGCCGCCGCCCACGGTCGCTTCCACGCCGGCGCAGGGGTTGTTATTGAGGATGAAGGCGACCCTTTTATCCCGGTTGGGTTTATTTCGAAGGCCGATCCACCGGGCTATTCTGTCTGCCAGCTTCTCGATCCTGTCGGTGAGCGCCTCATAGGACTCCTCCTCGGGACCCGCGATGGACCGCGACGCCCCTATGACGAGAGGCTCTATTACCCCTTCGAATTCGGGCATGGCCACGCTCCACGCCACCTGGCTGCCGAGCCCTTCAGGGTCGTCGAGCCACTGTTTCCGGTCCTTGTAGTACGAGATGACCGGCGCGAAGACGGGCACGCCCAGCCGTTTGAGGAGCTCGACCCCCGAAGGGGCGTCCGATTTTTTGATCCCGCCTCGCTCGCTGCCGAGAAAGAAGGCGGAGAGCTTGACCACCGCATCGACGCGGGGGGCTTCTCCCTCCATAAGGAAGTGCTCGACCACTTCCACGCCGCTCATGTTGCCCAGGTGGTCGTCTTTCAGGGAATAATAGAAGACCGGTATCACGCCCAGCCCCCTGGCCTCTAAGGCACTGATGAGCGCCGCTTCTACCTCCAGGTTCCTCGTGACCCAGTTGGAGCGTGAGAAGAGAAGACCCACAAACGACGCCGGGGCGGAGGGGAGGAACCCCTGGTACGCGGAAAGAAAGTCAGCCGTGGTCGGGAAGACTCCGGGGATGGCCGGATGATGGATGCCTTCCCACGGCAGGGGCTCGGGCGCCTCGAAGACGGCCTTTTCCCCGAAGAGGAGGCTGAGGAGATAGCCGAGCATGTTCCTCATGTTCCCGGCGCCGCCGAAGAGGATATAGGTGTAAACGGTCGCCACGATCTCCGGGTTGACGTTCGAGAGGGCGGAGAATGACGGCTCGGGCCCGACCACGACCACGGGCATCCTGTCTTTCACCGTGAGGACCGTCTGCTCCAGCTCCTCCCAGAACTCGTCGCTCGTCCGGTAGAGGAGCACGAGATCGGCATGCTCGATCTCAACAGCGATCCGGGAGACCAACCCCGGCTCCCTCTTGATCTGCTTCGTGGAATAAGCGGATAGGTCGACGCCGAGGGCTTGAACCGCCTCATTCAAGAGGGGCAGGTAGGACGACCACATGATGCTCAGAATTCTCATTCTTGACCTCCCGTTCTATTACTCACTATATCTCCCGATGAGGTGGGACCCGTATGCAAAGAAACCCGCCGCGTAGACGAGAAGCACGACGAGCGACGCGACGCCTTGCCCGTCGAGGTGCGCCGACCGTATCAGCATGTTCGTATGGGTGAGGGGCATGATATAGATGATCCACTTGATGACCGTGGGCGCCCTGTCCACGGGAAAGAAGGTGCCGCTGAAAAAGGCCATGGGCAGGATGAAAAAGTTCGAGTAGGTCGACGTATCCTCGTGTGACTTGGTGACCATGCCCGTCACGATGCCGAGGCACGCGAAGAGAAAACAGTTGAGAAAAAGGGTCATGACAAAGAGGGGAGTCACCCGGAAGTGCGTGGAGACTGCAAAGCCGACGACCATGATCAGCACGGAGGCGAAGAGCCCCTTGGTCATGCCCGCAAGCACCTCGCCGATCATGATGGAGAAGGGGCTTATCGGGGCCTGCACGAGCACCTGGAAGGTCTTGAAATAGAGCCGGTTCAGGTTCAGCGAGCTCGCGACCCAGCTATAGGAATTGTTCATAGAGCTCATGGCCACGAGCCCGGGGATCAGGAAGTCGAGGTACGTACCGCGCCCCGTCTGGACGCTCCTGCCGAGGCCGAAACCGAAGGCCACGAGATAAATGAGGGGAACGACCATGGCCGAGAAGAGATAGCCGAGCTTGAAGAGCTTCCTCTTGAAGAGAAGCATCTCCTTGAGGTATATGGGATACCATTCCATGAGCCGCGTCATTCGAGCCGCTCCCCCGTGAGCTTGATGAAGACGTCTTCCAGGTTCGACCTCCTGATGGTGACACCGTTTTCTATGTGGCCGGACACATCCTGCGCTTCGGCCCTGCTTTTGCACATATGCTGGATGAGGCGCCCCTCATCGTTCACGAACTCGACCACGTACTCACCCACCCGCGTCTTCAGGCCGGCCGGGCTGTCGAGGGCGATCAGCCGCCCTTTCGAGAGGACGGCTACCCGGTCGCAGAGGATCTCCGCCTCCTCGATGTAGTGGGTAGTGATGACCACGGTCCGGCCGTCTATCCGCGCCTTTCTTATGAGGTCCCACATCTGCCGCCTGATCTGGGGGTCGAGGCCGATAGAAGGCTCGTCGAGAAAGACGACCGTCGGCTCCGTCATGAGGGCCCTGCCCAGAAGAAGCCGTCTCTGCATGCCCCCGGAAAAGTGCGAGACGACCGAGTGCTTCCGGTCGAGAAGCCCCACCATCTCCAGTGTTCCCTCGATTCTGCGCTCCAATCCGTCGAGACCGTGGAGCATCCCGTAGATGAGCAGGTTCTCCCGGGCCGTCAGCTCCCGGTCGAGGTTGTTCTCCTGGGGCATGACGCCGATGAGCCGCTTGATCTCGGAAGGGTGGGAGGCGTCGAAGCCTGCCACCGTGAAAGCGCCTGAATCAGGCCGCGAAAGCAGGGTCAGCATCTTGATGAGGGTCGTTTTTCCCGCCCCGTTTGGCCCGAGAAGGCCGAAGACTTCCCCTTTCTCTATGGTCAGCGTTACCCTGTCGACGGCCTTCACCGCCCCGTACGTCCTGCTCAGGTCGTGGATCTCTATCATGCGTCACCCGCCGGATGGACGATACGAAAGCCGTTCCAGCTTATGACGCGCACATCGATCCCGTAGACGTGCTTCAGGCCCTCTTCGGTAATCACCGTCTCGGGGCTTCCGGCTGAAGCAACACTGCCCGAGGCCATGAGCACGACACGATCGGAAAATTGCATCGCCAGGTTGGGGTCGTGGAGCGTCATGAGGGCCACGAGGTTTTTGTCGCGGACCAGACGCCTTATCTTTCGCAGGATGAGGAGCTGGTGCCTGAAGTCGAGATGCGACACGGGCTCGTCCAGCAGCATGACCGGCGCGTCCTGCGCGAGGGCCCGGGCGATGAGCACGAGCTGTTTTTCTCCCCCGCTCAGCCTGGTGTAGGCTTTCTCCCTCAGAGTCTCGATCCCGGCCTCCCTCAGGGCTTCGTCCGCCCGGTCGCAGTCGTGCCGGGAAGGGGTCTCCAGCGTCCCGATCCGTGACGCCCGTCCCATGAGCACCACCTCGAAGACCGTGTAGGGAAAAGGGGGCACATGCTCCTGGGGCACGGTCGCAAGGACCCTGGCGCGCTGCACGTGAGACTGCAAAAGCATATCAACGCCGTCGAACTTCACGTCACCTTGTATGGGCTTCCAGAGGCCGCCGATGCATTTGAAGAGGGTCGTCTTCCCGCAGCCGTTCGGGCCGAGGACCGTGGTGATCTCTCCTTTTCGGGCCTGAAGCGACACGCCTTGCAATACGTCCGTCTCCCGGTGCCCATGGCTGAAATAGAGGTCGCTTACTTCGAGCAAAAGGGGCCCCCCTGCAAAAATATAATCATCAGTTCCCCCAGCTCTCCTTTCCGCCGCGCTTCATCAGGTAGATGAAGAACGGGGCGCCCAGGATCGCGGTCACAATGCCCACCGGGATGTCGAGGCTCGTCAGGCTCCTCGCCACCGTATCGGCGAGTATCATAAAGGCCGCGCCGCCGGCCATGGAGAGCGGCACGAGGGTCTTGTGATCGGGGCCGGCCGCCATGCGGACGAGATGGGGCACGATCAGGCCTACCCACCCTATGATGCCGCTCACCGAGACCGCGATGCTCACGCTGAGCGACGCGGATACCAGGAGGATCATCCGGTCTTTTTTCACGTTGACCCCGAGTGAGTGTGCTTCCTCCTCCCCCATGCTGAGGACGTTAAGCCTCCACCGCATGAAGTAGACGGGCAGAAGCCCGGCAACCCCGAGAAGCGCGATCGACACCTGCGACCAGCCGGCAAGAGAGAAGCTCCCCATCAGCCAGTAGACGATGCTCTGCAACTGGTGCGGGTCCACGAGGAACTTCACGATGGAGACCAGGGCCGTGAAAAAGGCGGAGATGATCACCCCCGAGAGGACGAGGGGAAGCCTCGATATCTGCCCTTGCGTCCGCGCCATCGAATAGGCGAGAATCACCGCCAGGATGCCGAAGAAGAACGCCATCGCCTGTATGGGCAGGTGGGGGAAAAACCCTATCGAGAGGGCGCATCCCAGTGCAGCCCCCGCGGAAAGGCCGAGGATAAAGGGATCGACCAGGGGGTTCCGGAAAAGCCCCTGGAGCGTCACGCCCGAGCCGGAGAGGATGAGACCCACGAGCCCGGCGAGGATCACCCTCGGGAGCCGGATGTCGACAATAATGCCCTGCTCCGCCCCATGGGAGAGGCCGGAAAAAAAAGGCGCATGCCCGAAGAGGGCGGCGAGCACATCCAGGGGCCTTATCTCGTAGGCCCCCGCAAAGAGGGCAAAAAACCCTATCACGAAGGGGGAGAGAAGCATCAGGACGTAGAAGGGTCTCCGGAGGCGCATGCTAATGCCACCCCTTTCCTGAAACACCGAACACTTTTCTGTGAAACTCATCCACCACGTTGTCCATATCTACATCCTTGAAATATTCCGGATAGGTCATGGCCGCCATCCAGAGCGCAAACGGCGCAAGGCGGGGTGACCAGGTCGACCATTCGGGCGCCTTGTAGACCCTCTCTTTTCTCACCGCCTCAAGGAGCCTCCATTGGGGGTCGCCGGTCAGGTCGGAGACCCCGTACCGCGCATTGCCCCATATGACGATCACATCGGGGTTCCACGCGATGATCCGCTCCAGAGGGACCTCAACGTTCCGCTGCTGCAGGGTGGACGCAGGATTATGCGCCCCGATGAGGGCGATCATCTCGTTCGTGATGCCTATGCCCCCCGACACCGAGGTGGGCTTGGTGCCTATATAGAGCACCTTTTTCCTCCGGCCCTCGGGTATGCGCCCGACCCGCTCCCCGATCATGCGGAAGAGCCCCTCCATCTCCCCGATGGCCCGCTCCATTCGAGCCTCCCGCTGGAAGAGCCTCCCGTGGAGCCTCATCACGTCGTAGAGCTCGGCGAGACTCTCCGGGTAGATGGCGATCACACGGAGTCCCCGCTCCTCCATGAATCTCACGAGCTCCGGCTTGAAGGTCCACGTGACGACCACGTCGGGCGCGAGCTTCATGAGGGCCTCCACGTTCACGTCGGTCCCGCTCCCCACGGACGGTATGGTCGCACGGATATCCGGCTTAACCTGCCTGATGAGGTCGTTGTCATAGACCCATCTCCCGACGCCCACCACGCGGTCCCAGACGCCGAGGACGGGGATCAGCTCGTAGGATATGAGAAAAACCGCGCGCTTCACCGGCACGGGCACCGTCACGGTCCTGCCGAGCTTGTCCCTGTAGGTGACGCTCGGGGGGGAAGCAGTCCCGGCCTGCCCCCCCGAGAGCACGAGGAGCGCTGCAACCAGTACGGCAGCAGCGCCGCCCCTTAGAATCTTACCGTAAGCGTGCTGAACCATTGCCTTCCCGGCGCTTGATAATAAGCAAAGTAACGCTCATTGAAGATGTTTCTCGCTGCCAGAGAGACCGATGCGAACGAGGTGATCTGGTAGGAGAGCTTTGCGTCAGCCGTGAAATAGGGGTCATAGGACCCGAAGACGCCGCTCGTCCGGTCGCTGTTATCAGCCTCGCCATACTGCTTGCTCACATACCTGCCTATCAGGCTGCCCGACCAGGCGTTGTACGTGAAGTCGCCCCCTGCGTTGAGCATCTCGAGAGGCATGTTGGTGAGCTGGTGGCCTACGGACGCGGGATCGGAGGTGTCTCTCACCACCTTTGCGTCGTTTAAGGTATAGTTGAGGAAGAGGTGCAGCCATTTGTCGAACCTCTGCTCCAACGCGAGCTCGACCCCTTGGATATCCGACTTGCCCACGTTGACTTGATTTGCCGTCATCGTGGCCAAATTAATCGGTTGTTCGATAAAGTTGCTCACGTGGTTGTCAAAATAGGTGGCCTTGAAGACGCCCCCCTTCCAGAGCTTCTGCTCTCCCCCGATCTCCCAGGAGGTGGTCGTTTCCGGCTTAAGGAGTGGGTTCGCGTACCAGGTGATCCCGTAGAACTGCGCCGTTCTGAAAAGCTCGTATATGGTAGGCGGCCTGAAGGCCTGGCCGAAGGATGTCCGGAGCACCGTGCCATCGAAAGGGGTGTAGACCAGGGCGCCCTTGGGGCTGAAGTAGGAGGTGCTGTTGGATGGAAACTGCTGGGACGAAACGCCGTAGGTGTCGGAAAAGCCGCCGTACACCCTCCACCAGTCCTCCCTGGCGCCGATATATGCCTTGAGGGGTTTCAGGATCTGGATCTCGTCCTGGGCGAAGAGGGCGTACGTCTGTTCCCTGCCGCCCGACTGGTCGAGGATACTGGTCTTCGTATACTGATCCTTCCAGTCGCTCAGGTTCCACTCGGTGGTGCCCTCCCAGTCGTACCGGTAGGAGCCGCCGACGGTGAGGATGTGCCTGTCGAAAATGGGCTTCGTGGCCTGGATGTCTCCGAAATAGGACGTGGAGGGGCTCGAGTTGAGCGTGCCGGGTCCGCCGGAAAGCTGGGTTGCCGGATTGAGGAGGTAACCGAACAGGAGGGGGTAGCCGGGTGAGATGTACCAGTTCTCTCCCTGCTTCATCATGCCCATCTGGACCTTCGTCTTGATGTCGCCAAGCTCCGTCTGGTAGCTCGCTTTGTAGGTATCCGTGGCCATGCCGCCCCAGGTGTCGGTGAACTGCCCCGAGCTCACACCACCCATGAAAGGGTTGCCGTAACTGAACACGTTGGCCCCGGCGCTGTTGTAGAGGTAGCTGTTCGCGGGGCCGTATTGGTACTGGTAGGCCGTCCTGTAGTAGGCGACGCTCAGGCGTGACGTAGGCGTGAAGTCGTAGGCCACCTTGGCCGTGATATCCTGGTCCCACCAACTGTTGTTGCCCGTGTCGCCGATAAGGTAGCTGGCCGTGTTGGTACTGGTCCGCGTCTGGGACCACCCGGTGATCCCTGCGGGCGGCGGGCTGAACGCGGTGACGAAGTCGCTCGGGTAGCCCCTTGTCGCCTGGTAGCCGGTGCTGAAAAATATGGAGAGCTTGTTGGCATACTTATCGCCGACGGAGACGTAGCCCCTCCAGTAATCATTGGACCCGTAAGACCCCGTCACGGTAACCTCCTCTTTCTCGGGCATCTTGGTGAGGATGTTGACCACGCCGCCCATGGCGTAACCGCCGTAGAGGCTCGAGAAGGGACCGCGTATCACCTCGATCTGTCTGATATCCTCCGGACTCATCCCACCGAACTGCACGTTGCCGGTATACGCGCTGTTGAGCGGCATGCCGTCGAGGAGGATCAGGGTCCGCTCCTGGCCCGGCATGCCCCTCAGGTTGATGCTCGACATAACGTCCGTAAGGCCCTTGCCCCGCGTGTCAAAGACGCCGGGCAGGGTATTGAGCGCCTCGTCCGGGGCCAGGACGGTCCTTTGCGCGATATCGTTGCCGGTGACGACGCTCGTGGACGCCGGGGCCTGGGATGCCTCCGTCTCCGTCCGCGTTGCCGTCACCACTATCTCATCGAGGTTCATCGGGTTGTTTTCCTCAGCCGATGCCGTTATTGCAAAAAATAAAACGCCCATAAATAATAATAAACATCTCCTTACCATCGCGTCCTCCTCTCCTTCTTTTTGTTCCACCTCCTTTCGTGATATAATCGAATTGGAGGTGGGGCTTGCCGGACTTAGGTCCCGAGCGGTCAGGCATTCCTGCCAAGGTTGCTGCCTGTCCGTCTCAGATTGCTTCCACCTCCTTATTTCCTTATTTCCTTGCGCTGTGCTTTTTGAACTCGAAATCCATTTCGAACATGTTTCGCAGTACTTCCGAAAAATGGTCTGCTACCTCTCGCGACATCTCACTCGTGACCCGGTTAAAAAAAATCGGCCACGAAGACCACCCTCCCGGGTGGTGGATAGGCCTTCGTGGCCGATTACCTGACGCGCAATTTATAGAACGACCCCTGCGGGGCCTGCCGCCTCTCCGTTGGGCGGCTGCTTGTAGTCTTATATCATACTTGAGCCCCATTCCGTCAAGCGCAAAAATACCCACCGACAGAAAATCAGTTCGACCATTGTCCGGCCATGTCCTGCTCTATGCTCCCCCGGCGTGAGCGCTGATTGTGAAATAGAGTACAGCTCCGGCCGGAAACGGTCTTTGTGATAATGTGCACAAATAGTTGTTGACAAAGCCCCACAATTCAACTAAAACTATTGCGGGGTTGTCAGGCCGTTTTAGGCTATCAATCATCACATATTATAGAGGAGGTTTCGCATGGCGGAAAAACGCTCTACCATTACCAGCATGATGGAGGAAACGAGAAGGTTTCCCCCATCAAAAGAATTCGTTGACCAGGCATACGTAAAGAGCAGGGAAGAATACGAAAGGATGTGGAAAGAGTCGATCGAGAACCCCGAAAAGTTCTGGGGAGGTATCGCCGGCGAGCTTTTCTGGTTCAAAAAGTGGGATAAAGTAAACCAGGAAAACTTCGCCAAGGCCGATATCAAATGGTTTCTCGGCGGAAAGACCAACCTCGCTTACAACTGCCTGGATTATCAAATCGAGAAAGGATACGGGGATAAAGTAGCTATCATTTTTCAGGGAGAGCCGGACGAGGATGTGAAAAAGCTCACGTACAAAGATCTGCTTCTGCAGGTCTCCCGGTTTGCCAATGTCCTGAAGAAAAAGGGCGTGAAGAAAGGCGACAGGGTCGCCATTTATTTGCCCATGATCAGCGAGCTGGCCATTGCCATGCTGGCATGCGCAAGGATCGGAGCGATCCATACCATCGTCTTCGGCGGCTTCTCCGCCGAGGCCCTCAGGGACAGGATCCTTGACGCGGGGGCGAATATCCTGGTTACCGCAAACGGCTACTGGCGTTCCGGCAAACACGTGAGCTCGAAGGCCAGCGCCGATACCGCGTGTGATCTGTGCGAGAAGCAGGGGCACCAGATCCAGAGCGTGGTCGTCGTCAAGAGGCTTCCCGACCTCGCAGTCCCCATGAAGGCAGGGAGGGACACCTTCTGGGGCGATGAGATGGCGGCATCGGACGTGAGCGACACGTGCCCTGCCGAGCAGATGGACGCGGAAGACCCCCTGTTTATCCTTTATACCTCCGGCTCCACGGGTAAGCCGAAGGGTGTCATGCACACCATTGGCGGCTACATGGTCTTCGTCTACGCGACCATGAAATACGTCTTCGATTACAAGCCTAAGGACATTTTCTTCTGCACTGCGGACATTGGCTGGGTCACCGGCCACAGCTACATCGTTTACGGCCCGCTCTGCAACGGCGCCACCTCCATTATCTTCGAGTCCGTCCCCACCTACCCGCAGCCGGACAGGTTCTGGCAGATTATCGAGAAGTTCAAGGTAAGCATCTTCTATACCGCGCCGACCGCCATCAGGGCCATCGCGAGAGAAGGTGATCAGTGGCCGGCGAAGAGGGACCTCTCGTCCTTGAGGCTCCTCGGCTCCGTGGGCGAGCCCATCAATCCCGAAGCATGGATGTGGTATCACAAGAATATCGGCAGGGAAAAATGCCCCATCGTCGATACGTGGTGGCAGACGGAGACGGGCGGCCTTTTGATTACGCCCCTTCCCGGTGCATGGCCGACCAAGCCGGGCTCGGCAACACTGCCGTTCTTCGGCGTCGATGCAGTCGTGTTGAAGCCGAGAGGCTCGGGGTCCGAGCCCGCGGAGGAAGCCGGCGTGAACGAAGGTGGTGAGCTCTGCATCAGGAGGTCCTGGCCCGGCATGATGAGGGGCGTCTACAAGGACCCGGAAAGATTTTACAACACCTATTTCGTCCAGCAGCCCGGTTTCTATTTCTCGGGTGACGGCGCCAGAAGGGATGAAGACGGATATTTCTGGCTCCTCGGCCGCGTCGATGACGTGGTGAACGTATCCGGTCACAGGATCGGCACCGCCGAAGTCGAGAGCGCTCTCGTCTCTCACCCGGCAGTGGCGGAAGCGGCAGTCGTCGGTTTCCCGCACGATGTGAAGGGTGAAGACCTTTACGCTTACATCATCCTCAAGGTGGGCCAGACAGGCAGCGATGACCTCAAGAAGGCGCTTGTGGCCCACGTGCGGAAGGAGATCGGTCCCATCGCATCCCCCGGAAAGATTCAGTTTGTCCCTGGCCTCCCGAAGACGAGGTCCGGGAAAATCATGAGAAGGATCCTGAGAAAAGTTGCATCCGGCGAGCTGGATCAGCTTGGTGATACCAGCACCTTAGCCGATCCTTCAGTGGTCGAGGAGATCGTGAAGAACAGGATTAAGTGAGAGATCCACAGAGATAAGGGAAAATGCAAAAAGGGGCGCGCGGCACATGGGCGCCCCTTTTTGCGTCCTATTTCCGTTTTTCGCTCGTACGCGATGCGCCTTTCGCGGCCGTTCAGCCGCCAACCATCAACTCCCGTTGCAGGGCAAAGCATTTTGAAATCCCAATTTGAGTGAGGTATTGACCTCGTGAGAGACAAACCTTTATACTAGGGCGGTCGGAAGGAGGTCTTACGCGATGAAAACGGTGATCCTCTTTGGAAGTCCTCGTAAAGACGGCAATACGCACGCCCTCGTCGACGCCTTTGCCCGTGTGATAAGGGAAAAGCAGCATGAGGTCAACGTCCTCTACCTGGGCGACCTGAATATATGCCCCTGCCGCGGCTGCCTCTCCTGTCTCGAGAAAGGGGAGTGCACGATCGACGACGATATGGAGCAGGTGAGCAGGCATATAAGGACGGCGGAGGTCGTGGTCTATGCGACGCCCATTTACTGGTTCGGTCCCTCTGCGCAGTTGAAGCTCGTCATGGACCGTTCCATCGCATTCCTTGACGGTGACTATCGCTCGCGCGTGCGAGGCAAGAAGGCGGTCACGCTCATCACCTGTGCCGATGAGAGTCATGACACGTGTCAACCGGCCCTCGATATGTTCAGGAAGACGTTCGAGCTGCTGGGCATGACGTACGTGGATCATGTAGAGGCCGTGGGTTGCGCCGATAAGGGAAAGGTGGGCAGTGAGATGCTCCGGGCTGCGAAAAGGGCGGCAGAGTCGGTTCTACTATGAGCAGCGGCGCGGCTTCGGCGTCCCACTTTCTCACAAAGAAGGTAGGCAAGGCCATCTGGGACTACAAGATGTTAAGAGAGGGGGACCGGATCCTGCTCGCCGTGTCCGGGGGAAAGGACAGCTTGAGCCTCTTAAGGATAATGAGAGAAAGGCTGAAGTTCGTCCCCATCGATTACGAGATCGTCGCCTGCCACGTCGATATGGGTTTTGACTGGGTCGATGCGGAGGCGCTGAAGGCGCACTTCGAACGGGAAGGTGTCCGGTACGTGGTAGCGAAAGCGGACAAGAGCTGGACGGCGGATAAACCTTTCACCTGTTTCTGGTGCAGTTGGCACAGGAGAAAGGTCCTTTTCAGCATGATGGGGGAGATGGGTTGTTCCAAATTGGCCTTTGGACACCACATGGACGATATAATAGAGACGATGCTCCTTAATTTGCTCTTCAATGGAGAGATCGGGACGATGAAGCCCTGTCAGGAGATGTTTAAGGGCAGGTTTACGATTATCCGGCCCCTCGCCTACGTGCAGGAGAAAGAGCTGAAACGGCTCGCGGCAAAACTCGATCTGCCGGTGATAAAGTCGCAATGCGTCAACGGAGAGCGATCCAAAAGGCGGCTTGTCAAGGGCATGATATCCGAGGTGGAACGCCACAACAGGAATGTGAAGAAGAACATATTCCGCAGCCTTCAGCGGGTGCGGGAAGAGTACCTCCTGAGCCCCTGAACGCCTTCAGCCTCACCGCCTCCCTCTGCCCCGGGTCCATGTCGCAATAATTGGAAAAAACGGGTGCGATTGGTTAGAATGTAGCTCATTATGGCTGTTCCGCAAAAAAGAGAGGTCGGAAAATTCACGCTCCTCTATTATGCGTCATTCCTGGAGCCGGTCACACTCATACGGGACCTCCTGAAGTCGAGGGTGATCGCCGACAAGGGAAGGGGCGGAATAAGGGTAATCGAGACAGGAGGACATAAGCTCGCGGTAAGAGCATACAGGCACGGGGGCTTTTTCAGGGGTTTCACAGGCCCTTTTTTTTTGAATACGGGACGGGTGGTCTCGGAAGCGGAGATTATGCGCTATCTCCAGGAAAGGGGTTTTCCCGTGGCAGCCCCGTTTGCCGCGGTGATCGAGAAACTGTTCGTCTTCAGGAGATTGTATCTGGTCACAGTCTTTGAGGAAGATGCAGTGGGTCTTTTGGAATATCTCCGCACGTGCAAAAAAAGGGAGAGAATGAGGGCCGTCGTGAAACTTGCGGAACTCGTGTGGGGGCTGCAGCAGGCGGGTGTCTATCATCGGGACCTCCACTTGAGGAACGTCCTTGTAACGCGCGAAAACCGCCTCATCCTTCTCGATTTTGACCGGGCAGCCAAAAGGCCCCTCCTTGTCGGCGACGTGGAGTCGATGGTCCGAAGGCTCGGCCGGTTCACCGAGAAGATGGAGAGGCAGGGCCGGCTGCACGTGGGCGCAGTAGAGAAGGCGTTATTCTTGAGGACGTACGCCCGCCTCTCGGGCTATGATATGACCGAAAACATACAACGCAGCCAGAGAGCGAGAGGGTTGACGCATCGCGTGGGCTGGTTCGTCGAATCCCTCCTTTTCGGGGGGAGGAAATGAGGGCGCCTTGCGGGTGTCGCGCGATTTTAGATTGCGGAGGAGAAACATGAGCACGTATGACTACGTCAAGAGGGCCCCGTCCGGCGGATGGCTGATGGAGGTGCGAAAAGGGCAGTCCCATAAGGGCAACATCCGCAAAAACCCCGTGACCGGCCGGTATCAGTTCTACCGGGGCTCACGCAATGCAACGCGCCCTATGCTGGAGGACTCCGATATGGAGAAGCTGAAAGGGAGAATCGAGGAGCTTGATCTCTAGATAACACGGTCTTCACTCGCCGTAGGAAGGCGGGAAGCGCGATTATGCCGCTCGATTGCAGGAGCGGGCAGTGTCACACGAGGCAGCTGCGGGCTCACGAGAGGGCGAGGCTCACCTTGGTGATGCCTTCTTCCAAAGGCTGTATCGCGCAGCCGAGCTTGTGGCACATGTTGATCATCCTCCCGTTTTCCGACAGGACGAAACCGTAGATCTCCTCAAGACCCTTCTCATGTCCTATACCGATCACCATATCGACGAGCTTGAATCCGAGCCCCTTGCCCTGGAAGCGATCATGGACGATCACGGCAAACTCACCCTTTTTCAGGTCCGGTTCTATGATCAGTCTCCCCATCCCGATGATGCTCCGCTTGTCGCCTTCCTTCACCTCGGCGACGATGGCGATCTCCCTCTCGTAGTCGATGTTGCACAGCCGAACATGCATTTCGTGGGTGATGTGTTTGATGGTCTGGAAGAACCTCTCCTTCAGCGTTTTATCCGACAGGCTCGTCAGCATCTCGTGCTCAAGCGGCTCGTCTTCCGGCCGTATCGGTCTGAGGAGCACGTCCTGGTCCGACATGTGCCAGTGTGTCACATATTTTGTGGGATAGGGGCTGATGATCAGGTGGGGATGGACCTGCGGTCCGCTCGCATAATGGGGGTCGAGGATGATGCGTGCGTCGAGGACGAAGGGCTTGCTGTTGGAAAAGGCGATCGGGTTGATATCCATCTCCGCGATCTCGGGGAAGTCCGTGATGAGGCTGGAAAAGCTCAAGATGATCTGCTCCAGCATCTGCAGGTCCGCAGGCGGTTTCCCCCTGTAGCCCTGAAGGAGTTTGTACACCCTTGTTTCCTCCATCAGCTTTCTTGCCAAGGCCTGGTTGAGGGGCGGCAGACCGATTGAAAAATCCCGGTAGATCTGGACCCCTATGCCGCCCATGCCGAAGAGGATTACCGACCCGAAATCCTCGTTCTTTTTTGCGCCGAGAATGACCTCGTAGTCGATCTTCTCTACCATCTTCTGGACAGTGACCCCTGCGACCGAGGCATTCGGACAGTACGCCCGGACCCTGCGCATCATCTTGACGTATCCGTCCCGCAACTCCTCTTCGGAATTGATCCCGAGCATCACGCCGCCGGCATCGCTCTTGTAGCTGATGTCCGGCGAGATGATCTTCATCACCAGGGGATACCCGTCGGTTCTCGCAATATGCGCGGCCTGCTCGACGTCCGCGGCGACGTAGGTCCTGACCGTGGGTATGCGGTAATTGGTGAGAAACCTCTTCGACTCTTCTTCGGTCAGGACGGTCCGTCCTTCGGCGAGCGCTTTCCGGATGAATGTCTTCAGTATATTCAGGGGCGGCGCTGAATCGACGGTCACATCCGCGGGCGTCTCGTGCAGGATCCCCAGGTTTCGATCGTAATTATGCATGTAGAGGTAGGTGCTTACCGCTTCTTCAGGCGTACGGTACGTGGGGACGTTGTTCGCAAACAGGATTTCCCTGGCTTCACGGACCTCTCCGCCGCCCAGCCATGCGGTGAGCACCGGCTTCCCTGCCCGGCTCGCCAGAGCGGCAATCGCCCTTGCCAGCTCATCCGGCTGTACCACCCCCTGGGGGGTAAAAATGACCAGTATGCCGTCGACCCCCTGGTCTTCGATACAGATCGTGACAACCTCTTCGTAGCGTGAGACGTCCGCGTCCCGGAGGAGGTCGAGAAAGGCATGCTCTTTCCAAAAATCAGGCATCAATGCCTTGAGCCTGCCCTGATTTTCAACTGAAAGCCTGGCGGTTGTCCCGCCCAGTCCAAGGAGGGTGTTTACCGCCATTGTGGCCACGCCGCCGGCGTTGGCGACCACAATGAGCCTTGGCCCCTTCGGCAGGTGCCTGGAGTAAAGAACGCCCGCTGTATTGAAGAGATCTTCCGCGGTCTTTACCCGCACCACGCCGACCCTCTTGAAGACCGCATCGTACACGTGATCGCTTGTCGCGAGGTATCCCGTGTGGGAGCGGGGTTGTGTGCTTTCTTCCATGCGGGCGGGCTTGAGAAGCACAATCGGCTTGTTCCGGCTAAAGCCTCTCGCAGCGCTGATGAATTTTTTCACGTCGCCGACGCTTTCTTCCATATACAGCATGATGCTTCTCGTGTGCGGGTCGCAGCCGAGAAAGTCGATGAGTTCTCCAAAGTCAATATCGACCATGGACCCCAGGGAAGCGAACATGCTGAAGCCGAGGTGCGTCTCCATACCCCAGTCAAGCAGCGCCCTGCCGAAGCCGCCGCTCTGGGAGATGAAGGCAATATTGCCTGCCGCAGGATTGAATGGCAGGGGCGTGGCGTTCAGCGACAGGTGCGGCCTCATGAAGCCGAGGCAATTCGGTCCCATGATCCTCATGGGATAACGCTTCCTGAGTTCGAGGACTTCCTCCTCGCGAGCCCTGCCGTCCGGCCCGATCTCCCTGAAGCCCGACGAGATAATGACCGCACCCTCCGCACCCGCCTTCCCGCACTCTTCGACTATGGCAGGGACGGTTTGGGCGGGTGTCGCAATGATGGCGAGGTCGATCTTTTCGGGTATACGGGCACACGCCTCATAGGCCGGGACCCCGAAGAGGCTTTTCTTGTGCGGGTTCACAGGAAATATGTGTGAGCCGGACAGGGTGAGCAGGTTTTCGAGCAGCGCCCTGCCGATAGAGCCTGCGTTGTCGGTCGCGCCGATGAGGGCGATCGTCCGTGGGTTAAACATCTTCGCAATGTCGCCCATCTCTTCGCGCCACCTCCTCGAAGCGTCGAAACCCTTATAAGGACTGCATCCTTTTCCCCAGGACCACTGATGTCTCGATCTGGTGGTCGGGGATATCCCAATACCGCCTCAAAAGCTCGTCCTTGCGCTCCATGAGCGTGTAGCCATGCTTCCGGTAAAACGCTATTGCCCATGTCGCCGCCTGCCAGGCGCCAACAAGCAGCCATTCGGTATCGACCTGCTTTTCGATAAACCTGAGCAGCGTTGACCCAATTCCCTTCCTCTGACTCCCGGCGTCTACGTATGCATGGCGTATGAGGGTCGTATCCGCCACCCGCTCCTTTCCCATCACTCCCCGTAGCTCCATGTCTTTCCGATATCCGTAAAAGCGCATACGTTTCATCTCCGACCGGACCTCTTCCAGAGGCATGTAGGGCTCGCGCCATCGGTCCGCCGGTATGGCGCCTCTATACCGCTCCGCAGCGTCGTTGGCCACCCTGAATATCTCGTTCTCGTCACGGACCTCGAAGAGCCCTTCCTTCCAAAAACCGAAGAGGTCATAGGCATTCCGGAAGCCTATCTTATGGAGGGCTTCGTCATTTTTCAAAAGCTGCGCCAGGGCGTCATAATTCTTTTTTATGCCCGGCACGCCGGGGAAATCCGAGCCAAAGAGAAATTTACCGCTCCACCTGGACATGGCAGGGAAGTATTCGAGGAGCCTCAAAGGCGGAAGGCCCGAGATATCGATGTAGACGTTCTCGAATCTCTTTGCGAGGAATTCCGCGATAGGGAACCAGAACGCCCTGCCTCCATGGCACAGGACGACCGACAGGTCCGGAAAGTCACTAATCACGTCATCGAAGGTGTAGGGGTCGGCATAACGCATCTTGCACCCCTGGAAAAGGCTCGTGCCCGCGTGGAACATGACGACCAGTCCTTCCCGCTGGCAGCGATCATAGAGAGGATAGAGCCGGCGGTCGTTGGCGAAGAAGAACCCGTGTATGGGATGGATCTTCAAGGCCCTTGCCCCTTGGCTACGCTGTTCGTCAAAGGACGCCATGGGGTCGGCATGGAAATTGGGATTCACGTTGGCTATAGGCACAAGCTCCGGGTGAAACCGGCTGATCTCTTGCGCTCTCTCAAACGGCATGAGGCCGGCCGACCCCGGGGAGTATTCAGGGATAAGGACCCCTGCCCAGGCCTCTTCCTTGATTACATCCCCGTAGCTTTCAGCGATCTGTCTGTTTTCCTTGTCGAAGAGCCTCGGCACATAAGGTCCGGTGTCCATCCAGACCGCCTGCGCCTTTTCCGTCCACTCGAACCTGTGGCCCACATGCATGTGCATGTCTATTATCCGTTCCACTTCCATCCTCTTTGCCGGTCCTTATCGGCCGGACTTGAATCGCCTCTCCTTTTTGTCTATCATTATACACAGTTTGCGCGTGGAGCGAAAGGTCTGCAACGCCCGTTTCGCAGGATGTCGGCGCTCCTCGCGGCGGGAGTAATCTTTTTCCTCCTCCGTGACGCCGGGAAGGCAGACTGCCGGGAACCGACCGTGAAGATACCCGAAGAGATGCGACAGATCGAGTTCACCAGGATAAGCTACGACGAGGAGGCTTATCCTTATTATGCCTACATAAAAGGCGCCATACCTTTATTGATTTCCGCGCCCCACGGCGCCTGCCACTTCAGGACGGCCGAGGGCGCATGGAAGAGGGAGGAAGCGTACACGTCCTCCCTCGCCATCGTGCTTGGACGCCTCACCGGAGCACATGTGCTTTTTGTGAAGAACAAGACGGGAGAAGACCCGAACAACGATGCCGGCACGAACTACAAAGAGGCCCTGGAAAAAGCGGTAAAGGAGAACCGGATCAAATTTGTCCTCGACCTCCATGGCTCGGACGCACGGCGGCCCTTCAAGATCGATGTGGGGATCATGCATATTTCCCGCTCCCTATGCTCCTGCCCGAGCTACAGGGATATCATGGAAAAGATATTTGCCGGCTTCGAGCCCCGGATCTTCAATCAGCGTTTTTCTGCAGGCGGTGAGGGCACGATCACCTGTTTTGCGAGGAACAGTCTTGGGATAGAGGCAGCCCAGATTGAGATCAATGCCAACTACAGGATCGTGGAGAGCAAGTCCACAGGCTTCAAGGCAGACCCCCGGAACATCCTCGACCTGGCGGAGCGACTCCGGAGTTTGATCATGGCGATCAATGAGAAGATCACGGAAGACGGTGCCAAAAGCGGATAGCTCCCTCTCTTTTTGCGCCCGGTCCGGGCGATGGGGGAGTTCCCTTCGCGCTAACGCTCCACGGCCGACCCGACCAAGGAGATAAGAAGGGTGCGCGACATAGGCGCTCACTCAGGAGGTTGAGCCGTCCACCAGCATGAATGACCAAACACCGCTTCTCCTCTTTGCACACCGCCATAAGTTTCCGATCGTCGGCCCCGCTCAATTGCTGGTCTTTAACGGTCACCGCATCGTGTTCGGCCTCCAGGAACAATTCCAGAGGTTGCTTTCCCAGATTCTCATCCAGCTTCAGCCTCATTTACCGGCCCCGGCTACATCCACATAGCGCTCCCTGGCCATCTCGGCGCCATAGGCGATGCATGCCAGCACGTCCTCTTCGCTCAGGTCGTACTCACGCATGATCTCGTCCGTCTTCATGCCGCTCGCAAGCAGGTCGAGCACGAGAGAGACCCAAATCCTCCGCCCATGCACAAGGGGCTTCCCGAAACAGACTTCGGGATCGATGGAAATCCTCTTCATAAGCTGTCCACGCTCCATAGCTCATAACCTCCCTTCGATATCGCTCCATCGACGCGCTTGCTCAATGATATAGCTATTTATCTGTCTGCTTTGCAGCAGTGACGAGCCAAAATTATCACTTTACGTCGCGTAAGTCAATGGAGATTCACTTGGGGTGCAAGTCCTCCGGGAGGGGGGACCCGTGATGGACCTTTTCCCGGCCCCGCCGAGCGGACGGATGCCCGGCGCCCCGCCTATGGAGCCACAGGCCGGGCAGAACGTGTGAAATAATCCCTCCAGCCGCTCACACCAGGTTCTCCTGCTCACTGGCGCTCCCGGCCTTACCCGTGATTGGGGCTCCTTCCGCTCAAATTCGGAACTCGCGGCAAGCCTTGATCTCGTTGCCCTTAAGCCGGTACGAGAAATACACTTGACCCGTCCTCCGTTGCAAGTCCCGTTTCGCTCACACATCCGAATTTGTGCACCCCTCGCATTTGTTTCGTCATATGGAAGTGCGCCGCTCCCTTCCGCCCCAATCCACCGGTGCGGGGCACCCGGCGTCGACAGCCGGGTCGCAAACGTCGGAGGTCACAGGGCGAAGAGCGCGCCGCAGATGAAGATTCCGAACATGAGGGCGGCCGACCGACGAAGGAACAAGGAACAAAGAAAGACTAACAAAGAAGAAGAACTCAGCCTATGAGCACAAGCTGCACGTCCATCACATTTGTCCCTGTCGGCCCGGTCACAAAAAGACCGCCTGCCTTCTGGAAAAAGTGGTATGAATCGTTGTCGGCCAGGTACGCCCCGGGGTCGAGGCCGGCTGCCCTCGCCCGGGCAATGGTGTGTCCGTCCACAACCGCTCCCGCTGCATCCGTCGGGCCGTCGCTCCCGTCAGTCCCTGCGGAGAGCAGTGTAATCCCCTCTTCGCCTTCTATTTCAAGGGCAAAGGCGAGGGCGAGCTCCATATTCCGTCCGCCGAGCCCTCGCCCTTTCACCGTCACCGTCGTCTCTCCGCCGGCGATCAGGCAGATGGGCTTCCCCGCCCCCGGCGGCCGCCCCTCAAGCCCTCTGGTCGCTTTTACCTTTTCTGCAAGCCACCGGCCCGCATCTCTTGCCTCTCCGTGGACCTCCGTAGAGAGGAGCGTCGCTTCAAGGCCAAGGTGGAGCGCCTTTCGCCTCCCTGCCTCAATGGCGCTTTTATTGCTCCCGACGATTCTATTCCTCACCCTCCGGAACAGAGGGTTGCCTGCTTTCGGTGTTTCAGGGACGCGCCCACGGGCGCCTTCAGTAAGGAGATGGAAAAGGCTGCGGGGAATCCTTGCATCGAGCCGGAATTTTTCAATCACGTATAATGCATCGGCATAGGTGGTGCTGTCGGGAGCAGTCGGTCCTGAAGCGATTACGTCGAGAGGGTCGCCCATGACGTCGGAGAGGATCAATGATTCGATGGTCGCAGGGCCGGCGATTTCAGCAAGCCTCCCTCCCTTCACCAGAGAAGCATGCTTCCTCACGGCATTCAGCTCATAGATATCAGCGCCTGCTTTCAGCAGTAAATCGGTGGTCTCCTGCTTCTCTTTCAGGGAGATGCCGGTATAGGGCGCCACAAGGAGGGCCGAGCCTCCGCCCGATATCAGGCAAATCAGAAAGGTCTCGTTGTCGAAAGTTTTTGCGAGCCTGACAGCCTCCGCGGTGGCCCTCAGACCCGCCTCATCCGGCAGGGGATGTCCCGCCTGGTACACGCCGATGCGGTGGGCGCAACCGGCATCTACCGGGTAGCCATGTTTCGTGATGGCGACCCCACCCGTGATGGAGCTGCCTATCCTGTCGGTGATCGCCCGCAACATGGGCGAGACCGCCTTGCCGAACCCAAGGACAAAGAACCTTTTGTACCGCCCTTTTTCATAGCTGGCGAGGATCTCGTCTCCATAGCGGGCGACGGCATCGTATGGGTCAGCCGCCTCGATAAGGTCGCGAAAAATATCAACCAGCCGGTCTTCCGGTCCCTTCACCCGGCGTATCCTTCTTTCGCTCCGCGCCGGCCGGCTCGTGATCTCACCGCCACGATAGATTCGGCGACCCTGTAGGCCTCGATCAGACTCGTAGGGTCCGCCTCACCTTTCCCAGCTATGTCAAGGCCCGTGCCATGTCCGACTGAAGTCCTCACCAAAGGCAGGCCCAGGGTGATATTGACCGTTCTGCGGAAATCGAGTGTCTTGACGGGGATAAGCCCCTGGTCATGATACATGGCGATGCACGCATCGCAATCCGGCGCATGAAAAAGGGAATCAGCGGCAATTGGACCTTCTACGCGCATACCCGATGCGCGTGCCCTGTTGACGGCCTCGGTTATCGCCCTTTCTTCATCGCCCATGACGCCCTGCTCTCCGGCATGAGGGTTAAGCCCGCAGACCCGAAGGTGAGGCGAGGCGATGCCGAAATCTACTTTCAGGCTACGGTTGGTGAGGGCGATGCATCTGAAGACCCTTTCAGGCGTAATGAGGGCGGGTACGTCCTTTAATGGGGTGTGGATGGTGACCAGGCAGACCCTCAAGCCCCTGTTCTGCATCATCATCACGTAATCGGTCACGCCCGCGTAGTGGGCGAAAAGTTCCGTGTGACCCGGAAAGGGCATACCCGCCGACCGGATCGATTTCTTGTTGATGGGACAGGTGACGACTGCCGAGACGCTGCCTGAAAAGATGAGCTTTAATGCCTCTTTCAGGTAATGGTACGATGCCGCGCCGCAGGCGGCGTCGCTCAACCCCAAACGGACCTCCCCTTTCATCACCCCCAGGTCCACAAACTCCGCTTCGCCGGCCGATGCCTGCCCCAGCGGCTTCATCCTGAACTCCGTGCCGTGAAACATGTGCCGGCTGAGGGACTCCAGAACCGGAGCATCCCCGATAATGACCGGTATGCTCCGCCGGGTGAGCTTTTCGAGGGCCTTCAGAATGAGCTCCCCGCCGATACCGGCGGGGTCCCCCATGGTTACCGCTATTCTTTTCAGATCTTGACCTCGATATACGAAGAGGACCTCAGCTTGGCGATATATGTCTTGTACCTTTTTTCCGACTCTATCTGAAAGAGCCTCTGCCTGACGCTCTCCTTGACGGACTCAAAAGAAGCAGCCTGGACTTTCCTTGTCTCGGTCAGCTTGAGGATATGGTACCCGAAGGGGGTGCGGACAACATTACTGTACGTCCCCGGGATGAGAAGCTTGACCGCCTCTCTCAACTCGGGGATAAGCTCCCCTTTCTTCACAAAACCCATATCCCCTTCCAGGGCGTTTGACGCATCGTCTGAAAACTCCTTGGCTACCTCGCCGAACGGCCTATCCTGCTCAAGTGCATGCATCGCTTTCCGCACCCTCTCAGGTGCGTCCTTTTTCTGCGATGAGACGAAAACCTGCTGCAGCCTGTATTCTTCCTGTGCATAGTCGCTGATGTGGGCATCGTAGTAGGCCTTCAGGCTCTTGTCATTCAGATCCATCTCCTGCATGACGGCCCTTGCCAGGACCTTGGTCCTGATTATGCTCCTCTTTATACCCTCGATAAACTCCTTGTAGTCGATATTGTCCTGCTTTAATTGCTGTTTCAGTTCAGTGTCCGTGATGAGGTTCTGTTTCTTGATGTTGTCGATCGTCTCCTGTACGTCCTTGTCGGTCACTTCTACCTTCAGCTTCTTTGCCTGCTGATTTATAAGCAGCCCTTCAATAAACTGATCCAGTTTTTCCCTGAGCTGCAAGTTCCTCGTGTACTCGTTCATCGAGGAGTAGCGGCTCTTCTTTTCGACTGCCACGAACCTTTCCACTTCCCGCAGCGTCACGACTTCGTCGTTGACAATAGCTATTATCCGGTCCGTGACCTCCCCCCGGGAAACGAAAGGCGCCAGCGTCAGGAAGGCCGCGGCCAGGATCAGGAAGCTCGGCTTCATTTTGCGGTCTCCGGCCCCGTCTTCGCCGGAGCATTTCCCTGCGCCTCCGGTTTTGCCGTCCCGGCGGCCGGCGTGGTCGCACCTTCCGTTTTCACGCCTTCCTCAGTCTTTGCCGGGGTCTCCGCCTGCTTTCCTTCCTCTTTGAGGAGATCTGCATTAACGACTATCTTTGCGCTTTTCTTCAGGTCCTCAATATATTTTTGCACCATCTCGGTCTGTTTTTCCTGCGTCAGTTTTTGCCTGATGAAATCCTTCACCTCGGGGAAAGGCACATAAGCCGGCGGTTTCACCCCTTCAAGCTTTATGATGTGGTAGCCTAGCTGGGTCTTCACGGGCGCACTTACCTGTCCGATCTTTGTCAGCTTGAAGGCCGCCTCTTCATACGCAGGGATGAGCGTGCCTTTTGAATGGTAGCCTATGTCGCCGCCGTTTGTCTTGGCGCTCGGGTCAAGGGAATACCTTTTCGCCAAATCGGCAAAATCCTCACCCTTTGCAATCTTCCCCTGCAGTTCCTTCGCCTCCTGCTCGGACTTGACGACGATCTGCCTCGTCTGTATTTCTTGTTCTTTCTTGAACTCTTCCTTATGGGCCTCGTAGTATTTCTGCAGCTCCTCATCGGAGAAGTTCGAGGCTTTCGCGATTTTCTTGCTGAGGAGCGTCTGCATGATCAACTGGCTCTTGAACTCGGCAAGCTTGTCCTGAAATTCCTTGTCCTTCTCTATATTGTCCTTTCTTGCCTCTTTCAAAAGGAGCTTCTGCACGATCAGCCTGTCAAGGAAGTTTTTCTTCCCGCTCTGGCTCGCTACCAGCATCTTCATATTCATGGGAATCTTGTCCAGCTCGGCATTGAACTCCTGCAGCGTGATCTGCTCCCCGTCGATCGTCGCGACGACCTTGTCGTCATGCTTCTTCGAGCACGCAACCAGCGGCAGAAGAAGAAATAAGAAAATAAGATACTTTTTCATAGTCACCTCATGTTTTGTCTTATATCATACCGCCATAAGCTCCAGCAACACATTTCTTGCAGTTGCGACGATATCTTCCGGCTTTTCATCGTTTTGGATGACGATCCTTCCGTCGGGCAGGAGCTTGATCCGTTCCTTGCCCTCTTTTACCATCTTCAGGACCTTCTTCATGTCCAGCGGCGTTCGCTCGGTGACCTGTATGATGATCTGCTTTCCCGTGCATTCGAGCCGCTTCATCCGCATCCCGGTGAGGAGGATCTTGAGACCTATTATCTGAAGCAGGTTCACGAGCGGGGGAGGGACCGGGCCGTAACGGTCCTTCAGCTCCTCTTCCATCTCCGCAAGCTCATCGCTCGTCCTGATCTTGGAGAGCCGCTTGTACGTCAAGAGCTTGTTTGTCTCGTCCCCGATGTAGGAATCCGGGATGAACGCGCTCAAAGGAAGGTTGATCTCTGTCGCGAGCTCCTCCTCCTGCCCGACCTCATCCTTCAACTCTTTCACGGCTTCTTCCAGCATGCGGCAGTACAACTCAAATCCGACAAGGTTTATATGGCCGGATTGCTCTTTGCCGAGTAGATTGCCGGCGCCTCTTATCTCCAGATCATAGTTAGCCACCTTCAATCCCGATCCCAGTTCGGTCATCTCCTCGAGGATCTTGAGCCGTGCCAGGGCGTCCTTCGTAAGGGCCTCTTCCTTCGGCACGAGCAGATAGGCATAACTCTGCTTCGCGCTCCTGCCCACCCTGCCGCGCAGCTGGTAGAGATCGGCCAGCCCGAACCTGTGGGCGTTATTGATGAAAATGGTGTTCACGTTCGAGATATCGAGCCCCGATTCGATGATATTGGTAGAGAGGAGAAGGTCGTACTTTCCCCCGATGAAGCCGAGCATCATCCGCTCGAGCGCCTTTTCATTCATCTTCCCGTGGGCGACCGCTATTCTTGCATCGGGGAGCATCTTCTTTAACTGCTCATGGACTATCCCGATGTTATAGATGACGTTATGGACGAAAAACACCTGCCCGCCGCGTTTCAGCTCTTCAGCCACCGCCTTCTTGATGACCGCTTCGTTGAATTTCACCACCTGAGTCCGCACTGCCAGCCGGTCAAGGGGAGGGGTGTTGATGATGCTGAGATCCTTGATGCCCGTAATGGCCATATGGAGCGTCCTCGGAATAGGGGTGGCGCTGAGGGTGAGCACGTCGACGTCTTTCTTGAGCAACTTGAGCTTCTCTTTGTGCTTCACGCCAAATCGCTGTTCCTCGTCGACGATAAGAAGGCCGAGGTCTTTGAACTGTATGTCCTTCTGCAGCAGACGATGCGTGCCTATCACCATATCCACGCTACCCTTCTTCAATCGCTCCACTGTTCGGGCCTGCTCTTCTTTCGACCGGAACCGGCTCAACATCTCCACGTTGACCGGGTAGTCATGGAATCGCTCGGAGAAGGTCTTATAATGCTGCTGCGCCAGAACAGTGGTCGGCACGAGGACCGCCGCCTGCTTGTTGTCGATCATCGCTTTGAAAGCCGAGCGGATCGCCACCTCCGTCTTTCCGAAGCCCACGTCGCCGCACACGATGCGGTCCATGGGCCGCTCCTTCATCATGTCCCCGAGCACCTCCTCGATGACCCTTTGCTGCCCTTCGGTCTCCTCGTACTCGAAGCGCTCCTCCATCTCCCTGAAAAGCTCATCGTCCGGCGGGAACGCATGCCCCTTCGCCAATTCCCGCTCGGCGTAGAACTGTATGAGCTCCTTTGCGATGTCCTCGACGTACTTCTTGACCCGGCTCTTCGCATGCTTCCAGTAGCCTGTGCCGAGCTTGTCTATCTTGGGCTTCGACCGCTCGCCGCCTACATACTTCTGCACAAGCTCCAGGGAATCGACCGGCACGTAGAGCTTGTCCTCGTCCTGGTATTCTATGAGGAGAAAATCCTTTTCATTCCCCTCGACCTTGAGCTTCTTGATACCCTTATAGACCCCGATCCCGTTCTCCACGTGCACTATATAGTCGCCCACGGAAAGGTCTTTGAAGGAGTTGAGGAACTCGTCGACCCCATCCCATTTATGCTTTACACTCCTTTTCTTGGGGCCTACGATGTCTTCCTCGGTGAGCAGTATGATGTCGGCCGTCCTGAAACCCCTCCGCAGCGGCCCCACCACAATGGCCCATTCTTTCTCCTTGCCGTCAATCGACATATCCGACAGGAGCGGAAGGGCGATCCCATAGTTTCTGAGGATATCTTGGAGCCTCTCCGCCTGATGGCGCATCGAGGCAAAGAAATAGACAAAGGGCCAGGCTGACCAGCCTCCTTTCAGCTTTTCGGCCAGGGAGCTGAATACCTCACCTTTCCGCGCCTCGAAGACCTCTCTCAATGCCTGGTTCGACCCGGCCTCCAGCACGTCGCCCTCTTCCTCGCCCCTCACGCCCGATATATCGATGTTCAAAAACGCGCTGAATTTTTCCCGGACTACCTGCGCCTTTCCGGCCTCCTCGATCTGCCGGCAGATGGTGTCAATGCCTTTGTGCACGACGACCGAGCCTGCGGGAAGATAGTCCACGATCGTAACCTTCTTATCCACCGAAAGGCCGGCCGGGATCAGACGCGCGCGCTCGATTTCATTGCGCGACCTTTGGCTCACCGGATCGAAGAACCTGAGGGAGTAGATCTGATCGCCGAAAAACTCGATCCTTACCGGGTGAGGCAGCGACGGAGGGAATACATCGATAATTGCCCCCCTCTTTGCAAACTCACCCTGTTCCCGGACAAACGCGGAGGACTCATAACCGGCCGAAGCGAGATAGCCGACGAGCTCTTCCTGAAAAAGGGTCTGGCCAAACTCCACCTGGAACGACTTTTCCGTAAGCCGTCCCGGCGAGAAGAGAGGATGATCGACGGCCGCGAGGGGAAAAAGACCGGTGAAACGTGCGTCCTCCACAAGGCGATAAAGGAAGTTTATCCTCTTCGACTCATCCTCTTTCTCGAAGATCCTGTGGCTGTACATCGGGAAATAACCGACTTCCTTCTTTGAAAAAAACTCTATCTCTTCCCTCAGCAGCAGTGCTTCATCCTCGCCTTCATAGAAGAATACGGTTCTCCTGTCAGGGACGAGGGAGAGAAAGAACGAGATAAAGGACTCGATCTTCCCCGTGATATAGATAAAACCTCTGTCGGGAAACCGGTACACCATGCTTCTCGCTCACAAAATAGAGGCGGCCCGTTGCAGCGCCGCCTTCCGAAAGATGTCGCGTAATTATATCAGGTTTTTTGCCGATTATCAGTAAGGGCCGGATCGGCGCCGGAATCAGTCAGTCCCCTTCGGGTCAACCGGGTACTTTGCCGCCTCCCATGGTTTCCATCCACCCTTCAGGGCGTATGCCTTTTTGTATCCCTTTGCCATGAGTTGCAGTGCCATACTGCCACTGGTCTCCTCGTTCGGACAACTACAGTAGAAGACTATGGTCTTGCTCTTCGGGTACTTGCTGAGCCAGGACGCGAGCTTTCGGGGGTCCTCGCGGACTGCCCCCTTGATCTTGGTCGCGCTCTCCTCCCAGTCGTTGACCGAGCGCACATCGATCACCACCAGATCCGGGCTGTCCAGCCTCCCCTTCAACTCATCAATGGTCATCTTCGGCACACTATCAATGGTGAGCGCCGTCTCCGCGCACGATGCCGTCCCTGCGGAGCCCAGGGCGAGCACGATCAGCAACAGGAATAGTACCCCTCTCATCAGTTACCCCCTTTCGCTCTCGGTCGATTTTATCTTCCTCTTAGTATAATCATCGGGAAAGGGCGAGGCCGCAACATCGGTCACGCGTGATAGGCATGAGCCGGACACGCTAAGGGCGAGATCAGCCACTATTCTTTCCAGTCGAAGAATTCTTTGAACTTCTCTTTAAACCCCGTCGCGCGAGACGTGTCTCCGTTGTTCCGCAACTCCCTGGAAAGCTGCTCGAGCAGGTCCCGCTGCCTGTCGGTCACCGTCTTTGGGACCGCTATATGGAGATGGACAAACTGGTCGCCCCTTCCATACCCGTTGGTCTTCGGCACGCCAAGGCCCTTCAGCCGGAACACCTTCTCCGCGGACGTGCCCGGCGGAATCTTCAGGTTGAGCTCTGTCCCAAGGACAGGCACCGTGATTTCTCCACCCAGGCAGAGTGTCGGGAAATCTACCTCGGTGTGCACGTAAATATCATCGCCCTCGCGCTCGAATACCGGGTGCTCCCGCACCTTCAGCACCACGTAGAGGTCGCCGGCCACTGAATCGTGCAAACCCCGGGCCCCCTCACCCCTCATTTTCAGGCGGGTGCCCGTATCGACACCGGGAGGGACATTGATCTTTACGGTCTTTTTTGCCCTGACAAAGCCCTTGCCCTTGCAGGTCTTGCACGGGTCCTTGATGAAGTGGCCCTCACCGCCGCAATGCTCACAGGTCCTGTTGATGGTGAAGAAGCCCTGGGTGTACCTCACCTGGCCCCTCCCATTACAAGCCCTGCACACAATCGGCTGAAATCCCGGCTCGATCCTCGACCCCTTGCAGGAAGAACACTTCACGTCGTAAGGGGTCTCGATGTTCTTCTCAACCCCGAAGACCGCCTCTTCAAACTCGATCTCAAGATTATAGCGGAGGTCGTCCCCCTTCCTGGTATTCCTCCGCTGCGTAGTTCCGAAGAAATCGTTGAAAAGATCGCCGAATATGTCGTCGAAATTCCGGGCAAAGCCGAAATCGTAGGCGCCGGATTGGTCCGAGGCGCCGAAACGATCAAAGCCGGCCCGCTTTTGCGGGTCACCCAGTACTTGATAGGCTTGATTTATTTCCTTAAATTTTTCTTCTGCTTCCCGGTCGCCCGGGTTGCGATCGGGGTGATAGGTGAGGGCGAGCTTTCTATAAGCCTTTTTTATTTCCTCATCGGTTGCGCCATTGGAGACACCAAGTATGTCGTAATAATTCTTTCCCATGTCGGTGCAACAGTTTACACCGTTTGAGGCTTCTTCGCAACAGATACCATTGACGGCCTCAGCAGTCTTCCATCCATCACGTACCCTTTCTGGAACTCACCCACGACGGTCCCGGGCTCAACCCCATCCTTTTCTTCCTGATAGACCGCTTCATGCAGGTTCGGATCGAAGGTTCGCCCCAACGCCTCAATCCGGGTCACGTCGAATTTCTCCAGTACTTTCAGGAACCCATTCAAGGTGAGCGCAACACCTTCCGTGATGCTCTTTGCCTCTTCGGTCTTTCCCGCGTGTTCGATCGCCCTTTCCAGATTGTCGATTACCGGCAGCATTTCTTTGATCAGCGTTTCATTCCCGAATCTAAGGACATCCTGTTTCTCTCTTGCCTTCAGCTTTTTGAAATTCTCAAATTCCGCCTGCTGGTAAAGCATCCTTTCTTTCAGTTCCTCTATCTGTTTTTCCTTCTCCGCGAGGGAAGCGTGTAATTCCTCGACAATCTCTTCCCGCTTTTTCTTCTTCTGGTCCTCGTGCTCGGGCTCCCGATGCTCTTCCTTCTTGCCCCTCCCGTGGTCTCCGCTTGTAGTTCCGTGCTGTTCCTTCTCTTTATCGTTCATCTCCAGCCTCACATAATCCTGAGCAGGTCGGTCACCGCCCGAGCCGTATAATGCACTATGGGTATTATTCTTGAATAATTCATACGGAGAGGGCCTATCACACCCAGCACCCCGTGATGCTTCTGGTCGATCTGGTAGCACGACGTGATAATACTCATGTCCCTCATTTCCTTCACTTCGGTTTCTGCCCCTATGATCACATTGATGCCTTCCTGCTCCATGCTCCTGTCAAGCAGTTTCAGCAATTTTCCCTTTCTTTCAAAAGCATGGAAGAGATCTCTCAGTCTGTTGATATCGGAGAGTTCAGGCACGCCGATGAACCGGGATGTCCCCTCAAGATAGACTTCCCTCTCTTCTTCCTTGTTCATGATCTGCTCGAGAACGTCCATGATTTTGTCCATGAGAGATTGAAAGGCCTCTCTGTCTTTCGCCATATCTTCAAATATGCTTTTCCTCAGAGAATAAAAAGGCAAGCCCTCGCACCTTTCGTTCATGTAGCCCTTCATGCCGTGCAACAGCTCCTGAGAAAACTCTTCCTCGGTAGTGACGAGCCTGGTGTGGACCATGCCGGAGGAGGTCACGAATACGGCGAGAATAGTAGTCTTGGACAGCTTGACGAATTCGACTTCTTTGAAGAGCATGAAATCCACTTTGGGCTCCACCACGATGCCCGTGTAGTTGCAGAGGTTCGCGAGCGCCCTCGACGCATCTCCCATAATTTCCTCGACATGGGAATACCGATGACTCGCAAGGCCCTCCAGCACATGGAGCTCCCGTTTTCCGAGAGAACGGGGCACCAGCAGGCTGCTCACGTAATATCTGAAGGCCTTTCCCGTCGGTATCCTGCCGGCGACCACGTGGGGTTTGTAGAGAAACCCCTGCTCCTCCAGATCGACCATGACGTTCCTGATAGTGGCCGGACTCCACCTGTTGCTGATCAGCTTCGACAACGTCCTCGACCCTACCGGCTCGGCCGACGCGATGTAGCTGGTCATGATCAATTCCAGCACCTTTTTCTCTCTCTCGGTTAATGGTTCCATGCCGTATCCACACTATAAGTTAATGATATCATCCTTATTTGTCAAGGAATCCCAGCCTTCCGGCCAGGGCAAACGCATTTGGAAACTGTCTACCCGCCGGGCCGCATGACACCCGTTCCTCCTGATTCCACCACGTCCGGCAGCCGCTTGAGCAGCTCCAGGCTGCGGTACGCGTCCGCTTCACTCAATGTCCCGAGGCCGCAGGCCGTGGTGACAATCGTCGCCTGTTCGGGGGCGCTCCCCACTTTGGACAAATGGACCTCATATGAGCGCCATAAACGGGCAAGGTCGGCAAGGCTCACCTCATGTAATGCCTCGCCGGAGGACGGCACTATTCCAGGCGCAATCCTACCGCCCCTTGCAAGAAAAGCTGAAAGCTCCCGGTGGAAATAGAAGAGGGTTTCCATAAAATTGAAGGCATCGTAGCTGATGATATCCACCCCCGTGCGGAGGAGCACGGACCAATCCGTGTTACCGCAGCAGTGGATCCCGACCAACGCATCCAGGCCCTCTCTCACTTCATCAAACAGGGAGGTGACCACTGCTGAGGAAACCGATACGAAAGCAGAGCCGAAAGAGACCAGTGCAGGCTCGTCGAAAAATAAGAGTACCTCTTTGTCGGGACAGACGCGCTTTATCGTCTTGATCATCCATGCCGCTTTCATGCGGAGCGCTTTCTTGATGATATCGAAATAGGCGCTGTCGTAAATGACAGGCTTGCCGTTCTCGTCCTTCAGCCCGATCCCGAGGGTGAAAGGCCCGGTCAACTGGCCCTTCACGTATCTGATCCTGTCCGCCATCCGCGGCAGTCTTTCGAGAAGCGCATAAAAACCGGGCGCAGCCTGCTCCGATATGCCAAAGGCATCGACGTTGTCGTTGTAAACCTCTTCATAAAACCGCTCTATGCCGTCGGTTTTTCTGGTATCCACGTAAACGGTGGCGCGGGCGGGGTCGACCACGAGAGCGGGCGTGCGCTCCAGATACTGGACGCACATGTCTTCATAAAACGAGCGTCGCGGCAACTGGGGCCAGAAGGGAATTTCAGGGCAGCAGGCCATAACCGCGTCGATGGCCTGCTCCACTTCGACAAAAGGGAGACTGCCGATACTCGTCACCAGCATGGCTCATTTGTACCACAGGAGCGGATGGCTGTCAAACATAGGGTTGCCGGGAAAATATGCCCGGGCGCCGGGGTTCGACGAAGCCGGTGGGACAAATAATACGCCCTTTTAGTTGAATTTTCTGTACACCCGGAGTACATTAACGTGTGGAAGGGGCGGCGGATCGCCCTTCTTTCGATTATCGGTTTTATGAGTGTCATTTTTACCTATGTTGGTGTAAACTTTATCCTTGCCGGACTTCACAGCTATGGCGCAACGTAGAAAAAAGGTACCCAAAAGTCTCGTTCTCTCGGGGAACGGCATCAATTGCGAGCTTGAGACGGCCCATGCAAACCGCCTCGCCGGATTTGACGTGGAGATCGTCCATATCAGCACGCTGATGGAGGGGACCAGGAATATCCATGACTATGACTTTCTCAACCTCCCCGGCGGTTTTCTCGACGGCGACGATCTCGGCGCCGGAAAAGCGCAGGCCGTGAAGTGGAAATACCAGCGGATAAAGGATTCAGCGAATTATTTCATAGATGAGCTTTTACGCTTCGTGAGCGATGGAAAGCTGGTCATCGGCATCTGTAACGGGTTCCAACTTCTGACGAAAACAGGTCTTCTCCCGGCCTTGAAGGGCGACTACCAAAGACAGCAAGTAACCCTCACCTTTAACGAGTCGGGCAGGTTTCAGGACAGGTGGGTATTTCTTAAGGTGAATAAATTTTCCTCTTGCATCTTTACGAGAGATATAGATAGAATTTACCTCCCCGTGCGACATGGGGAAGGAAAACTTGTTGCCGGGAACGAGAACGACGTTGCAGAGCTTGCGGGAGACGGTCACGTGGTGATGCAATATTGCGACGAGAACGGCGAAATAAGGGCTGACTTTCCTTACAACCCTAACGGGTCGGTCATGTCCATCGCCAGCCTCTGCGACCCTTCGGGGAGGATTTTCGGCCTCATGCCCCATCCCGAAGCGTTCGTTCACTATACACAGCATCCCCGCTGGTCCCGGGAGGAACTCCCCGTGGAAGGAGACGGATTGAAGATATTCAGGAATGCCTATACCTATATTCTGGATCGAACATAGCTTCTCTTTGAGGGGAAGGCCGGGTGGCCACCCAGCAAGCAATATGGAGCTGGGTACCCGGCCCCGTGCGAAGCGGGTCGTGGCTTGCCGGTGGAGGGGGACGCTAGCCCCAATAATTGATAGGTGGTGGAGGAGGTTCCTTATGAACAAAATAGATATTGTCACTCAGCTTTCAGAGCAAATAAACCTTAACCAGAAAATAGCGAAGGTCGTCGTCGATACCATTATCGATGCCATAAAGACAGCGATCATCAATGGTGAAAGGGTTGAGATAAGAGGTTTCGGAAGCTTCTCGCTCAGGTCTTACAAGCCTTACAAAGGAAGGAACCCGAAGAACGGAGAAATAGTTGAAGTGCCGGAAAAGAAATTACCCTATTTTAAGGTCGGAAAGGAATTAAAGGAAACGATCTGGAAAGAGCGTTAGAATTCCCCCCAGTACGGCTTTACCGCCTTTTTCACTTTTGAGACGATCTGTGCCGCCGCGTCAGTTTCCCCGTCCTCGTACTCCGCTATGTAGACGGGCGTCTCCTTCAGCTCCATGATGACGGTCCTCACCGAATTGGTAAGAGCGGTAATGTCATAACCGCCTTCCAACACCAAACACACTTTGCCGGCGCACTCATGGGCGGCCACGTCCATAAGCATCCTCGTCATCTTCGCGAAGCCGCGCTCGGTGACCGCCATTCCGCCGAGGGGGTCATTACGGTGAGTGTCGAATCCCGCCGACACAAGCACGATCTCAGGTCTGAACAGGCGGCTCACAGGCACGATTACTTCCCTGAAAACATAAAGGTAATCGGCATCATTCGTGCCGTAGGTGAGGGGAATATTGATGGTATAGCCCTTGCCCTTGCCCTGCCCTGTTTCTTCATACCATCCGGTCCCGGGATAATGCGGGTATTGATGGGTCGATATGTAGAGGACCGTGGGGTCTTCGTAAAAACTGTGCTGCGTGCCGTTGCCGTGATGGACGTCGAAGTCCACGATGAGTATGCGCGTGAGCCCGTACTTCTTCTCCAGATACCTCGCTGCGATAGCGACGTTGTTGAAGATGCAGAAACCCATGGCCCTTCCCGCTTCGGCGTGATGGCCCGGCGGCCTCACAAGGGCAAACCCGTTGTCGATTTCCCCCGATACGGCCGCATCGACAAGTTGGAGAAGGCCCCCGGCAGCCATACATGCCGCGTCGTACGATTTGGCTGACGCGACTGTATCCGGGTCGAGACGTGTCTGCACCCTCCCTCTCGTCTGCTCTGCCATCGTTATATAATGTTGTTCGTGGATAAGGGCTATTTCGTCCCTGGTCGCGGGTCGGGCAGGCACGTAGACGAGGCCCTCCCGGTCGATCTCCTCAAGCATCTCGTAAATGCTCCTCAAACGTCCGGGGTTCTCCGGGTGAAAATCATCCGTTATATGGTCGAGATAGATATCCTCCTTTACCAGGCCCACCTTCATGAGATTCCCTCCTTAGCACAATAGTATAACTGTTGACGTGGAAAAACAAGCATTTCAGGCCCATTATTTATTTCGTTTGCTTTCAACGGGATTTCGTTGCACACTAAATGAAAGGAGGCGCATGATGGATCGAAAACCATGGCTTTCACCATCTCTCATGTGCTGTCTTGGCCTCTTGATGGTCGCATGCAGCCTCATCCGGTCAGGCAAGGCGAACAATGACGGCAGGCCCGCGGCCGGGCAGGCTGAACCCGCGACGCTGAGTGAGACGAGCTCCGGGAGCGCAGAGGTTGCGGGCAAGGAAGGACGGGAGCGGAAATGGGAGAACTATGCTTCAGACGCACACGGAGTAGACTATTACGTCGAAAGAGAGAGTGTCGCCTACCCGTCGAAGACCCTCGTTCGCGCCTGGCGAAAAAGGACTTTTCCCATAAATTCGCCCCAAAAGGAGATAATCGCATTTGATGAGATAGACTGCAATGAGGCAAGGTACCGCTCCTTGAAAATCGAGGGTGTCTACTGGGACGGCAGAACCAGGACCTTCAACGTAGTCTCGCCCTGGATCCGTATTTTTACGGATTCACCTGATGAAGTGCTTTATCTCGACGTCTGCAAGGCGGCCAGAGAGAGCAACTAGACCCCGCTGCCGCCCCGACTGGGGGTTCCGCCCCCTCCACTGGCGGCCGGGGTCTTTTCGCGCCTGGCTTTGTCGCCGGGGCGTGTCCGGGTCCTCACCTACGCACAAAGTGTCTATGCTATAAAAGTAGCTTGCACGGGAGACAATAAAGAGGCTACCTTCTTTCTCAACACGGTGGACACACACCGCAATCAAAGAAAGGGAGGTAGCCAGATGAAGATTTATAAGGTACAGGATTTCGTGGTCAAAGGTAAAGAGGTTTTTGTGGGACTCGAAGATTCAAAGAGCACCTGGAAGATCGCGGTGCGGTGTGAGCGGATGCTGATCCACCAGGTATCGATGGAAGCAAAGTATCCGGCATTGATCGGCTATCTCAGGAACAGGTTCCCCGAATGCGCGATCCACCTGATCTACGAGGCAGGCTTCAAAGGGTTCAACCTCTACGACCGGCTTACCGAAGACGGCATCGACTGTGTGGTGATCCCTCCCCATATGGTGACCGAACCCAAGGTGAACAAGGTCAAGACGGACAAGAGGGATGCAAAGCGTCTTGCCTACATCCCTATCGAGAAAAACCGTTAATGCGCCGTTTTTGAACATAATCTCCGGATTCTCATTCACAAAGGTGCCCCGACCGGGTGAAACGGTCAACACATTCCTCCCTGCAAGTGCTCTGACGCCTTCCCGGACTGCGGTCCGGCTGACTCCGAGCAGACGACACAGCTCGGACTCCGGCGGAAGCCTGCCGCCCGCTTTCAGCTCACCCGAGGAAATCAAGGCCAGAAGTTGCTGGCCAACGGCCTCGGATAGGTTTACTTTATGTATAATTTCCATGAGTTATCCTCATGCTGTTTCAGGTATATATCTGTATGACGTATTATTATCATACAATATACACTATGAGGTTGCGGATCTGTCAAGAAACCATGATAAAAACTACACAAGACATGCCGATAACATGCCTGGGGACGAAAAGCCGCACGGCGCCGGATGGCTCGTTTAAAAAGGTCTGGACCCTCGCTCCTGAATGGGTTAAAATAGCGAAGGGTTGCGAGAGATCGCGACCCTTTTTATTTCGCTTTACCTCTTTACGTGAAGCACATGTGAAGGGAAGGCGCCGCCTTCGGGCGGATCTAAAGAACAGGATAGTACCGATAGACGCAGGAGGACGATATGGACTTCGAGTTGACCGCCATACAAAAAGATATACAGCAGGCTGCCCGCGAGTTTGCGGAAAAGGAGTTTCCCGATGTGGCGCGGCATTGCGATGAAAAAGAGGAATTCCCCATGGCCGTCTGGAAAAAGGCCTGCAAATTGGGCTTTGTCGGGTCGTTTATCAAAGAGGAATATGGCGGGCCGGGCTTGGGGTTCACCGAGTATGCGATGATTATGGAGCAGTTCTGGAGAGTGGACCCCGGTTGCGGAAATGTGATCCTTGCGGCGTTTGGCGCGGAGATTATCCAGGCCTTCGGGACGGAGGCACAGAAGAAAAAGTATCTCCCCCTCCCGCCTTCCGGCGAGGCGATCATGTGTTGCGCGATCACCGAGCCCGACGCGGGAAGCGACGTCCTTCTCGCATCCACGACCGCGGTCAAAGACGGGGATGAGTACGTGATCAACGGGAGCAAGATGTTTATCACGAACGGTACCGTGGCTGATGTGGCGCTGGTATTCTGCGTCACGGACCTGAAATCGGGTGACCGCTACAAGAGGCACAGTTTCTTCATCGTCGAAAAAGACAGGACAGGTTTTAAGGCTGAAAAGATCACGGGCAAAATGGGCATCAGGGCCTCGGACACGGCCGAGCTCTCATTCAACGACGTGCGGGTCCCGGCAGGCAACCTTGTCGGGGGTGTGGAGAACGCGGGTTTCAGACAAGTCATGCACCTCTTCAATATAAACAGGCTTATCGCGGCGGCCTCAGGCGTAGGTGTTGCCCAAGGCGCGTTTGACAAGGCAGTTGCCCACGTGAAGAAAAGGCGCCAATTCGGGAAGACCATCGCCTCGTTTCAAGGGATTCAGTTTATGATCGCGGAAATGGCGGCGAAAATCGAGGTCGCGAGGAATACGCTCTATAAGGCATGCTGGCTTGTCGACAAGGGTAAGTTCGATCCCATGATCATCAGCATTGCCAAGCTTTTTGCGGGAAATATAGCGGTGAGCGTGACGAACGACGCGCTGCAGCTCCACGGAGGATACGGGTACATCGCCGAGTACGATGTGGAGCGTTTTTACCGGGATGCAAAAATTGTCGAGATCTACGAGGGGGCGCGGGAAATCGAGAAACTGACCATAGCGAGGGAGGTGCTCGGAAGGGGAGAATAGACGTAACGACGCGGACGCGACTATGTGCTGCCCCTCTTGGCGGTTTACACATCCTTAAAAACGGGCTTCCTCTTTTCAAGGAACGCCTTAAGCGCCTCTAGATGGTCTTCGGTCCGGGCGCAGGTACCGAGGGCAAGCGCCTCAAATTGCAATTGGCTCGAAAAGTCCGCGTCCATCCCCTGGTAGAGGGCCCTTTTGGCCAATTGAAGGGGCAGGGAGGGTGATTGGGCCATCTTCTTCGCCATCCTGTACGTAAACTGTTCCAGCTCCGCCGCGGGAACCACCTCGTTCACCAGGCCGATGACCTTGCACTGCCCGGCGTCGAGTATGTCTCCGCAAAAAATGAGCTCACATGCCTTTCCCATCCCCACGAGCCTCGGCAGGGTATAGGTCGACCCGAACTCGGGGGTGAGACCGACGCGCACGAAGGGGGCCCCCATTTTGGCCTGATCGGACGCAATCCGTATATCACAGGCAAGGGCGATGCTAAACCCCGCCCCCACGGCAGCGCCGTTGATCATGGCGATCACCGGTTTTTTCATCTGCCTGATAATCAAGGGAATCCATGGGACGCTCATCTGGGCGGGCACCATGTGGCTTGGCGATGAGAGGATGGGGCGGTTCTCTTCAATCCTCCCGATTGCCTCAGCAATGTCCAGCCCTGCGCAGAATGCGTTCCCTGTGCCGGTAATAATGACTACCCGTACCTCGTCATCCCGGTCCAGCCGCAAGAGCGCGTCGAGCAGCTCGGCGGTCAGGTGCGTATTCACGGCGTTCATCTGCTCCGGACGGTTGAAGCGGATAGTCCCTATATGCTCTTTGTTTTCAAGAGCCACAGCTTCATAGGTCATCATGAGCCTCCATGGTGGGCAAGGGCTTTTGCCTTATCTCACCGTCCCTTGAATATCGGTTTTCTCTTTTCCTGAAAGGCTTTCAAGCCTTCCTTGGCATCTTCGCTGGCACATGCGAGCCCGCCAAGGTTCGATTCCAGGATGAGTGAGTCTTCCAGACTCTGGTACTGCGCATTGTGGAGAGCCTCCAGCACCACTTTTACTGCAATGGGACTATGCCTTATTATCCTCGCCAGAAGGGCGACAGACGCGGGCACCAGTTCTTCGGGCGCCACGACCCTGTTGACGACGCCCATTGCCAATGCCTGCTCGGCGCCGATCAGGTCGCCGGTCAGTACAAGCTCCGCCGCCTTTGCCTTGCCGATCAGCTTAGTGAGCCTTGAATGGCCTCCCCAGCCGGGAAGAAACCCGAGAGCGATCTCTGTGAAACCCATCTTTGCTTTTTGCGAGGCTATTCTGAAGGTACAGGCCAGCGCCAGCTCAAGGCCGCCACCCATGGCTACACCGTTGATTGCCGCAACGGAAGGCTTACCGAGCCGGTCAAAGTGGTTAAAGGCGGCCTGCCCGTAGCGGGACCACTCTCTCCCCCCAAGGGGCTTGGCAGCTTCCTCAAGAAAAGTAGTGAGGTCCGAGCCTGCGCTAAACGACTTATCTCCGCACCCGGTGACGATCACGGCACGACAGTTATCGTCCTCTTTACACCTGCTGAGGACAGCAACGAGGTCGTCGACGGTGCGCTTCGTGAAACTGTTCATCGCCTCGGGCCTGTTGAGCGTCAAATAGCCTATGCTCTCTTTTACTTCACACAAAACGGTTGGCTCACACATATCATGATTCCTCATTTTAGCGCGGCTATAGGGCAAGGTCGGACGGCACGGGGTGCTTGGGGTCGGACCAGTCGTAAAAGCCTTTGCGTGATTTCAGGCCGAGGTACCCCATGGTCACCATCTTTTTCAGGATCGGCGGCGGGGCGTAGCGCTTGTCCCTGTATTCCTCAAACATTGAGGTTGCGCCCTTCACCAGCACGTCGAGGCCGATGAAATCGACAAGCATAAGAGGGCCCATGGGGTGGTTACAGCCGAATCTCATCCCCATGTCGATATGCTCCACGGTGGCGACACCTTCGCTTACCGCGCGCACGGCGTCCATCAGGTAGGGGGTGAGGAGGAGGTTGACGATAAAGCCTGCATTGTCCTTTGCCAGGACCGGAAGTTTTCCGACGGATTTGGCGAAGTCGATTACCGACTGCAGGACGTCGGCATCCGTTGCGATGGTCTTGATTACTTCCACAAGGGGCATCACTGTCGCAGGATTGAAGAAATGCATGCCGACGAATTGGGCCGGCCGCGATGTCGAGGCAGCCATGTCGGTCACCGAGAGGGATGAGGTGTTGCTCGCGAAGACCGTCTCTTTCTTGCACACGCGATCCAGACTCTGAAACAGGTCTTTCTTGACCTGGAGGTCCTCGAAGACGGCTTCTATGATCAGGTCGCAGGCCGCAAGGTCCTCAAAGGCGGTAGTGCCCGACAACCTGGCGAGCATGCCGTCCGCTTCCTGCTCTTGCAGTACTCCCTTCTGGACGAGCTTGTAGGCGCCTTTTTTCACGCGGTCCAGGCCTTTCGTGAGGAGCTCTTCGCTCATCTCCCTTACGACGACCGAATACCCCCCCTTAAGGGCCAACTGGACAATGTCCGCGCCCATGGCGCCGCAGCCGACTACTCCTATTTCCTTGAATGTCATAATGCCTCCTCGTCTATGAATTCTGCCGTCCGGACTGCGCATGGTCTTCCAGGCCCCGGCGCCGTCATGACCTTCTCATATCCGTTCACTGCCTTTAAGGTTCCGGTCTTTCAAAAAAAATGACGTTTCCTTTCAGTTTCCCCCATCTCTCATGACATCAATCTCTCCCTTCCTTTTCGATTACCCCACAAACCCCGGCAGCCATAGGGCTATCTGAGGGAAGACAAAAAGGAGCGCACCGCACGCCACAAGGGCAAGGAGAAAGGGATAGACGCCCGCATAGATCACATTAAACGGCTCTCCCGTAATGTTCTTCACGATAAAAACCGCGATGGCCACGGGAGGTATGATAACACCGATCATGAGGGTAACGGCGATTATGATGCCGAACCAAATAGGGTCAAACCCCAGCTTGAGGACAGCGGGAAAAAAGATGGGGGTGGCAAGGATCATGAAGGCCAGATCGTCGATGAAGGAGCCACCGAGCAGGTAGATGAAGATAATGAGGATCATCACAAGGTTCCTGTTAATAGGCAAACCGGCTACCCAGTCGGCGGTGATGAAAGGGATCGACGTGACCGCGAGGAAATGGCCGAAAACCTGTGAGCCCGCAATAAGGAGGAGCACCATACAGGCGGTCCGGAGGGATTCCTCGAAGGCCTTCACCAATTTTCCAAAGGGGAACCCCCTTGTAAACGCCAGTATCAGCACCGCGGCAGTCCCGATGCTCCCCGCCTCCGTAGGCGAGAACCAGCCTTCCATCATCCCTCCGATAACAACGAAGAAGATAACTCCCACCCAGAAGAAGTCAGGCGCCGATTTGATGCGCTCTGCCCATGTCGATCTAGGCGCCAACTTGGCGACCGAGGGGTTTATCTTGACCCAGCCGTAAATAACGAATATGAAAAACAGGGAAATAATCAGTCCCGGAATGATGCCGGCGAGGAAGAGCTTGCCTATCGATTGTTCCGTCACGATGCCGAAGATGATAAGGGAAACACTCGGAGGGATCAGCATCCCGAGGGTCCCGACCGAGGCGACGACACCCAGGGAAAGCTTCTTGCTGTACCCGAGCCGTGTCATCTCCGGGATTGCGATACCCGCAAAGGTGGCGCAGGTGGCAAGTGTCGAGCCGCACATGGCTTTGAAGAGGGTTGCCCCCACGACGGTGGTCATCGCTATGCCGCCGGGGATGTGGCCCACGAATTTTTCGGCTGAATTGTAAAGCTTTTTCGCAATATCCGAGTTCGACGCCACCTGACCCATGAGCACAAAAATGGGGATCACGGTGAATCCGTAGGAGGTGAAGGTGTCGAAGAAATCTTTGACAACCTGATTGGAGGCGGCGCTGAACCTGCCCAGATAACCGATCCCGATAAAACCGATCAGGGTCATGCCGTAAGCCAGCTCGATGCCCGTCAAGAACATCGCCATCAGCAGACATATACCCAGTATTCCTACCGTTACTTCACTCATGCCGGCCTCCGAACAATTGCGATGATCTGCGAGACGAGGGTAAAACATTGAACGATGCAGCAAAACGCGAGCCCAAAAGAAATCGGGTAGTACGGCAGCCTGAATACGGGCGTGACCTCCTTCGATCTTATGAGGTCCTGGCTCATGACGACGAAGTTCCAGGCTATCCAGAGAAAGAGGGCGATGCTGAGGACGCGTGTCGCGACGGTCATCGCGTCTCCCATATGCTTCGGCAGCTTATCGATCAAGATATCGACATAGACATGCCCCTTGAGCGACGAGGTGTACGGAAGAGAAAACCCGATCACCACCGCGCCCAGAAACGAGATGATCTCATAGTCGCCGACGATCGGTTTCGCCGCTACCCTCATCGCCACGTCGATGAGCGTGAAAATGAGCATGAAAGCGAGGGTGGCGCCCGCTATCAGCAAGAGAAACCTGCACATCCTTCGTTCAAAGATAAGCCACATTGCTTCCCCCTTGTAAGAAAGCCCCGGGGCCGCACCTGCACGCCCCGGGGGCGATAAGTCGATAGTCCTAATCCGCCGGCGCAGTCTTCAGCCAGTTCCGGCACCACGCAAGCGCTTCTTCGCCGGGCAGGCCCTTCTCCTTCATGTTTTTTACATAGGCATCGAACAGGGGTTTCATTTTCTCTGCCATCTGTGCTTCTTCCGCGGGACTTGCGTACACGATCTTCTGGCCCGTCTTCTTCGCGAACTCAAGCCCATCCTCGTCTATCCAACTCCACATTCTCGCCTGTTTCTCAAACCATTCTTCGTTGAGCTTGTCGATGATCTGCTGGATGTCCTTGGGGAGGGAATTCCAGGTTTGCTTGTTCATGGCGACGAAGAAACCGTTCCCGTACGCATTGCCGTGGTTTACATAGGTGTGCTTGCAGACCTCTCCGAACTTCCAGCCTTTCAATGTCTCCATGGGGAGCAGCACACCGTCGGCGAGGCCCCTTTTCAGGGCGTCGTACGTCTCAAGCATCGGCATTGTAGTGGGTGACCCGCCTGCGGCGGCCACCACCTTCGATGTGTTTGCATCACTCTTGATCCGGAGACCCTTCAGGTCCTCGATCTTGTTGACGGGTCCTTTTGTATGGAACCACCCAGGGCCATGGGCGTGGAGGTAGAAGAGCTTCACGTCGTCATATTCCTTCGGTTTGAACTTCTGGTAAAAGGCGTTCGCCATCCGCGTGGCCTGACCGCCGCTCTTGTAGCCGAGGGGGAGGACGATCACCTCCGAGAGGGGCATCCTGCCTGGTGTGTAGGACATTATGCTCCAACCTATATCGACAATGCCTTTCACGACCCCGTCATAAGTCTGGTTTGCCGAGACGAGCGTGCCGGCGGGGAAATAGGCCACTTTGACGCGCCCGTTCGTCCTCTTCTCCAGCTCCCTGCACCATTGCTCTGATAACTGGGAGATCGGGTGGGTCGGCGGCATAAAGCTCGTGTATTTCATTCTGATGACGGATTGCGCCGAGGCCGGTAGAGACAGAAAGCACGCGACCAACGCAATCACGCAGACGGTAATAAAAGAATTCTTCATGTAACTCTTCATCGTATATACCCCCTTGTGTCAATAGAGTGTATCCCCATGCCGGGGACCGGTTCCATTTTCGCACATTATTTCGTCAACGTTAATCCAGCCGCCCGGCTCTTGTCAAGAAAGAAATCGCCGGATGCCGCTCCGCTTCTTTATTTCACCTCCAAGAGTGTTTTTACGTAGTCAACGCATTTTTTAACGTCATATTCCCTCGAAATGGACATGCGCTGGGCCTGAAGCGATCCTTCGCCGTGAAGTGTCCCGACCCACCATTCTCCCGCGCCGTCCGTACCGCCCATATCACGGACCAGCTTCATGACCTTGAGCCTGCTGATTGCATCCACTCCCTTGCGCCCGCCCAGATAGCGCTCGATGAGTTCCTTTGTCGCGGGGTTCTTGCAGTCCGCTTCCGTCGGGCCCGTGGCCGGCAGACCACCGGCAATCTCCTGGACTGCCTTCATTGAGGTATGGTAGCCGGAGGCAAAGAGGTATTTGCCGATGTTGCAGAGCAGCGGATTCGGATAGGCGACTCCGTTGTCGGTTATTATGCATTGCGTGGCGGCCGCCCGGCCGAAGGTTTTGATGCATTGCGCGTAGATCACGAGATCGGTGATCCGGTCCTGGATGTGAGGGGCCTTGGGAACGCCGTTGTAATCCGCGACCAGGGCGGATACGCCGATCATCATCTGGCTGAAAGGATACTTGTAGGAGATGCCGGTGAACCGGTGCCACGTGGCGAAGCAGTTGGCCAGGGGGCCCGCAAACTCCCACTCCCCGTTCATAAATATTCTTTCATTCGGCACAAAGACGTCCTCGAATATGGTCATGGCTTCCAGGGTCGTATGGCGGGCGCTCAGGGGGTAATCGAATTCGGCAAGGTCGCCGCGCTCCGGGCGTGAAATGATTTTGACGCCCGGTGTGTTTACCGGTATGCCGAACGCAATGGAGTAGTCCCTGTCACTCTCCGCCATCGCCCTCGTGGGGAGGACGAAAAGCTCGTTCGTGATAGGGGAGGAGGTGGTATGCACCTTGCAGCCTTTCACCACGACCCCGTCCGGACGACGCTCGACGACCTTCAGGTAATAGTACGGCATCTCCTGTTCAGAGGGTCTCAAACGCCGGTCTCCCTTCGCGTCGGTGACGGCCCCGGCCATGCTGAGATCGTGTTCTTCCAGGTATTGCCAGTATTTCATTACCCGGGACGCATATTCGGTCCCGTATTTCTTATCGATGTCATCACAGACCATGTTGAGGGCATTGAGGGCATCGGTCCCGATCTCCTTCATGAAGACGACCCAGGAAGCATCGGCCCTCGTGGTCGTCTCGATCAGCTCCTGCCTTCTCAGCAAATCCTCCGCCGACCGCGGCATCTCGAAATACCTTCTGATCTCGTTTCCCGTTCGCGGCGACTTCGTCACGAGGAGGTCGCGCAGTTCCGGCCGCTTGTCGAGCTCGTAATCGAGGGCGCCATGGTCGATCGCCTTCCTTAAAGAAGGGTGTTGCGTGATATCTTCCACCCTTTCCCCATGTATGTAGACTTCCCGCCCATCCCGAAGGCTCTCTATGTACTGTTGAGCGTTTCTCATCGTCTTCATGCCTCCCGCAAAGCGTTACCTTGTCGAATGGACCGATCCATTCGCGACAGGCGGTGCGTGCCCCCTGGCGTATCGGGCCTACATGGCCAGCCCGCCATCGACCCTGATGACGCATCCGGTAATATACGCGCCTTTGAACACGAGAAAATTGACCATGTCCGCAATTTCTTCCAGCTTCCCGGGACGGCGCATGGGTATATTCTGCATTTCCCGGTCAAGTTTTTCCGGTGTATCGAAAAGCCCCCTCGTCATATCGGTCGGAAAGAACCCGGGTATAACGGCATTTACGGTGATACCCTTGGTCGCCACCTCTTTCGCCAGCGACATGGTCAGGCCGAGAAGCCCGGACTTGGCCGCACCGTAAGCCGTGTCGCCCGGGAAACCGTGCAGGGCGACATACGAGGAGATGTTGATAATCCTGCCCCAGTTCTTTTCGATCATTATCGGGACTATATGCCTGCAACAGTGAAAGGCGCCTGCCAGGGCTGAATTGATAACCAGGTTCCACTCTTCGAGTTTCAGTTTCTGGATCCTTCCGCCCCTGTGGGTGGTGGCGTTGTTGACGAGGATATCGACGGCCCCCCATTTTTCCACTGCCCGGTCCACCATCGATTTGACCTCCCCGTCGTTCCCTGCATCCGCTTTTACGACAAGGGCCTCGCCTCCGGCCTCTGTTATCTCGCGGGCGACCGATTCTGCCGCATCCTGCCGTGACTGATAGTTGACGACGATCCGGACGCCCTCCTTTGCGAGCCCGATGGCAATTGCCCTGCCGATACCCCGGGCCGACCCGGTTATCAAGGCTACCTTAGCGCTCATACACATGCCCCTTTCGCGACTTTTTGAGAAATCATTTCTTGTTGTGCTCTTCCGGCGCGTACCGCAGCTCCGGCTTGATCACCTTGCCCGCGGGGTTCCTTGGAAGCTGCTCCATGAACTCCACATGCTTGGGCACTTTATAGTCTGCGAGACGCTGCGCGCAGAATTGGCGGATTTCGTCTCCGGTGGCGGTTTCGCCGGGCTTCAATGCAATGCACGCCTTCACCGCTTCATTCATCACGGGGTCCGGAACCCCGACTACCGCCACCTCCAGGATCTTCGAATTCTCGCACAGCACGTTTTCCACTTCGAGGCAGTATATTTTTTCTCCGCCCCGGTTGATCATGTCTTTCTTGCGGTCAAGTATGTACACAAAGCCTTCGTCATCGATCTTGCCTATGTCGCCCGTATGGAGCCAGCCGTCGCCAATTGTCTCTTTCGTGGCCTCCGGCTTTTTCCAGTATCCTTTAAAGGTTTTCGGACTTCTGACCACGATCTCTCCGATAGCCTCCGGCGGCAGTGGATTCCCTTCGTCATCCATTATCCTCACATCGATTGTGGGGAGCGGCTTGCCGACGGCTTGTATTTTCCGGAGGGCGTCCTCAAATGGTGTCGACGTGACGATGGCGAAGCTCTCGGTCAGCCCGTACCCTACACTTATCCGGAGATGAGGCAGCCTTTTGAAGATGCCCCTGATCATTTCCTCGGTGGCAAAAGAGCCGCCAAAGAGGGCCACCCTGAAGGAGGAGAAATCGTGCTTGTCAAAATCCGGAGCATTGACCATAAGCCAGATGACGTTGACGACGCCCATATAGAGCGTTGCCTTTTCCCTGTCCATAAGCTCAAGAAAATCTTTGGTCTTGTACTGCCTCATGTAGACGGCCCCGGCGCCGCTGAAAATCGGAGGGAGCATGACGGCTGAAATGCCCGTAATGTGAAAGAGGGGTATACAGCACATCATCTTGTCTTCAGGTCTGTACTGAATAAAGTCGGCCGCCAGCATCGCCGTCAGCACAAAGCCACGGTGGTGCAATACGGCGCCCTTGGGCTTCCCTGTCGTCCCGGAGGTATACATAATCGCCGCATCGTCCGATTCCGTCAACACAGCCCTCGTGAAGACGTCTTCCTCGTTTTCCCTCAATGCAGAAAACGGCAAAGTCCCCTCGGGGGCTCCGGCCCCCTGGAAAAAGATTTTCTTGACGGTCTGCAGCCGGTCGGCCACGGGCCCGATCATCGGCCAGTACTCCTCGTCGACTATCAGTACCGTGCTCTCTGAATCGTTTATCTCATACGCCAGCTCCTCGCTCTTGAATCTCGTATTGAGAGGGATGACAATAGCGCCCAGTTTCATCAGGGCAAAGAAGCTCATCGGGAATTCGAGCTGCGTGGCGAGGAGTATGGCCACGTGGCTTCCCTGTCTTACCCCGTGTTTCTCCAGCCCCGCGGCGATCCTGTTTACTATTCCATCGAATTCCCTGTAAGTCAGCCGGCGGTCGCCCGCGATAAAGCCGATGCGGTCCGGATATTTCCTCACCGTGTTTTCCAGCAGCTCCGCGACATTTTTCGGCCTGTCCCTGAAAATTTTTCCTTTAGAGTCGGGCCACTCTTCCTCGGTCAACTCCCAACCGGACTTCACCTCCAACGTATCCATGCTTCCCCCTGTACGGCGCGCCTTCTTGCGTGAGCCTCCCCTGGGTTTCACTTACAGGCGGCAACAATCGCCGCCCTTGCAGTCCTCGTCATCCCTTCAGGCCCTTTCTATAATTGTCGAAAAGCCCTGGCCGCCGCCGGCGCAAAGCGTCGCCAGTCCGCGGTGTAAATTCCTCTTCTCCATCTCATAGAGGAGGGTCACCACAAGCCTTGCGCCCGTGCAGCCGACAGGGTGGCCAAGGGATATGCCGCTCCCGTTGACGTTGACGATATCGCGATTCCATCCCATGTCCCGTTCACAGGCCAGGTATTGTGCCGCGAAGGCCTCGTTGATCTCGATAAGCTCGATATCGTCGAGGTTGAGGTTGGCCCGCTTCAGCGCCTTCCTGGTTGCCGGCACCGGCCCGATGCCCATATATGCCGGGTCCACCCCCGCCACCGCGTAGCTCACGATGCGCGCCATTGGCCGGAGGCCCAGCTCCCGCGCTTTTTCCGTAGTCATAAGGATGACAGCCGCCGCCGCGTCATTGATGCCGCACGCATTGCCCGCGGTAACCGTCCCGCCTTTCTTGAATGCGGGGGGCAGGGCCGCCAGCTTTTCCATGGTCATGTCCGGCTTCGGGTGCTCGTCCGTGTCATACATTTTTGGCTCCCCTTTGCGCTGGGGGATAGGCACGGGCGAGATCTCATCCTTGAAGCGTCCCTCCCTGATAGCCCTGCCGGCGTTCTGCTGGCTTCGCAGTGCAAAGGCATCCTGCTCCTCCCTGGGGATGTTATACTGCTCTGCCAGGTTTTCGGCGGTCAGTCCCATTCCCCCGCCGATAGGATGCTCCTGCATCGATCTCCAGATCATATCGACGGCAAGATGGTGCTGGAGCCGGAATCCCCACCGGGCGGTCGGCAGGAGGTAGGGTGCCGTGCTCATACTCTCGGCGCCGCCGGCAATAACGCAATCGGCGTTATTGTCGCGGATGCTCTGCACACCCGACATAATAGCCTGCATGCCCGATCCGCACGTCGCGACAATATGGAAAGCCGTGGTCTCCACGGGAAGACCTGCCTTCACGAGACCGATGCGGGCGATATTGTGATCGATCGGCTCGAAGCAGTTGCCCAGAATTACCTGGTCCACCAGGTTCTTCTCTATGCCGGTTCGCTTGATGACCGACTCGATAATGAATTGAGAGAGCTCGATGGCCTTTACATCCCTCAAAGAACCACCGAATGTCCCTATGGGCGTACGTGTGGCGCCCACTATAACCACATCTTTCATCCGTAGCCTCCTTTGATGTTTTGTGCTTTATCGCAAAAAACGCCTTCAAATCCGTCTTGTTCAAGCCCCGGCTGTTGTTATGCCCGACAGCAGGACATTTCTGAACGCCCTCGCGAGCTGCGGCCCTTCAAGGTCGGTGTCCCTGATGTACCACTGGAGGAGGACCCCATTGTGCATTGCGATGATTGTGTCGGCAAGGACGGATGGATCAAAATCCGCCTTCACCGCGCCCTCTGCCTTCCCTGCCGCGATGAGACCCTTTACGAACCCGATATACCTCTCGAGGCCGCCCCTGAGCGTTCTCTCGGCCTTAAGGCCGCTGCCTGTGATCTCAGCGGCGAGGATGGTCCAGACCAGGCACAGCTCGCGGTGATGCACGGCATATTCGGTCGAATACTTATGGTATCGCTTGAATTTATCCAGGAAGCCGCCTTCGACCGCTGCATCGGCCTCTATCAATCCCCCGAGAAATGTCTTCTCCCACTCCTCCAGGATGGTCTCAAGGAGATCATCCTTGCTCTTGAAATACCAGTAGAAAGCCCCTTTCGTGAGACCGACGGCGTCCGTGATATCCTTGATGGTGGTGCCCTGAAACCCCTTGTGAAGGAAGAGGGCTGTGCTCTCCTTTACTATTCTCTCCTTCATGGACTGCCAGTTGTTCCTCACGTCTCTCCCCGACCCGACGAACAAGGAATGGATGAGGTGTTCAGCGCAATGTTGACTAAACGTTTAATCAATTTCACTGTCCGTGTCAAGAAAAAAATGACGGGAGGGAAGTTATTTACTTTCTGATTCCTGAGAAGCAAACCCCTTTTCTGAAACGATTGATTTGTTAAAAGCATAGACAAAACGTCGTTCTTTGAAAAAAGGATGTCTTAACCGGGCCGAATAGCTCCAGACGAACGCAAAAA
>JBEKHB010000020.1:0-56833 GCA_050012495.1 Syntrophorhabdales bacterium
AAAAGTCTAGTGATATTACGTATTACACTCTCCTTTTTCATGAGGCGGTTGCGAAAAAATAGTTCGCTGTTCCTCTAAAAAGGGCAAAAAGAGGGGGAATAAATATTCGCCGGGAATTGCTGGGTGGCGAGATATCTTTGACAGCCGCACCCTGCTATGATTAAATATCAGATAATGGCTTTGAGAATCTATAATTCCCTGACCCATGAAAAAGAAGCGTTTGCGCCGGTGACGGAAGGCCGGGTGCGCCTCTACGTGTGCGGCGTCACGGCCTACAGCGACTCCCACATAGGCCACGCCCGCAGCGCCATAGTCTTCGACGTAATCTCCCGATACTTGCGGGCCTCGGGCTATGACGTCGTCTATGTCAGGAATTTCACCGATATCGACGACAAGATCATCAACAGGGCCAACGCCGAAAAACGGAACTGGAAAGAGGTCGCGGACGCCTACATCGATTCCTTCCGGCTGGACATGGCCGCCCTCGGCGTTCTCCCTCCCACCCATGAGCCGAGGGCTACCGAGCACATCGCGGATATGATTGCCCTCATCGAAGATCTGGTCGATAAGGGGTTTGCCTACCCGGCTAACGGCAGCGTCTACTTCTCCGTCAGCAAGGACAAGAGCTACGGAGAGCTGTCGGGCAGGACCCTGGACGAGATGATGGCCGGGGCGCGCATAGAAGTCGACGAACGGAAAAAAGACCCCCTCGACTTCGCTCTCTGGAAGAAGTCGAAGCCCGGTGAGCCGGCCTGGGACAGCCCCTTCGGGAAGGGAAGGCCCGGCTGGCACATCGAGTGCTCCACCATGAGCATCAAGTACCTCGGGTGCCCCTTCGACATGCACGGCGGGGGTAAGGATCTGCTATTCCCTCATCACGAGAACGAACGGGCCCAAGCCGAGTGCGCCACCGGACGACGGTTCGTCAAGTATTGGGTCCATAACGGCTTCGTCACGATGGACCGCGAGAAGATGTCGAAATCACTCGGCAATATCCTGCTCATCAAGGACTTCCTGAAAGTGTACCATGCCGATGTGCTGCGCCTCTTCTTCCTCTCGGCGCACTACCGCAATCCAGTCGATTACGCGGAAAGCAACGTAGAGAGCGCGGACAGTGCGCTGCGCAGACTTTACGCGACGCTGGAAAGGGTTTCCGGGACAAAAGGGCTGGATGACGCGCCGCAAGAAGGGAACGCGGAGCTCGACGGGCTCGAGCAAAGGTTCTACGCGGCCATGGACGATGACTTTAACACGGCCCTTGCGCTCTCCTCCATCTTTGACCTCGCCACCACGATCAACCGCATGATGGACGAGGGGGACCCGGCACACCTGCCCTTCATCGCGAAGGGGCGGGGCCTTCTTCTCTCGCTCGCCCGCTTGCTGGGACTCCTGACTCAGGAGGTGGAGACCTTTACGCGGGATGAATCACGCCGTCATCTCATTGCAGTGGGTCTCGACGAGTCAACCATCGAAGACGCCATAAAGACCAGAATTGAGGCGCGCCGAAACAAGGATTACACACAGGCGGACGAGATAAGAAACGGGCTGCTTGAAAAAGGCATCACCCTGCTCGATACTCCGCAGGGAACAAAATGGCGGATCAAGAAGTGACGGGGCGCGTCACACGATCGTTCTATGGTAAAAAATGGCACGTCCTTAACTCAAGGATCGACAAAGACTACAGGGTATTCAGGGTGAGGGCCGAGCAAGCCCGTTCGCCGCGGACTCAAGACAGCAACGAGTTCTACGCGCTAGAATGCGGGGACTGGGTCAATATCGTGCCGCTCACCGCTGAGCGTGAAGTGGTCATGATACGACAGTACCGCCACGGCTCCCGCGAAATCACGCTCGAAATCCCGGGTGGGGCCGTTGACGAGGCGGACCCCGCGGAGGCGGCAAAAAGGGAGCTTGCCGAAGAGACGGGCTATGAGAGCGCCGGTATAACCCTTCTCGGCGCCGTCAACCCCAATCCCGCCATTTTCAACAACCTCTGCTATACCTACTTTGCACAGGACGTGCGGGCAACACGTTCGCTATCGCTCGATCCCATGGAAGATATCGAGGTCGAGCTGGTGCCGCTGGCCCGTATTCCGTCGCTCATTGCTTCCGGAACGATAAATCACGGTCTCGTTGTCGTCGCCTTCCATCTCTATCTTCAGAAATACGGCATGGCAGCCCCGGCATGACCCTTTTCGACATCCTGGACACCATCGAGCGGCAGATTCCGAGGGGATCGGAGGAGACTATCCCCCTCCTCGATGCCCTTGGGCGCGTCGCCGCCCGCTCCCTTTCGGCCAGCCGCCATATGCCTCCTTTCGATATATCGGCCCTTGACGGTTATGCGGTGAGGGGGGCCGGGATGGACTTCCGCGTGAGGGGGTCCCTTGAACCCCTCGGCGAGACCCCTTTGCCTCTCAAAGAAGGAGAAGCAGTGTTTGTCCCCACGGGCGGCCGTTTCCCCCGCGGGTCCAGGTTCGCGGCCAGAGAGCATGTGAGCGAAAAGGCGGACAGCATCAGGTTGGAAACCGAGGTGGACGAGCGAAAAGTCGTGAGAAGCGGAGACTGGCTGAAAAAAGGGCAGCGGTTGATAGACCGGGGCGATGTCGTTAGCCCGGCCGCAATGGGCCTGCTGGCCCTGGGCGGTCATGTGGCCTTGCGGGTCTTCAAAAAACCGGCGGTAGCATTCATCACGACAGGAAGCGAGCTGAAGAAGGGGGGCGTCACCGACTCTAACAAATTTCTTCTGGCCGGCCTCGTCCAGAGGGACGGCGGCAGCGTCACAAGTCTCCATACCGTGGACGACGATGAAGAACGAATCGGGCACGCCGTGGTCGAGTCCGCCGGTGCCCGGTTGTTCATCCTCACGGGCGGCACATCGAAGGGGAAAAAGGATCTGACCAAACAGGCGGTCAGGCGCCTGGGATTCCGCTTCCACCTCGATTCTCCCCCCATCCTGCCGGGTAAAACAATGGCCTTCGGCAGGAAAGGCCCCCAGCTCTTCTTCATCCTTCCCGGCAATCCAAGGGCGGTGCAAAGCCTCTACGAGCTTTTCGTCAAGAGGGCACTTCTGGGGATGGCCGGCCGGCCCTTGCAGCGCACGGAATATACCCTGCCCTTGAGCACACCCGTAGAAAAGCCTGCCGGCATTACGGTGGTCATACCCGTGCTCATCGGCGCCCATCCTGAGAAGATTGAGGAAATGTACCCGAGTGCGCCGGACGGATTCGTCGTGCTGGAGGAAGGGATGGAGAAGCTGGCGGCAGGCGAGGAGGTAAGGGTACTGCGGGTATGAAGATACCGATGTTTCGATTTGTGATTATGGATTTTGGATGAGAAAGTGAAGATACCGATACTCTCCTTCGTCGGAAGATCAGGGACGGGAAAGACCACCGTCATAGAGAGGCTGATCCCACAACTCAAGGCATGTGGCATCCGGGTCGCCACCATAAAGCACCACCTCCATGATTTCGACATGGACCGGGAGGGAAAAGACAGCTACCGGCACAAAAAGGCGGGGGCCAAGCTCGCCATGGTCGTCTCACCGGGAAAGGTCGCCCTGGTTGAGGACGTCGACGGGGAACTCGGTCTTGTTGAGCTGATCTCCCGCCATGTACACGACGTAGACCTTGTCATCACCGAGGGATACAAGACGGAAGACGTGCCAAGGATTGAGGTCTACAACGTCCGCAACCACGAGCCGCCCGTCTCCCTGGGACACAGGAACCTCCTTGCCCTTATCACGGACATGCCCATGGACGCCCCAGTACCCGTCCTGCAAAGGGATGACATCGGCAAGCTCGTCGAATTCATCATCGAGAAGGTGACGAGTGACAAGTGAAGACTCGCTCAAAGGAGCACTACCATGGACGCCCCCGAGCACATCGAAGAGGCGGAACTCCTGAAAAAGTTTCGCATCGATTACCTGCAAGCCCTGGTGCTGGAAGATTATATGCGCATCAACAATATCATCGTCCCCCGGTTTTGGGAGCATTTCGCGAAATATTACCAGGAGTATGAGAAAAGCTGGAAAGACTTATCGGTCTCCCGTCTCCCCGTCCGTCTGATGATCGATCCGAAGGAGAAGCGGCGGGCCGAGCTGGGCTGGATAGATCAGGTGCTGAGGGGACAGATAGACCTCATCCTATGACGCGGCCTTTGCGTCCATCTCACGATCTTTCGATCGTTCTCTTTCGAAGTTTCAGGATAGTGAAACTGACGCCGTAAAGAAGGAGCGCCGCGGCAAGGAGCATGAGCATGCCCCGGTCGGAAAGAACCTCCGTGAGTGACATCTTGCCGCCCCCTTGATGAAAAGCCGGGATGAGCAGCGCCATGGCGTAGAATCTGACAATCCTCGCCACTTCCTTGCCGCTTATGCGGGTGAGCGAAAAACCGGCGAACAGGCGGCGCACGTGCTGGATCGAACGGCGGTCGGGAAAGATGGGCGGCGTGCTGAGGAGGTAAGCCACGGAAGAATCACCGTGCTTTTCCGTGAGCGTCCCCTCCTCCTTCCTCAACGTAGGCCCGTAGCTCCAGAAGAAAAGGAAAGGGTATAAGAGCACCAGATAGTGGTTGCCGCCAATGAGGCAAAAACTGGAATCGATGAGGAAATTGGCCAGGTAGTATGGATGACGTATGATGCGGTAAATCCCTTCCGTGCAAAGGACCTCGTTGCGTATCAGCACGCCCTTCGACAGAAAGTGGACGAAGCTGCCGAGAAGAAGAAGGAAAAAGGCGACGCCGATTTCGGCCGTCGTGACAGGGCAGAAAACCGCTGAGGCAGCGGAAAGGAGTATGACTGCGTCACGGAGCCCGCTCCTCGTGAGAAACCCCTCGCCTGTCCTCAAAGACATCGTTTACCCCCGCTCACGCACGGCAAGGACCGGTGGACGAAGGACAAGTGGAGCCCTCGCCCTCACTCCTTGCCGTCGGCCCCGATCTTCTCCTCGAACTCCTTCCAGAATTTCTCGTCAGGCTTCCGCCAGTACGGCCCCCAGCCTTCGTGAAAGAAACCCTCGAATTCCTTCAGGATGCGCCTCCAGACAGGACCGTACTCGTGAGTCAATACATCCTCGAGGAAAGGAACCACCGCACCCAGATGTTTCTTTGGGAGGTACGCACGGGCGCCTCTCGATATCGACTCCTTGAGCACTTCGGGAGATAAGGCACGGCCGGTAAGCATAACGACCGGTATCGGGTAAGGACGTTCTACGGCGTTCCTGAGAAGGTCCAAACCCCGTACACCCATTATATCGAGGATCGCCAGATCGTATGTCCAGGTAACGAGGAGCGTGGACGCCTCTTGATACGTGCGGGCGGTATCCACGATAGAGCTTGGGGCCGCCATCATGATCTCCTCGTTCAGTACGTCCAGGACATCCTGCTCGTCATCGACAGCCAAAATCCTTTTGTCATTCAGCACAGACTCCTTATTCATGGGTCCTCCTCCCACGCAAGAAAATAATGGCGCCGGCCCTTATGCCGGCGCGTCAACGAGGGACTCTTCCGCCAGTCTCCCCATCCCGACACTTTCCCGATCGCATGATATGCTCGAACTCTACTCCTATTTGCCCCACCGCACTGTAGGGATTGAGCCTGCCGTGTCTTACTTCTTCGAGGACATGCAATAGAGATGTCCGCGAGGACTGCTCCGAAAAACGCTTCCAGACCTCTTCTTTCAGGAGGGTCATGGCAAAATGGGCGTACTTCTCGCCTCTTTTATCCGTTTTTCCGCTTTGATAAAACTCCCCATGCGCTTTGACGCAGCGGGCAAGCTCGTCCATGCCCAGGCCCTTGTCGGCTTGAAGCACGAGAACCGGCGCTTTCCATCCCTTCTTCTTTGTCTCCGGCAGGTATGCTTCTATCGCGCGCGTGACGTCATCCACCCCCGGTTTATCGCTCTTGTTCACCACTACTATGTCCCCGATTTCGAGGAGCCCTGCCTTCATAAGCTGAATTTCATCACCAAATTCCGGGGTAAACACGGTGATAATAGTGTCGGCCAGGTAAAAAAGCTCTTTGTCTGATTGGCCGGCCCCAATGCTCTCGATCATCACAAAATCTTTCCCCATGCTTTCCAGCACGCAGACGGCGCCCGTCGCGGCCCTGCAGACACCGCCCGGGTACTTGCGCTGGGCCATGGATCGAATAAATACGGCGTCTGATTTTTCCGCGTCCTTCATCCTGAGACGGTCTCCGAGCAAAGACCCCTCGCCCATGGAACAACTCGGGTCAATCGCGACTATGCCGACCTTCTTATCTTCTTTGACCAAACGGCCGGCCAGCGCATTGATGAGGGTACTCTTGCCCGCTCCCGCAGTGCCCGTGACCCCTACCACCTGGGCGCTCCGCGCCGGAGGCCACAGGTCCGACAAGGCTTTGTACCCTTCCGGATTCTCCTGCTCTATAAGTGAGATAAGCCGCGCAGCGCTTCTTTCATTACCCTGCACGACTTCCTCTGCGATCCGCGTCAATTTGTGAGATGCATCAGCCATGCGCCGCTCCACCCTTCGCTGTTATCTTGCAGCCTTTCCTGTCACACCGTTTTTGCGGCCGGACCCTTATCTCAAATCCATTCGGGCTCACCGGACAGATCGATAAGCCGACAAAAGGATAATACGCTTTCTCCCAAGATTCCACACTTTTGCCCGAATGCGGGACAACCTGGACTTCGAAGGTCTCGCGTGCTTTGGTAATATATGCACTTTAAACCCGTATGTCTCGATGGTCCTTTTCGTCACTGCTCGTCCCTCGTCACTCTTTTTGGCTTCCCATAGTCTTCAGGTATGATCCGTGATACAATAATTATCAGTCCCCGGCATCCCCCTCAAATCGGGTGGAACCGGCATTCAGCCTTCTTGCATTCCTTGTTCAGGTTATGGAACTCGCATTGCACCACGTCCGGACTCGCTCCCAGCTCTACCTGGAACTGGTCTTTTACAAAGCGAAGAGCTTCCAGTATGGCGAGAAAGGAATTTCTCTTGCAGCAGCGAGGCCCGCCGGCATGAGCGATAGTGTGGAGGCTGTCTGCGGTCATGAGGTTGGAGAGCCTCCATTCTCTCTGTGATAAGGGCGTTGCGTCCGTCATGACGCTCATGAATATCCCGGTTCCGACAGCGGCGCCGCAGTCGCCATAAAAACCGCAGAAGCCTCCGAGGATCTTCTCTGCCCGCTGCCGGGCTTTCTTGATCTTCGCCTCCTTCTCCCCGGGCTCGGCCTTCACGTTGTAAAAGGCGGAGAGCAGGACGGCGGGAACGAGGAAATGATGCTCGGGGCCGTGCATCTTCACGCTGGGACTTTTCATGAGCGTAATCGCCATGTGGAGAGGTTCTTTTGAGAAGCTCGCTATGGTGAAACGTTCAATGAGTTCGTTGGCCGACAGTGAATGGCAGGCGTCGCAGACAAAATGGTCGTCCACACATTTCGCCTGGGTGCTGAAGATGCCGTTACAGAATACGCAGTGCAGCTCCTCGGGTTGGTCAATGTAGTGAAGCTCTTTGCCGCAAAAGGCACAGCCGCTCTTCTGTTCCACCGGTACCTCCTCCATATATAACCTCAGCCCTCGGGGGCCGTAGTAGGGTCACCCATGGCTTTGCAGGGCTGCGCATCGTGATCCCCCCCCTTTTGCAGAGCCCCTTATCTCACCAGGGTGATCGCTATGCCTCCCGTACCCCGGGCAAGAAGGGGCGTAATGAAGATGCCGGTCTCTTCTTTATCTGCTTTTCGTCTTTTCTCGTTGAAATGGACGATAGCAGTACCTACCGTGGTGCCGGTAAGGGCCCCTGCAAGGGCATCCGAGGTCCAGTGGCCATGCTCGTAGATGCGGGCCATGCCGACCAGGCCGGCAATGCCGTAAGAGGGGACCTGTACCCAGAGAGAGTCATAGTGCGCGGCGATCACGGATGCGACGGCAAAGGCCTGGGTCGTCTCGCCCGACGGGAAGGAGGCGTTGCTGTTCGAGAAAGGCGTGAAATATTGATTGCCCTGGTCGGCGGGTGGGCGGGCACGACCGACCGTATACTTCAAGGCAGGAGCAATAATGCCGGATGCGACGAGTGTTGCAGCAGCGCCGTCGATGAAGACTGCCTTGGCGGGAGGGTCGTGAAAAATCTCACCGCCCACATAGAAAAGCCCTAGCGTTGCGTATGAGTAGGAGCTGCCGAACCGGCGAATCTCTGATGCCACGTCCTTCGCGGAACCGTTCTGCAGGTGTTTCACCTGCGTGCGTATCGACTGATCTGCCAGCGATACTGCCGCGACGCCCGCTATGCCGACCCCCACCTTGAGCCAGTCCTGTGCGTCCCAGCGGACCGGTGAAGTCAGCACATACCAGGTATCTCTCAGGAGAAGCTTCGGAAAATCAAGGGAGAAGAGGCTCTCTGTCGCACCCTTTTCCTGCGGGGGGACTTCACCTTCGGCGGCTGTCGGGGCCCTGACCGGCGACTGCTCAAAGGCAGCCACGTCCTCCTTGAGGAGGAGGCTGTATGCGGCTTCGCCATTGTAGGAAGGTACCTGTGTTGCGTCGTTGCCGGCGAGGTCAGAGGCGAGGACGTTGCTACCCGGCGAGATGATGACAACGAGGAGAAGGGCTATCGCGATTCTCGCGCCCAAGCTCCTCCCTTTGCGGCAGATGCCGACCGTAAAAGGGTGAGGCAGCGCGTTCACGCGAAAGCCCTCTCTTCACCCGGCTACGAAAATGAAGTGACGTCGTAGCCGGGGACTTGCTCCCCGTCCTGTCCCCTTCTACTGTTGCGGAGGGGGCGGCGGCCCATACGCGCGCGGTGGCGGGGGCGGTCCATAACCGGGCGGCGGCCCATAGGCTCGCACCGGCCGGACACCGGGGATCTGGTTTCCCTTCGCATACATGCATTGCTGATAGGCCATGTCGTAGCGCCTCTGGAGCTGATACCCGGAAGAAGCGGCAGGACCGCCCGCGGTAGCGGTTCCGGTGAGGAGGCCGGCCCCCGCACCGATTGCAGCGCCGGCGCCTATGTTACCCGTGGCGGCGCCGATCGCCGCACCGAGCCCGGCGCCTACCAGCGTTCCCACTACTGCTCCGCTGGCGAGGTTCTGATTGGCGGTTTGGCTTGGCGACGCTCCGCCTATCTGCGCTTGAGCCCATTGCCTGCACGCATAATCATCAGCCTGGAATACCTCGAAAGGCTTTCCAGGAGCCGGATACACCGTGACCATCGGGCCGGTGGGCATCGTTGCGCATCCCCCGAGCAGGGCCAGAGCTAAAAATATGAGCACACCTCGTGTCAGGTTCATTGTACCACTCCCCCCTCTCTTCCCTGGGGTGGCGGCGGAGTCGGAAGCACTCTCATCCACCCGCCCGGGCAGCTTGCGACGTACGGATAATAACCTTGCGGCTCCTTACAGTAGTACCAGTACTCCTGTTGCGGCTCGGCGTAGACCTGAGGCTGGGGAGGCTGGGTATAGCCATAGGAGTAAGGAGATGCATAGGGGTAAGGATAACCGTAAGGGTAAGGATAACCATAGCGGTAAGGGTAGGCATAGTAGGGGTAGGCAAGGGCGGCACCCAAGGCTGCCCCACCAAAAAAAGCGCCGGGGCCCCACCCCCAGCCGCCCCTCCAGCCGCCCCCCCAGCCCCAGCCGCCCCTCGTATGGCCGGGCGTGGGTACGGCGAGGCATAAGACCACCACCGCGAGTATAACAAAGACGATCCATTTTTTCATGGGGTCCTCCTTCCTGGCGGCTCCGTAGGCGGCGCATCCTGGTAAGTCGCATCCGGTTCGGACCTCCCGTTATACCCGCCTTCCGCCTCTTTTACGTACTAATATAATCTCCGCCGACCTATTTGTCTATGGAGAAAGATGAACGTTGACGAACGACCACGACCGGCGAAGCGGGTCGGCGGTAATTGGACTGACAACCAGGAGTGACAAGGCACCTTTTTCCTTGCTCTCACAGCCCTGTGGCAGAGAAGAGCGGAGGACGGGGAGTTACAGGTAGTATTGCCCCGGTAAAGACAAGGTTGCCGAGGATGATAATTCACATTTCAAGGGCTGACCCTGGTGACTCAATAGCGCAGGGGGCAGCCTTGCGCCCCGCTCACAGATGTCCTTTTCACTGGCTGACCCCCGTCGCTTTCTCTTATCCTTTGGCCCGGTCCGTCTTTCCGCCGCAATCCCTGGGGGAAGGTTCTTCCGGTCGTTTTCGTCATTGATATCATAAACTATTTTCAGTCTATTTGTGTCAGGAATTTAGCGGAATAACTATGGTCTTTTTAAGGATAAACTGTAGAGGTAACCTCCACAGTCATTTGAATGAAAGAAGATAGGACATGAGATTTACCTTTTTATTGCTTAAGCCGAGCTTGCTTCTGATATCGTTTCTATGGCTGTGCACCGTAGCCGTACCGATGTTCAGGCACGACGCAATCTCCTTGCTCGTCTTTCCATTCTTGATGAGATTTGCGATCTGTATTTCTGTGGGCGTGAAGTGGGAATAGCCGGAGGACATCTTCTGCAGAAACGGCGAAATAATATGATTCAGGTTTTGTTCTATTATGCTTAAAAAGGTCGCCTGATTATCCGTCACGCACATGTTTTTCAGCTTTTCCAGGTAAGGGAACACCAGCTTCTCGATATTGGCGAGGACTGCGCTCTCAACCCCTTTCTTGTCTTCTTCCCTGAGCCTCAGCAATACCTTCAACGCCGCATTGGCTTCCTCGAGGTTGGCGGATTTCCTTTCCAGCTCTTTTTCCCTTTCCTTCAGTGCCTCTTCCGCCCCCTTGCGGTCCCCTATGTCCCGCCACACACTGTAAAGGATCCGCCGGCCCCGCACCGGGATAGCGGTGAGCGAAACGTCCACCCAGAACTCTTCGCCGTCGAAGCCCCTCCTCACCCGTTCGAACCGGTGGCGCCCCTCCCTCAGCGCTACGGCGATGTTCTCACGTATCTCATCGGCCGACAGGCGTCCGTCCGGCTGGCGCTCAGGGGACAGGTCGAGCGGGTGCAGGCCGATCACCTGATCCTTCGAGGAACACTTGAGCACCCTTACGGCCGCTTCATTGCAGTCGACGTACGTCTCCCCGTCCAGAAGCACGATGGGATCGGCCGACTTGTCGAAGAGGAGCCGGAATTTCTCTTCGCTCTCGCGCAGCTTCTCCTGCGCGTCTCTGCGCTCGGTGATATCTTCGGCGGTCCCTTCATAATGCAGGATGGTCCCCTTCAAATCCCTGACTGCCCGGGCGGTGATCGAAACCCAACGCTTCCGGCCGTCCTTCCGATACACTTCGCATTCGAAATTCCTCACCTCCTTCTCTTCGCCCAGAAGCATCCGGAAACATGCGTGACAGGACGGATCGACATAGATCTTCGCAAGATCATCGACGTTCCGTATGAGCTCTTCCGGAGTATCGTATCCATGAATTCGGGCCATGGCGGGGTTCGCGGAAAGGATGCGGCCATCCGGGGTCGTCTGGAATATCGCTTCGATTGCGTTTTCGAAGATGGCGCGGTACTTCTCTTCACTCGCCCGAAGCGCATCCTCCATCAGCTTACGCTCCGTGAGGTCCGTCACCGTCCCCAGTATGGAAGGCTTCCCCTTGAACCCGATGAGAGTAACGTCAACATGCGCGAGTTTCTCCTCCCCTGATTTCGTGATGACCTTCAGTTCATACTGTGCAGGAGCGGTGCTCCTTGCCTGCTGCCGGGCCGCGGCCCTGGCTTTCATCACTTCCCGCATCCCGGGAGAGACGATGTCCCAAAAATTCGTCGATGACAGATCCTTCAGCGTGTATCCGGTGGCCTCGGTAAAAACAGGGTTTATGTAAACAAACCTCTCCCCCTGTACGATGAAGATGCCCGTGATAGAGCTCTCCGCCAGGGTCCTGAAGTTCACCTCGCTTTCACGCAGGGTTTTTTCCGCCTGTTTATCGCCGGTGAAGTCTTCGCAGCTCATCAACACCTCGTCCGCAGAAAGGATCGGCCGCATGCTGCCCGCCCTTCGTCTCATTAACCATGACACCCGTGTCAAAGTCAACAAAAAGGAAGGCACTTTTTTTCACTTGACAATCTTTCTTGACTGGCGTAACGTGTTAGGTTTTATTAGGAGAACCAATGAAGAAAGCAGATAGTACAACGGAAGAGCGTTACCTCGTTCCGGCAGTTGAGCAGGCATCACGCATACTTTTTTGTCTTGCCCGGGCGCGGACCTCCCACATGAGCCTCATAGAGATCCATTCGCAGATAGGCATCGCCAAAAGCAAGGCATTTTCTATCCTTCGGACGCTCCAGAAGTTTGGACTTGTCCAAAGGAATAGCGGCGGCAAGGGTTATTCTCTTGGTCCCGGCCTTATCGGACTTTCGCGCAGATTTCTCGACAACCTCAGCGCTCCGGACCTGGCCGAGCCTCTTCTCAAGGAGCTTGCAAAAAAGACCGGCGCCACCTCGGCTCTCGGTTTAATTGCAGACAAGAATGTATTCGTCGCGGCGAAGCATGAAGGCGGGACGGCCTACACGCTCACCATGCGCGTCGGTCATCGCTTCCCCCTCACGTATGGGTGCCATGGTAAGGCGATTGCGGCATTCCTGCCCCAGAAGGAGCTCGACAGTCTGCTCGGAGATAAGAAGGTCTACTTCCAGGGGGACCGGAAGGTGCTCGACAGGGATAAGCTGATGGCAGATATCGAAAGATGCCGCAGGGAATGGTTTGCCGAGGACCTCGAGGAGACGGCGCCGGGACTCAATGCAGTTGCATCTCCGGTGCTCGGTCCTCATGCGCGTCCCATCGGCTACATCGTGGTGCTTGGCCTCATCTCGCGCGATGCAGCCCGGCAATGTGGGCCTCTCGTTGCAGAAGCCGGAAAGGTCCTGTCGCGGCAGCTCGGCGCCAGGGTGGATGAAGAAAGTATCCACAATCCGGCGCGTGACGCCTGATCTTGCAGGCATGGGTCTGTCGGAACGAGGGCCTTCAGGAAGCGCATCCAAAGGCGCGTCGGGACAGTATGCATGATCCACTACGTCGACGATCTCACCATCACGACCGATAAGGCCGGCGCCAGGGAGTATGCAAAAGTCAGCTACCCCATCCGTTACGGCGTCTACGACGAGATAAAGACCAGGGATTACATCTTCCAGTTCGACCTGCGGGGAGAGATCAAATACATCCAGGGGCGCCGTGAGGATTGGCCCAATCCTGCCGAGTGGCTGAAGCGTACCCGGGGCAACGACTGGATCTACTACTCCTCCGGCGACTACAACGGGATAGTGGGCCGTTTCGATGAATATTATTTCCCCTGCCTTTCCTACCCGAGTAACTCCGTCATGGCGGATGAGCCATTTCTTTCCAAGGGAGTGCAGCGGGCTTACGTTGCGGCCGGGCGGTTGTTGGAGAGGACGAGCCGGATCGGGTCGGGGGCTGTCCCCGCGGAGATCGGCAGATTTCTTGCGCGCAGTGCGGCACACGATGAGAAGGTCCTCGTCCGGAGGGCGCGGCAGTTTCACCGGATCATCGGGGGCCGGGTGAGCGTGCTGCCCCCCGACGCCCGCCACGCCGACTATGAGGTAATCCCCCTTATCCTGGCCGACGGCTGCCTCTACAACTGCGGCTTCTGCAGCGTCAAAGCCGGCCGGGAGCTGACCGCCCGATCAATGACCGACGTGGCCGGGCAGATAGCCGGACTCAAGCGGTTCTACGGCCCTGAGCTGCAGAACTACAATGCCCTTTTCCTGGGACAGCACGATGCAATGGGCGTCGGGGCCGACCTGATCGAGTGTGCCGCACAGTCCGCTTACGACTCCCTGGGGTTCGAGCACTCCTTCATGGAAAGGCCCAGGCTCTTCCTCTTCGGGAGCGCCGACTCCCTCCTCGGTGCGAAAGAGCGCGTCTTCCGGTTGCTCGACCGGATGCCCTTTGTCACCTACATCAATATCGGCCTGGAATCGTCCGACGCCGCGACCCTGCAGTTCTTGAACAAACCGGTTTCCGTCGGGCGGATCAGGGACGCGTTTGCCCGCATGTGCGCGATCAACAGGGAATATGAGCGCATCGAGGTGAGCGCCAATTTCGTCATCGGTCTCGACCTTCCCCCGAGTCATCTCGCCTCTCTATCGAGTTTTGCGAAAAACGCGGGCGGGCCTTCCGGCGGCAAGGGGCATTTCTATATCTCGCCCATGGTCCGGGACAGCGGGACCGGAAGGGAAGAAAAAAGGGCGCTGCTCGCCCAATTCGACAGGATTAAGGCGGCAACCGTCCTCCCTGCCTCTCTCTACCTGATCCAAAGATTGTAGCGCGCGCGGCGGCAAAAAAAGGGCGGCGCCTATCCGCCGCCGAGCAGAATCATGGACAGGGTCAGAACGTCCCCGTCCTGCAAGGGCGTCTCCACACCTTCCCGGAGTGAATGATATGAGACGTCGTTCAGGGCGACGTTAAAAAGACCCTCCATTTTTATCTCCCCTGTTGCCGGGTCTATTATGTGGTCTGCGAGACGGGCGCCGACAAAGAGCCTGACAAGCAAGTCCTGTAATGTGCCCGGCCCCATCTCCACTTCTTCGGGCACCTCGGGCATGTTGACGGTCGTTTCTATGCGTATCCTCATATCTCCACGCCGCCCCTTTTACCGCGACTTGGTATCACTTGATCCACGCACCCTTCTCCTTCAGCGCCTTGATCACCTTCTCCGGTGTCACCGGCAACTCCTTGAACCACACACCGGTCGCATCGTGGAGGGCGGCGATCACCGCCGAAGGACTGCTCACGATGCTTCCTTCGGAGGCCTCTTTCGCGCCGAAGGGACCATCCGGATCGACGGTAACAACGTGGATCACTTTGATGTCCGGGACGTCCGTGGAGCGCGGCATCTTGTAGTCAAGGAGCGTCATGTTGTGCGTCCTGCCCTTTTCCATGACGAATTCTTCGTAAATCGCCTGGCCCAGCCCCTGCACTGCGCCGCCCTCATTCTGGGACTCGACGCTTACGGGATGCAGAGGCACACCCGCATCGTGGGCGATGGTGAAATGGGTGACGTGGATCTTTCCCGTCTCCACGTCTACCCCGAGGCGTGCAGTCTGCGCCGTGAAACTGTAGGATGTTCCCCCGTTGCCTATACCCGTGTTGAAATTTATCGTCTCCAGTCCGTAAGAGGAATGGCCTGTGCCAAGGATTACCGCACCCGAGCCTTCGTAGCATGCTATCTTGGCAGCCTTCTCAAAGGACATCCGTTTGTCGGGATTGCTTCTAAGGAAGGCAAATCCGCCCTTGATCTCGATATCCTCGGCTCCTGCGGCCCACACCTTTGCCAGGGCCTCGAGGATCTGCTTTTTTGCGTCGCGGGCAGCCAGTTGTGTTGCCTGACCGGCCAATACGGTCACCCTGCTCCCGTAGCTTCCCGGATCGACAGGGGTGTACGCAGTATCCACACGCTTCAGTGAGATGTCTTCATACCTCACCCCGAGCTCTTCGGCCGCAATCATGGCGAGGACCGTGTCCGACCCCTGCCCGCAGTCGGTGGCGCCCGTGAGGAGGTTGACGGTACCGTCCTCGCATACCCTGATAATAGCGCCACACGACTGATGACCCAGTTGCCGGGCGCCGCCTTGATAGGAGGTACCCGATATGCCGACCCCGTATCTCACAGGACCTGCCTGCTTCGCCGTCTTTTCTTTGTCGGCCCAGACAGACTCCTCCGTGACCGCCTTTATGGCCTCCTTGAGACCGCACGTTTTGATGCCGATGCCGTTGACGGTCTCATAGACTTCTCCCGGTTTCGGATTATCAATGCCGTTTCGCATGCGTACCTCGACAGGATCGATACCCAGCTCCTCCGCGAGCATGTCCATCTGAGCATCACAGGCAAAGCGCGTGTGGATGAATCCATGGCCGCGCATAGCTGCCGAAACAGGGTTATTCGTGAAGGCCCTCCATGCATCAAATTTGAAATTGGGAAGCTTGTAGGGCAACGGCACTCCCGAGCCCGTAAGGTACATAGTGAGAGGCCCAATGGCCGTATATGCTCCTCCGTTGCCCACCACCCGGGTCTCGACGCCGGTAATGATGCCGTCCTTCGTCATCCCCATCTTGTTATAGACGATCATGTTGTGTCGTCTCCGGCACGTGGTGAGGACTTCTTCCATCGTATAGATATATTTGACCGGTTTCCCGGTCTTTTTGGAAAGCATTACGACGCAGAAATCGCCTGCTACCGAATCGTTCTTTGTCCCGCCGAACCCGCCTCCAATGAAAGGCTGTATGATTCTTACCCTGTTCAGGGGCAGATTGAAGCAAGCCGCGAGATGGCGGTAATGGAAATAGGGACTCTGTTTTGCAGGCCGGACCGTCACATATCCTGACGGGTCATAGTAGGCAAGAGACGCCGGCGGCTCCAGAAAGCCCGTGATGACCTTTCCCGAGGCAAATTTATCCGCCCGGACGATGTGGGATCGGGCAAAGGCTTTCTCCACATCGCCGAAGTTCCAGTGGTATTCGACGCTGACGTTGTTCGGGCGGTAATCGTGGATGACGGGCGCACCTTCCTTCATCGCCTCCTCGGGATCGAAGACGCCGGGAAGCTCTTCGTAGTCCACCCTGATAAGATCGCATGCCTCTTCCGCAATATCTTCGTCCGTTGCAGCAACGGCAGCGACGGCCTCGTAAAGGTAGCGCACCTTGCCGACTGCGAGGGGCGGCTCGTCACGGGTCGTCGCCATGAACCCCCACGTCCAGCCTCCGAAATCCTTCCCCGTGATCACGGCCTTAACGCCCTTCAGCCTCTCCGCCCTGCTCGTGTCTATAGTGAGGATCCGCGCGTGGGGGAAGGGACTCCTCGCCACCTTGCACCAGAGCATGCCGGGCAGGGAATAGTCGGCCGCGTATTTCGCCTGGCCCATCACCTTCTCTTTCCCGTCGATCCTCGGTACCCGTTTGCCGATGATTTCATATCCTTCCATCGATGTTACTCCTTCATCTTTTGTGCGGCGGCTCTTACCGATTCAAAGATTTTCGTGTACCCGGTGCAGCGGCAGAAGTTTCCCGAGAGGCCCCGGCGTATCTCGTCGTCACTGGGCGCCTTGTTCTTCTCGAGGAGGACTTTGGTGGAAAGGATCATCCCCGGGGTACAAAAACCACACTGCATACCCCCGGCCTCCACGAAGGCCTCCTGGATCGGGTGCAGTTTGTCCCCGTCGGCGAGGCCCTCGATGGTTGTAATCTCCTTGCCCTGCGCCTCTACCGCCAGGACTATGCAGGCGTTGACAGCCTTATCCCCCATGATCACGGTGCATGCGCCGCATTCGCCGACACCGCATCCCTCCTTGGCGCCCGTGAGGCCGAGTTCTTCCCGGATGACATCGAGCAGCGTGGCCTGCGCCTTCACCCTGATTGCGTATGATGTACCGTTGACCTTCAGTCGTAGGCTTTTCATTGTTTATCTCCTCGCATACCGATCTCTCATACGTCGTTCTTCTTTCTCTCCGTGTGTGATGTGGCTCATCACTCCGTGCCCTCTTGTAATAGGATCTGCCGGAGCGCCCTCCTCGTCATTGCATAGACCATGTCACAACGGTACTCACGCGATGCCCTGTGGTCGTCAATGGGATCGCACTGGCTCACGGCGTTATTCGCAGCCTCGTCAATCAGCTCCGGTGTTACCTTTCGACCGCGCAGCATTGCCTCGGCTATCGGCGCCCGTACCGGCGTCGGCGCCACTGCTCCGAGGGCGATCCTGATATCCCTGCACACGCCGTTCTCGCAGGTCGCTGCGGCGGCGACGCCGACTGTCGCGAGGTCCATGGAATGGCGCGGCGAAAGCTTCAGGTACGTGCCCCGGCTTCCCCGGGCCATTTCCGGCACCACAATTCCGACGAGAAGCTCGTCTTCTGCGACGACCGTCTTGCGAGGGCCTTCAAAGAAAAGATCGAGGGCGACCCGACGCTCACCCCTGGTGCTTGCGAGCCGCACCCATCCGTCTAGTGCCAGGAGCGCGGGTGCGGTGTCGGCAGAGGGTACCGCCGAGCAGATGTTCCCGGCAAAGGTTCCCCGGTTGCGCACCTGGGGAGAAGCCATGCTCGCTGCCGCCTGGTAGAGCGGATAAAAATCAGCTCGCACCCTGGAGGAATTCTCGATGGCGGCGATCGTCGTCAGTGCACCTATTTCCAGTCCTTCCTCCGCCGTGCAGGTGAGGTTGTCAAGACCTTTTATGCGCTTCAGGTCTATCACGTACCCGGGCGCCCGGATCTCGCGCTTCTTCAACTGCGGGATCAGATCCGTCCCGCCGGCCATTACCCTGGCCGAGCCCCCGTATTCGGCCAGAAGGGACAGGGCCCGGGCAAGGCTCCTTGGCTGCAGGTACTCGAATTTCGGTAATCGACGATAGAATGTGCTCATACGATGCTCCCTCCCCCATATCTCTTCAGGTGACGGCGTGGGCCGCACAAAGTGTACTTAACTTGTATATAGTATACTGAAACGTTCTGAAATCCTACACGTAAAGACGTCCGCTCCGATACCGCATCGCAGCCGTCTTTACATGGGCGGCGTAGCGGCGTATATTGCTTAGAGTGAAAAGGCCGCGAGAGGGCCTTTAAGAAAAAGGAGGGCAGCGCATGAACTACCTGGTAATCGGAAGCGGCGGGCCGCAAATGACCGGACCCGACGAGTTGATCGAGCTCCTCGAATATTACGTCCTTCCGGGTTTCGAGGCACTGATGAAGCTTCGGTCGGAGAATAAGATCCTCGCGGGAGGGGTCCCGGTTTCCGAGCGCGCCGTGGCGTTCATCATCGATGCCGCCTCCAATGAAGAGCTCGATCAGATCATGCGGGGCCTGCCTTTTTGGGGGATGCTCGAATGGCAGGTGACGCCGCTCCAGAGTTTCGAGGGGCGGGCCTTTCATGACCGCAAAATGCTCCAGCAGATGAAAAAAGGATAGGGAACGTCTCCCGGGAGCGCGCCTTCACCGCCTCCGCAGCAACCGGCCGGGCGGCAACGCGCCGCCTTCACCGGTTTCCGTATGTCTTCCACGTGATCTCGCTGCCGTCCGACCGGACTTCGATAAGCCCCTGCGTATCGGTCCGCAGGACGGGTATGGAGAGCGCCTTGTACCGCAGAAGCGCCTCCGGGCTCGGGAGGTTCTTGATGACCCCGGCCGCGCCGCTCAAAACCCCCAGCTTCGGCCGCACGGCGTAAATGAAGGCGAAGCTGTTTGACAAGGCGCTTCCGTGATGGGGGAGCTTGAGCACATCCGATTTGAGGGGGACGCCGGAAAGGACAAGCTGCTCCTCCACGCCGGTCGTGATGTCCCCGGGCAGGAGGAACGTCGTCTCCCCGTGGCGGACCTTAAAGACGAGAGATGTGTCGTTCAGGTTATCGAAAGGGGGCGTGCCCGCCGGATAGAGCGCATCGATGCTGAACGCGCGCGTCTTTATCCCGTCCCCCTTTCTCCATATCAGGCGCGGCACGCCCCGCGCCCGCGCGATCCCGACCAATTCGAGGAATTGGCGCTCCTGCGGAAAAAAGCCCGCCGTGACGAGGTGCGAGACCTTGAAGTGGCGCAGGACATAGGAGAGCCCGCCTATATGGTCGGCGTGGGGATGCGTATTGATCACGTAGTCGATGGTAAGCACCTTCCTGTAAAGGAGGAAGGGTGTGATCACCTGCCTGCCCATGTCGAAGTCCGAGCCTGGAAACCCGCCCCCGTCGATCAATATCCTCATCCCCCCCGGCGCTTCTATCAGGGCCGCATCGCCCTGGCCCACGTCGATGAAGTGGATGCAAAGGCCGGTATTGAACCGCTCGCGATAATCGGCGTAGACCTGGACCGCGCAAAGGGGGATCAGGACGCAGAAAAGGAGCGCCGCCACCTGCTTCCGGTCCACGTAAAGCAGGGCCATGACAAGGCCGTAGTAGAGGACAATTTCCGAAAACCGGGGCCGTACCAGGGGGTAAAGGTAGCCGAAATCGAGCGCGTGAAGGAGGGCCAGGTTCACCTGCGTGATATACCCCGCGAGGATGAGCAGGGGGCGGCCCCAAGGGTGTGTCATGCCCACGATGCTCAGGCCGGTCGCGGCAACGCCCATGAGGGGCACGGTGATGAGGTTGTGGAGGAGAGAGAGCGGGTTTATGCCGTAAAAATAGTAGAGAACTATGGGCGCGGTGCCGAGTGTCGCCGCCGCGGTGGCGAGGACGGTCGAGGACGACCAGCGCAAGATTCCGCTCTTCATTCTTGCAAGCACGGGCGAGAGCCTCTCCGTACAGATGACGATGAAGAGGAGGCTCATAAAGGTGAGCTGAAAAGAGGGGGTCAGAAGCGAGTGGGGGTAGATGAGGAGGATGACGGCCGCGGCCAGGGCCAGGGTATTGTAGAAGTGCGTTTTCCTCTGGAGGAACAGGGCGAGCATGAAGATCATGATCATGATCGTGGCCCTGATGAGGGAAACGCCCGCCCCGGCGACGAGCATGAAGACGAAGGGGAAGGGGAGGGTGACGAGGGCCGCGTATTGCCTGTCCTGCCCCGAGAGGCGGAAGCGCCGCACCCTCCTGAAGGCGGCCCTCGCGATGAAGAAGAAAAACCCCGAGATCACGCTCACGTTGAACCCCGATATGGCGAGTATATGCGAGGTGCCCGTATGGAGGAAGAGGTCGTTCGTCTCCTGCGGTATCGCTGCCCTGTCGCCGATGGTGAGCGCCTTGAGTATATCCGCCCTGGGCGCGCCGGCGCTTTCGATGTTATGCTTGAAATAATGCCGCATGGCTGCGATGGGGTCATCGCTCGGCGCCGCGGAAAGGACCTGCCCCCTCACTTCGTAGCCGACGCCCTCCAGCTTCTTAAGCCACTTCCAGGAAATGCTGCCGGGGTTTTTGAATGAAGGGACGAGGGGCCTGATCCTGCCGAAAACCCTCACCGTCTGAGACACGTCAAGGTCGGCGCCGGAGGGGAAGGCCACGCGCATGCCCTTCAATGCAGCGGGCCTGGACAGAGAGAGGACTTTCACGCGGGGAGAGCTTTCCATGACCAGCCCCTCAAAGATTGTATCGGCGCGTGCATCATCCGGCACGGCCTGGCCTATCTCCATGAAGGCGAGCCTAGCCGCGCCAATGAGCATGAAGCCGGCGAGGGTAAGGAGGGCGCACGCCTTGCCCCATCTCGTAAAAATGGGTATGGCGGCGGCTGCGGCAAGGGTGGCGAAAAAGAGAGGTGCGGCGGGCGCACGCCAGAACGCCTCAAGGGCGATCCCGCAACAAAGGGCGAGGACCGCTGCTACGAACAAGCGGGGTCGCCGCCCGGAAGTGCGATCGAATAGCGGTTGGTGTTGTGTGGCGTCCTCATGCCTTGATTGGTAGAGTAGCACATTCGGTCTCTTCTCTCTTCTCTTTTTTTTGTTCTTTCTCTCTCTGTTTTTCCTTCTCTGTCGGGACGGCCAACGGCATGTCGAGAAATGTCACGACCCGCACGCTGAGGCACCCCGCGGCGCCCTCCGGGAGGCCCTCCTGAAATTCCGCGTTTTCTTGTTTTTTTTGCCCGCCGGGCTTACACTCTCAGAAAAAACTGGAGGCCTAACTATGAGATATCGGGCAAAAGCGGTCATCATCGCGGGGGTGGTGCTCGCGGCAGGGGTCGTCTACGGGGCGGACGGCCAGACGCCTAGGACAGAGAGGGAGAAGACGAGCTACGCAGTGGGCGTCCAAATGGGCATGGACATGAAAAAATACCGCATGGACCTAGACCCTGACGTGGTGGCAAAGGGCTTCAGGGACGCCTACACAGGAGGGAAGCTCCTTCTGAATGATCGGGAAATGTCGCAGGCCCTGGCTGATACCGAGAAGCAGATGGCGGCGAGAAGCGCCGGCGTGATGAAGGAGGAGGCGGAAAAGAACAGGCAGGAGGGGGAGGTCTTTCTTGCCGGGAACAAGACAAGGGAAGGCGTAAGGACCCTGCCTGACGGCTTGCAGTACAGGGTCATAAAGGCGGGCACGGGACGAACCCCGAGGCCCACCGACATGGTTGTGGTCAGCTATCGGGGCACCTTCATCGACGGGACCGAGTTCGACAGCTCATATCGGCGCGGCCAGCCCATCGTCTTCCCGGTCAACCGCGTCATAAAGGGATGGACGGAGGCACTTCAGCTCATGAAGGTTGGGTCAAAATGGCAGCTTTTCATACCGCCCCAGCTCGCCTACGGACCGCAGGGCGCACCCCCCGCCATTGGTCCCAACGAGACACTGATTTTTGAGCTGGAGCTGCTTTCCATTCAATAGGAGGCACACCGGGCGCGGAAAAAAAGAGGGGGGGATAGGCGCTCCTCCCCGGTGCTGCCTCGGGTCGCCCCAATCCTACGGGGAAAGGGGCCTCACCGCTATTGCGATCCTCGTCACCCCTGCCTGCCTCACCGCGTCCATGAGGTCAACTACCCGGCCGTGCTCCACCGCCCGGTCGGCGTTGATCACCACCGAGACCTGCGCATCGGCCCCGGTTTGGGAGGCGAGGCGCAGGGCCGCCTCGGCGGGGGAGGCAACTTCTTCTTTATCGAAGAAGAGCTTGCCCTCTTTTGTGACGGTCAGCGTAACCACCTGCTTTATCTCATCGCGGGCGGTCGCCGCATGGGGGAGGTTGACGGTGAGCCCCCGCTGGGCCGTCATGGAGAGGGTGGCCACCATGAAAAAGACGAGGAGAAAGAACATGGTGTCGATCATGGGGATGATCTCGATGCGGGGCTTCTTCCTTGAGGTCCTGGGGAGTCTCATGGGCTACCTTTTCGATGCGGAGAGCGCCAGCTCGAGGCGGGTCGCATAGGCTTCGATGGCCTCCGCCTCCCGCTCGATGCGTGCAAGGAAATAATTGTAGGGGATAAGGGTGATCACCGCCACGGTGATGCCGGCGGCAGTGCAGACGAGCGCCTCCGCCACCCCTCCGGTTATTGCGTGGGGCTGGCCGAGACCGGACATTGCCATGACGTTGAAGGAGTTCATCATGCCTATGATGGTGCCGAGGAGCCCCAAAAGCGGTGAAAGGGTGATGATCGTATCGAGGGCCGGAAGACCCCGCCGCATAAAGGAAAGCTCGGAAACCCCCGCGGACTCCATCGCCCCCGAGGGTTCGGGGGAGTGGGTGAGGCCTGTCCGCAATACCCGCATAACCGGCAGCGGCGCCTCTTCGCTCACGGCGAGCGCCTCATCGACCCGTCGTTTATGGACGAGGGTAAGCACCTCTTCGGCGCGGTGCGCCCCCCTGATACGCCCGAAAAAGAGAAACCTTTCGATGATGATCGTCACCGACACGAGCGAGCAGACTGCGAGGGGAAGCATCATCCATCCCCCTTTTACCAGTATGTGCCACATGGCTTAACCTTCTTTCTTGTTCTTTCTATTTCCGCATCATTCGCAAGTGCTGTTGTCTCCCTCCGGATGCGGATATCCGCTTGGAGCGCGCGCCAGGGCCGGCGTGCAGTCGCCCCGTGACGGCAAGGAGGGTTCTTCATTTCACTCTTAAAAGCCAAAACGTATGGTATAAGGCGCCCGACAGGCGACGGATGCGCCGTTTCGCCTGGCCGGCCGGAATCTCGAACGCTTCAACGCCTTGACGGCAGACCCGGCGAACGCCTGATCCGTCGCCTCAACCACATCAACCTTCTGTAGCTTGCCCTTCTCGTCAATCGTCAGCCTGACGATGACTTTCCCTTCTCTCTGAAGCCGCATATCCACAAAGGGGTATTCCGGCCTTTCTTGATAAATGAACTGCGGACCGTCGGCGTCGCCGAATCCCGCCTCCACGGGGCCGCCGCCTTCACCGCCAGTGCCCGCGCCATTACCCTTTCCGCCCGCTCCCGTACCAATGCCCGTACCGCCGCCGCCGAGGCCTGCCTTGCCCCCGCCGACGCTGATGCCGGCAATGGCGACGCCTTCACCGCCTCCGGGATCGGGCGCAGCCTGGGACACAATCTGCTCGTCGAGCACGTTCCCAGCGCCAGCGGACGGGGGCTCGTCCTTTCTTTCCGCCGGTTTGGGCACTGGTGCAGGCGGGATCTCCCGGTTGACCCTGGGAACGGCCTGCCGCGCAACGAAGCGCCTGGTCAGTGGCTTCGACCTCTCCACCTGGCGCGGAGACGATGTCGGAGGGGTCTCCTGCCTCATGACCACAACCTCGATAATCCGTTGCTCACCCACCGGGTAGACCTTCTCACGCACAGGCAGCGCGAGCAGGCCTACGTGAATGGCGAGGGCAGCCAGGCCGCACTTTATCCAGTTGTGCTCGACAGCCAATCCGGCCATCCTTTGCTGCACGCTGTCTGCGTTGTGAAGCTCCCGATAGTGAGACCTCTCCTTTCCCTCCCCTAATAGCTGTATCTGACGCCGACAAATAGCATCCTGCCCGGCGCGGGGAATCCGACCTGCGTCTCGTAGTTCTTATTGAAGAGGTTCTGGGCGACGAAGTAACCCTCATAATGGTCACAGAAGACCTTCGATATCCTCGCCCCCATGATGAAGTAATCGCCTGTCCTGAGGGCCTGGGTCGTCGGATTGGATTCAGTCGGCAGCTGGTCCCACATGCGGCCCACGTAGGTGGCGGTCAAATCGGTCTGAACCTTTATCACGGGGATAAGGTACTTCGCGCTCAGGTCGACCTTGCTCGTCGGCACATAGTCCACCCTGCTGGTCGGGGTGTTCGGGCTCTGGTCCGTAGCATTAGTATAAGTATACCCAAAGCCGAAGCTCAAGTCCTTCATAGGGTAAATCCTGCCGGTCGCCTCTGCGCCCCAGATGAAGATCCGCCCGTAATTGAGATACTGCGCGACGGGCGAAGGTGCGTTCCTGTTGATCATGTCCGCCACGTCGTGGACGAAGAACGAAGCTTCTGCCGTCGCGTACTGGGTGATAGGCCGGGAGGCCCCCACTACGTAATTGTCGGCTTTCTCCGGCTTCAAATTGACGTTGCCCCCATATTCGCCCGAATAGAGCTGCTGCAGGGTGGGGAACCTGATCTTCTCCGCCCAGGAGGCGAAGAGCTTTGTTTTGTCGTCAAAGGTATAGGTTGTGCCGACCATGGGATCTACCCTGTTCGCGCTGGGGGTCTTGAGCTCCTGGAAGCCCGTGAAGGCGCCTGACGAGTTCGTCTCGTCCTGGTTCGATTTCGTCACCTCCCACCAGTCATAGGCCACGCCGGTTACAATGGAGAGGGGCTTTATCGGGTCGAACTGGTTCTCAATGGCCAGGGATCCCGTATAGGAGACTGCTTCCTGGAAGGGCAGGTAGGTCAACGCTGTCTGCTGGTGGTCGTCCCGGCGATAGTTGAAGGCCGCCCTCAGGGTGTCTGTAGCCGCCACGTTCATCTCGGAGAGGATGTTGCCGCCTATCGTGTTGTCCTTGTACGTGCTCCTCGCTATCTCCTTGGTCAGGGCCGCATCGGAAAAGAAGTCGCCCACGTCCGTATGGTCGTGATAGAAGAGCTTTCCCTTGAGGGTCAACCAGTCGGTCACCTTCTGCTGGCCTGAGAGGTCGGCTCCCATGTTAATGTAGGCAGGCCACGTCCAGAGCTGCGAAAACTGGGAACCAGGACTGGTGAAGATCATATCCTGAAGGAGGGAGGCGGGAGCCCCGAAATTGGCGCTCGTATAATTCATATTGAGGTAGTACTCGGAGCCGGGCGTCGGCTCGATGCCGACCTTGCCCCACATGCTGTCCATGTGAAAAGCGGAATTGTTGCGGACACCGCCGCCCTCGATCACCTCATAAATCGTTTTCCCCGGCCTGGAGGTTATTTGCGTGTCTTGGGGCTGAAAAGAATTCGACAGGTACCATCCCTTCGAATCCTGACGATCGTAGCCGAACCAGTAGCTGAACGGGCCCACCTTCATGCCGTGAGATATGCTCTCCTCGTCTGCCCGGTAATCCCCGTACTCGGCCCTAAGCTCCAGGGAGGGTCTGTCCGTCGGCTTCCTCGTGATGATGTTGATGACGCCCCCGACGCTGTTCGGCCCGTACAATACGGATGAGACGCCCTTTTGCACGACAATCTTGTCGATCATGGACACCGGGATGGTCTTCAGGTTGAGGAGCCCGTAGTTCGTCTCGTAGTAAGGGACGCCGTCGATGAGGATCAGGGTCTCCGTCTGGTTGAGCCCCTGCAGGGAGATGCTAGGTTGGTTCTTTGCGCCCGTGAAAACGGTGATGCCGGGCACGTGGCTCAGGGCATCAGCCACATTCTGGCTGTGGGTCGCCTCGATCTCCTCCTGGGTCACCACCGACATCTGCGTGACCTCCTGGGATGTGGGCAGCTTCTCCCCCTTCACATAGAGCTCTCCCAAATCGTATGCCTCGTAGTTCTTTTTCAGGCCGGACGGGGCCTGGATCCCTGCATCGGCCGGTGTGGCGGCCTCTTCTGCCCGGACGCCCGGGGTTAGTGATGCAACGATCAATAATGCCGGAATGAATCCCAACAACCGCTTCATATCTTCCTCCTTTTCCTTTTTTTTTATGACGCGCATCCAACCCGCGGTACGCGTCGGTCTCGCTCAGTCTGTATCGAACAGGTCCACACACATTCTCCGCTTGCAGCGGCTTCCAAGGCGGCTGCGACTGCGTTATATTAACCATGGAATAACGTCACTCGTTATATACCATCTACCATAACGACAGGTCAAGAAAAAAGGAGCAAAACAATGCAAAAAAAATGCTTGACTTTTCGTTATGCATTATGGTATACAACGTGACCGGGACGAGAGTCCGGCTCTCTCCTGGCAGGCGTGGTGAGAGAACCATGCGGACGTCGCAGGGCACGAAACGCCAACGCGTAAAACGTTTTCGAGAGATGAGGAGGGTGTGATGATCGTTGACGAGACGGCCTACCTTCTACAAAAGCTTTACGGAGAAAAAATTGGAAGCATAAGGATCGAGAGGATAGTTATCGGAATATTCTTCACCGGGGTAAAGCTTTCGGACGGGTCGGGAGGTGTCGCGTACACCCCTACCGACGATCTCCACGGCGTGACCTGTTGTCCCTCCATGGCTGCGGAGCGCCCTGCCCCTGCCCCCCTCAAAGGCATGGCCGCATGCGAGGTGCTGGAGCAGCGGGGACGGTCGCTGCTTTCCGACCTGGTAAAACTCGTCGTGATGAACGCCCTTTCTTCGAGACTCATGACGCCGGACCGCTACCGGATCATCTACGACGCCGACGCCCTTGAGCTGATCGATGTGAGGAGCGCGGGAAGAATTGCGATGGTAGGCGCCTTCATCCCGTTTTTGAAGCAGTTCAAGATGGTTCCGGAGATAGACCTGTCGGTCATAGAGAGGAGACCGGAGGCGTTGAAGGCCGAGGAGATGCGGTTCTATGTACCCGCCGAGAGGGCGTGCAACGTGCTCCCCGCATGCGACACGGTAATCATCACGGGCGCGTCCATGGCGAATCGAACCATAGACGAGCTTCTCGGGTACACGAGACCGGGGGCCAGGGTAATCGTGACCGGGCCCACCGCAAGTATACTCCCCGACGTGCTCTTTGAGCACAATGTGAGCGCCGTAAGCGGCGTGTGCGTCACCGAACCCGATATGGCCCTCGACATGCTTGCCGAAGGGGTCGGCGCATACCACCTGTTCGATACCTGCCTGAGGAAGATGAACATACTGAAATCGTCATAGCCCTTATCTAAGCCTTGAAGGGAGGACGGTGCGAGCATGACCGAAGGATTGAGGAGAAAGGACACATGGAGATGAAGAAGCTGGATTTCGAGACGTGCATGGCTGAGGCCAAAGCCTTTCACGGGGACCTTTGCGCCGGGATCGTCCTTGGGACCCGCATGGCCATTCTTGGCCTCAACGCTATCGGTATCGACGATCCAAAAGGCGCGGACAGGAAAAATCTCATCGTCTACGTGGAGATGGATAGGTGCGCGAGCGACGCCATTCTGGCGGTGACCGGCTGCCATCCGGGCAAGCGCACCATGAAGATCCTCGATCACGGCAAAATGGCGGCGACCTTCATCAACCTGAAGACAGGCAGGGCAGTCCGGGTTGCCGCAAAAAACAGAGACGGGGACAAGGTCTTGACGAGAGAGGAGATAGAGAAGTCGCCTCATACGGAGGCATATGCCATGATGCCTGTCGAAGACCTCCTTGAGGCAAGGGAAGTCCGCGTGCAGCTTAAGCCGGAAGATATGCCGGGAAAGCCGCTCCGCATCGTCACGTGCGCTGCCTGCGGCGAGCGGGTCATGGACATGCGGGAAGAGCGGAAGGACGGAAAGGTCCTCTGCCGGCCCTGCGCGAGCGGGACGAGCTACTACGTAGTGACGGGGACACCCGCGTGAGCCGGGAGGTCAATCGGGAACCGGCGCCGAGGCCGCACACATTAAGGAGCTTACGTTGCGGGAAGACGTGATTGATGTGCGCTTGATCGATTGGAACCGCGTGTGGCAGGCCCGGCGCGCCGGGCGAAGCTCACCCGAACGGGATGCCGATTTCTGGAACGGCAGGGCTGCCTCCTTTACCAAGGCCGCCGCGGATTCGGGCTTTGCCGACCGTTTTCTGACCATCGTGAACCCGAAAAGCCACTGGAGCGTGCTTGACATGGGTTGTGGGAGCGGCACCCTTGCGGTTCCACTGGCGAAATCGGTCGCTTCCGTCACCGCGGTCGATCTCTCCGGGGAAATGCTGGCTCTGGCGCGCGCACGATGTGAGGCGGAAGGCATCGACAATGTCACAACCCTCCAGGGCCGATGGGAAGACGACTGGAAGGAGCTTGGCATAGGCGTCCACGACGTGGCCATAGCCTCCCGGTCCATGGTCGCCGATGACCTGCGTGGCTCCGTTCTCAAGCTTGATGCGGTTGCACGAAAGCGCGTCTACGTCGTCACCGTGGTAGCGGACGGCCCCTTCGACCGCCGTCTCTTCGAGGCAATCGGCAAGCCCCTCAATGTCGGACCCGACTACATCTACAACTACAACATGCTTTATCAGATGGGTATTCTCGCAAATGTAGCGTTTATCGAAGAGACGCGCAACAGGACATACAGCGACCCGGAAGAGGCCTTTGCGTCGGTGCGGTGGATGTTCTTCGGCGATTTGAATTCCCTGGAAGAGGAGAAGCTCCGCGCTTATGTCCATGCACACCTGGTCTTTCGCGACGGATGCTGGAAGTTTTCGTATGACAAGGTGGTTCGGTGGGCAGTGATCTGGTGGGAGAAGGCATGACGCCCTGCGCCGGCGGAGCAATAAAGCAGGTGCCTGACAAATGAAAAAGGCCGCATGTCCATGAAAATCAGGAAAGACTTCTTCCCGGTTCTCTCTTCAATTCTCTTGATAGCGGCCGGTGTTTCATTGACCCTGGGCAAGTACCCCGTCACCATCCGGGACATGGTCAGGTTCTTTCTCCACAAAGCGTTCAACGTGGGCCATGTGACCCCCGACGCCTACAATCTTCTCGGGAACCTCTTCCTCGACATCCGCCTGCCCCGCATTCTGGCGGCAGTCATGGTCGGGGCATCTCTTTCCGTCTCGGGAGCGGCCTTTCAAGCCATGTTCGTCAACCCCCTTGTATCCCCAAGCCTCCTCGGCGTTCTCGCCGGGGCGTCTTTCGGGGCGGCGCTAGGCATGGTGTTTTTTAAGAGTTGGGTCGCCGTGCAGGTAAGCGCCTTTGCCTTCGGTTTCGCCGCTGTAGTCATAGCCGTCGGCATGGCCAAGATGTACAAGGGGAATACGGTCCTTCTCCTCGTGCTCGGCGGCGTGATCAGCGGGGCTCTCTTCACCTCCCTTCTCTCGGTCGTAAAATACGTCGCCGACCCTTATAACCAACTTCCGGCTATCACCGTGTGGCTTATGGGAGGGCTCTCCCTGGTGGACATGCACACCCTCACCCTGGTCGCCATCCCCCAGGTGGGGAGCATTATCCTGATGACCCTTTTTTCCGGCTACCTCAATGCGTTAAGCATGGGCGACGAAGAGGCGAAAGCCCTCGGCATCCCTGTTGAACGGGTCCGCATGCTCCTCATCTTCCTTGCAACCATCGCAAGCGCCCTCACCGTCGTCGTGGCGGGCATGATCGGCTGGGTGGGCCTCATCATCCCCCATATCGCACGGATGCTCGTCGGTCCCGACAACAAGACGCTCATTCCTGCCAGCGCCCTCATAGGCGCTATCTACCTGCTCGTCGTTGATGATGTATCGAGGCTGCTTTTCGATGTGGAGATTCCTATCGGTATTACCACCGCGCTGATCGGCATACCCTTTTTTGCAATTATCTTGAGGAAATCGAGGAGGGGATGGAGCTGACGGAACCTCTTATCGGTCTGGAAAACGTCTCATTCGGCTATACGAGAACGCCGGTCCTCAAGGAGATCAGTCTTTCCATCGGACGCGGCGAGATCGTCACCTTGCTGGGTCCCAACGGATGCGGGAAAAGCACGCTCATCAAGGTGATGCTCGGTATGCTCAAGCCCTCTCAGGGTCGAGTCACCTATGAGGGATGCGCGGTCTCTCATCTGGGCGCCAGACGCCTCGCCCGCGAGATCGCGTACGTCCCGCAACTGCACAGGAGCGCCTTCCCCTACTCGGTCATCGATGTCGCCCTCATGGGGCGCATACCCCACAAGACGTTCTTCTTCAAGTACTCGAAGCACGACCTCGAGATCGCCTATGACGCCCTTCGGCGGCTATCGATCCTCCAACTTGCGGAAAGGCCGTACACCGAGATAAGCGGTGGGGAGAGGCAGCTTACGATCATAGCGAGGGCCCTGGCCCAGGAGGCAAAAACTCTGATCATGGACGAGCCGGCAAGCGGCCTCGACTACGGGAACCAGCTCCGGCTCCTCGAGCAGATCAGCGGGCTTGCCGGAGAAGGATACACCTTCATCAAGTCCACCCATTCCCCCGAGCACGCCCTCTGGATCGCGGACCGGGCGATCATGATCAAGGAGGGTGCGATCATGGCGGATGGGAGGTGCGACGATGTTGTGAACAACGAGAACCTTTTTCGGCTCTACAACGCAAAGGTCGACGTTGTGAGGGGCAATGGCTCGTTCCGGTTTTGCGTGCCCCAGGCAATCGCCAATGGAAAGAAGCCGCTTTCGCACCCATGCATTACACATTAGTTCGGGCCAGGAGGAAGTATTGAAAAAAACGGTCTCACCCGGCACCTGGGCCACTCTTTTACGTCCCTTGGAGGCAAGATCGCGCCCTAGCGTGTGAAAAAGGGCACTGAGAATAACGCTTACGGGAGATATCACACATGCGCTGCAGCTACTGTGAAAGACGGTGTCGAATCAGCAGCGGCGAGACGGGTTTTTGCCGCATGTATCAGATATCCCCGGTTAAGCTGGCAGGCATCCCCATGGGACCTTTGCAAGCGGGTTCACGGGCAAAAGCATCTCTGTGGGCAACAAGAGCATGTTCATGCACATGGTGACGGGTGCTGACGTCACAGTAGAGTGCTTCGCTCGAAACCTCTATAACCAGGGTACGATGGCCGTGATCCATCGGGAGGACAAGGTATGATGGAGACCGCGATCGCATCCATCCCCGAGGGCCACAGGGACAGGCCGGCACCTCAATAGAGAAGACTGAACTGCACCCTGGCCGGCCGCAAAGGAGCTGAAGGATGACACAAATGAAGCCTGTAGGTCTGATCCATTCTCCCTATTTCACGAAAGAGGAGACACCTATCCAAGGCGCTTTTCAACCTGACGGAATGGGATGGGTCGAGGTATTTCAGGACTACGAAGAAGGACTCAAGGATATCGAAGGGTTCTCGCACCTCATTCTCCTTTATCTCTTTGACCGCGCAGGGTCAGTCCAACTCGTCCGTCCGACCTTTCTCGACGATGTGCCTCATGGCATATTCGCCTCGCGCCATCCGGGCAGACCGAACGGCATAGGTATTACAGTCGTCCGCTTGCTAAGGCGGGAGAAATCTATCCTCCATGTGCGCGGCATAGATACCCTGGACTTGACGCCCGTCATCGATATCAAACCCTATATTCCCCGCTTCGATTGCTTCCCTGATGCTGCGGAGGGGTGGTCCAAAGGAAAGAAGGAGAGGCCGAAACCGGAGGGCAGGGAATGAGAAAAGGGCCGAACATGATGGGAAAGACCAATTGACCTGTGTTACGTGGTAGATAACGGACAGGCTGTTACCTTACGGACATAACGATAAGCCCCGGTCTGCCAGGGGAAAGGAGATTTGTGGTGAACCGGATGCGCGCAGCACTATTGCACTCGAAGAAAACAGCCCCGAGGATCTGTGTTTTTCTGTCCCTCCTGGTGAGCCTGGGGACTCTTGCCCAGGCCAAAGAGATCACCGATATGTTCGGCAGGAGGCTCTCCATGCCGGACAGGCCGCAAAGGGTCTATAGCGCTTCTCCGCCCGTCACCTACATGCTTTACGCGCTGGACCCCGCCATGCTTGCCGGTCTCAATTTCCCGGTAAGGGAGTGGGAGAAGAAGTATCTCCGGAAGAGCATGCAGAGCCTGCCGGTCCTCGGCGGCTGGTTCGGGCAGGGGCAGACGCCGAACCTGGAGATGGTGCTCAAGGCAAAGCCGGAGATCATCGTGGTGTCGACGCCGGGAGGCGCCTTCAGGTCGAAGATGAGGTACACGGTGATGAAGACCATGCCCATGCCCGTGGTGGACGTCGCCCTGGATACGCTTCCGGATTACCCGGAGGCGTTCCTGACCTTTGGGAGGCTCCTCGGACGGGAAGCGCGAGCCGGGGAGCTCGCCGCTTATGCCAGGAAGACGCTTTCCGCTATGGCAGAATTGGCGGGCAGCATACCGAATCAAAGAAGGGTGTCCGTCTATTATGCCGAGGGGGCGGACGGCCTGAGCACGGATTGCGACAGGTCAGGGCATGCGGAACTGATCGGCGTGGCGGGCGGGCGGAACGTGCACGGGTGCCACACTCAGAATCTCTTCGGGATGGAAGCCGTTTCCCTTGAGCAGGTCATGCTCTACGACCCCGATGTGATCCTGGTCAAGGAGCCCGTTTTCTTCACACAGGTTTTCTCCGACCCCCGATGGCAGCGGGTAAAGGCGGTGAAAGAGAAAAAGGTCTATCTCATCCCCTACGAACCTTTCAACTGGTTCGACCGGCCGCCGTCATTCATGCGTCTCTTGGGGGCCAAATGGCTGGCCAATCTCCTGTATCCGGACAGGTACCGCGTCAGCATGGCAAAGGAGACGCAGGAGTTCTTCAGGCTTTTTCTCGCGGTAAGCCTCACCCCGCAGGAGGCCGGCGCCATCCTGCGACCGTAAGTTCCGTAAGGAGATTTCTTTGGGAACCTTGAAGATTAATGGTAGGCGCGAGGGGTGTTGAACCCCTGACCTCTACCGTGTCAGGGTAGCGCTCTCCCGTTGAGCTACGCGCCTACGTCGTACGTCCAGGAGCGATATTAAAACAGGAACGCGGCCCTCTGTCAAGAAATAAGACCGGATGCCGCTGCGCGCCGTTTCCGCTCTTTTTTGTGGAATACGGCATTGCCTCTTTCGTCCACGTCGACAACGACCGCATCGCCGTCCCCGATCTCGCCCTTAAGGATGAGCATAGCCAGCTCGTCCTGTATCTTCCTCTGGAGCAACCTCTTCAGCGGGCGTGCGCCGTAGACCGGATCGTAGCCCTCTTTGGCAAAGGTCTCTTTCAGCAGGTCCGTGAACTCGAGCGCCACACCCTGTTCCTCGGTCCTCTTCACGAGGTACATAAGCTGGAGGTCGATAATCCTCTTCAGGTCTTGCTGCGTCAATGCCCTGAATATGATCATCTCGTCCACGCGGTTGATGAACTCGGGCTTGAACTGCGACCTGACCGCCTCCATTACCCGGTCCTTCATCACGCTGTAATCGCCGGCTGCCACATCCGTTATCCACTGGCTGCCGATGTTGGAGGTCATGATGATCACCGCGTTCTTGAAGTCGACCGTTCTGCCCTGGCCGTCCGTCAGGCGCCCGTCATCGAGTACCTGCAGGAGGACGTTGAACACATCCTGGTGGGCCTTTTCTACCTCGTCGAGGAGCACAATCGAGTAGGGTTTCCTCCTCACCGCCTCGGTGAGGTAGCCGCCTTCTTCGTAGCCCACGTATCCCGGAGGCGCACCGATGAGCCTGGAGACCGTATGCCTCTCCTGGAACTCGCTCATGTCGATCCTTATGATAGCCTGTTCGTCGTCAAAGAGGAATTCCGCGAGCGCCTTAGCCAGCTCCGTTTTTCCTACACCCGTGGGCCCCATGAAGAGGAAGGAGCCGAGGGGCCTGTTCGGGTCCTGAAGGCCCGCGCGGGCCCTCCTGATGGTGTTCGATACGGCCGCGGTGGCCTCGTCCTGGCCCACGACCCGCAGGTGGAGGCGCTCTTCCATACGGATCATCTTCTCCCTCTCGCCTTCGAGCATCCGCGAGACGGGGATCCCGGTCCATTTGGAGACGACCCTGGCGATATCCTCCTCGTCCACCTCTTCCTTCAGCATCTTCTTATCTGTCTGGAGCTTTGCCAGGTCATTGTTTTTCTCCGCCAATTCCTTCTCCAGGCCGACGATACGGCCGTAGCGGATCTCGGCCACCTTTCCGAGGTCGCCCTTCCTTTCCGCCTCATCCGCCTCTGTGCGAGACTTGTCTATCTTCTCCTTTATATCCCTTATCCCGGTAATCAGCACCCGCTCTTTTCCCCAATGGCGTTTTTTCTCATCAACCTCTTTCTTGAGGTCCTCTGCTTCTTTTTCAAGCTTTTGCCGCCGTTCTTTGGCAGCCTGGTCTCTCTCCTTTTTGAGGGCCTCTATCTCGATCTGGACCTGTATGAGCCTCCGCTGGATCACATCGATCTCCGCCGGCACGCTGTCCATTTCGATCCGCAGCTTGGCGGCTGCCTCGTCGACCAGGTCTATCGCTTTGTCCGGCAGGAACCTGTCGGTGATGTACCGGTGGGAAAGGGTGGCTGCTGCAATGAGCGCGGAATCCGTGATCTTCACCCCGTGATGCACCTCGTATCGCGCCTTGAGTCCCCTCAGGATGGCGATTGTCTCCTCGACGCTCGGCTCTCCCACCAAGACGGGCTGAAAACGGCGCTCCAACGCCGCGTCCTTCTCGATGTATTTCCTGTACTCGTCCAGGGTCGTGGCGCCGATGGCCCGGAGCTCGCCGCGGGCCAGCTTGGGTTTCAGCATGTTCGACGCATCGACCGCGCCCTGGGCGGCGCCTGCGCCGACAATGGTATGAAGCTCGTCGATGAAGAGGATGACCGTTCCCGCGGCCTCGTCTATCTCCTTAAAGACTGCTTTCAGCCTGTCCTCGAACTCGCCCCGGTACTTGGCGCCCGCCAGGAGCGCCCCAAGGTCGAGGGCGAGGACTTTCTTGTCCTTCAATGTCTCCGGTACGTCGCCTTGCACGATCCTTTGCGCCAGCCCTTCCACGATGGCTGTTTTCCCCACACCGGCCTCGCCGATGACCACGGGGTTGTTCTTCGTGCGCCTCGACAAGACCTGCATCACCCGTCTTATCTCGTCGTCGCGGCCGATCACCGGGTCAAGCTTTCCCTTCCTCGCCTCTTCGGTCAGGTCTCTGCAGTACCTCTGGAGCGCCTGGTACTTCTCTTCGGGGTTCTGGTCGGTGATCCTCTGGGTCCCTCTCAACTCCTTCAGGACCGCGTAGATACGGTCCTTGGTAACGCCATGGGAGCGGAGCACCTTGAAAGCGCCCCCTTCATTCGCATCCGCGATTCCGATGAGCAGGTGCTCGGTGCTCACGTAGTCGTCCTTCAGTCTCTCCGCCTCGGCAGAGGCGATATCTATCGACCTTTTGAGCGTGGGCCCCATATAGGTTTCCCGGCCCGCCCCCTCGACCCTGGGCAGCTTTGACAGCTCCCTCTCTATGTCGCCCCTGACTGCGGCAGGATTCGCGCCGAGCTTCTCCAGGATCGCTTCCACGGTGCCGTCCTTCTCCTGAAGGAGGGCATAAAGGAGGTGGTCGTTCTCGATCATCTGGTGCCCGGACTCCTCGGCAATCCTTTGGGCCGCCGAGATCGCGTCCTGCGCCTTGACGGTGAACTTATCCAATCTCATTTATTTCTCCTTTCGAGCCAACGTCTTATGCTAAGTAAAAATAATCCCTCCCCGCGCAATCCGCAACCAAAGCTAAGGTGCGGGGTGGCCGGGCCGGAAAAGATGCTCTTCCTTCTCGTAAGTAAATTATGTACGGGCGCCCGGGTACCTGGGCGCCAAAAAAAGGGCCTTGCTTTTTCGAAAAAGATGGGTATATTTTGACATTACCTATCAGGAGGTTTTGATGGCACTTTCCACCCTCGTCACTCGCCACTCGGCGCTTTAGATTGTTCCATCCTGATGAGTCCGGGCTGCTGCGCAACCAGAATTTTTTGCAGTATCTCTCCTCCCGCGTGTCGTCCGCCCTCGCCTATCAGATGTTGTCGGTCGCCGTGGGCTGGCAGATATACGCACTCACGGGCAGCCCGTTCTTTCTCGGCCTGGTCGGGCTTGCCCAGTTCCTGCCCATATTCTTCCTCACCCTTTTAGTCGGCCACGTGGTGGACCGATACGACCGCCTGTCAATCCCGGGGATGCCAGTTGATCCAAGGGGCCGGTGCTCTGACGCTCGCTGTGGGAAGCTATTCCGGCCGGCTCAACGAGGAAGGCATTCTGGTAGTCGTGCTCATCCTCGGCGTGGCGCGCGCCTTTGAGATGCCAACGTCACATGCATTGATGCCCGGTCTCGTGCGGGCCGAGATCTTCCAGCGCGCGGTGGCCTGGGCCGCGTCATCATCGCAGGCCGCCTCCATCGTTGGACCCGCCCTCGGCGGCCTCCTCTTATGCCGCGGGCGCGACCCTGGTCTATTCGATAATCGGCTGTCTGTTCCTTGGGTCCAGTCTGCTCCTCTCTCTCATCCAAATGGAGCGCAAGACCGTGAAGCCCGAGCCAATCAATCTGAGATCCCTCTTCGCAGGCATTGCCTTCATTCGGAGCAAACCGGCCATTTTCGGCGCCATATCCCTCGACCTCTTCGCCGTCTTGCTCGGCGGCGCCACAGCCCTGCTGCCCGTCTATGCCCAGAAGATCCTCGCTGTCGGCCCGTTGGGATTGGGGGTGCTCCGCTCGGCCCCCGCGGTCGGCGCCTTGCTCATGTCCGTCTTCCTCGCCCACCATCCCCTCAAAGGTCGGATGGGCAGGACCATGTTCATCGCGGTCATCGTCTTCGGGGTTGCGACTGTCGTTTTCGCCCTCTCGTCTTCCTTCCCCTTGTCCCTTATCGCGCTGGCGACTCTCGGTTCGGCGGACGTGATCAGCGTGGTCATCAGACAATCACTCGTGCAGATGGAAACGCCCAATGCCATGAGAGGGAGGGTGAGCGCCGTCAACTCGATGTTCATTGGCACCTCGAACCAATTGGGGGAGTTCGAGTCCGGCGTTACCGCGGCCTGGTTCGGGGTCGTCCCCGCCGTGCTGATCGGGGGCATCGGCACCATAATCGTCGCAGCAGTCTGGACGCGTCTCTTCCCCGCCCTCGCGCGTTTCGACCGCCCGAATGCATAGAAGAAAGCCTTTCAAGTGTATTTCTCGTACCGGCTTAAGGGCAACGGGATCAAGGCTTGCCGCGAGTTCCGAATTTGAGCGGAAGGAGCCCCGATCACGGGTAAGGCCGGGAGCGCCACTGACACGCCTTGATTTTTTTGTTGACAAACATCTCGGCACGTGCAAAAACACAATAGGGGAATTGATCGCGAAGGGAAATGTGCACACCGGGGGAACCTGGCCCATTGAACAGGGTGCCTTACCCAAATTGCGTCACGATCAGTAACGTCCGTTCCTTATGCGGCCCTGTCTGCGCCATGTCCTTGCTCCTGTCATGGCGGAGCGCTTAGACAAGGGAGGGTGAACAGCGTGTCTTCTTTGACCGTTTCAGATGCCGCTACCGGCTCGGGGCGAGAAAGAAAACTGAAGAACCTGAAAGCGGATGAGGTGAGCCTGCTATTGACGGTTCTCAACACCATGTCCGCCACGACCGACTTAGACGCTTTTCGCACAGAGGTCTCGGAGGATCTGCTCCGCCTTCTCAAGGCGGATTTCCTTGCTTCATACATATGGGATCAGGAATCGCAGGTATTCGGGAACTTCGTGGGCCTCAACAGCGACCCTGCAAATGTGGAAAGATACATGAGCTATTATCAGTTTCATGACCCCATCACCCCTTCTCTCAGGGCCAGAAGAAAGGCCACACTGGTGAGGGAAGTCATGCCCCAGGAGGAGCTGGAGAAGACGGAGTTCTTTAATGACTTTTTGCTGAAGGACGGCCAGCACCACGGCATGAACCTCCACGCCTACGAGGGAGATTTGGAAATAGGAGACCTGCGCATATGGAGAACGAAGAAAAGGCCCGATTTCGGGGACCATGAAGCGGCTCTTCTGGACGCCATCCTTCCCCATTTTCGCAACGCCTTACTGAACGCCCGCACCATAGCCAGGGCGCGAGGGATCGAGGCGTTCTGGACGCAATTGCTGGAAAACACGCATATTGGCGTCCTTATCTTCGACGAAACGGGCCGTCTCGTGTACAGAAACAAGGAGATCCACGCGATCGAGCGCGAGCTGTCTCAGGGGGAGTACTCCTCCTTGTGCGACTTCGTCCGTCGCACCGTGAAGGACTGCGGGGTATGCACGGGGTGGGGCCCCTTTTCTCTGTCCGTCCTGAGAACGGTCCGGCCGCAGGATGCGCGGCCCGTCACTGTGGTCATGATCTACCGGCCCTCATCACGAACCGTCACCGCGGACTTGCTGCGCACACGTTACAATCTTACGTCTCGCGAGGCGGAGATCTGTATATTGGTATACAAGGGACTGACGGACCGGGAGATCGCAAACGCCCTTGGCGTTGCCTTCACCACAATTCGGACACACCTGAGCCGCCTGTTTCTTAAATTGGATGTGTCGACCCGCTCAGAACTTGTCTATCGCCTGTTGGAGGGAGTACTCGACATCTCCTTCTGAACAAGCCCTATGGAGGTGTCCTCAAATCTGAGGATAGACAACTTGATTCATAAAATGGTTTGCTATGGTGTAGCACAATCAAATCCGGGAGAGGAGGCTATCATGAAGAAGAGGCTCTTGATGGTGTTGGCTGTCGCCTTTATGGCGACGTTGCTCATTACTGGCTCCCTGGTCATAACCCCTGCGAAATCCGTTTTCGCGGCAGAGAAGAAGGTCGTCAAGATCGGCGCGATCATTTCGAAAACCGGCTTTGCTTCGGGATCGGAGACGCTGATCTGGAATGGGCTGCAGCTCTTCGAGGGGTGGATCAACAAGAAGGGCGGGCTCAAGATCAAGGGGGTGCCCTATGAGGTGCAGTTTGTCGCCGAGGACGGACAGAGCAGCGCTGACGGCGCCGTGGCCGCAGCCACCAAGCTCGTCAATGACGACCAGGTGAAGTTCATTATCGGCCCCGTCATGCCGTTCATGGTGGTGGCGTCAGGGTCGGTAACGGAGCCGGCCAAGGTACTCCGCGTGGTTCTGTATAACTGCTTCACGCCGGATGAGTACGGTCCGAAGACCCCGTACACCTTCGTCGCGAACGACACCACCATCGATTTCACGACGCCGGACATGCAGTTCTTGAAGAGCAGGTTCCCGAAAGCGAAAAACATCGCTGTTCTTACGCCGGATGACGGCGCCCAGACTTTCATTGAACCCGTATTCAAGAAAAAGGCTGCAGAGGAAGGACTCAATCCGCTGCCCTTCGTGTTGTGGCCCCTCGACGCGACAGACTTCACCTCCTACGTGGTGAAGGCCCTCGCCACCAAACCCGACGCCATCTTCATGATCAACGGGTGGCCCATACACATGGGCGCCATGCTGAAAGCGGCGCGCGAGATGGGCTTCACCGGCCCCATGTTCGGATGCCATGAAGACCCCTATGATATCGCAACCGTTGCCGGCCCGGCCCCGTCCGACAACTTTTATGTCCACAACCTCCAGGTAGATTCCCCTGCCATGACGCCCATGATAAAGGAGATCATGAAGCTGGGCCAGGCGAAGTTCGGGAGACAATCACCCACGTACGTCTGGGCGTGGGAGGCCGCTTACTGCCTCTCCCAGGCCATAGAGAAGGCCCAGAGCCTCGACCCTACTGCGGTGAAGAACACGTGGGAGAAGATGACCTCCATCAATACGACGTACGGCCCCGGGAAAATGGGCGGCTTGAAGACGTATGGGATCAACCACAACGTCAGTTACGCGACGCCGGTCACCTCGCTCCAGAAGGGCAAGGTCGTCTGGGTCGAATGGAGAAAGGTGCCCCTGCCTTAGCAAGAGTGCTCTGAAATGGCCCATAGGGCTATCCTGCGATGAGATTCCGCCTGCAGGATAGCCCACAGTTTTAACCCCGGGAAAAACCGAAAGAGGAGATTGGTGTGGGTATAGAACTGCTTGGACAGGTATCCATCAACGCATTGATGCTGTCATCCATGTACATCTTGATGGCCCTCGGTTTCGCCCTCCTGCTCAGCATCATGGGAGTCGTCAACTTCGCCCATTCGGTCATCTACATGGCCGGGGGATATATCTGCTATCAATTTGCCGTGGTGTTCGGCGTCAACCAGTGGCTCTCCCTGGTGGTGGCGACGCTCATCATGGCCTTTCTCGGGCTTTTTTTGGAGAGATATTGCTTCCGCCCCTTCTTCGGCGATCCGGACCGCACCATCGTGATAGCCCTTGCCCTCATTGTCCTCCTTGAGTCTTCGGTCAACATTCTGGTCGGCAGCTACGTAAGGTCCCTGCCCAGCTTTGCGCCCGGTGTGCTCCGGTGGAGGGGCGTCTCTCTCAGCGTGGAGAGGCTTGTGACGTTCATCATAGGCGCGGTGCTCATGTTCGCTCTCATCCTGTTCATCCGGAAGAGCAAGATAGGGCAGCAGATGCTCGCCGTTGCCCAGGAATCTGTGGGGGCTGCCCTTCAAGGGATCAACATCTATCGGGTGTCCGCCGTTGCCACCGTCATAGCCTGCGGCCTCGCCGCCGTGGCGGGCAGCCTCATGGGGGCCATAAACAACCTGAACCCCTATATGGGCGACCAGATGCTGGTGAAGGCGATCGAAGTGGTCATTCTGGCGGGGATCGGAAGCATCGGCGGTGTGTTGGGGGCAGGGCTGATTCTTGGTACCCTGGACTCCTTTTTGCCCCTCTTGCTGAGCGGCAGTGCCACTGACGCGGTGGGGCTCGCCATAGTTATTCTCATTCTGCTTTTCAGGCCTCAAGGGCTCTTCGGCCACGAGGCGTAAACGACTTTTTAAGGACGCTTGGATGAAGGCACGAGGAAAAACAATGAAGACCGCCGGTCTCACGACGGTGATAGTGCTTCTCTTCGCTCTACCATTGTTGGTGAGACAACCTTATTACATCCACACCTTCATCATCACGCTGATATATGTCATTCTGGTGAGCAGCCTGCGGCTCGTAGCCCTTTCCGGCCAGGTATCGGTCGGTCACGCGGCTTTCATGGGCATTGGGGCCTACTTTTCAGCCATAATCTCAAAGGAGTTTGGCGTGACCCCGTGGCTGACCATACCGCTCGGGGGTCTGGCGTCGATGGCCGTTGCCGTTCTGGTTGGCTTTCCGTTTACCAGGGTGAGGGCGATTTACTTTTCTATGGTAAGCCTCTTTGGCGGAATCATGATAGTGAACTTGATACGAGTGGCCAAAAGATGGACCGGTGCAGCCGGACTCGCCGGCATCCCCCCCCTCACTCCCATCGAGATTCCCGGTCTCGTCACCATAACTTTCCTCGGCCAGAAAGTCCCCCATTACTATTTCACCCTCCTCCTGACCCTGGTCTGTCTTTTGTGTCTCCATAGGCTCGAGCACTGCCGCATCGGCATGACCTGGAAGGGCGTTGCCCAGTCCCATCTGGTGGCATCGAGCGTGGGTATCAATGAGGCGGGGCTCAGGGTTCTTGCCCTTGCCGTAGGCTGTTTCTTCGCCGGCATAGCCGGCGCCTGGTATGCCCACTACAATCTGGTGGTGACGCCCAACACCTTCGGCTTTCTTCCGAGCATATTTCTCGTCATGTACATGCTCGTGGGGGGACGCGACAGGTTTGCCGGACCTATCGTGGGAACCGCCATTCTGGTTATGGTTCCCGAGTTTTTCCGCAGCCTGAAGGAGTTTGCCCCGCTCATTCTGGGAGGGATCATGGTGCTTGTGGTCTTCCTGATGCCCCGGGGCATAGCCGGCCTCTTCGATCAGATTGGGGCTCACCGCGGTGCGCCCGCCAGAAAAGAGGCCAAAAATGCTGCTTGAAACGAGAGGACTCACCAAGCACTTCGGCGGACTGGCTGCGGTCACGCAATTGGACATGCACGTGGATCAGGGGGAGGTGGTGGGTCTTATCGGCCCTAACGGCGCGGGTAAGTCAACGGTATTCAATCTCATAACCGGCTTTATCAGGCCGACGGCCGGCACGGTGCTCTTTGACGGAGAAGATATCACCGGCAGAAAGCCCCACGCGGTTGCTGCGACAGGGATTGGCCGCACCTTTCAAATAGCGTCTCTTTTTCCCGATTTCACCGTCCTCGAGAACGTGGTGGCATCATTTTATCTTTTTCCCCGGTGCGGTTTCTGGGAGGCCCTCTTCAATGCCCCGTCCTATCGCAGGAAGGAACGGGAAATCATGAGACAGGCCCGCGAGGTCCTTCAACTGGTAGGATTGGATGAGGCGAGGGACATGCCCGCGAGAAATCTACCCCACGGACACCAGAAGGTGCTCAATGTGGCAAGGGCGCTGGCGGTCAAGCCGAGACTCCTCCTGCTCGACGAGCCGGTCGCAGGGATGACCCACGACGAAATCGTGTTTTCCCTCGGGGTTTTCGAGAAAGTTCGGGCCGAGGGGATTACCATTCTGTTCGTTGAACACAATCTTGAGTTCATGAGCCTGTGTGACAGGATCATCGTGCTCAATTTCGGGCAAAAGATCGCCGAAGGCACGTCCGATGAAGTAAGGCGGAACGAAGAGGTGATCCAAGCCTACTTTGGGAGTGAAGATGCTGCTTAGCGTGAAGTCTTTGACGGTTCACTATGGGAAGGCCATGGCAGTCGACAACATTTCTCTCGAGGTCTCAGAAGGGGCCGTGGTGACGATCATCGGGGCCAATGGCTCCGGCAAGAGCACGATTCTTAAGGCCCTCTCCGGACTCACTCCCATAAGCTCCGGCGAGATATGTTTTCAGGGCAGAAGGATAGACGGCATGGCGCCTTTTCACATCGTGAGTCTCGGGCTGGCCCATATCCCCGAGGGCAGGCGGCTTTTTCCCTATCTCACCGTGCTGAGCAATCTCAAGCTCGGCGCCAGTTTGCGCACCGACACCGCCGGTATAAAGGAGGACATGGATGCTGCTTTCGATCTCTTTCCCCTATTGGCGGCGCGCCGTGACCAGAAGGCCGGCACCCTGAGCGGCGGGGAGCAGCAGATGCTTGCCATTGCCCGCAGCCTTATGGCTAAGCCGAAGTTGCTCCTCATGGACGAGCCCTCCTTAGGGTTGGCCCCAAAGGTGGTAAATGAGCTGGTTCCAATCATCAGAAAGATCAACGAGAAGGGGGTGGGGGTTCTTCTGGTCGAGCAAAACGTTCCCCTCGCCCTCAAGGTAGCGAGAAGAGGTTACGCCCTGCAAGTCGGCAAGGTGATTCTGGAGGGCAGCATCGACGCCTTCAAAGGCAGCGACATCGTCAAGAAGGCGTACATGGGAGGATAAGTCTCTTTTGTCCCTATGGGCAAGCCTTGCCGGGCGCTTGCTCCTACGCGATGCGTTCTTCCTCGGGAATGTAGGCAACGTGCACTTCCTTGCCGCAGCGGATGCAGAGTACTTTTGCGGCAGGGTGATGAAAAAGCTCATAACCCCTGCCGGCTATCCAGGCCCGGTGGCCGTCGCTTACGTCAAGGGGCGTGTGGGATGTAGCAGGCGCTCTTTCCTTGAACTCATCGTTCTTGACTGCACAAGGGATGCAAAATGCCTTCTCCAGGCCCTGGGCAACCGGTCTTTTGTGGGGAAAGAAAGGCAATACGGCCATGGAACCTCCTTTTATCTTTGTTGCTCTGCCATCTGAACTATACACCTTCCATGTTAAGATGATATATACGGACCATGAAGATCGCGTTAATTCCGGGAGCGGTGAAACCGGCCACCTAGACCATTGATAACCGAAGGCTTCCCGTGTTAGGCTAGCCCTCGTGAAGCGAGCCTGCGCCGGGTGAGGATCGCACCGGCTATTTTCGGGGAAAGGAGGGGCCATATCAACCGCGTGAAACCTTTTTTCTACAATTTGTTCACACGTTTTCCACAGGAATTGCACAAAGTCACACTGCCGGTCACGCTCCTCGTGGTAGCGTGCTGCCTCGCCGGTCTTATCACATGCTCAACCTCAAAGAGCGTGAACAAGCTGAAACCGACAGCGCCGGCCCCCGCCAATGACCTCATTTCGAGCGAGCCGGATGCAGTAAGAAAGAAGCTGGGAGAGCCCACCGTAGTGAGCAGAACGCAAGAAGATCATATTCTCTGGGTATATACGCCCCGTTTGAAGATCCTGCCCAACGATAAGGGGACGATGTATGTGGAGTTCGAGAACGGTAAGGTGATAAAGGTATTCAAAAAAGAATAGGAGAAGCGATGCTGTGTGAAAAGTGCACCGGTGAGATGGACGTCGTCGCCTGCGGCGCGTGCGGAAGGAGCGTCGCGCAGCTCGGCCCTTTTTGCTGCTATTGCGGCCACAAGCTTGATAAAGAGGCAGGAAAGACCGCTGCCGGTGGCGGGCGGGAGAACGATGAAGCGACGGACTTTTCGGACCGGATCCTTTGCAGCGACGGGACCTGCATCGGCGTGATCAACGAGCTGGGGGTCTGCAAGGTATGCGGAAAACCGTACACGCCGGGATCCTTACCCGAGGGAACCCATGCATCTCTTTGACAAGATAAAGAACGGCCTGACCAGGACAAGGGCCCAGATCCAGACGCAGCTGCAATGGATGGTAAAGGGAAAGAGCCTCGACGAGTCCGCATTCGAGGAGATCGAGGAAGCGGTGGTCCTCGCGGACGCCGGTCTCGACGTGGCCGGCATCCTGGTCGGCGCCCTTAAGGAAGGATGGAAGACGGGCCGGGTCAAGACCGAAGAAGACCTCAGGAAGGCCCTGGTCGACGAGATAGAAAAGCTTCTCCTACCCGTTGAAAAGCCCCTCAGGACGAACGGCGCCGCGCCTTTTGTTATTTTAACCCTCGGCGTCAACGGCGTCGGCAAGACCACGACCATAGCGAAACTGGCCAAGATATTCCGCGAGGAGCAGAAGTCGGTAATGCTGGGCGCCTGCGACACGTTCCGGGCCGCGGCCATCGAGCAACTGGAGATATGGGGGGGGAGGCTCGGCATCGAGACCATAAAGCACCGGCAGAACGCCGACCCGGCCGCGGTTGCTTTTGATGCCACAAAGGCCGCCAGGGCGAGAGGCGCGGATATCCTTATACTCGATACGGCCGGACGCCTTCACACGAAGGTCAACCTGATGGAAGAGATGAGAAAGATAAAGAAGGTCGTCGGCAGGGAGCTGGAAGGCGCCCCCCATGAGGTCCTCCTTGTCGTGGACGCCACGAACGGGCAGAACGTGATTGCCCAGGCGGAACACTTCAACGAGGCCCTTTCCGTCAGCGGCATCGTGATCACGAAGCTTGACGGCACTGCAAAGGGCGGCTTTGTCCTCCCCATAGCCCATACGCTCAAGATACCCATACGGTATGTGGGGGTGGGCGAACAGATGGATGACCTGGTACCATTCAGGGCGAGGGAATTTGCGGAAGGCATGGTAGGGTAGGTAGTGCACATGATTGCAATAAAACCTTCGGACGTCGTTCCTCTGCTCGTGAGGGCGCGCGCGGCCGATATCCTTCCAACACGTCCGAAACATGCGGTTTAAGCCGGACCGCGAAAAGATCTTGCGGGCGGCGGCGGGGGCAAGGCGGGTCTTATTACCGAGCCTCCTCGTCGCGGGCTTGCTTACCGCCGTGAGTTTCTTTTTCTCAAAAGCGCTTATCCTCTTCCTCACGCACCACGTGCGCGTCACGCTCTATTATTTCAAACTTTCGGAAGTTTTCTTTTCCTCGGTGGAAATCGCGCTCTACACGGGCATCTTCTTCTCTGTTCCGGTTGTTGCGCTGATTGTGTGGCGCGAGTTCCGGGGAGAGCTCAGGCAAAGGCTGCTCCACGGCCCTCTCTTCGTGGTCTCCGCCATTTTCCTTTTTTACCTGGGAAGCGTCTTCTGTTATCTTGTCGTGCTCCCGTCCGGCATCACCTTCCTCCTCAGCTACCAGGGCGGGCCCGTCAAGGCGATGATTTCCACCGAACGTTTCGTCCATTTCTGCGTTGCTATGATATTCGCCTTCGGCGCGGCCTTCGAGCTGCCTGTTCTCCTGCTCGTGCTCGGAAAGCTTGGAGTGGTAAGCTACAGGACACTTTCGAGGACGAGGAGGTACGCGGTACTGATAATAGTGATCGCGGCGAGCGTTATTACGCCGACGCCCGATATCTACAACATGTCTCTCCTCGCGGTACCGCTCTACGTGCTCTATGAAATAGGGATCCTCCTCATGCGTGTGGGGGAGCGGGGCTCGGCCGGAAAAGATGGATTGACCGCAAAACATAAACCAGTGTAAGATTCTCACAGTGGAAGAGACTATTGCCCGCTTAGGTTACATCGGCGTCCTCATCGGCACCTTCCTCGAAGGCGAGACAACTATACTTCTCGCGGCCATATTCGCAAAGCTGGGGTACCTCCAACTGAAACCCGTGATCTTCTGGTCGTTTGTCGGCACCTTCCTGGGAGACTGTACCTTTTTTTTCCTGGGCAAGTTCTTTGGAAGGTCGGTGGTAGAGCGGTATGAATTCCTCCGTGTGAGGGCGTCCACCTCCCGCAAGATTATCCACCAATACGACCACCTGATCCTTCTCATGATGAGGTTCATGGCCGGCTTTCGCTCGATTATCCTCGTCCTTCTCGGGTGCGCCAACCTGAGCGCCGGCCGCTTCCTGCTCATCGATGTCGCATCGTCGGTCGTCTGGTCCGTCCTCATTTCCATGCTCGGTTACAGCTTTGCCAACGTGGTCTACATCTTCGTCGGCGACACAAAGGGCTACGAAAAGATCATCATCCCCCTCGCGGTGATCGCCGCCGTAGCGCCGATCTTTTTCTACCGGCACCTGATAAAAGAAAAGGAAAAGGAGCGATTCGATGGAAATTGACGCCAAGCTCAGACGGGAGCTGACAAAAAGGTTCGAGATGGAGTCGTACAAAAAAGAGGTGGAGATCACCGAAAACTGGAGAAAAGACCTCGATGCCGTCTACAGGAAAAAACACGAGAGCATGGCCTCTTTTCTTATCGACATCAAGACGCTGCTGGAGCGTATGAATACCAGGGTAAAAACGCTCACGAGCATTATCAGAGAAGGTAACCAAAGATGAGATATGCGGCGTTTTTGGCAATTCTTGCGCTGCTCTTTGCCTCCAATCTGTACGCCGAGCCCCAAACATTGCAAGAGAGGACTCCTTCTCTGGAAAAAAGGGTCACGGAGCTGGAGAAGGCGGTCGAGAGCCTGAAAAGCGAGATGGCGTCCACAAGAATGGCGCCGGTTCCCGACCGGCTCTCCCTGTGCGATCAGCAGATACCGCTTTCCAACGAAGACGTGAGGGAGGCATTCGAGCGGGAGTTCTACCAGTTTCTCGAAACCAAGGGACTCCTCACAATCCTCGTGAAGCGCTACGGCAAGTTTCTCAACGTGGTGTCTGAAGAGCTGGACAGGACGGCGATGCCGCCCGACCTTATCTACCTCGCCATTGCCGAAAGCTACCTGAACCCCCGGGCCGTGTCGAAAGCGAGCGCAGGGGGGTTATGGCAATTCGTCAAAGACACGGGCAAGAGAGAGGGCCTTTTCATCGACGAGCAGATCGACGAGCGGTACAGCGTCACGAGATCGACCAGGTCTGCCCTGGGCTACCTGAATAAGCTGCATGCGGAGTTCGGCGACTGGTTCCTGGCGATGGCCGCCTATAACGCGGGCGAGGTACGGCTGAGGGAGGCCATACAGAACCAGAACACAAAGGATTTCTTCGAGATGTTTCTGCCCGAAGAGACCGACAGGTACGTATATCGCGTGGCCGCCCTGAAGGAGATTCTCGCTAATCCGCACAAATACGGTCTGCCCATCGAAAAGGCGGACTATTACAAACCCTATGCGGTCGTGGAGGTCACGGTCGACCTGGAGGCCGAGACCCATACTGCGGTTCTCGCCCTTGCAATGGACCTGCCTTACAGGACATTCCGGCACTACAACCTCCACATCCGTAAGTACAAGCTCCCCAGGGGCGTCTACCACCTCTACATACCGGTTGAAAAGAAGGAGACGTTCCTGAAACGGATAAGGATGAACCAGACTATCGGCGTCGTGAAGGAAAGTTCATAAGGGGTCTCCATGGGATCGCACCGGTTGCGCACCCCGCAATCCCCACCGTGTGCGTTCGAGGACCTACCAAATAAAGTGCCGGTAGTTCACTCCAGTGAACAGATTTTTTTTCAAAGACTTCACTTACCAAAATTTCCTTGACAAGATGGCGGTATTTAACGTATATTCGCATATGGGTTCATCGGAAAGAAGGCTGATTAATCGGTATAATGAACAGCAAGCCGGTCAGTATAAGAAACAGTCTTGAATTATGGCGGTCGATCGGAAACAACACATGACAAAATGACAAGAAAATACTTTGATCGATTGCCGGACATTGCGCTATACTTTAAGGAGGCAGCATGTCGAGTACCATAACAGTGTGTCCCTTCTCGAAAACGGCGTGCAAGGAGTGTGCGATTTACCGGGGCAGGCACGTCGAACTCTGCAGTGGTGCGCGTTTTCGAGTGAGCGGGGCAAAAGTGGATAGGCCAAAGGCTAAGAGTAGTGCCGTGTTTACTTGCTGGGAGTTTCCGGACATCCCGGACAGCCCCAACTGCATGGTGAACATCGAAGACTTTATTGAAAGGAGAGGCATATGATCAGTGATTTTACGTATCTCAAACCTGGCAGTATGAAAGAAGCTCTCCAGATGCTCAAAGAGCACGAGGATGAGTGCAAGGTTATCTGCGGCGGGCAGTCGCTGCTGGTAATCATGCGCCAGGGGCTCGTTTCTCCCGAGTACGTCATCGACATCAAGCGGCTCGAGGATGCGAACTACCTGACGTACGACGCGAAGGACGGCCTCAAGATCGGGGCAACCTGCACACACCGGACCATCGAGCACTCGGCCATGATCAAAGAGAAGTATCCGGCGCTCGAGGCGATGGAAGAGAAGCTCGCATCCATCCAGGTCAGGAATTGGGGCACCATCGCCGGCAACCTGGCTCACGGCGATCCCGCAGGCGACCCTGCCCCCGTGCTCATCGCAATGGGCGGCTCCGTGAAGCTCGGGTCCACAAAGGGCGAGCGCGTTATTCCTCTCGACGAGTTCTATCCTGACCTCTTTGAGACCGTGATGGACCACGACGAGCTGATCGTCGAGGTCCAGGTCCCGCCCCGCCCGGCGAAATCGGCAACGAAGTATCAGAAGTTCAACCTCCTCGAAAGCGATATGGGCCTCATCGGCGTCGCGGTTACCGTGACGATGGACGGCGACAAGTGTAAAGACGCCCGCGTCGTGCTCGGAAGCGCAGCACCGACCGTCATCAGGGCAAAGGAAGCCGAGCAGGTGCTGATCGGCGCCACACTGGACGACACGGTCTTTGAAAAGGCAGGCGAGGCGGCCGCGGCGGAGTGTGAGCCGGTTGCCGATATCCACGCTTCCGAAGAATACCGACGCCATCTCATAAAGGTCCTCACGAAGAGAATGGCAAAAGCAGCCTGGGAACAGGCGAAGATTTCAGGCTGAAAGGAGGCTCATCAATGGAAAAGATGTTGCTACATCTCAACGTGAACGATCAGGATTATGAAATTTACATAAACCCGAAGACCCTTCTCGTGGAAGCCATCAGGGACCACATCGAGCTTACGGGCACCAAGAGGGGCTGCGACACCGTCTCCTGCGGCGCATGCACGGTCATCGTCGACGGCATAGCGGTAAAGGCGTGCTCCGTGCTCGCCGTCCAGGCCGAAGGGACAAAAATAATGACCTCCGAAGGGCTGGAAAAGAACGGCAAGCTCGCTCCGATCCAAAAGGCGTTCCTCGACGAAGGCGCCTTCCAGTGCGGCTTCTGCACCTCGGGCATGCTCATGTCATCCGTGGCGTTTCTCAACGAGAGCAAGAACCCTACGGAAAAAGAGATCAGGGACGGCATCGAAGGGAACATCTGCCGGTGCACCGGGTACAACAGCATTGTTCGCGCTATTGACGCAGTTGCCAAGGGCAAATACACGGAGGACAACGCATGAACAAATATACCGTAATCAATCCACACGAGCCTTTCAGGGTAATTAACACACACGTCCATAATGTCGACGGATGGGCGAAGATCACGGGGCGGGCGACCTACACCTTCGACGTCAAGCTCCCCGGCATGCTCTACGGCAAGATCCTCAGGAGCCCCCACCCCCATGCAAAGATCAGGGGCATCGACTTCACGAAGGCCCTTCAGTTCGACGGGGTAAAGGCAGTGGTGACGGGCAAGGATACCCTCGGCGTGAAGCAGGGCATCTGGCGGCGCTACAAAGACTTGTGCGACGAGCAGATACTGCCTGTCGAAAAGGTCCGCTATATCGGCGAGCCTGTTGCGGCAGTCGCGGCGACAACGGAAGAGATCGCGGAAAAGGCCCTCGATCTGATCGAGGTTGATTACGAGGTGCTTCCCGCTGTCTTCGAGCCCCTCGACGCCATAAAGAAAGGCGCCCCCGAGATCCATGACGGCTTCGAGCGAAACATCAGCGTCACCCGCCATATCGAGTGGGGAGAGGTCGAAGAGGGCTTCGAGGAATCGGAGTACATCAGGGAAGACTGGTTCCGCTGCGGCGGCCAGGCGCACATGTGCATGGAGACCCGCTGTGCGGTATCGAGCTACACCCCCGACAAGAAACTGACCATTTATTCCTCCAACCAGTCCCCGTACTATATGCAGGGCCTTATGGCCGGCGTCCTTAACATGAGAGAGGGCGACATCAGGGTGCTCTCTCCTTACGTGGGAGGCGGCTTCGGCGGCAAGTTCGAGCTCGACGGCGCGATCTTCTGCAGCGCCATCCTCTCGATGAAACTCTATAAACCGGTAAAAATCGTCTACACGAGGGAAGAAGACTTCATCGCCACCAAGCGGCGGACCCCGATGTTCTATTACACACGGACCGGAGTGAAGAAGGACGGCACTTTCTGCGCCCGCGAGGCTAAAGTCTTCACCAACGGCGGCGCCTACACGGGCATGGGTGCGACGGCCCTCTACCTGACCGGTTTCTTCCACTCCTTCCCGTACATTTGGAAGGGCTACCGCTACGACGGCTATCGCGTCTACACGAACACCCTGCCTTCAACCTCGATGCGCGGCTTCGGCGCCCCCCAGGCCATGTGGTGCTCCGAGCAGCAGATCGAATGGATTGCGGCCGACCTCGGCCTCGACCCGATCGAGATGAGGCGGAAGAATTCCCATAAGGAAGGGACCATATTACCCGGTCAGGCGACCATCGCAAGCTGCGGCATCGACCAGTGTTATGACGAGATTACGAAATGGATCAAGGGCAAAGGCAAGCTCCCGGCGAACAGGTCGATCGGCATCTCCGCCTGCGGCTTCATGTCGGGCGGTATCTTCAACTGGTTCGACAGCCCCTACTCATTCTCATCGGCCGTCGTCACCATCAACCAGGACGGCACCGTAGAGCTGCACGTCGGCGCGCAGGACATCGGCCAGGGCTCCAACACCACAATGGCGATCATCTGCGCGGAGACCCTGGGCGTCAAGGTCGAGGATATCAAGGTCCACTCGGGCGACACCGACAACTGCCCTCCGGACCTCGGCGCGTGGGGCTCCAGACAGACCCTCATGTCGGGCAACGCCGTCAAGATGGCGTCCGAACAGGCAAAGAAACAGCTCCTCGAGTTTGCCTATGCGCAGTCCGGGCTGAACATCGTCTACGACCTCGACATAAAGGACAGGTGGGTGCACGCTATCGCCCGTCCGGAGAGGGGCGAAGACTTCGTCGCGCTGGTCAGGAAGGCGCTCCGGGGCAAGGACGGCCAGAAGATCGTCGGCAGGGGTTACTACACGCCTCACAGAAAGGGTATGATCTCTCCGGCTTACAGCTATATGCTCCAGGGAGTCGAGGTAGAAGTGGACGAGGAGACAGGCAAGATCACCCTCATGGACAGCATGACGGCCCACGACTGCGGCCAGCCCATCAACCACCTCGGCCTCATAGGCCAGCTTGAAGGCGCATTCTCTATGGCGGCAGGATACGGCTACCTCGAATACATGCCGTATGAAGACGGCAAGCTCATGAACCCGAACCTGGTCGATTACAAGATGATCAGGGCGCCCGAGATGCCTCCCGCAAACATCGCGGAGATCGACACCTATGAGCCGGAAGGACCATACGGCGCAAAGGAAGCGGGCGAAGGTCTCACGAACCCCACGGCCGCGGCCATCGGCAACGCCTTGTTCCACCGCTTCGGCATCCAGATGAAGGAATGCCCGGTGCGGCCTGAAATGGTGGTAAACGCCCTGAGAGAGAAAAAAGCGAAAGAGCAGGCAGAGAAGAAATAACCAAAGGAGGATATGATGAGCTTAAGCGGTCCGATAATATGCCCCGTCTGTGGTAAAAAAGCAAAAACGGGCAGTGCAATAGACTGCGCCCGCCATATGTTCGGTACGGGCGACCAGCCCCACCGGAAATGGGTTGAGGCCCAGGGCCTGTCATTCATCGATCTTCTCATCGAGCAGGCCACGACGCCGGGCAACAGCAGCTATGTGCTGCTCGGAGAAATAATCCAGAAAGATGCTGAGAAGAGAGAGGCCGAGAAGAAGTAGCCACGCGGAAGCGGCCTTTTGCGCATCTGCCTTTTTTCGGGGGGGCGCCGTGGCTCCCCCGGGAGAAGAACGATGCGCGAAAGGAAGCGACCGTGAGCGCGCTTTTTGCGGCAAACCAGTAATCGAACAGGGAGGATCTAATGATTATCGAAGGAAAGTTCAGCGTTAACGCGCCCATACAGAAGCTGTGGGACACGCTCTTCGGCGACGTGAAGGGCGTGGCCGCCTGTATGCCCGGCGTAGAGAACCTCGACGTGGTCGACGACAAGACCTTTAGCCTCACCATGAAGCAGAAGGTGGGCATATTCGGGATCACTATGAAGGGGCCCCTGGTCCTCACGACCGTGCAGGCGCCGAACCACCTCGACATGAGCGGGGAGTTTGTCGACATAACAAAGCTCGGCCAGATTAGGTCGAAGATCACCCTCGACCTGGCAGAGAACGCCCCTGTGGTCGATCTCTCCTACAAGCTCGACGTCTCCATCTCCGGAAAGATGTCGGCCCTCGGCGTTGCAGACCGGTTCATGAAGACCAAGGGCGCGATCATCGAGAAGGAGTTCATCGCAAAGTTGAAGGATTTCATCGCCCAGAGGGTATAGGCCGACAGTCCGTAAGATAGCGGCAAGGGCCTGCACGACAACGCGCGGGCCCTTGCTTTGTCTTATTTCACTTGCATCCACCTGTCCGTCATGGCCCGCTTTACAAAACGAGCCCGGAGTGCTTATATTTACAACAGACCAACAAGAAAAAGGGAGGGTTGTTATGAAGATCAGCGCGCGGAATATGCTGAAGGGCAAAGTGAAAAAAGTGAGCCACGGCGCGGTGAACTCGGAGGTTACCGTTGAGCTTCCCGGAGGCGGAGAGATCGTCTCGATCATCACAAAATCCTCTGCGGAAAACCTGGGCCTGATCGCCGGCAAGGCGGTTTTCGCGGTTATCAAAGCGAGCAGCGTGATGATTGCCGTTGATTGAGAGAAAAAGCCTTTTGCAAGGATAATTAGCCCTGCCGTAAACACCTCTCAAGCAAAACGCGCCTTTACAACACGGCTCGTTTAGTCTATGATACAAGAGTGTGAAATCGCCCTAACGGCGCACAAGCAAGTGGATCTGTCGCAATCGTGCAGTCCCGAATGCCCGGTTTTCATCCAAGCCGGCTTTCCCGGACGCTAAAGGAAACCAAAGAGAGGGATCGACATGGGCAGGAGAAAGAACGATGCCCCTGGATGCGGCAAGTCCGAACCCAATCAATCGCCCGGCTTGCGCAGCCGGGCTGAGAAGCGCCTGGCAGAAAAAGGCCTCACCGGGACGGATCCGGCGGATCTGCAAAGGCTTGTCCACGAGCTGCAAGTGCACCAGATCGAGCTCGAGATGCAGAACGAAGAGCTTAAAAGGGCCCAATCGGAGATCGCGGAATCCCGCGAAAAATATCTTGACCTCTATGACTTCGCTCCAGTCGGCTGCTTCAGCTTTGACCGGAACGGGGTGATCACGGAAGCGAACCTGGCCGGCGCCTCTTTAGTCGGCATCGAACGCAGCCATCTGATCGGCAAGCCCTTCTCTCTTTTTGTGAGCCCCCAGGACAGGGATATCTTTTTTGTGGATCGCCGCAAGGCGCAGAAGACCGGACGGACGGAGCGGTGCGAACTGCTCGTTCAACGCAAGGACGGCTCCTTCGTTCCCGTCTTGATGGAGAGTGTGACCCTCTCGGATAAGGCAGGGAACGTGGCCATACGTTGCGCGGTAACGGATATCACCGAGCGCAAGCGGACGGAGGAAGAACTGCGCAGCGTGCGCGAAGACCTGGAGCGGCTGGTCCGGGAACGGACTGCGGACATACGCCGCACCAGTAGACTCCTCCAACTCTTTACGGTGCGGTCCTCGAAGAAAGAGTATCTCGATGAAGTCGTGAAGCTGCTTGAAGAATGGACGGGGTGTGAAGCGCTCGGGATTCGTGCCCTTACCAGGGAGGGGGATATCCCTTACGAGTCCTACGTGGGTTTTACCAAGGATTTCTGGCAGTCTGAGAATTTTCTCTCTGTTCATCGCGATCAATGTGTGTGCATCCGGGTGGTCGCAGAAGGACCCGAATCACAGGACATGCCGTACTTCACGGCAAAAGGCAGCTTCCACTGCGATGACACCATGGCCCTCCTCGCCGGCCTTTCGGACGAGGCGAAGGGAAGGTTCAGGGGTGCGTGTATCGCAGCGGGCTATGCGAGCGTCACCGTCATCCCCATTTCCTATCGCGGCAAAATCCTCGGGGCAATCCATCTGGCTGACCGCGAAAAGGGAAAGGTGCCGAGGAAGACAGTCGATTTCATTGAATCGGTCCAGCCGCTCATCGGCGAGGCCATGCAGAGGCTTCACCTCGAAGAGGAGGGTGAAAAACTTCAGCAACAGCTCCGCCAGGCCCAGAAGATGGACGCCCTCGGCACGCTCACGGGCGGCATTGCCCACGACTTCAACAACATGCTCGCGGCGATCATAGGTTTCACGGAGCTGGTAGCCGACCATGTCGCCAAAGGGAGCCCTGAGGCTCGTCACCTGAAGAGGGTCCTGGAGGCGAGCCTTCGGGGGCGGGACCTGATCAGACAGATGCTTGCCTACGCCCGGCAGAACGAGCAGGAAAAGAAACCTTTACGACTGAGCAGCATCGTCACGGAGACCGTGGAGTTCTTACAGGCATCCATACCGTCGACTATCAGCATCAGGGTCAACATCACAAGTGAATCCGCGCCTATCCTTGGCGACCCCATCCAGATTCAACAGATCCTTATGAACCTCTGTACCAACGCTGCCTATGCGATGCGGGAGAAGGGAGGGGTTCTCGACATCGATCTCTCCGATTTCAGCGTGTCAGCCTCGCACGGGTCTGACGGCATGAAGCCGGGTCTCTATATGAGGCTCCTGGTCCGTGATACGGGCATGGGCATACCACCCGACATCCTCGACAAGATATTCGATCCCTTCTTTACCACGAAGAAGGTAGGCGAAGGCACGGGTCTCGGCCTCTCGGTGGTCCACGGCATTGTGAAGCAATCCGACGGCTATATTACGGTGACGAGCGAACCGGGCAAAGGCACCGCTTTCATTGTCTGCTTCCCGAAGATTACCCGGGAACCGGCTGCCGACACAATCGGTGACGATGAGCCTCCCGCAGGCGACGAGCGAATCCTCTTCGTCGATGACGAGGAGGCGCTTGTGGAGACGGGTGAAGAAATCCTTGCGGAACTCGGCTATGAGGTAACATCCCGGACGAGCAGCAGGGAGGCCCTCTCACTTCTGAAAGAGGACCCCTTTCGGTTCGATCTTGTGATCACGGATCAGACCATGCCGGATATGACAGGGATCGAGCTTGCAAAACAGATCCTCGCCCTGCGGCCCGACATGCCTCTCATCATGTGCACGGGCTTCAGCCCCCTCGTCGATGCGGACAGGGCAACGGCAGCGGGCGTCAGGGCCTTTGCCATGAAACCCCTGACCAAGGGGGAGATCGCAAAAACCATCAGGACCGTGCTGGACCTTCCCTTTCCAGCCTGCGCTTCATCAACCGGAACAGGCTGAGAATGAGTCTTCGCGCGGCCGTCAATCTCGATCATTGCCATCGTTCCGGCTTCGATGTGCGAGATCGAGCCTCCTCTTCCTGCCAGTTGCCTCTCAAAGCCCGTACTTTGCCTTGGAAAGGCGAACATATTGCCTGGCAGTTGTTCAGTTCTAGAGAGAACCTCCCGTCAGGTGTTGTCTCACCGGGAGCGATGCCAAGTTCTTTCTTGATGCCCTCGACGATCATATCCGGCCCAAAGGCTCGCGCCTTCTCTGAAAGGTGCGCTGAGACCGCCTGGGTGCACAGTCCTGAAAAGGGTTCGAAGCGAAAGGACATGGAGTTCTCCGAAAGACTTGCCGAT
>JBEKHB010000021.1:0-55052 GCA_050012495.1 Syntrophorhabdales bacterium
TTCCTGAAGGGTGCGAGCTTTGTAGGCTACGGCGCCACGATGTTTGTAGGCGTAGGCATTCCGATCCCGGTGCTGGATGAAGAGATGGCATATTTCACCTCCAGGAGCGATGAAGAGCTCTTGGCCCAGGTAGTGGACTATGGGAACGACTATCCAAATCGGGTCCCCCGGAGTCTCGGCGAGGTGAGCTACGGGCAACTGAAATCGGGCACAGTGACCGTAAACGGAAAAGAGATACCTGCTTTCCCCCTCTCCAGCTATTCAAAAGCAAGAGAGATCGCCACGATCCTCAAGGAATGGATCAATTCCCGAACGTTCCTCTTGTCCGAGGCGGTAGAACATCTGCCGGGCCCCGGTGAAAACACGGGCATGCAGTTCCTCGAAGAACGTTCCTCATAGCTCGCGCCCGCGATGCAGGGCAGCGCACTTTTTCACGGAAGGCAGCTAAGGACCTTCGAGAACACGGACATCGATCCCGAAGCATACCTGATTAAGGAGGACTCATGAGGATTTTCAAGGACTTTTACTTCTACCCCTGGCTGTCCATGCAGGAGAATAACGCAAACACCGTTTTTATCGACGGTCCCGTACCCACCCTCATCGATCCGGGTCATGCCCACCTCTTCAACAATGTGGCGGGGGCTGCAGCGCGCGACGGGGTCGATATGGCACGCCTGAAGCTCATCCTCTTTACCCATGGCCATCCGGACCATATAGAGGCGACAGAGCTCTTCGACGAGGGCGTGCTCCGGGGCATAGGCAAGGAGGAATATGTGTACATGCAAGAGGAGGGCAAGGAGCTTTTCCTCGCCACGGGCGCACAGATGCCCGGCCGACCGTTCAAGCTGCTCTTGAACGAAGGCCCCCTCACCCTCGGAGATAAAACCTTCCTGGTAATCGCGACCCCGGGGCATTCGCCCGGCTCCATCTGCCTGTATGAGCCGAAGGAAAAAGTCCTCATATCGGGTGATACCGTCTTCTACCTCGGGGTGGGCAGAACGGACCTGCCGGGTGGAGACCCGGACCGGTTGGCAGGGAGCATCAAAAAGCTGTCCGGCCTCGACGTTGAATACCTGATACCCGGCCACGGGGAGATGTTGAAGGGGCGAAAGGCGATACAGAAGAATTTCGCAATGATCCTCTCCGAATTCTTTGAATAGAGGGGCTGATTCCGTTCTATTGACAATGATGGCCTGAAGGCATAACATGTAGGGGATTCAAAAGGCTATAGTGGATACAAGATTTCACTGCTTCAAAGGTAGTCGGCACATCGATTCAGACAAGAATTCCTGCCCGCATCAGGGCGATTATTGTCACCACAGGATCGGTTATAGCGGTAAGAAGGCTTCTGCATGGACCGTTGAAGTGCAGAAAAAGGAGGGCAGCGCGTGATCATACCTGAGGAATACGTGTGCGACCTGTGCGGATGTTTATTTCTTCCCATGAACATGAAAAACATTTTCTGTCCGAGCTGCGGGAGCAGCCAGGTGAATAAGGAAATGGGCAGTAATGAGTTGTCGGATGAGGACGTGTATGTCGGTATCCTCAACGGTAAAGAAAAGGGAAGCTTTCTTTTTTAAAGAAGGAGCAGACCGTGCAGCCCTTTCCTTATGTCGCAGCAATCATTGCCGTCGGTCTTCCGACGCTTTATACTAATGACACGGACATGAACGAAAGGAGGACGCATGAGCAAGGCTTCACCTTTGAACGACAGTGATTTTCCGAAAGAAGTCGTGGAGTTCGGCCTTCCCGTTTTGGTAGACTTCTGGGCTACCTGGTGCGGGCCGTGTCAAACAATGGGACCCATCCTTGACAATATCGCGGATGAATATGAAGGCAAGGTCAAGGTGATGAAGCTCAATGTCGATTCCAATCCCCTCACGCCTTCCACGTTCGGTGTAAGAGGTATCCCGACGCTTATCCTCTTCAATAAGGGCGAGGTTGTGGACCGCATTGTCGGGGCCGTGCCCAAGAGCGCGGTAGACAGCCTCATCAAAAAGGCGCTGGGCTGAAAAACCCGGGGGCGGGGAGTTGACTCTCAAAAACGCCCTTCGGCGCGAGGGGGTGCGAAAAAGCGGAATCGGCCCCACGTGATACCTAGTTGAGGGGGAGATTCATTTAGGCGTGATAATCGCCTTTGCCCTTTTGTCCTTCTCGCCCTGCACGTAGACGCGGTCCTCGTTGACGTAGTAAATGACGGTGTCTCCCGAGACTTTATCTTTGGCTGAGAAAACGACCACGTCCCCTTTCAGTATGATCTCACCCTTATCATTATAGAAGAAAGCTTCTTTACATGTCGCCGTTCTGTCAAGCTTCACGATCTTTACGTTTCCTTCAGCCTTGGCCCTCTCGATCTCGTTTGTTTCTTCGTTCATGTAGGCGGTAAGCATGTCCGAAAAAAGGTAAAGGTCTACCTGCTTGGCGATTACATTGCCCCTGAAAACGACGATTTTCCCTTTCTCGAGTCCTTCCATCGTGTCGGCGACGACGTCAACCGGCTTTTTCTCGGTAAAGAATCCGAGAGAGTCTTTTTTGCCGCCCGTATTTTTCGCGTGGTCTGTCTCCCCGCCCTTTGTGGCGGCGGCCTTTTCATCCGCCGGGCCGCCTCCCGCGCCGACCGACGCACCCTTGGCGTTGTTGTTTTCTGCGCCGCCGGTGTCAGACGCACCGGCTGCCGGAGATGCTTTTTGCCCGTCCGCGGTAGCTGCGGTCATCTCTGCCGGAGGCTGCCCGGTGTTCGCGGGGTCATCTGCCGGTTTTTGCTCTGTTGCGGCTTTCCCCTGGTTTTCCTGAACCTGCCCGGCCCCTTGGCTATCCCCCTCCCGGGCAGGCGGCTGGGCCGGTCTCAGGTCGATCTCCCTCGCCTGCTGCTCGCTGTACGAAAAGTCGGCTGTCGGCGCAGGCGGACCGGCCCCCGGCAGGCTCCCGGTAGGTGCTGCGCCTACGCCCGCAACCAGGAGGCTCTTTCTTTTTCTCTTTTTCTGCCCCGGGTACATACTCTCCGGATACTCCCGTCTGAGCCTGTCCAGATACGCTTGAGCCTTCTCCGGATTGTCCAGTTCCCTCCAATCCTGTGCCAGGAGATAGAGCGCCTTGTCTCTGCCGGTGGCGTCAGGATATTTCTCGAGGAAGTATTCAAGGCGGAAGATCGACGCGTTATACTTTCCCCATCTGTAGTAAAACTCCCCTACATAAAGTTCGCGCGCCGCAAGCTTCCCGGTGAGGGCTAGCACACGGGCGTCAGCGTCTTTGGCGTAAGGGCTTTTGGGATAACGATTCTTGAGAAAGGTGAAACGCTCGATGGCCTTGAACGTATTCGCCTGTTCGCGTTCGATGGTAGGGGATAGCTTGTCATAGCATTCAGCGAGACGCCTCAGCGCATACGCGGCATTCTCGTCTTCAGGGTAGCTGTTGACGAAATCTTCGTAGATGGCCGAGGCGATCGCATATGCCTTTTTTTGAAACTGCGCATCGCCCTGTTTTATTTGTGCGACGAGGGCGATGGGGTCGAAGGGAAAGTTTTCGCGGACTTTGCTGAAGCTCGCGACGGCCTTGTCATACTGCTTCTTCTTCATGAATGCGATGCCTTCGACGTAAAGGTTCCCGGGGCTGTCGACCTTCTTCACTTCGGCCTTCTTGTGGCTGCAGCTCACGACGACAAAGCAGAGAATAGCGCAAAGCAAGAGTCTTTTTCGCATTGCTTACTATAACAGAAACGAGAAATTTATGCTAATGTATTGCGGCGCACCGGCCGGTGCACTTTTGGGACAGTCTTTACACGGACGGAAACGAGGGGCGCGAGCGGCGGGTGTCGCTATGGAGAGATTACAGGGACTCATCGAGGAAGGGCTCACCTTTTTCAATATTGGGTATGGCGCGACAACGGCCCGCCGGCTTTTCTCCTACGTTGAGGAGCTTGGGCGATGGAACCGGACGATGAACCTCGTCGGCCTTAAAGAGGGCGGACAAATCGTAGGCGACCTTCTCTACGACGCTTTTTTCCTTCACACGCACATTACCGGCTTGAATTCCCTTCTTGACCTTGGCTCGGGATCAGGGGTTGTCTCAATCCCCCTTGCCATATTGAATCCTGATACACAGATTTTCTCGCTCGATAAGGCCCTGAAGAAGATCCTCTTCCAGAGGCATGTGAAGCGGCTTTTGGGTCTTGCCCGGCTGGAGATCGTCCACGGGCGTGTGGAAGACATACCACCCCTCGGTGTTGAAGCGCTCATTGCAAAGGCCTTCGGACCTGCGCCTGCGGTGCTCGTCAAAGGAGGCAGGCATTTGAGGGAAGGAGGATCGGCCTTTCTCGTGAAAGGCAAGGGAGAAGAGGTGTCTGCCCAGGCCGGCTTTCTTCTGCAAAAGGCAGAGCGCTATTGTTTGCCCAAGAGCGAGAAGGCATACCAACTCTTCGTGTACAAAAAGGTTTCATAGACAGATCGTTTTATGCTAATGTATCTTGTCTATGGGAAAGATCATCGCGATTGCAAATCAAAAAGGCGGCGTGGGAAAAACGACGACGGCAATCAACCTTGCGGCCTCGGTCGCCGTCGCGGAGCACCGGACCCTTCTTGTGGATTCGGACCCCCAGTGCAACGCGACGAGCGGCGTCGGCATTTCTTACGGAAAACTGAAGAAACACCTGTACCGCACCATTATAGGCGACGCGACGATAGAACAGGTAATCACCAAGACGGAAGTACCCATGCTCGACCTGGTCCCCGGCCATCCCGACCTGATCGGCGCGGAGATCGAGCTTCTCGAAATGGAGGAGCGGGAGTTGATACTGAAACGGGCCCTTGCAGGGATAAGGGAGCGTTATCCCTACACCATCATAGACTGTCCGCCTTCCCTGGGCCTCCTTACGGTCAACGCGCTGGCTGCCTCCGACTTTGTCATCATTCCCCTTCAGTGTGAGTACTACGCACTGGAGGGACTTGTTTTTCTCTTGAAAACGATCTCGGTCATCAAGAAGAAGCTCAACCCCGAACTGGAGATCCTCGGGGTGCTCCTCACCATGTTCGATAGGCGGAACAACCTCTCCTTTCGCGTCATGGAGGAGGCACGGAAACACTTGGGCAGCAAGGTGTTTCAGACGGTTATCCCGAGGAACGTCCGGTTGAGCGAAGCGCCCAGCTACGGGAAGCCCGTGATCCTTTACGATGCCGCCTCAAAAGGCGCGGAGAGCTACCTCGATCTGGCGGCGGAAATATCCATGTAACGGAAGTTACGTGGATCAATATCCTTTGTAACGGAAGTTACGTGGATCAATATCCTTTGTAACGGGAGTTAAATGCGCAAGAAGGACCCGCTCGGGAGAGGACTTTCTGCTATCTTGAAGGACGTGGACGAAGGAGGAGTCCATCTCATCCCGGTGCAGCAGATAGTGTTGAACCCCACTCAGCCCAGGATCGAGATGCGGCAGGAATCACTTGTTGAGCTTGCATCGTCGATCGAGGAAAAAGGGCTGCTGCAGCCGATTATCATTCGGAGAAAAGAGGGCGTCTACGAGATCATTGCGGGCGAGCGCCGTTTCCGCGCATGTAAAATGGCCGGGCTGAAAGAGGTGCCTGCGATCATCAGGGACGTCGACGACCACGAAGCCCTCGAGCTTGCGATGATCGAGAACCTGCAAAGGGAGGACCTGAACCCTGTCGAGATAGCGACTGTCTATCAGCGTTTCGTGGAAGAGTTCGGTTACACCCATGAGGAACTCGCGAAAAAAATGGGGATCGAGAGAAGCTCGATCTCAAATTATATACGGCTCCTGAAGCTCCCCTCGTGGATAAAGGAGCTGATGGCGGCAGGCAAGCTGACCCAGGGACATGGCAGGGTGCTCATCACCTTGAAAAGCGAGCAGGAACAGAAGAGATACGTGAAAAGGGTGCTCGACGAGGGCCTGTCGGTGAGAGAGCTGGAGCGGGTAAGGAAAACCGCCGGGCCGGTGAAACCTGCCCCCTTCTCCCACGTGGAGGAGATGCTGCGGGAAATGCTGAAGACCAAGGTGCAGGTGACCTTCAAGAAGAATAAGGGCAAGGTGATCATCGAGTTCTATTCCAGGGAAGACCTTGAAAGATTACTCAGTGCCCTCGCCGTGTCGTCTGAATAATAAATTTGGTTGAAAGTCTGTCGGCTTTTGTGGTATGAAAGGGTTCTTGGAATGTGTTTTTTATCACAAGTGGCAGGATTATTGAAATGTACTTTTTATCACAAGTAGCACGGCCCAAGGGATAAAGCATGATTGAATTCAATTACACACTCTTTATTCAGTTCTTTCAATTCCTCATCCTCCTCATCCTCCTTAACGCGCTCCTCTTCAAGCCGATACTGGGCAGCCTGAAGAAACGGCGCACGGCGATCGAGTCTCTTGCCGGTAAAGCGGAAGATACCAGGCAGGAGGCAGAGGTTCTCACGAAAACCTATGAGGAGAAACTGAAAGAAAGGAAGCTGCCCATAATGGAGCAGCGGGAAGGGTCGCTCAAAGAGGCGCATGCCGCCTCGATGAAGGTTATTGAAGAAGCGAGACGGGAGCTTGCCGGGGAGCTGGCAAAGGTGAAGGAGACGGTAAAAAAGGAAGCCGGAAAAACCCTGGATGCGCTTCTTGGCGAATCGGACCGGCTCGCCGTGGAAATCTTGCAAAAGATCACGAAAAGAGGTAAGTGATGGGACTTGGCAAGGACCTGCCCCTGTGGCTCCAGTTGTTTTTGCAGTTCATCAATTTTGCGATCCTCGTGGCTGCCCTGGTCTATTTTCTGAGAAAACCCTTAAAAGAGTACCTGCTGAAAAGACATGATGCCGTGAAAGAGAAAATAGAAGAGGCCGACCGGCTGCTCAGGGAGGCTGAAGAGGCCAAAAAAAAGTATGAAGAAAGGCTCTCGAAGCTGGAGGGTGAGATTGAGGCGTTTCGCGCCTCGGCGCTCGTTGAGATGGAAGGGGAGCGAAAGAAGATCCTGGACGATGCCCGTGGACTGGCTTCCCGTATACGCGAGCAGGCGCGCCTCGCCTACGAGCAGGAGATGAAAGAAGCGCTTGCAAAGGTCCGGGCCGAGATCGCCGGACGGACGATCACGGCAGCAGAGCGGAAGGTGCGGGAAACGTTCCGGAAGGAAGACCATGACCGCATGGTCGAAGAGTTTATCCAAAAAGTGAGGAGCATCAATTGATACGGCAGTCGATCGCGAGGAGCTATGCGAAAGGCTTGTTCGCCGCAGGCGTTAAGGATGGAAGCTATAAAGATTACCTGCGGCAGATAAAAGAGATTCTGGAGATCGTGAACGAGGCGCCGAGGATCCGGAAGGCCCTGGCGCTGCCCCTTTTCGAGATGGGCAAGAGAAAAGAGCTGCTTTCAGGGTTTATGGCTGCCCTCGATGTGTCGCCGCCGGTTGCCGCCCTGCTGGGCCTGCTTCTCGAAAGGAATAGAATGACCTATCTCGTTGCCATACACGATGCCTATGAGCAGCTCGTGGATGATAAAGAAGGAAGGGTAAGGGGCACCATGTATTCGGCCTATCCCCTGCCGGACGGCACAAAGGCCCGGATCGAAGAGGCACTGGGAGAGAGGCTCAACAAGAAGGTCGAGCTCCGTAGCGAAGAGGACAAGGAGCTTATCGGAGGGCTGAAGGTAATCGTAGGGGGGATGAGGATCGACGGCAGCGTCAAGAGGCAGCTCGAATTATTGAATGAAAGCATGATGAAGGAGTAGACCGATGGCAGTCAAGGCAGACGAGATAAGCAGGATCATAGAACAGAAGATATCGGGTTTCGAGAGGGAGATCGACCTTCAGGAAACGGGTACCGTTATCTCGATCGGAGATGGTATTGCGAGGATCTACGGCCTTGAAAATGCCGTGTCCGGAGAATTGATCGAGTTTCCCCAGAATATCATTGGCATGGTCCTGAACCTGGAGGAAGATAACATAGGGGCGGTGATCTTCGGCGAGTTTGCGGAGATAAAAGAAGGCGATATAGTCAAAAGGACCAACAGGATCGCCCAGGTGCCGGTCGGCGAGGGTCTGGTGGGGCGGGTAGTCGACGGCCTGGGAATTCCCCTTGACGGAAAAGGTCCCGTTACGGCGACGGAGTACAGAAATATCGAGCAAAGGGCGCCGGGCGTCGTGGTGAGGCAGCCCGTGAAAGAGCCTTTGCAGACGGGCATAAAGGCCATAGACGCCATGATCCCTATCGGAAGAGGGCAGCGGGAGTTGATCATCGGGGACCGGGGCACGGGGAAAACGGCCATCGTCATCGACACTATCATCAACCAGAAGGGCAAAGGCGTCTTCTGCATCTACGTGGCCATAGGTCAAAAAAGATCGTCCGTGGCCAGGATCGTCGATGTGCTCAACGCCAACGGCGCTATGGAATACACTACGGTGGTCGCGGCTACCGCGAGCGACTCGGCGCCGCTCCAGTATCTCGCGCCTTTCTCGGGCTCTTCCATGGGCGAATATTTCAGGGATACGGGACGGCATGCCATGATCGCCTACGACGACCTGTCGAAACACGCGGTCGCCTACAGGCAGCTCTCGCTGCTTCTGAGACGACCACCGGCAAGGGAAGCCTACCCCGGTGATATATTCTACCTCCACTCCAGGTTGCTTGAGCGTGCGGCAAAATGGGACGACGCCCATGGCGGCGGCTCTCTGACCGCTCTTCCCATCATCGAGACCCAGGCAGGCGACGTGTCCGCCTATATCCCGACAAACGTCATCTCCATTACCGACGGGCAGATATACCTTGAGCCCGAGCTATTCTACTCCGGCACCAGGCCCGCCATCAACGTCGGCCTCTCCGTCTCGAGGGTCGGCGGCAACGCACAGACGAAGGCAATGAAGCAGGTGGCCGGCCGGCTCCGGATCGACCTCGCCCAGTACAGGGAGATGGCGGCATTTGCAAAGTTCGGAAGCGATCTGGATAAGTCGACGCAAGCCCTTCTCTCCAGGGGGGCGAGACTGCAGGAGCTTTTGAAGCAGAACCTTTATTCGCCGTACCCCGTCGAGAAACAGGTGGTATTGCTCTATGCCGGAACAAACGGCTATACGGACATCTACCCGGAGGCGGTCATCTCCAGGTATGAGCAAGAGATGCTGCCCTACATGGAAAAGGAGCATCCTGATATACTGGCTGCGGTAAGGGACAAGAAAGAGATCGATGCGGCCGTCGAGGCGAACCTGAATAAGGCGCTGGCCGCGTTTAAAGAAAAATTCTCGTACTGACGGATGCGACGATGGCAACCCTGCGCGATGTAAAGAGAAAGATCAACAGCATCAGGAGCACGCAAACGATTACCAGGACCATGAGAATGATCTCCGCGTCGAAGCTCCGGCGGGCCCAGGAAGAGCTGGAAAAGATCACGGCCTATGCGGTGCGGATGGAGGAGCTTTTGAAACGGATGGCGAGCCGCGTCCCTGAGCACAGCCACCCTTTGTTGTTGGAGCGTGTTGAGCCGAAGAAGGTCCTCCTCTTCGCCATCGCGTCCGACAGGGGCCTTTCGGGCGCCTTCAACCTCAACGTCGCCAACGCCGTCGAGCGTTTCGTCCGGGAGAACAGGGCACACTACGAGAGGATAGGCGTCTACGTCGTCGGCAGAAAGATCAGGGACTATTTGAGACGGAGAAGCACCGAGACGACGAGGGAATGGGTCGACATGAAAACTGTCGGTTCCGAGGTGGCCGGAGAGATGGCCCGAGAAGTGACGGACCTCTATCTGGGCGGCGAGTTCGACAAGGTCTATCTCATCTACACGCACTTCCACTCCGCCATCAATCAGAAGGTGATGTTCGAGGAGTTTCTGCCCTTGAAGCCGGAAAAAACCGATGAGGGCCCGGATTATCTTTACGAGCCTGACATGCAGTCCATAATAGACCGCTTCATCCCTCACTATCTGTTCACGAAGGTCTATTTTGCCCTCGTGGAGTCACAGACTTCGGAGCACGCGTCGCGGATGGCGGCAATGGAGAATGCGACCAGCAACTGCGGCGAGATGATCGATCACCTCACCCTTGTCTACAACAAAACACGTCAGCAGAGCATTACCAACGAAATGATGGATATTGTCGGCGGTGCGGAAGCTTTGCAGAGCACCTAAAGGAGGCGCGCGAGAATGAATTCCGAAGTTGTGGGGAAGGTCGTACAGGTTATCGGAACAGTGGTCGATGTCCGTTTCCCGCCTGATAACCTTCCGTCTATTTATGGAGCCATATACCTTTCTAATCCGACGATCAGCGATAAGCAGGGAAACCTTGTCCTTGAGGTTGCCCAGCATATAGGCGACAGCACGGTCAGGTGCATTGCGATGGAGACCACGGACGGGTTGAGACGCGGCCAGGAGGCTGTCTATAAGGGGGCGCCTATTACGGTCCCCGTGGGGAGAGAGGTCCTGGGGCGCGTGTTGAACGTCATCGGCGAGCCCGTTGACGGCAAGGGGCCGGTGGAGACGAAAGAACGGTACTCCATTCACCGTCCCGCTCCGACCCTCGTCATGCAGAACACAAAGATCGAGCTCCTGGAGACCGGCGTCAAGGTTATCGACCTCCTGGAGCCGTATCCCAAAGGCGGCAAAGTCGGTCTTTTCGGCGGCGCGGGCGTGGGGAAAACCGTGGTCATCATGGAGATGATACATAATATCGCCATGCAGCACGGGGGCATCTCCGTATTCGGCGGCGTCGGGGAGAGGACCAGGGAAGGGAACGACCTGTGGCTGGAGATGAAGGGATCGGGGGTTATCGACAAGACCGCGCTGATATACGGGCAGATGACCGAAGTCCCCGGCGCGCGCGCAAGGATAGGCCTCACCGCCTTGACCGCTGCCGAATACTTCAGAGACGAAGAGGGCCAGGACGTGCTCCTCTTTATTGACAACATATTCCGATTTACTCAAGCCAACTCCGAGGTTTCGGCGCTGCTCGGCAGGATGCCTTCCGCCGTCGGCTATCAGCCGACTTTGGCAACCGACCTCGGCGAGCTGGAGGAAAGGATCACCTCGACGCTTCGCGGGTCAATTACCTCTGTCCAGGCCATCTATGTGCCTGCCGACGACCTTACCGACCCGGCGCCGGCCACAACCTTCGCCCACCTTGACGCCACAACGGTGCTCTCCCGCCAGATCGTCGAGCTCGGCATCTACCCCGCCGTCGACCCGCTCGATTCAACGAGCAGGATCCTCGATCCGAAGGTAGTGGGCGACGAGCACTACGGGGTGGCGATGGACGTTCAGCACACACTGCAAAAGTATAAGGATCTGCAGGATATCATCGCCATTCTCGGCATGGACGAGCTTTCTGAAGAGGACAAGCTCGTCGTCTCGAGGGCAAGGAAAATCCAGAGGTTCCTCTCCCAACCCTTCTTTGTGGCTGAGGCCTTTACCGGTTCCGCCGGCAAATACGTCCCCATAAGTGAGACGGTCAGGGGATTCAAGGAAATTCTCGAGGGGAAGCACGACGAGCTGCCTGAACAGGCATTCTTCATGGTCGGCACTATCGACGAAGCCGTTGAGAAGGCGAAAAAGATGATGGGAGAGTGACGTGGAAAAACTCTATCTCGAGATCATCACCCCTGAGAGGGTGATGATCAGGCAAGATGTCGACACGGTAGAGGCACCGGGCACGGCGGGGGAGTTCGGCGTGCTTCCCGGTCATGTCGCCTTTCTCTCGACCCTGGGACACGGAGAGATACGTTTCATTGCGGATGGCGGGGCCCGCTTTATCGCGACAAGCGGCGGCTTTGCCGAGGTCCTTGAGAACAGGGTTACCTTTTTACTCGATACTGCCGAATTTGCAGAGGAGGTCGATGTGACGAGGGCCCTGAGGGCCAAAGAGAGGGCCGAAGGCGGTCTGAAAGGGCTTTCCCTGGAGCAGGAGGAATACCTGCGTTTTCAGGCAGCCCTCATGCGCTCTATCACGAGGATCTCGGTCGCATCCAAGACCGGGGGGTGATCTTTTTTAATTTATCTCGAACCACGTGAAGGGTTCTTTCCATAGAGAGGACGGGTCATACGCAGCGATCCGTACTAAAACTTTTGTGAGGAGGTTGTACATGGGGTTTACAAAGGTAGGTAAAGTGCTGTCCGTTCTTTTTGCCTTCGCCTTACCGCTTCTCATCGGCGTTATACCTGCAATCGCCGGCGAGGCGGACATCGTGCTGCCCGATTTGGGCAATGTGAGTTTTACCATCTTCGGCGGCAGCCTGAACGGCATTCACATCATGTATTTCGGCCTGCTCGTCTGCGTCCTCGGGCTCGTCTTCGGCCTCGTCCAGTCAAATCAGACAAAGAACCTGCCTGCTCACAGCTCGATGCTCAATGTGTCCGACATCATCTGGGAGACCTGCAAGTCCTATCTGGCCCAGCAGGGCAAGTTTCTTGTCATCCTTTGGGTGCTTATCGCCATCTGCATGACCTATTACTTCGTCGGGCTGCAGCACGCGCCCTTCTTCAACATAGTCGTCATCCTCTTCTGCTCTGTCCTCGGCATACTCGGCTCCTACGGAGTGGCCTGGTTCGGCATGAGGATCAACACCCGGGCGAATTCCCGGACCGCCTTCGCGTCGCTCTACGGCAAGCCGGTCAACGTCATCGCCATCCCCATGCGCTCGGGCATGAGCGTCGGTCTTTTGCTCGTGAGCGTCGAGCTCTTCTTCATGATCTGCATCCTGGTCTTCCTCCCCAAGGCGATGGTCGGCGCCTCCTTTATCGGGTTTGCCATCGGTGAATCACTCGGCGCAAGCGCCCTGAGGATCTGCGGCGGCATTTTCACCAAGATCGCCGATATCGGCTCAGACCTGATGAAGATCGTCTTCCATCTGCCTGAGGACGACCCGAAGAACCCCGGCGTCATCGCCGACTGCACGGGCGACAACGCGGGCGACAGCGTGGGGCCGACGGCGGACGGTTTTGAAACATACGGCGTGACCGGCGTTGCCCTGATCGCCTTCCTCGCCCTCGCCCTCGCCCTCAATCCCGTCATGGCAGGCACCCTGATCATCTGGATCTTTGCAATGCGTATTCTCATGATACTCACCTCCCTCGTCTCATACTTCATCAACACCGGCATCACATCGGCCGTTTACAGCGACAAGAAGAAATTCAACTTCGAGCAGCCCCTCACCAACCTTGTCTGGATCACGTCGGCAATCTCCATCATCGTGACGTTTTGTGCAACCTACCTCCTCCTCGGCAGCCTTCCGGACCCGAAGTATGCGTCCCTGTGGTGGGCCCTCTCCATCATCATCAGTTGCGGCACGGTGGCCGGCGCCCTGATCCCTGAGTTCACGAAGGTCTTCACGAGCACGAGCTCGCGCCACGTCCAGGAGGTCGTGGCGAGCGCGCGCCAGGGCGGCGCATCCCTCGATATCCTTTCCGGTTTCGTCGCGGGCAACATGTCCGCCTTCTGGGAGGGCCTGACAATCATCGTGCTTATGCTCATCGCCTATCTCGTCTCCACGAACGGGTCGATCCAGGCCCTTATGCCGAAGGAATTTGCCTTTGCGGCCCCGGTGTTCGCCTTCGGCCTCGTGGCCTTCGGTTTCCTCGGCATGGGTCCTGTGACCATTGCGGTCGATAGTTTCGGCCCCGTCTCCGACAACGCGCAGTCCGTGTACGAGCTCTCGCAGATTGAGAGCGTCCCGAACATAAAGGCGGAGATAAAGAAGCAGTTCGGCTTCGACCCCGATTTCGAGAACGGCAAGGATTACCTCGAAGAGGCGGACGGCGCGGGCAATACGTTTAAGGCAACGGCAAAGCCGGTGCTCATCGGTACGGCCGTCGTCGGCGCGACAACCATGGTCTTCGGCATCATTATCCTGCTGGAACGCATTTTCGGCGGCGCGGTGGCGAAGCTCTCCCTCGTGCAGCCGGAGGTCGTCCTCGGTCTCCTCATGGGAGGCGCGGTGATCTACTGGTTTACCGGGGCGGCCACCCAGGCCGTGGTGACGGGCGCCTACCGGGCAGTCGTCTATATCAAGGAGAACATCAAGCTCGACAGCACAACAGCTTCCATCAAGGACAGCAAGGAAGTTGTGAAGATCTGCACCCAGTACGCGCAGAAGGGGATGATCAACATCTTCATCGTCATCTTTTTCATGGCCCTCGCCCTGTCGTTTTTCAACCCCTACTTTTTCATCGGCTACCTGATCGGCATCGCCTTCTTCGGTCTCTTCCAGGCGATCTTTATGGCGAACGCGGGCGGCGCATGGGACAATGCGAAAAAGATCGTCGAGGTAGACCTGAAAGAGAAGAACACCCCCCTCCACGAGGCGACCATCGTGGGCGACACGGTGGGCGATCCGTTCAAAGACACCTCTTCGGTTTCCATGAACCCTGTCATCAAGTTCACCACGCTCTTCGGCCTGCTTGCAACGGAAATCGCGGTTACCATGCACTCGCAGACACTCAAGACGAGCCTCGCCGTCGTCTTCTTCATCGTGGCCCTCGTATTCATCTACCGCTCCTTCTACGGGATGAGGATCGGCGAGGAGAAGATTGCCGACACGGCAGGCGGAAAGTAGCGGGAAACAGCCCTTTACGCAGGACTCTGAAAGATTGCGCCCCCTGCCGGGTATTCCGGCAGGGGGCTTGTTTTCTCGGGAGCAATCTGTGAACAAGTATGAGTCAACGTCTCTTCCGCCCCGCAATCGCGTGAGGGACAGGCTTCTGCCGGTGAATAGCAAGAGGCGGATCATTTATCTCATCGTGGTTAAGACGATTCTGGGCCCTCGAAAGGCGTTTGCCAACATTAACAGGGCCCATATGAGGAAACTCATATACTGTCTGAGGACGGGGTCTTTTACCGTTTTGTTAGAAAAAATCGCAAGGAAGCTTTCGGAGCCTTTTTCACACGTACGGTCGGCCCCCGGTACCGTGTCGGCGCAAAAAAAACCGAGGCTCGATGAGGTCGAGATAGTAGACTTCACGTCTCATGCTCAGGCGCAGGTTTCGATCGTCATGCCTGTGCGGAACAGATGGACGCACACGTATCAATGTCTCAGGTCGATACTGGAAAATACGGAGGCCATCTCTTACGAGGTGATCATTGTAGATGACGGGAGCACTGACGAAACTGCTGCAATGCTTGGGAAGGTGAGTTCGGTGAAGGTGCTGAGAAATGGACGCACCATAGGTTTTGTCGAATCCTGCAATCGTGGAGCTCGAGAGGCCTCAGGCCGATACGTGTTGCTTTTGAACAACGACACGCTGGTCACCGAGGGCTGGCTCAAGTCGATGGTAGATGTCGCTGAGCGTGACATGTCCATTGGGATAGTCGGGGCAAAGCTTATCTACCCGAATGGTATCCTGCAGGAGGCTGGGGGGATTGTGTGGAATAATTCCTTATGTCCGGCCTCCAACTATGGAAGGTATGATGACCCCAATAAGTGGGAATACAATTACGTCAAGGAGGTCGATTATTGCTCAGGGGCGTGCCTGCTGGTGAGAACTGATCTGTTGAGACGGATAGGCTTTTTTGACAGCCGTTATTCGCCGGGCTATTATGAGGATACGGATCTGTGTTTTCGTGCGCGGGAGCTTGGGTTTAAGACAGTCTATCAGCCCGGGGCGGAGATCGTGCACGTCGAAGGGGCGACAGCCGGGGTAGACGCCGCCACAGGCATGAAACAATATCAGGCAATCAATCAGGAGAAGTTCTATAGCAAGTGGAGGACACGGCTGGAGGAGACCCACGCCGAGAATGAAAATGGCGTGTTCCTGGCAAGAGACAGGTCGAGAAACAGAAAGCTCATGCTTTACGTCGACCGTTGTGTGCCCGCCTGGGACAGAGATGCGGGTTCCTTCATCACCATGGAATATGTGCGGATTTTTTTGTCCCTCGGGTACAAAATAGTCTTCTGGCCGGATAACCTTTCGAGGACGGAACCGTACGCGACGGAGCTCCAGCAACTGGGCGTCGAGGTTGTTTACGGGTCTGTCTCTTTTCGCAATTACATAAGAAGTTACGGGAAGCATTTCGACGTGGCCTGCATATCGAGGCCCGACATAGCTATCGATTATATTGATAAGATTAGAAAGTATTCAAAAGCGACACTCGTATACATTCCCCACGACCTTGCTTTTTTGAGGGAACGCAGGCGGGCTGATCTGGAGCACAATACAAAAATGCTCAGGGCGGTGAGAGGGTGGGAATCGAAAGAACTCTACCTCATGAAAACCAGCGATGTAACCATAGTATTCAGCAAGAGAGAAAAGGAGATAGTTAACGAAATGGATCCGGTGATAGACATACGTGTTTCGCCATGGATTCAACCGGTCAATGGATGCGCACAAGGATTTGCCGGGAGAAAGGACCTCCTATTCCTTGGAGGTTTCGCCCATGAGCCAAACGAAGACGGCGTATTCTGGTTTGTCAAAGACGTGTTCTCTTTGATTAAGAAGCAATTGCCGGCTGCGAGGCTCCTTATCCTCGGAAGCGATCCCACGATAAGAATTTTGGGGCTGCGGTCGGACGACGTGATTGTGACAGGTTTCGTGCCCGATCCGTCGACGTTTTTTCGTGAGGCTATGGTCTTCGTTGCCCCATTGCGATATGGTGCGGGGCTTAAAGGTAAGGTCATTCATGCGATGAGCTATGGCGTACCCGTGGTCACCACCGATATCGGCGCCGAAGGCCTCGGCTTGGAGGACGGTCTGACGGCGTTGATCGCCACCGACGCGGGCCGGTTTGCCGAAAAGGTGGTCACGGCCTATACGGACGAGACGCTCTGGAGCACCCTCTCCCGCAACTCACTGAGCTACGTGGAGGAGGGCTTCTCCGCGCAGGCTGCAAGGGACTTTTTCAGCGAGCTGTTCCGGAGTTAGCTTCTTGCTCGGGGCCTCGTCGAGGCCGTTATCTCAAAAATGTCGCTCCTAGTTATCTATGGACCACTTCAGCTTTTCCCGGAATTCCTTGGTAACCCTGGTTGCATCCTCAACGTTCGTAATGACCGTCGGCGTCAGTATGATGACCAGTTCGGTCCTACTTAGCGTTTGTGAGTTGTTCTTGAACAGGTAGCCGAGCAGGGGTACGTCGCCCAGAAAGGGGACCTTGTTGTCCGTTATCTGCTTGTTTTCAGATATGAGGCCCCCGAGCATGACCGATTCGCCGTTGGCTGCGACGATATTTGTGGAAATTTTTCTTGTCGAGATCGCAGGGGAGCTTACACTGGAAGTGGTATTTGGCTCTGCTTCGCTCACCTCAAGGTTAAGGGACAGGGTGAGAAGGCCCTCGGTATTGATCAACGGCTTCACCTTCAGGATGATGCCCGTGCTCTGGTATTGCACGTTTTGCAGCACGGTAGCTCCGCCCGTTGACGTCGTAATACCGGCGGCGGCAATCTGTCCGGTGAGGACGGGCACGTCTGTGCCGACCTGTATGGTAGCCTCCTGGTTATCGATCACCATGATCCTGGGATTTGACAGGATGCGAACGAGGCCCTTGGTTTGAGCGGCATTGACGACTGCCTGAAATTTTTGTGAATTCGAGAGGAATTGGCCGACAACCCCCGTGGTGGTGGTGACCCCGATGTTGCCGAGGGTTTGCGCGGTATAGGTGCCGTTCTTATAGCTGTTTTTCATCATCCACTCAACGCCGAATTGGAACTGGTCCGATAGTGTGAACTCGGCAACGGTCGCATCGATGAGCACCTGCCTCGGAGGCGTGTCGAGCTTTTCGAGGTAGGTGAGGATGCTTTTATAGACGGCAGGCGACGAGCTGATCAGTATGATATTTCTTCTGTCATCCGACGTCATCCTTAGCGAGGAGAAGAGAAGGGAGCTCCCCCGCCCGGTCTGCCCGGCCTGGGCGCCGGTCTGAGCCTGTGTCTGGTACTGCGTCGGGTACGGGACCTGGCCCTGCGGTTGCTGCTGCGCCACTTGCTGACCCTGTACCTGGGGCTGACTTTTGAGCGTGCCTTCGGTGGCCTTCGTCCCCGTATAGATTCGCGATAGGGCATCTACCAGATCGGATGCGCGAGAGTACTTGGGGGTGTAGGTAAAAGCCTTTTCCTCGGCGCCCACCGACTCGTAGGTATCGAGCTTCCTGTACCAGTCCATCACATATTTGGCAGATGCCTCGTCAGGTGTGATCACGAGGACGCTGCTGAGGAACCTGACGGGGACGAAATAGACGCCTGCATCCCTGGGTGACCTTGTCACACTGAAACCGGCCCCTTCCAGTATTATCGAGAGCTGTCTGACAAACTCATCCGTGTCCCAATAGGTCAGCTTGAGCATGAGCATCTTCCTATTCGATAGATAAGGGACATCAAGCAGGGTGATGAAGTCGATCACTTCTTTTACGACTGTGGCCGGTCCCGAGATGAGCAGGGCGTTCTCCCTCTGATAAGGCCTCATAGTGAAGCCCGTCTTGTAGGTCTCCTTGATAACCGGTTCTATCTCCGCGATGCGTACGTATTTGAGCTGCACAATCTGGAGTATCTCTTCGCCGGTATCGGGAACTTCCTTCCCTACCCTCACGTCAACAGGTCTCCGGGCGGGCGGCCTGGACCGGGAGATGAAAAGGGCCCCGTTCTTTTCTTGCACCACAAGACCCCGCTTCTCAAGGACGCCGATCACGATCTCAAGCACCTGGGTGGGCGGCATTTCCTGTGTCATGCGCAGGGTGATCGGGTCCTTCATCTTGAGCACGCTCTCATCGACATCGAAGGTCACTTTCAGGGTCTCCCCCAGGGCATAGACGATGAAATCGGGGAGGGGAAGCCCTTCGGTATTGAGAAGCACAGGTTTTGCGACGTGCACGACCTTGGCCGGATCGATCGGCTCACTCTTTGGCAGAGGTTTTGGAGGGACCTCTCTCCTGAATGTCGGTGAAGCGAGTTCCTCTGCTTGGCCCTCGGTCAATTCCGGGGGTAGGGAGGACTTTGTCTGTTCCGTCGCGTTCCTGGCCGGCGGCGGAGTTACCTCCGGCGTTGCCGCCTTCCGGGTGGAAGCACAGCCGAGACCAAGGAAGAAGACCATCAAGAAAACGGCGCAAAAAGCTCGTTTTGCCATGTTTCTATTTTCCTCCCTTAGATCTTACCACAAAAATCCTCTGCTCTTTGCGCTCGGTTCCTTTCTGTAAGGAGACGGTGGTGTCGCCGATCTCGACAACCTCGGAGCCGTCGGCAAGCTTCTCTCCCAGCTTGCGTGAGACCAATGACCCCGTATAGCTCCGGAATATCGCCCTTTTTTCGTTTCCTCTGAGCACAGCCACGAGATCATAGGGCTTTTCAGGCATTGGCACGCCTGCCGGCAAAAGCTCATAACTCTTCTGCGCCGAGAAGATATTCTTTTTTTCGATATTCGTATACGATAGGGCTGCACTCACGGGGTTCTCGGGTTTTACCGTCTCCTTCGGCTGAACCCTCCGCGCCGGCAGCGGTATCTTCTGATGAGACAAAACCATGTCGTCAACTCTCGGTCTTCCCGCAGCAAAATAACCTATGCTCACACATAATGCAACACCTAGAATGTCCATCCAATGCTTTTTTGCCATCTCCTGCACATCTGACCGTGTCATCGTTCCATCCTGAAGGCCGTGACGAGCATAGAGATAAGAAAGTCCTGGTTGCTGTTCTGACCTTCAAATTGTTTGCACTTCAAGGCCATCCTGTTCGCCTCTATCGCCTGTAGAAGGGCGATCACCGCCTTGTGGGGACCCTTGAGTCTGACCAGTATGGGGACTTCGCTTATCTCCTTGTCCGGCATTACCTCCGGAAACTCGAAATTGAGCACAGTCAGCCGCTCTTTTTCAGCCGCGTCCAGCAGGTTCTGAAGTACGTCCACTTGTATGGCGATAAAGGGGATTCGCTTTTCATACACGGATTTGAGCAGAAGATTCTTATTCATTTCATCCGCGGCGTCGATCGACCTGGTGGCTTTGTAGGCCCTCAGCGTCATCGATCTCGATCTGTAGCTTTCAATCGCCATGCCGAGGAGAGCCTTTTTGTCGTCCACCGAATGAACCAGCGGCGCGATCAGGAATTTGAGCATAACGATAATGAAAAGAAACAGCACAAGGAGAGTTTTCGTCTGCGTGTTTATCATTTCATTTCCATGTGCAAGACGAAATTATATCTTCCCGTCACGCTATTTTTGGTGGGCGAGCCCTGAAGCTTGACCGTCTTTACGGGTTCAGCCCCTGAAAGACTTTTTATCACCTTCAGCGGTTCTTTTGCGGAAAGGGAGAGATCTATCCCCGTTTCGTTCACCACCATTCTCGTCACATAGGCATCCTCCGGCAGATACCTGGCCATCACCTCCATGGCAGCCAGCGGTGTTCGATTCCCTTTGACCTTTTCAGCGATCTTTTTGGCATTGTCCGTCTCATCTCTGCCCTTCACCGTTGTGGCCGCGGCCTTTGTGTCTTTCGACAACCTTTCTATCCGGGACTCTATCTCGCCAAGGGCGGACGTGTAGTTTCTGTCCGTGACGTAGAGCATGAGTGCACAGCCAAGTGTCATATACAGCCCGATTCGCAATGGGAGCGCGAGCTTGGCTATGTAATCTTCGTGCAGGCCGGCGCCGTAGCCTTTGAGCTGGATGCTCCGAACACCCTCGATGCTCGCAGGCCATTCAACGTTGTCGACAATCCTCACAGCGGCGCCGAGCCGCGCTCTCAATCTCTCTGCCACATCCAGCGCCTTTTGATCGTAGACATTTATTTGTGCGATCTCGGACACGTTCTTGAGGAAGAGGCTGAGCTGTTGCTCGCCGGGGGTGCGGTTCGCAAAGGAAAAGGCGCCGACAAAGCCTTTGCTGTCGTGGGCCACCGCATGGGTTATCCCGTTTTGCCCTTGAAACAGGGTAAGCTCAGGCCTTTGGGACAAAAAGGCCATGTCTTCCGGTATCACGTGGGTATAAGGGAAGCACCGCGCCGCCTCGCTCTCGATCGATCGGGGCCACGCCCATACGTCCACAAGCAGGTATGTTTCTGCTCTCTCCCATACTTTAAAGGTATAGGACGGTTGTTTCAGGGGGAAGATGTCGCCCGCGTCTATCCGGACGGCGTTGCCCAGGTCCTTGTTGCTGAGAGCGGGATATTTCTTCCTTGTATAAAAGGAGAGCTCCTTTCCCAGGATCAGAACCTTGTTCCCCCACTCACGAACGGGTTTCAGCTCACCGGCAGGGCCTGACGCGACAGTCTCCACCGCATCCTTCTTGATCCTGTAGATCTCTATGCCTTCGCCATGGTAACGCGCCGCAAGCATGGTCATTCTTCGTTCCAGTAAACAACATTATAAGGGGAAATCGGGTTCTGTCTCAAGTCGACGCCTGCGCGGATCGTATAGTATGCCCGGGGTTTCCCTGAGGAGACAGTGACCTCCAGCCATCTTACCGGGAAAAAATATACGCCCTCGACGGTGCTCGCAATCGTCCTGCCCGTAAGACCGAAGAGCTCTGTATCCGAGAGAATGGGTCTCTGTCCCATGTAGTCTCTCAGCTTTTTCACCGCGTCATTGTTGATGGCCAGATAGGCCATCAACACTTCGTCGCTCGCCGTATTGGGGTTGAACCCCAAATTGGGGAGAAGCGTCGTGTGCGGGGCGATTTTCCGGTAGAGCTCAGGGTCCATGCCTCTGATGAAACCAAGCTCCTCCTTGTACTGCAAGGCATAATTCCTCGCCGTGTAAGGCTTATCCGCCATTTTATAGAACAAGTCCTCCGCCCCGTTGGGTCGCTCGAAGTGGTCGGGATCGATCCAGTCAAGGAGGCTGTCGGTGATGACAACAGACCCTGCCTCCTGCGGCCGCACTGCTTTGATCAGCCTTTGCACGACGTTCTCGTCGAAGCGGGCCAGAGAGATAAGGCCGTTCGCATCCTGAAGCCTGATGCTGACATTGCCCGGCAGGTCGACCGGAGTGCCGTCGAGCGGGATGGTCTGCACCCCAAGGACGTCCGGTCTCGTGGAGAACACGATATCCCGTGGACCCATCGTCCCTGTAACCCCGGAATACATGAGGGTGTCGAACGCAGACATGGCGTTGAGCATCGCCTCCGATTTTTTTCGAAACCCTTCTGCAGCGGTCAAATGGGCCTTCACGAGCCAGTTGAACCCGATGGCAATGGTGACGATGACCATTGATATGAGGAGCATCAAAATGGTGGCTGAACCCCTATTGTTGAGCATAGGCCTCGTTATACGTGAGTTTTCGTTGAGAATTAGTCTTGATCCCAAAAAACATGGCGCCCCTTTTGCCTTCCCGGACATAGCTCATCTTTATGAGTATGGGAAGGCCGACCCTTTTCTCACCTTCAAATTCATAGTCCCACGTATAGGATTCTTTCGCCCTGTCATAGGCATAGAATGAAATGTCCAACTGGTCGATCTTTTCCAGTAATCTGAAGGCCTGTCCTTTCCTGTAATCGCCGAAGACATAATCCCTCTCGATCTCCTGCCGGGTTTTTGTATAGACGGGCAGCTCGTAGTAAAGTACATTGAAACGGCCGTCATCCAGGGCCTCCTTTACTATCCAGACCACCACAGGCACGTCGGCGACCAGTGGTGAGAGGGTGACGTAGGATACGAGGTCCTGGTTTCCATGAAAATAGGGGGACCATTTTCCGTTGTTATCACGCGCATAGTAGTCGCTGGCACAGTCGAAACTCTTGCACAACATCAGGTTTCGGGTATTGCCCCAGAAATTGATCCCCTTTTCGACAAGGCCGCGATATTGCTTGAGGGACTGGTCAAACGCCATAGTCGCCAGGCCGACCATGACGGCGAAGATGGTCATGGCCACAAGCACCTCTATAAGGGTGTAACCCCTATTGTGCGGCGAATGCCTCCGGTGATCCGGCACGTCGATACCTAAACACATTCAGATCGTACTCCCGGTTCTTTTTCCTGTATGTCAGCTTCATGTGGACCTTGTAAAGAAAGATCTCATACACGTTCGGGGCGCCGGCGCCTATGTTCGGGGCGCCGGCGCCGCCCGGCTTGACACTGTCGAGCACTGTCGCCGCCCATTCCAGGGTCGCCTCGTCTCCCATATCCTCGATTCCCGACTTTTTTCCCAGGTCGCTCGCCCTTATCAAGGTTATCGCCTGGGGCAGCTTGGATGATATGACATTCGATGTGTTTGCCCTGTCCAGATGGTCAAACCCGGTCCGGAAGAGGTACATGCCTGCGGCGACGGCGGATGTCAGTATAAGGCACGCGACAAGCACCTCCATAATGAGAAAGCCTTTATCCCGTCTCAGCGGATCTCCTCAGACGGATACCGCCAAAAGGCGCCTCGACGTCGAGAAAAAAAATGGAGTCGCTCACCCCGATCTTGATCCGTCCGCCGGACGTCGTGCCGTTCCGGGAAAACTTGATCGGTTTGTCCATATATGCCGTAACCGCGCTCGCGCGCGTCTCCTCGGCGCCATCGAGCATGAGGCGCCCACCCTGGGCATCGATGACGCGCTCCTTGCTGTAGAGAAAAGAATCCATGCGAATTCCGGAGATCCATACGAGCACCGCTTCAGCCTTCTGCGATGCCTGATACCTCTGATACATGGAATAAGAGACCGGCATCGACACGGACAGCATGAGGCTCACGATGACAAGGACGACGAGGATCTCGATCAGCGTAAGACCCTTGCCCTTCAAAGCTTTATGTTCCCTACGGTCATCACGGTCAGTATCAGCGATATCACGATAAATCCCACGACGATGCCGGTAAGGACTATGACGGACGGCTCGATGAGTGCAAGGATGCGTTTCGTGCTGTTCTTGAACCTCTCGTCGAAGACCTGGTACAGCTCGAAGAATATCTCCTTCAGGTTGCCGCTCTCTTCACCGACCCTCAGCATGCTCGGCATAAGCTCAGGGAGAAGGCCGACATTGGCAAACACATCCGCTATGCCTTTTCCGCCCTTGATCTGGTTAATGGTGGGCTCGACGGCATTCCTGATCTGCGTATGCTGTATTACCTCAGTTGAAAGAATAAGCGCCTTGATAAACTCTATCCCGCTGTTGAGCATGGAGTACATGGCATAGGAAAAACGCGAGAATTCCAGGTAGAGTATGAGCGTTCGCATAAAGGGGACAACGAAGAGGGATGAGTAAAGGGCGGCCGAAATGGCGCCCGGCCTGGCCAGGCGCCGATACGCGAGTATGAGCGCCACTGCAACGCCCCCTGTGATGCACAAGGTGGTCGTGTTCAGGCTCTCCCCTATGGTATAGAGGATTTTTGCCATCAGCGGGAGCTGCATATCGCCCTGATCGAAAATGCTGAAAAACCTGGGTATGATAAATTTGAATATAACGAAGAGCGTCACGATGCTTGCCGCCACGAGAAACAAGGGGTAGGTCATTGCATTCCTGATCTCGCTTTTGAACTGCATCTGGAACCTCATGTGGGCGGCAATGTTCTCGAAGGCCGACCCTAAATCGCCGATACTCTCTCCCGCATTGAGCATGGCAATAACCAGCGGTCCGAATGTGCGGGCATCCGCAAAGGATTGGTGGAGACTCTTTCCGGCCTTTATCTCCTTGAGGATCGTCTCGAAGACCGCCTTCATCCGGCTGTTTGTGGCGGAATCTATCAGTATGGAAATGGCTTTGTCGACCTTTATGCCGGAATGGAGCAGGATTGTCATCTCTTTCGAAAAATTATAGATATCGCTATCCGTGATCCGCTTCCGTGCGCGGAACACCCGCTTTGCCTTGACGCGGCTCTCGGCCATATCGACGATCGTCAGCCCGCGCTCCCGCAAAAGCGACCGGGCCCCGGCGCCGCTCTCGGCCGCTATGACCCCTTTCAGCTCTTTGCCCGACGTATCCATGCATTTAAATCGGAAGTTCATCAGGAAACCCGCAATACCTCTTCTATGGTGGTGAGCCCTTTGAGCACTTTTATCATTCCGTCCGTTCGCAAAGGCCTGAAGGAGTGATCACGTCCCAGCATGGACCGCAGGGACTCGGGCGAATGCATCTTCAGGAAGCATTCCTTCAGGTCATCTGCGTACACGAAACACTCGAATATGGCGCTCCTCCCTCTGTACCCCGTGCCCACGCATTTATCACATCCGCGGCCTTTCACGAACTGCACCTCGTTCCCGATCAGCCCCTTATATTCCTCGTGGATCCGCGGCAGCTCATAGCGGTTTATCACATCCTCGCCAAGGGAAACCTCTTCACTGCAGTGCGGGCAGTTCTTGCGCACAATGCGCTGGGCGATCACGCCGATGATCGAGGAATTGAGCAGGTAATCCTCGACGTCCATCTCTATGAGCCGGAAAAGGCTGCTCGGCGCATCGTTGGTATGCAGCGTGGAGAGCACGAGATGACCGGTGAGGGCCGACTGGACGGCTATTTCCGCGGTTTCCCGGTCCCTTATCTCGCCGATCATGATGATGTCGGGGTCGTGCCGGAGTATCGACCTGAGTGCCGAGGCAAAGGTGAGGCCTATTTCAGTTTTTACCTGAATCTGGCTCATGCCCTCGATCTGATACTCAACAGGGTCCTCGACCGTGATGATCTTCCTTTCCTTGTCATTGAGGCGGGACAGCATGGAGTACAGACTGGTCGTCTTGCCTGAGCCGGTGGGCCCTGTCACCAGAAGCATACCATAGGGCCTCGATATCATGTCTATAATCATCTGGGCATGATCCGCCTCGAGTCCGAGGTTGACGATGTCGAAGGTGAGCCTCTCCCGGTAAAGCAGCCGCAATACCACTCCTTCGCCCCGTACCGTGGGGAGCGTCGAGACCCTTATGTCGAGAAATGTCGAGGCCACCCTGGTGCTCAGCTTGCCGTCCTGGGGAAGCCTCTTTTCCGCAATATCCAACCCGGACAAGAGCTTGATCCGCGAAACCGTCGCAAGGTAAAACGGCTCATCGAGGATCTCGATGTCGTGGAGCAAGCCGTCTATTCTGAATCGCACCCAATAGTTGTTGTCCGCGGGCTGGATGTGCAGATCGGTTGCCCGAAGCTCCACCGCCCTGCTCAGGAGGTTGTTGAGGAACTTGATGACAGGGGCCTCAAACGCCATTTCTTTCAATTTTTCCGGGGAGTCTTCGACGTGAAGGGAGACGAAGTCGCTCGTCTTGCCCGTCGAGTATAAGCCCGAAAGCTCTTTTACGACCTGCTCGGTGGCAAGGAGGTAGACAATGTCGAAGCCTGTCCGCTGCACGATGTACGGCGCAAGATAATCGCCCGCAGGGTCATTCGTGACAATGAGGAGCGTCTGCCTGTCGAGGTCCACATCCACCGGCGCCAGATTATTTTTGAGCAACAGGTCGAGGTCTACCTTATCGAAGAGAAACGAGGCCGTTTTCTCCTGATCCACGCGATGTGCGTCTTTATCGAAAATCGCGATAGCAAGCTGCTCGGAAAGCGCCGCGATCAACTGCGTCTCCGTGATGGACCCCATCTGCATGAGTATCTGCCCGACATAGCCGCCGACCTTGTTCCGGACTTGCAGGGCCTTCTCGATCTCTTCTTTTGTAACGCCGAAAAGGCGTGTGAGTATCTCGCCGATCAGCATGTTCACCAGTTCTTGATGCTTTTTTCGTCCATCTTTCCGCCCGGCCCCAAACAAGAGAAGTCAAAATCCCCGTGGTCGCCGGGGCATTTATACTGATATTCCCTGTGCCATGGATCGAGGGGTATCTGATTTTTCGAAAGATAGGGCCCCCTCCACCTCGGGTCGCTTCCGGAGATAAGGTCCGTAAGGGCCGGCGGGCACGTGTCCATATCGAGCATGTACGCCTGCACCGCAGACGACAGCATCTCGAGCTGGGCCTTGGCAATCTCCTCCTTCGACCTCTCGAAGCGTGAAAATATATTAGGTGCGATCAGGGATGCAAGAAGTCCTATGATCATGACGACGATCAGTATTTCTATGAGTGTGAACCCCTTGCGGCCGATGCGGCCGATGCGCGCTGTGCTTGTTGTCTTCATTGGATTCTTTCCTCATGGGTGAAATCGGACAGCCCCACGACCTCTATGATGAGGAGCTGTCGTAGCGGGCGAGTATGTCGTCGGGCATTCCATCGCCGGCAACCTCCCCGTGGTCAAGCCACACAACCCTGTCGCATATCTCTTTGACCGACTGTCCGTTATGGGAGACGAAAAGCGTCGTGACGCCTTGTCTGATCAGGGTCAGCAAGGCGTCTTTCGATTTTTTCTGGAACGACCGGTCTCCGACCGAGAGGATCTCATCGATCAGGAGGATCACGGGTTCCGCGTGGATAGCTACCGAGAAGGCGAGCCTCATGTACATGCCGCTTGAATAGGTCCTGACGGGCATATCCATGAACTCCTTCATCTCGGCAAATTCCTCGATCGCATCCATTCTCATGGCCGTCTCGCGCATGGTCAGACCCAGCAGCACCCCGTTGATAAAGACGTTTTCTCTCCCCGTCAGGTCGGGGTGAAATCCTGCCCCGAGCTCGAGAAGGGGCGTAATTTTTTTTGTCACCCGCACGCGGCCGGCAGTGGGCCGGAGCGTGCCCAATACCAGTGAGAGGAGCGTGCTTTTCCCGGCCCCGTTTCTGCCTACAATCCCGACGCACTCCCCCTTTTTCACGAGCAGGTTGACGCCCTTTAGCGCGAAAAAGCCCGTTTTCCCATTCCGGCCGGCAAATCGCGGCAGGTTGACGATGAACTCCTTGAAGCCTGGGTGGTTTCGCGTCATGGGAAATTTCTTCCAGACTTCGGTCACTTCTATGGCAGGCTCTATCATAAGACCTCATCGATGCGCCGGCCCAGCGTCTGGAAAATGAGCATGCCGCAGCACAGCACACCCAGCGATACCGCGAAGGAGAGGCCGATGCCCCTCCACTCGATGCGATTCCTCATGAAGAGCTCTCTCCACGATGACATGAGAGACGTCAGCGGGTTGATATACATGTAGGCGCGATACCGTTCGGGAACGGTGCTGACGGGATAGATGATGGGCGTAAGCCAGAAGAGCATGTTGAGAAAGATGCCGATTATATACTCCATGTCGCGGAAATATGCGTTGACCATAGAAAGGGCGAGGCAAAACCCCAGGGTGAGCGTGAACTGGACGACGACGAGGATCGGTATGCCGGCGATCCAGCTCAATCCGGGCGTCAAATCGTAAAGAAGCACGACGACGCAGATGACGGGGATGGAGAAGAGGAAGTTGACCAGTTGGGCTATGACCACCGATATCACCAGCATCTGTCGTGGAAAGCGTATCTTTTTTATGAGGCTTACATTATTGATCAGGCTGCTCGCCGACAGCGAGCTCGCTGCGGAAAATGCGGTCCAGGGGAACATGGCGGACACCAGAAAGAGCGTGTAGTTCTCGACGCGAATTCTCATGAAGATCCTGAAGGCAATGTAAAAGATCATGGTGGAAAGGACGGGGTTGAGTAAAGACCAGAGTATGCCGAGGTATGTCCTTTTATACTTGAGCGTTATCTCCTTGACCGTGATCAGCCGGAGTAGATCGAATTGCCGTCGTAGTTCCCTGGTCATCCAAAATCCCGTGTTTCCTCAAAGTATTACAGCTTTTGAGAGCCCTGTCAATTCTTTCCCTGCCTGGCCGCGGCACACGCGTGCCTTCCCACGCAGGCAGGAGCACCCCCACGGCCGCACACGCATGTGACCCGAGGGGAGGCCCTGTGAAAGGGTCCGGCAGGATATCCGGAAAATGTGGGGCCGTGAAGAATTGGATTATTATGGCACAGAAGCGGCCTGGTTTCAAAAAAAAATTAAAAACTCTTAAAAAACTGCTTGACAACCGCCCCGTACTATATCAAGATTATGTATCGGACTATAGAAAACCCCGGCAGTGGGTTGATTCATGCATAGAATAGCAAAGGGGGGGCATCATGAGAAGATGGCGGCTCGATTAAAAGATGGCCTCCACACCTCATATAACGGACAAGGGGGTGATGACGGGGAAAAAAAACTGAATCAATCGCTGTGGGCCTTCGACTCTTTTTCCGGGGTGGGCAACGGGGTTGAATCTTAATGAGATAGAGAACCAAAGATGTAACTAAACTTACCAAGGAGGCTGGAACATGAAGATGAAGAAGTATGTGTTATCGATATGTTTAATTGCAACGTTCCTTTTACTGGCATCAGGATGGTCTTTTGCTGCGCCGGTGCTGAACGGCGGCAACACTACGCTCGCTGCTGAAAAGATTCCCGTAAGCGGCCCCGGCGGCTACATCGTCGGCACCGGTCTGAGTCCGACCGGGGTGAATGTGGCCTATTCGGGAGGAACATTAGCGCTCGGTGGCCAGCTCAAAATTACCCTTGGAGGGGGGACGTTCAGTACCGCCACCCCCGACATTGATGTCTGTAATACGGATAGCCCGGGATTGCCGGGAGTAATGGGCTTTACCCTAACCCAGTCGGCAACGCAGGTTGTCTACCAACTCACCACGGCCCTTTCCCCCGGTACCTCGTACGCGGTCCAGCCTGCTGGATGTGCGGCGCTGAGCCCACAGTTGAAAAACATCGTGATACCAGCCGGAAGCGCGGTAGGCGCCGCGGTCACCATGACGTTTGACAATCAGACAAACCCAGGTGATGCGAACGTCTATGCCGTCGGGACTATCGTGACAGTTAAAAACCAGTTCGCCGCTTCCGTCACACCGGCGACGAGTGTGCTTTCTTTTAGCACCACCCCGGTCCTCATCGGGTTTACCGCGTCAGGAATCCAGGGGACCATTCCTTGGACGGACGCGCTCGATTCATACGCTGGGCTCACCATCACCAGCGATCAAAGTATAAACGACCTGGTAGTTGTAGCAGCCGGTGGGGGTTCTTGCCAGCGTGTACTTACAGATGCTGATACGTTTGCGCTCACGGTAACCGGGAATCTGGCAGGCATCGGGTTTATCGGCTACAGCGGCAACAATGGGCCCGCTATTACAGCGGCACAGCTAACGGCTGGGTCTGTTCCCCTATCGGTTACAGGCGACTTCATCCAGATTTGCTACCTGAATACCAACGCGCAGTTAGGCACCACCCCGGATACGCCCAGTATGCCGGCCACGATGACATTGGTCGTGCCCTCAACGCCGCCTGTCTCGATCAATGCGGGGACCTACAACCTTGCGGTGACCCTCCAAGGCGGGGGAGGCGGCAGCGACGTCGCGGTCGGATATTCGAGGGTTTTATTAGCGCCGACCCTAGACTGGACTATTCTGAATCCTTCAAATACGTATTATATTGAGAACATCTTAGTAACAAACGGCAATGAGACTTACATTAAGTTCCAGTCAAATGCAACTCAGACCGGGCTCAATGGTGTCAGTGTGGCGATCCTGACAGCAGACGTGACCCCAAATATCACCTACACTGCTACGATCGTCCCCGGGACCCCGTTGATGATCTTAGGCTCACAGCTCGCGGCCGCGGCGCTTGCACAAGGCCACCCGGTCAGCCCTTCGGGATTCGCAGCTATTGTGAAGGTAAATGCGCCTAATACGTCTATATTCCAATATGCCAGTGTGTGTAATGCCGAGGGATGCAAAACAATACCCGTTGAAGTTCTTTATACCACATCAACCACCGGTAACAGCGGTAGGGGAGGTTACAGTCTCGATTCTTATGGTAGGGGCGGCGGCAGCAGCAGCTTTACGGTATCGCCAAGCTCACCAATACTCTATTAGAGCTAAGAAAACAAAAGGCGGGCCGTCGGCCCGCCTTTTTTATCCCTTGTTTCGGGAGCAATCGGCCCATATCGAAAATGTCCTTATGGAAGGGGCCGGAGATACCGCGGTCCGGCCGTTTATTTGTTCTGCCGCGTGCCGTTCTATCCGTCATTCCGTGCCCGTTGCTACCCCTCATGCGTGCGGTTTTAGACCGTAACTCTCGTCAAAAGAGTGCGGTTTTAATTGTTAACTGACAAAAGTGCCTAAAAGTATTGACAACCTGGGGTCGGCAGCGTATCTTTAACGTGTGACATTCATGGAGGAAAGAGAGCTGCACGTGCCTGCTGAGTTGGAATTCACACCTGAGAGAGGATTGCAGGAGCGGAACCGGAATTGAGAATGGATCCGAGGTCGATCAGCGTTATCATCCCGACGCTTAACGCCGGGCGCTATCTGAAGCCGTTGCTCACGCGGCTGATGGGTCAAACGCTGACGCCTGAGATCATCATCGTCGATTCGTCCTCGGACGATGACACGGAAAAAATCGCACACACCTTTCCTGTGACCTTCGTCAAGATCCGGCGCCGGGACTTTTCTCACGGCAGCGCGCGCAACTATGCCGCCGGGTTGGCTTCTCGTCAGATGATCGCGTTCCTGACACAGGATGCGCTCCCAACCGATTCCCACCTGCTGGAGCGCCTCATCGAACCCCTGACCGGCGCCGGGATCGCCGCCTCGTATGGACGACAGATCGCGTCGGAGAACGCGGCGCCGCCGGAACAGTTCCTCAGGCGTTTTAACTATCCTGAAAAGGCCGTGGTTAAGGGGAAAGAGAGCATACCCCTGCTGGGGATCAAGACATTTTTCTTCAGTAATGTCTGCTCGGCGGTAAGGCGCAAAGAGTTCGAAAAGCTGGGGGGCTTCGACCCGGACACCCTGATGAACGAGGATATGCTGTATGCCGCGAAGCTTATCCTTAACGGGTATAAGACGGCCTATGTGCCCCAGGCGACCGTCCTGCATGAGCATGACTTTACGTTGAGGCAGGTCTTCGGCAGGTATTTTGACATCGGCGTTTCGGTAAACGGCACATTTAAATCGCTCGCCGAGGTCAACATCCATAGCGAGGGGGTAAAGTTTTTCCGGCAGGAGATCCGGTTTTTTCGGGAGACGAAGAGACGACGCTGGATCCCCTATGCCTTCGCTGAAGCTCTCTGCAAATTCCTGGGCTTTAACGTAGGCGAGTATCACCGTCTTATCCCCGATTTCTTAAAACGGAAGATCACCCGCCACAAAAACTACTGGCCGAAAGACTAGAAAGGCATTAACAGTCTCAATTGTTCGGCCCCCTTATTCGTCATACCGGCGGAAGCCGGTATCCAGGCCCTTTCAGTATGCCCCTGCCCTGCTCAGCAGCGCCGGCACGGTCCTGAGCAGTATGACAATATCGAGCCACAAATTCCAGTTTTTGACGTACCAGAGATCCGCGGCGATCCGGTAATCGTAACCGTTGCCGCTTCTCCCCGACACCTGCCAGAGCCCTGTGACGCCGGGGCGGACCGAAAAGCAGAATTCGGCCTTGTCCTTGTAATACAGGTCTATCTCCTCCTGGAGCACGGGCCGTGGACCGACCAGGCTCATTTCCCCCACGAGTACATTGAAGAGCTGCGGCAGCTCGTCGAGTGACATCGACCTCAGGAATTCCCCGAACGTGGTGACCCGAGGGTCGTTCCGTAGTTTCCGGTAGGTGCCCCACTCCCGCCTGGCTTCCGCATCTGTCGCGAGAAGAGCGCGCAGTTGCTCATCGGCGTCTCCATGCATGGTCCTGAATTTGAGGCAGCCGAAAGGTTTTCCGCTCCTGCCGATTCTCGTCTGCCGGAAGAATACCGGTCCTCCCAGACGGAGTTTTATCAGGGCTGCAAGGATAAGCAGGGGAATCGAAAGCACGATCATGAGCAGGCTGCTCGCAAGGATGTCGAAACAGCGCTTAACCGCAATGTTGAAAGGGCGCGAAAGATTGTTCCGGACCTTCAACGCGAACACCTGTTCGTGAAAAAAGTGGACCAGGGTGGTTTCCGTGGCAAAGACTCCCGACATGTCGGGGACGAACAGTACCTGGTCGAACTTATGCTGAAGATTATCGATGAGAGTACCGATCCTGTCCCGCTCCCCGTCGGGGAGGGCTATGAACAGGTCCTTGACGTTCGATCGCGTTGCATAGGCAAGCACATTATCGATGCCCTTGTGAACCTTCACCCCGTCTATCCGCGTCCCGATCTTTTCAGGGTCATCGTCGAGGAAGCCGATAACGGTATAGCCGTAATTCGGGTCTCTGCGCAGCGCCCTTGCAACCCGCATCCCTGAATCGGATGCTCCCAGTATAAGCACCCGTCGCGTGAAGAACCCCAGTTTTCTCAGCAACCCCTTGGAGAGCATCCGCACCGGGGGAACCAGCAGGATAGTGATGGCGCCCATGACCACGACAAGTGTCCTTGAAATCTCATCACTCAGTTTTCCCATCGAGATGATGACAAATGTCGCTGCCGTCGACAGAAAGGAAGCCTTTATGAGGGCTCCAATCTCATCCCAGAGCGAGAACCACCGTGTGTAAAGGTTTTCGTAATAAAAGAAAAACAACCATACGAGAAGTACCCAAAAAAGATTGGCGACATTCTTGAAGGGCGGATTAACCGGGAAATTGGGGTAAATCGAAGGCAGCACATGCGTCCTCACCAGGACTGATAAACGGAATATGAGAAGAAGCGCGGCAAGGTCTATCGCCGATAGGATCAACACTTCCGAAGTCGTTCTGATCCTGTTTACCAACCTCTCTCCAGCCATGTGGGTACCGCCGTCGATAGCACTGTAGTCACGCGCGGGGTTGCCCCCGTCTCCCCTCTCCCCTCTTCATTTCACGCGGGAAGCGCTCCCGGTCACTTGAGCAGCCCGAGAGCCCCGGTGATCTCCGCCTCTCCCTTGAAAACCCCCTTGTTCCCGTTGGTTATTATGACGCACATAGGGGTCGAGCGGATCTTGTCCTCACGTATGAGGACGGAGAGGGCCGCAAGAGTCGGCCCCACATCGGTCTCTTTGAACCGCACCCCATGGGCCTTCAGGTACCCCTCCAGCTTCTCCGGCGTCGCCACCTTCTCTCTCACCGCCCCGAAGAGCACCGCTCTGGAGCGGAGGATCCGGTCGAGCCTCTTCTCCTGGCTGAGGATGTAGAGGAAATAGCGAGCATAGAGGGGGCTGAGGGTATGGATCGGGGTATCGACGAGGGTCAGGGTGATGGCCTTCTTCTTCACCAGGTCCTTGAGCAGAGACTCGATCCGCGGCTCCATGCGGCTGCACGGGCCGCAAAGGTAGTCCGTATAGAGTCTCACCTGCACCCGCCCCTCCCCGAATATGGGCATGAGGGTCTCATCCGCGTAGACCGCCGCCGCCCCCTTGAAGAAGAGCAGAAAGAGGAGAACACCGGGGACAATAGTCACTACCCTCTTTACGGTCGCCGTCCGTCCCATAATCCTTATTAACAGTCTCAGAGTAGTCTCGACATCCTTTTCATCCCCACCCTGACCCTCTCCCCTTGATGGGAAGGGAACCTATCTATCCCTCTCCCCTTGCGGGCATAAGCGCTAACTTAAGCCGTCACCAAGCCTGCCCCGGAAGGTTTGAATCCGGGGGTGAAAACCGGGGTCCAGAAACCTTAAGTTGCCCTGGATACCGGCTTCCGCCGGTATGACGAATCGTCGCATCCAACTTCCCCCTCCTCTTATGTTAGCGCTTATATCCCTTGCGGGAGAGGGCGAGGGTGAGGGGTATATCTCAGCACTATTTTCAGAGCGTTTATATATATAGTGCAATTCCGCCGGCCAAGTCAAGTCTCGCGTCCGCCGCCCTGAAGCTGTGAAAAAATAGGTCCGGTGTTGTTTGCCGTCATACCGGCCCCCTCACTCGTCATACCGGCGAAAGCCGGTATCCAGTCATGGTCCGAGCCGGTATCCAGCGCCTTTCCGGATGCCAAATCAGGTCCGGCATGGCAAGAGTATTATCAGACTTTCCGCTGTTGGGCCCGGTGAAAATAGTATATATTTTATGCTGAATGAGAACGAGAACGTATGTCGGTCTGCTTATCGCCGCGGGTGTGCTGCTCCGGATATTCGACCTGGTGAGTCGCGGCGCCATCGAGCTGGACGGGATCGAGTACGCGCGGGCAGCGGAGCTTTATGCAAAAGGTGCATTCAGCCTTGCCCTGAAGGGCGTGAGAGTGCCTCTTTACCCGATGGTTGTCGGTTTTTTTCATCTATTCATCGGCGATGTGGAACTGGCGGGCAGGCTTGCGTCGCTTTTCTTCGGGGTCCTCCTTATCCCGGCCGCATATCTCTTTGCACGCAGGTTTTTCCGGGAGGAGGAGGCTCTTCTCGTGGCGGCTGCCGTATCCCTTCAGCCGTATCTTGTCCGCTATTCGGGGGCCGTGCTCTCGGAATCTCTCGCCGCGTTCCTTTTCGGCCTGGCTGTTTTCTCGTTCTACCAGGGATGGATCGAAAAGAGGACAGAGAGCATCGGCCTTTCCGGCATCCTCCTGACCCTCGCCTACCTGACCCGTCCCGAGTACATCATTTACTTCATACCCCTTGCCTGTCTCCTGCTTTTCAAAGAGCGCCGCTATCGTGACGCGGGGTTATTCGTCGCCTGCTTCTTTATCCCCGCCTTCGTGTTTCTCCTGTATCTGCGGGCCGATACCGGTTTCTGGGTGATCGACAGAAAGATGCTCGCGTGGCAACAGGCAGCGATGCCGGGTTCATCCTTCGCCCATTTCTTCGGGACCGTCTCCGTGTCGGGCGCACTGGAGAACGTCCCTGCCACCCTCTACCATTTCTGTGAAGCCATGTGTCTGCCCTATCTTTTTCTCGCTATCCTCGGGTTTAGACGGGTCGAGAGGTCATATCGGCTCTTGATCGTCATGCTTGTGGCGATGCACATTCTTGGCCGCTCCTTTGTCCCCCTTTCGACAAAACGGTATTCCATAGAATTTGCGCCCGTTGTAATGCCCTTTGTTGCCCAGGGGGTATATGTGCTGCGCGGGTTTTTCAGCGGATTTCGGCACAAGAGCCTGCTCATCGGTCTTTCACTGGCTGCCATCGCGGCACTGGCGTTTTTCCAGGGGATCGATCCCGGGGATCAACGCAGGGGCTTGCAGAAGAAGGCGGGGTTGATCCTGCGGGAGGAGCACGCGGAAGCTATTGCAGCAAGACTGCCGATCCCCAGTTTTTATGCAGGGGCTCGCTGGGTCAATCTGGCGGCGGTCGCCGCAGAGGCACAGCAATGTGAGAAGGTCGAGAAATCCTTGAAAGCTGCGGGGGTAAGCTACGTGGTCATCGACCAGACAATAGAGCGCGACTCCCCATTCATCAGGAGCTGCCTGTCTGGTCCCGCTCCTATAGCGGAGTTCAGGCAGGACACGGATTATGTGGAGGTTTACCGTCTCGGAGCGACCCGCTAGGGAGCGTCTCAATCGAAATGACCCACTTCCGGAAAAAATAGCTATCAATTTGACAGCGCCAAAATCGGGGTGTTAGACTATCGTCGCAATGAAGCCGAAAGACAAGTACGAAAATCTCCTGCTTGCCCTAATAGAGCAACACGCCGGGGTTGAAGACCCGACGAGTTATCCAATAGGCCTTGTGCTTGATCCCTCATCTGCCTGTCAGTTGAACTGCGTTTTCTGTAGAACACACTCCGTGGTGCCGAAGTTATCGGGGCGCGATCAAGATCCTATGCGTCCTAGAACGACTATGAAACTGCCCCTTTTTCAAAAGATAATGGACGAAATGGGGAAATATCTGTTTAGCGTCTGGTTGTGCAATTGGGGGGAGCCCCTCATGAATCCCCACTTTGTCGAGATGGTGAACATCCTGAAGAATTCAGGCATTGACAATGTGGGATTCAGCTCTAATCTTTCCATGAAACTGTCGGATGACACTATTGAGGCTCTTATTAAGGGTGGTCTTGATTCTATAACCGTGTCTATAGACGGGATAACTCAGGAATCTTATAGCAAGTATCGGGTCAAGGGAGATTTGGTATTAGCACTGTCAAACATGGAACGCTTCGTGAAAGCAAAAAGAGAACTAGGCAGGTCTAACCCCTATATCCTCTGGCAGTTTCTCGTATTCTCTCATAACGAAAAGGAAGTTTCGGAGGCAAAGCACTATGCTGAGAGGATAGGAGTCGATTTTAAACCACTTGCCCCGATCGTTGACTTGGTTAATTTTCCCGAATGGCTCTCATCCCTCGATGAATACGTTATGGACAAATACAAGAAGAAGCCGGAAGTTCCTAAACAGAGCATGGAAGAGGTATTAGAATCGCTGTCCCGTTGCCGTTACAAGGGGTGCGACTGGCATTATCTTGTCGGTACCATAAATTCAAATAGCTCGGTTTCCCCCTGTTGTAGTATCGCGAAGGAAGCCGATGATTTTGGCTCGTTAGATGGTAAAACGGTTGCTGAAGTTTGGAAAAATGAGATGTTCCGGGCAGCCCGCAAATACTTGAAGAACGGAAGTCCCGGTGATCCAATTATAAATGCCTGCACAAACTGTTTTTGGCCGGAGATCAGAGACCTTGGTGCCACGCTTCAAGATGTTTTTCTGCATTGTCCACCAGAAGTAAGGCAGAGGGATCCACCTTAATGTTCATTATTCGGTCTAAGATCATCTACCGTTTGGTGAGTTGTCAAGGAGGTAATCAATGTCTGCGTCCGCCGTGTTCGCCCTCTTTTCAAAGATCGCTTCGGGGTGGCATACACAAGACCCCGTTCTTAAGGCGTGGAGGCCTAAGTTGGGAACACCGACCGTTCTTCTCAGATGGACGCTTACTGAATGGTGCAACTATCGATGCCCTTACTGTCCCCAGACGCATGATCGTTGGGCACCCAAGGGAAACGGGATGACGGCGCATGCGTTCGACAACTTCCCAGTCGAGAAGTGGCAGGAAGCTTTCAAGAGGCATTTTGCAAGAACGCGGCTTTCCCTCGTTCTAACGGGTGGGGAGACGCTTATCGATAGAAAGTCGATCGTCCTTTTCTTGAATTTTGTTAGCACCATGCCAACGACAGAGTGTATCCGCATTGACACTAACGTTTGCTGGAAACCGTCCTTATACGAGGAATTGGATAGATCAAAACTCATCTTGATGTGCTCATACCATCCAAGCCAAGTCGAAGAGGATGTATTCTTCTCCCGCATCAAGGACGTTCTGTCATCGGGATTTCGAATCGGGATCGTCAATTACGTTATGAGCGGAGAGAACATCGAAGCCTTCAGAAGGCTGAAGCAACGTGCTGCCCAGCTTGGGGTGGTGTTTCAACCCAATCCGCTCTGGAATTCGGCGGGACGCTACTCCCATGAGGATCTGGAGTTGTTGAGAGTGGAACTCTTGCCTCTAGACTTTCAGTACCGAACTCAAATGGAGTCCCCAATGGGGAAGACTTGCCGGTTCCCTATGCTGGCCTACGAAATGGATGTTGTGGGAAATATCACGGTTGGCTGCCATAATCAGCTCCATGGCAGCTTCTTCGATAAATTCCTCCCACCCTTGAAGAAGTCCAGAACTCCTTGCCCGCATCACGTCTGTGCGTGTCTGGACAAGTACTCATTCTTGGACGGCGTGCACAGGAATACGTCAACTGACCCGCTTGGCACATACTCTTCGCTGTTGCGGCAGCGAGCTGCAACACGTACATGAAACACCGAAATCCAAAGCGCTCTCCGAGAACCTCCACCGTCCGCGTTTCCTCTTCGCTGAGGTGTTCACAGAGCACCTCCTTGATGATCGGGCCGTTTTCGGAGCTGCTTAGAAACAGTTTCTTAAACATGAGACACCTCCTGGTTTCCGGTCTCGCCATGCCCATGCGGGCAGTGAGCAACAGAGGGCAGATGACGAACGCCGGGATGTTCTTTGTCCTTCCTTTTTGCACGATGAGCACACAAGAGAGAGGGATAAAGTAAATGATGTATTCGGCTCATGTGAGGTACGCACATGCGAGGAGTATGCCCGACCACAAGAGGTCCCCGGTCTTTTCCGTAGTCCATCCCTTATAGAAGCAGAAAATACTTGCGGTAAAAAGGAACGTAGCGAGGGATTCGGATAAGACCCGGACGGAATACTGTGCCATGTACGGATGAAGGGCGACGAGGGTGGCCGCCCAGGCGCCCGTTTTCAGACCCCATCTCGCCCGAGTGAAGCGAAAGCAGAGGAAAATCAGGAGGATCCCGAAAACCAGCGGAGTCACCCTGCCGGCAAGCCCCACGAGGCCGGGAGCGAATAAGAGGATTGGCCCGGATTTCGGCACAAGAGCCGGCTCATCGGTCTTTCACTGGCTGCCATGGCGGCACTGGCGTTTTTCCAGGGGATCGATCCCGGGGATCAACGCAGGGGCTTGCAGAAGAAGGCGGGATTGATCCTGCGGGAGGAGCGCGCGGAAGCTGTTGCAGCAAGACTGCCGATCCCCAGTTTTTATGCAGGGGCTCGCTGGGTGAATCTGGCGGCAGTCGCCGCAAAGGCACAGCAATGTGACAAGGTTGAGACATCCTTGAAGGCTGCGGGGGTAAGCTACGTGGTCATCGACCAGACAATAGAGCGGGACTCCCCATTCATCAGGAGTTGTCTGTCGGGTCCCGCTCCTTTCGCGGAGTTCAGGGAGAAAACGGATTATGTGGAGGTTTACCGTCTCGGAGCGGCCCGCTAGGGAACGTGTCAATGGAAATGAGACACGTTCGGAAAAACATGTAATGTAACGCCCCGTCACTCCTCCATGACGGTTTGTTGATCCGGACCTCCTGGGGAAGAAGATATGGCCGCAGCTACCCAAAACCATAGGGCAAGGCAACAGGTGGAGAAATGAAGTTTAGAAGATTGGTGGCTCCAAGGACTGATAATACTAGCAATTCTTATTGTCTTTGGGCTTTCTTAAGAATTCTCCGACAAGCTCCTAGTTGATTTGCCCCTGGTTGCACGAATGTTGGGATTACCCCTTATAGTGGACAGTTCGCTGTTGTGTTCCCGCTCAGGTTTGGGTATGATACTGACGTTCCCTTGCTTTGCAGGGAGCCAGAAAGTAGAGTCGAAATGAAAGCAATTTTGACTGCTCTCCCAAAATCCATGAACAGCGGGATAACCACGGGCCGGGATGCTGGGTTGCCAGCCTGGTAACTATCCACCACACAGCTCGAAAGCTTGTGGAAACGCGATAAGACACGACATATGAGGGGCTTGGAGATGGGTCCGAAGCTCCTCACTTTCCTGAATGAAAGTGTGGCGCTCATGGGAACGGTCGCTGTGAAGGGCCAATGCAGTTTCAGTACCAAAGGATTGAAACGATGTCTGTGAATAGCACAGGTTAAAGTTATGCTGCGTCATCGACGTCTTCAGGAAAAAATCGGGATATCTGTAATCGATGCTGTTTAACTCCCCGCTATTCCTGTTCCTTTTTTTGCCGTCGGCGGTTGCAGTCTATCTCCTGCTCAACTGCAGAGGTTGGTTTCTCCTGTCGAAAATGTGGGTTGTCTCCGCATCGCTGTTGTTCTATGGTTATGCGAACGTCAAGTATCTACCGCTCATCTCGGGATCCATCCTGTTCAATTATTTAGTTGGAATTTCGATTGGTAGGTGTGGCACACGGAATGACATAGCTGGTTCCCGAAGGAAAGGCATTCTTGCTCTCGGCATAGTTGTGAATCTCGTCCTCCTCGGCTACTTCAAGTATACGGACTTCTTTCTTACAAATATCAACAATATCCTAAACTTACACTTCAGCGTCCTTCGCATAGCCTTGCCGCTCGGAATAAGCTTCTTCACTTTCACTCAGGTTGCCTATCTCATCGATGCGTATAAGGAATCAACTGCAGAATCTGGCTTTCTTAACTACGCCTTGTTCGTTTCCTTTTTTCCTCGCCTTTTGGCAGGCCCTATAATGCGGTATAAGGAGATGAGCCCACAACTCGGGGCCGTTGCAGACAAGACTGTGAATTACAGAAATCTCGCGACGGGAATCTTCCTGTTCTCCATAGGATTATTCAAGAAGGTTGTGCTTGCCCGTACCTGCGGGGATTGGGCGAACAATGGCTTCGAGCATGCCCAGGTGCTCACATTTATAGAAGCATGGGTCACAAGCCTGTCCTATAGCCTGGAACTCTACTTTGACTTCTCGGGTTATACGGACATGGCCTTGGGCGCGGCGCTGATGTTCAATTTCAAGTTGCCCGTGAACTTCAATTCTCCCTATCGAGCAATCAACATTCAAGACTTCTGGTCCAGGTGGCATATGACGCTAAGCCGCTTCTTGAGGGATTACATCTATATTCCTCTTGGCGGAAACCGATACGGCGATTATAAGAGATATCAAAGCCTGTTGATCACCTTTCTTGTCTGCGGATTGTGGCACGGTGCCGGGTGGCTCTTCATCTTCTGGGGTTTCCTTCACGGTGTGGCAATGGTCGTGTACCACCTCTGGAGAAAGCTGAATGTGAGAATGAATACCTTCTTGGCCTGGATTCTCACCTTCAATTTTGTCAATGCTTCCTGGCTGTTTTTTAGAGCTAAAGATTGGAGCGATGCTGTCGGCGTGCTGAAGGGGATGGTCGGCATAAACGGAATAAAGTTGCCCCTCTCCTGGTCCGCCGACCTAGGCTTCCTGTCGGGCCGCATCGCCTTCACCGATGGTTGGCTGGGAGCGACGCAGAGAACCTGGGAAATCATATTTATAATTGCAGGTTTTTTACTTTTGACTCTATTCGGGAGGAATTCTAATCAGACGGCCGAGCATTTTCGGCCTGGATGGGTAGCAGGGCTGTTTACCGTTTCTTTACTGTTCGTTGCTTTCGTCTGCATCTTCGCGACAGATATACCGTCTAAATTCATATATGTCAATTTTTGATGATGCGCGATCAATATAAGAATTACTTTTATGTGACCATCTTTGCTTCCCTGACCGTGACTCTTCTCTATTGTATGGCAGTTTACAGGTGGTGGCCCTGGATCGATACCGAGAATTGCTGGATAGACGACTGCATGGTCAGAAAAGAGATGCTGGCGAGGGGAATCGGCGATAGGCCTAAAATAGTTTTTGGCGGCGGCAGTGGCACTTTCTGTGGCGTGAGGGCAGAAGATGTGCAAAAGGCATTTGGTATCCCAACGGTAAATATGGCCCTGAATGCCGGGCTCGAAATTGACTACATACTCTCTAGGCTCAAGGGAGTGCTACGAAAAGGCGATGTCGTGATTCTGCCTCTTGAATACGAGCATTTTGTTTATGCCGACAAGAGCAGCTCTTATAAAATCTCCTTTGTGGCTTCCTGCGATAGAGAATACTTTCTCGGGCTACCATGGCGGTCTAGAGCTAAATATGTCTTCAGCTTGATAGGTTTCAATAGAGTTTTCGAGGCTCTCGCGAGGAAACGCCCCCCGCGAAATGCGCGAGGCACCGAGAACTGTCGCGCGGCGTTCAACCAGAATGGTGACCTGACCAGCAATGTGGGAAAAGCAGCAAAATTCGAACCGGTGGGTCCTCTGCCCCTTCAGCAGGGTGGCTTTACTGAGACGTACGGGCTGGCATCGATAAAAGACTTCAGCCGATGGTGCAGAGCAAAAGGCATACGCTGCTATGTCACGTATGCAAATTCGGTTCGGCTGAAGGATTATGGGGACGAAAGATATCACACGTACTTCGAGAGCTTACAGAACTATTTCATTAAAAACGATATGGCTTTCATCGGCACCCCGTACGATTTTTTCTTTCCTCTGGAGTTGTTCTACGATACGGGGTATCACTTAAATAAGGATGGCGTGACCCTGAGGACCGAGCAGCTCATTGTGATGATGAGAAAGATGAATATAGTTCCGGGACCGCAGAGGCGATTTCACTAACCGGAGATCACGTGGCTACTGGACGTTTGATTGTACTGATAACTCTTGGGTTTTTGTATTTCGTTGGGATTTTCCTTTGTCCCGCAAATGCCCACGCTTCAGACACGTATATTCGCGCTGCCCATTATTTCGGCGACGCGTCGCCGTTAAATTTTTGGAGTTCGGTCAAACTGCGTACGGTTGATCGCGACTTCAAAAGAATTAAGAAAGATGGGTTCAATACAATCGTGCTGGTGGTGCCGTGGGGAGAGTTTCAGCCGGGGCTGGACCCTATACGATACAATTACCAGAGTTTCGATCTCTTGAAGAAACTGATAAACAAGGCCGCAAGTCATAATTTGCAGGTTATTTTACGGTTGAGCTACCACTGGGACTGTGCATCGGACGAAGAGCTGCCCCGTTCTGAGCGATTCGCCGCGCTTTGTACCAGCCCTTCTGTCTACGACGCATGGCTTCACTACCTGCAGGAACTGTATCGATATGTCGGGAACTCTCGAAACCTGCTCTTTGGTTTCATTAGCTGGGAAGACCTCTGGTGGTTTGTTGGAGAAACATCGGACCGATTTTCGGCCCGGCGAGATCTTGCAAGGACCACGGGTTTTCAGGCATACATTCGGAACAAGTACGATCTGTCGGAATTATCCAAGCTCTACGCCGTTTCTTTTTCTTCCTATGAGGAAGTCCCTTTACCTGACTCGAAAACACCTGCGTTCAGAATAGCCCTGGAATATTTCGATCACTTGCTTCTCGACAAATTCTTTAAGCCGGCCAAAAGGGCTTTTCCGAAGCTCTCGATGGAAGTGCGGGTTGACGAAGATCCTGTCCGTCTTGCCGATGGAAAGATCTCTTGGTACTCACATGCGTCTACGTATAGTCTTCCCTCTTCGGAATTTACCACCATCTATTTTTCAGTTGCCATGAATGCTCAAAATCGTGGCGATGAAATCAGCGCCGGCGAAGCGCTCGGAAACATGAAGAATGTTCTGGAAAAGATCCGCGCCAGGACCGCAGCAAACAGAATATTCATCGATCAGTTTATCTATTTCGACAATACGCCTGCATTTGCGTTAAACAGTAGAGTAAAGCGGGCTGAATTGGACAAATTTCTCGCAGGCGCTGCTCCAATACTGCGTGCCTATTCCGATGGGTATGCTCTATGGAGCTACAAGGATTATGCCGCAAATGTGATCCACAACCCCTCATTCGATTTGGGTCTAAAAGGGTGGCAGCACTCAGGTGAAATCAGTATCGTCCGCGGATTTGGAGGCGAGGCTGCAGCCGTAATGGGGACCGGGAGTACCCTCAGCCAGAATATTGACATGATGACGACCCGGTCAGCTAGCATGCAGGACTACAGGAAGGCCTCGTTTTGCTATGAGGCGAAGGCTGAAGGGAGGGAGGGAGCGGAGATTGAGTTCGACCTTGGCGCCGGTCCCATACGAGTCATCAAAACGTTGAACAACGTTCAGAGATCGAGCTGCTTCACCGTACCGATGCAAGAAACGTATATGGTCACCCTCCACGCTCGCGAGGGTCGGCCTGCGATAACCAACATCAGTTTATATGCCCACGTACAGGAGGGCAAGGTTTATGGGCTCGGTTATCGTCCCGGCCCATTGTTGAAAGCCATTCGGAAATTAAACGATGCTCTGCGGGGAAGGGAGTCGGCACCGAAATCATATGATAGAGAATCTGTCAAGCGGCTGGATGGCGTCTACGCTGATTCGTGGGTCGGTGAAAAGGTTCGAGGTCGGTTGTATATTCCAAAACATGCTTCCAGTTTCCGCGTGAATACGTATTTGCCCCCCGGATGGCCTCACCGGCCGATCGCGAAAATTACTGTCGGGAAAGTATGTGTTGAACTGCCGGTGTCGGAGGGATTAATGACACAGGACCTCCCCATTGAAAAATTTCTTGTCGAACAAGACAAAGTAAACGATTTCACCATAGAAACTTCACCCATGACGGTACCATATCGGTATGGGCTAAGTGCTGACAAGCGCGCTCTCGGTTTTCAACTTTTGGCCTTTGGGGTCTTTAAGCCCTAATCACCCTATCACGCTTACCCCGGCCTATTTTCTCGCTTTGAATAGAATCTGCTCACCGCCTAGATAACCAAGCTCTCTTGACCAATAAAGAAGGGCATTTGCCTCAACAAAGCCCGCATCTCTGAGTTCATCCAATAATTTCCACCCGAAATGACGGTAACAGAGACATCCGTCGGCATTCAGTGGATCACCATGGTATTCCGGAGGAAGCACGTGATTTACTTTTCCAGCCTCATCCCGGTGCGCCCGAACAAGGTGTTCTTCGGAAGTCTTAATGAACGGAACGCTGAAATAGAGAATACCGCTGGGCTTTAAGCACCTGCAGCACTCATGCAGCGCTTTTCGGTAATCAGGGACATGCTCCAACACGTCAAAAGAAAGTATGAAATCAAACTCGTTCTCCCTGAAGGATAAGTTTGTAAGGTCCTCGTTTCTTATTCCCTTTTGATTGTGTTCTCCGTAAGGCAACAAATCGCCAAGGTATTCGCTGCCAACAATGTTGGCGTAACGCTTAACGAACCAGGAATAGGCGGGAGTCAACTGTTCCGTAATGAAGATCCTGGAGGCACTGGTGGGCTTGCATTCCTGTTGGAATATCTGGACCGTTGCCCGCATTCTGCTGTTAAGACGGCAGCCTGGACATTCGAGCCTCTCTCTCCAGTTCGGTATGCTGGCACCTTTGCCTGCGTACTTGAAATCTACGAGGAAAGGTACCCGTTTTTGGCACACATAACAGGTGCCATCAACAGTAAATTCCTTGACCTCGGCTGAAACCAGGCGTTGCTCCATTAGGGCAATCTCACGAGTACGGTTTTGCTGCTCGGCGGCAAGATGTCGGTATGTTGCGTAGGTTGCGATTTTCTTGACCTCCAGCGATGGAACCGTTTCTTTGTGACTCAGTAAGTTGCGAAGGATGGCTCTTGGGCCTTTCATCACACGGTCATGATCCTATGAACAAGCATATCTTCCGTGAGGTCAAGTCGTTTTTCCACGTGCCTCATGTGGTTTTCATCCCAAAAAGACTCTTGAAAAAGGCTTTGGCATTTTCTGTGGAGGCGTTCTCTTCAACGAAATGCAGAGCAGATCCTGACAATTTTTCCCACAAGGTTTGATCGACGTACGCATTGACGGTCTTCCGGGCGAAGTCGGCGGCATCCTCTGCTATGAGCACGTTCTCGCCGTCCGTGAGAGAGATGCCCTCGGCGCCCACCGGGGTGGTGACCACGGGCAAACCATAGCTCATAGCCTGAAGCACTTTACCTTTGAGGCCGGCGCCATAGCGCAGAGGAGCGACAAAGACCCTGGCGTTATCGAAATAGCCCGAAATATCCGGAACGTATCCCGTGACCTCTATCTCATTGGACTGCAGCTCACGCACCTTTGGCGTCGGGTTGCTCCCCATGACGATAAACCTTATATCCCGTATCTCTTTCTTTACAAAGGGGAACACTTCCCGGGCAAACCACAATAAGGCGTCTTCATTGGGTGGATGGCCGAATCCACCGATGAAGATAATGTTCCTCCGTTGCCCGAAGCCGTTCTTTGAGCCATGGAGGGGTTGCACCCAGGGCGTGACCGTCACATCGATCCCCGGGTCTGCTTCCTTGACCACTGCCGCTTCTACCGGACTGAAGACTATAGTGCTGTCGCTCTTCCCCATGAGGTAGAATTCCTTGGTCCTCCATTTTTTCACCTCTTTCAGGACCTGCTCATTCTTTTCCACCTCTGCGCGTCTCTCCTCGCGCAGGAAATTAAGGTCGTGGGGAATGTAGATAACCCGTGCCCTTGAGTATTTGCGAAGATCGTCTATATAGTTAATTGCGATATGTGGACGTGAGATACAGGCGATATCGATATAGCGTCCCACGTCTCTGACATACCGTTTGAACGAATTGGGGCCATATATGACCTCGATCCCCATCTGTTGGAGCACGGAGATATAGGGTTCCCACCTCTGGAGATTATCAGGCCAGAAAATGATCTTAAAGCTCAAGTCCACAAATATTTTCAGGTACTCCATGGTAATGAACGAGCCTGCGTCTTTGTCCCATGTGGGCACATAATGGTCCACAAAAAGCATGATCTTTTTCCTCTGCGACCTGTCCCTGGCAAGAAAGAGCTGAGAGGTATCCTCGTAATGGGACTCTTCTATGACATCTCTCCATTTGTCCGAAAACTTCTTCCGGTTCACCGTCTGAAACTGTTTTACGCCTGCCGTTGTATCCGTTCCTGCCGACGCCCCCTCAAAATGGACGATCTTCGCCTGCGGCTGATATACCACTTTATATCCCAGGCGGCGGATGGCAAAGGCGAGGTCTGTGTCTTCGTAGTAGGCCGGTGCATAGCGGGTGTCGAAATATCCCACTTGCTCAAGCAGGCTTCTTCTCACCAGGAGGCATGCCCCGGAGCAGTAATCTACTTCCTTTACATAGTTGTACTCCCATTTTTCAGGGTCATCGAAGCGACCGAAGTTCCACGCCTGGTTCTCCGGGTCATTCCATACGATGCCGCCGGCTTCCTGAAGCCTTCCATCCGGATATACCAGTTTTGCCCCCACAACACCGATGGTCTCGTCCCTTTCGGGCAGAGCGACCATAGCCTTGAGCCATCCCTCGGTACACTCCGTATCGTTATTGAGAAAGACAACATATTTCCCCTGCGCCGTCCTCGCTCCCCTATTGCAGGCCTCGACAAAACCTCTGTTCCGGCCATCGGCCGTTACCTCTATGCCATCCACCTTTTCAAGCATTTGCGCTGTCTCATCGGTGCTGCCGTCATCCGAAATGATTACCTCGTAGTCGACGCCTGCGGTCCGCGTTAACAGAGACTCGAGACAATGGTAAGTATGGCGCCAGTTGTTATATGCAGGGATTACTATGGACACGACCGGGTTTACTGCGGCAGGAAAACGCAAATGGCTGACCGTTTCCACCCCGGATGGGTCTGTAGCAGCCGGTTGGTCTGATTGAGCGCCGGGGGACTCGCCAACGGACATCACGCCTCCGGACCGGCCGGTAATGTGTCGGTCGCCTCCATAGGTACTGCCCGCTCCCCGGCCGATACAGGCCCTGAGGACTTTTATGCAGACTTCCCGTCTTTTCGACATATGGGGCAGAACGGAATCCCTCAGCCGATAGTATATGGACAGGACCTTCCATCCTTGGGAATTGTGGATACGGGCAAGGTCCGCCTCTTTGATCCGGAGCTCCCATTCAAGGCGAGCCACAAGAGTGGTCTTTTCTTCTTCAAGGCGAGTCACAAGAGTGGCCTTGTCTTCTTCAGCGCGGGCCGCAAGATTCCTGAGCTCCTCTAACCCTCTTTCCCTCTCTGCCAGCCAAGTCCTTAGACCTTCTATCTCCGCATCCCTGTCCTTTATCGCAGACTCGAGACTCCCTATGCGAGCATCCTTCTGTTTAAAGAGGGTTTCAGATATGTCTACAAGATAAGATTCCCCTATAAGTCCGTTGCGGTCTAAATTACCATTCGAAGCCACTGCTATGAGATTCCTTGCCGTCTTTTTTCCCACGGGCAAAAAAAGAAACTCCTCATCACCTTTCTCCATTGTGAAGACTCTTGAAACCATTGAGTCCTTAAAAATAGGAAATATATTGGAAGACGGATATAGTTTTTGACCATAGAAGGCAACATTTTTAAAGTTTTTCGAAAGAAGGCCTCTAAACTCATCAAAATAGAGTCCCTCTGCATGAAAGGGGTTTCGATAATCGGACTGATTTGACGGCATGTCTTTGTTGGGTGTGGAAATCATGAAGATGCCGTCAGGCTTTAAAAGCCTCTTCAGCTCCACCATCAGCATATCGTATTTCTGCAAATCGTCTATCGCTTCAAAACAAGCTATTACATCAAAAATATGCTGTTTTTCAATCGGAACATCGGTTATGGAGGCTCTGATGAACTCCAGATTCTCCTTGATATGCTTTGAACGGGCATGGTTTATCGCAACGTCATCTGTGTCAATACCTACCACAGAATCAGCTTCTTCTGAAAGCATGAAGCTCCCATAGCCCTCACCGCAAGCAAGGACAAGGACCTTCTTGCCTCTTACAAACTCCTTTGTAAACCTGTAGCGATGGAGATATTCATAGTGTGGGACGACAGAATCCTTCCCCTCTAACTCCACCTGTCTGGCAATCCCCTCCTCAGCCTTCTTCTGCTCTTCAAGAATGGACGGATTAGTAACAAGGTGAGAATATCGTTTATGAATTAACCTCAAAGTCCTCAAAAACGGCATCCGGCTACGGCTTGTCATCGTAGTTTTGTCGGTTCGGACGCTCACCTCAGTTGTAGGTATATTAATGTGGTGAAAATCACCATACTGTGAAAATCTTATCCACATATCCAAGTCTTCATGGGCATCGAGGGTTTCATCGAATAAGCCGGCCACTTTTACGATATCCCTCGTGTGAACCACATTAAGAACCGGGATATAGTTGGATATGAGCAATTTATGCCGGTCAAAATCGTGGCTGTAAATAACCTTCTTTCCAACCGTGACGTATCTATCGGTTATCCATTCCTGAAAGACATGATAAGAATCCGTATATGCAACCTTGTAGTCACTATTTTCAAGGAAATCGACAAGGGTTTTTATGTGATCCGGATAGTAAATATCGTCGTCGTCGAGATATGCTATATATTTACCCTTTGCTGCCTTCAAACCGGTATTCCTTGCTGCTGAAAGGCCCCTATTGTTCTCATGCTGAAGATAACTTATCTTCCCTTCTGCATTCAGCGAATTTATAATATCCCCCACATTTACGCCTGCATCATTTACTACAATAATTTCGATCTTTTGATAAGTCTGGGAAAGAATGCTCGTCAACGCCTTTCCTATCATATCGGGACGGTTATACGTAGGGAGAATCACGCTCACCAGAGGATCATCCGCCTTTTCCTTTCTACCACTCGCTGAATCTGCAAGCTTTCTATGGATCTCCGCCATTTCCTCACTCCTGGTAGAAGATATCTGCTCATCATGCGGCCTGTGTACAACCAAAGAATCTTTCACCAGACAGATTTTATATCCCCTTCCTGCTGTATTTAGATATTGTTCATGCTTTTTTTCTTTTAGTGCTATGTCTGGTATTTTAATATTCTTGTGATACCTTTCCTTCATAACTTTTTGCACATCCATCATCTGCCTGGCAGCAAGCTCGGGCATACCAAATGATCCAGCTGTTTTACCTGTCCTGATGAGCCTGTCCCACCCATTAACAACCATCTTCCATCTGTAAGACGCCCGCCAGTGTTGAAACCCTGCTTTACCCAGATTACGAGACAGTTCAATATCATTAACCAGTATATTTGCTAAGTCCGGGAAGTCATTAAGCGGAGCGATAATTCCTCCTGCATAATCGTGCACAGCACCACATTCAGGTGTCGCAAGCCAGGGTCTTGCATGGGTCATCGCTTCCAAGATAGTTACGGGTGAAACTTCAGCACGTGATGGTAAAAGTATTAGGGTGGCTGAATCAATAGCAGATGAGACCTGTCCAGGCGATAACCCCGGGATCCATATTACTCGATCATCGCCGGATATTGCCTCACGCACACGAGTGACATAATCCAGATCCCCCGTCGGGTAGCCCACTAGTACTAATATCCATTTACCGGGCATCACCCGCAATGCATGAATAAGCTCAAGTTGATTTTTAACGGGCCAGAAATTCGCTATATTCAAAAGTAAAGGAATGCCGAAAGGTATGTTAAAATGTTGAAGAAAATCTATTGATGGTGCAATGAATTCCGTGCCATTGGGCAAATAAAGAGCCTCAATTCCCTCTTCTTCAAAGTAACGATTTGCTGCTCCTTCACGGGAGAGAGTTAGAACGGCATCCGCCTTCTTTAACAAGCTTGCAAGTCGGGCACGGAAATCGAGATTATTCCCCCACTGCCCAAAACCATCCGCGTTAATTAAAGGTTGTACTATCAATCTGCATGACGGAGTTTGAATGTTATCCAATGACCATAGGACCCAGTTTTGGGGGTCAGCAATCAAAATGCACGCATCATATTGACCCGATGTAATCAGGTCACGCAATTGAAATGTTGCCTCTGGCAAATGAGCGTTACGCGAAGGTAATGGATCAAGTGAGAGAATACGCATCCCTTTATGCTCATTTGCGGTCCGATCAGGCAGGCTTCTGCAAGCAACATTTACAGAATAGTCCTTTTTGATCAGTTGTATTCCCAAATTCTCAGCTATAACTTCTACCCCCCCGATGGATGGCCAAAAATAGTCACAAGCAATAAGTACACTCAGTTTTTTAGGCTGTTTTCCCGTAACGGCATGGGTTAAACCCAATGTTTTCTCTGCTTCCTCCAAAGCGGTCTTATCAAATAACCACGGATGGTTCAAGATGATTTGAGATACTATTGTCTCCCGGTTCTTATTGTCAGTACTCAGTTGTCCCTTACCATGTTTTCTATACCAGAATAAAGGTTCGGGAACAGCCTTGCCTGACCACCCCTCTTCTAAAACACCAAGCCAAAAATCCCAATCTTCGTACCCTACATTTATGCTGTAACCCCCTGCGGATTCCCAGACTTCTCGTCGAAAAAGTGAGCAGTATGGTATTACATTGTCGCGTGTCAATGCTTCCGCGGTGAAAGGGCCGCTCTTGTAAACGTCCTCCTGGTCCCCAAAATGCTGAATGTGTGTGTATGCAACACCCACTTCAGGGAGCCTGTCCAGGACATCCGTAAGTTTCTCCAGAAAAGTCGGAGCAATCCGATCATCAGCATCTAAAGGAAGGATATACTCTCCTATGGATTCGGAAATCCCCCTGTTTCGTGGTTTAGCCGGTCGACCTGAATTGCTTTGATTCACCAAACGTATTGAGTGATTCGGATGATCTGAAATCAGTGTTTCTGCAATTTCAATGGTATTATCAGTGCTTCCGTCATTTACAATGATAACCTCGAAATCCTGGCATGTCTGGGCTATGACACTGCCAACTGCTTCTGGTAGATAGGGACCATAGTTATAACAGGGGATAATAACAGAGACTTTTTTCGAAAAATATTTTGCCTGGGGACATCTATGACATTCTATATTCTTCATGTTTCACTATCTTTCGAGTCGTTAATAGAATCATCTCCTGACCCGATGCCTTGATTATGCGAACAGCCTATGGCTACGTGCCTTCTGTAGGCTACAGATGGATGGTAGACAAAGTGGCCATTTCTAGGTTTTTCATAAGAAAACGGCTGACTGGATATCAACTCTCTTTCCCCATTATCATTCTGACAAAACATAGAGGAATAAAGAATATCTGCACCATTTCTTTCCATTTCCTCATAAACAATTTCTAATCGGTTGGGCAAGCTTATATCACCTGGCTCCGCGATTACAATGATTTCCCCATTACTCAAAAAATTGCCTATGTCTCTTGAGAAATTTATACCATTATGTCCAAAGTTATAATACTTTATCCTCTCTTCCCTATAGGATTCCACTAATTCTCTGGTGTTGTCCGTGCTTCCGTCATCGATAATTATCAATTCCCAATCCCCCATAGTCTGAGCTAAGATTGAGTCAACCGCCTCTTTTAAGTAATTTGCGCTATTGTGGGTAGGCATAACAACGGATACCTTGACACCCGGGACTCCTCTAATCTCTGTGCATATTCTGCCTATAAGAGCATCGTTAACCTTTTCTCTAAGGGCCAACTCGTCAGATTTAAATATTTTTCCCCTGACGATCATCGGTATCCTATCCACTTCATCGTAGGAGACCACCCTATCTTTCAAGGCCAGGTCAGAAAATATCCGCCTTATTTTTACGTCATAGTCTATAGCCAATACCTGTTTTCCTATATTGACGGCACATATCAAGGCATGAAGCCTCATACCGATGAGCAGGTCAACGTGTTCAATGGTATGTTCATACGAGGCCTGTTTGGCCCTGTTTTTCATTTTGCGCATGACCTTTTCATGAAGGGCCTTATCGCTTTCCGTATCCGTGTCTGCTTCGGTAAAAGGAAGAAATACAACTTCATAGTCTATCGCCAGGTTATCAAGAATGGATGCCAATTTTTCTTCTATATCCGGTGGCTCATTGACCCATCTGCGAAAAGAGCAGCCGATGGTACGCCTTTTGTTTTCAAAAATTGGGTCTGAGGCCAGTACTGCCCTGAAGCCGTTGGCTTCAACTACCCTCTTTGACTCGGAGTCTCTTACAGTTATCAGATCAGCTCTTGCAAGATGTTCTCTAAATTGCGGATGCCCGCTCTCTATGGTCTGAGCGTAGTACACAATCTTTTTCCCATTTTCCCTGGCATATTTCACCTGTCTGTAACAGCTTATCCCCCTCGGTGTAACATGACTTCCGGAACCAATCACTAAAAGATGGCACCAATCTATAATGTCACGATCGAAGATCTCGGTCGTACTTACTCTCACCTCACCATATCTGCTTAACGTTTTTGTAATAGGTTCTATCGAGAGATCATCTCCGGTATTTCCCTGAAAGTACCACCCGCAAAGAAGTATGCGCACCTTATCATCTTTCAAGGACATGGAGGCAAGCTCAATATGGTCGCTTGTTTTGTTTGTACGAACGGATAAACTTTCTGCTTCTTTTGGTAATAAATGATCTTGGGCGTCTTCACTTATAGTACCTTCTTGTGAAGGAGAAAAAATCTCTTGTATCATCTTTTTGCGCCGCAGTACTTCCTGTGCATCAAAATCTGGCGTTATTATGTGAACAAAATGTCCGGTACTCATCAGATTTCTTTTCACTAAAAAGTTATCAATTGAATTGTCCGAAAGATAACTTTCTTCTTTGCATCTTGTTAATAATTTCGTTCCAGGATATGGCTGGGCAATATTTAAGCATACAGATACTGCTCCTCCTAATCTTCTTATTTTCCTTAAATAGTCCAACCCATTCAAAAACCGTTCTCTGCTTTCTCCGGGATAACCCGCAATGACAAAGATCGTAATCTGCGGGATCCCCTGTTCAACGAGCATTCGAATGACGTCATAGGCTTTATCTAAATTGAGTTTCTTATTCATGAGGTGGAGCATCTCTCTATCCCCATGCTCTAAAGCAACAACGATCTCCCTACAATTCGACCTTTTTATCAGCCTGGCGATGTCGGCATCAATGGTGTCGATCCTCACACCATTTGGGGTCCTCCACGTCAGATCAGATCCTTTTTTGTTTAACCGAACGATCCCCTGAAGGATTTCCATCGTCCTTTCTTTTTCGAGCGTAAAATTATCATCCTCTATTTCAAAACAATTGATCCCGTGTTTTTCAATTAAATATTCCATCTCGCTTAAGACATTTCCCGCCGATCTTCCCCGCCATTTATGGCCATAGACAGGATGGATGGAGCAGAACTCACAATGAAAGGGGCACCCCCGCGAAGTAATGATGGACGCTGTCCGGTGAGTCCTGTCGTTTCGGGGAGAAATGGTGAAATACCGATCCATCATTGGCAGAGAATCATCCGGAAAAGGCAAGTTATCTAAATCTTCTATCATAGCTGCGGCAGAAAATTTTTCCTCTCGTGTAGTTTTACAGACGTAAACCCCCCTGATATCCTTCGGGTTCTTTCCGTTTGCCATTTGAAGAAAGGCACTCTCGCCTTCACCCACTACGATAGAGTCCGCTTTGGACAACAACGCCAACTGCGGCTGAGTCGAAGGGTATACCCCTCCCATAACTATCGGGGTCTTAGGAAATCGGGACTTAGCCAGATCGATTAGATCATGGGCTATGGGCGCCAGTTGACTGAAGGGAACGGATATGCCGATTAAATCAGCGTCCTGCGGAATCTGTTTGACTATATCCTCTATCTCCAAGCCGACAATGTATCCGTTCGCATATTTCCTTATGTTTTCAAATCCCATATTTAAAGCATCAATAAATACAACCTGATGTGAACCCTTTGTTTTTAAATAAGAGGAGATGTATCTTAAACCCAAACAATGCGACAACACTCTTTCATGCTCAACCGGAAAAAGAAAAGGAGGATTAATTAAAGTGATTTTCATATGAATATGTATCTGTTCTGATCTTTGAGAGTCAGCAACCTTTTTTGCCCCGTATATCACTCAGAATGGACATCAAAATAGCTTCGTCGCCAAGCTTCCGATATCCGTAATAACCGTCTATGAGTATCCTTATGACGTTCATGTTTCGATATCCCTCTTTCCCGCCGGTTGATTCCTATATAGCACGCAAAGAAACAGACTGCAAGAACAAAAAACGTCCGCCCTTCGTGCGCTCTACCGGTATTTATGCTTTTTTTCACTTTTCTCTTGCCGCGCTCCTGAATATATTGTATAACAACCATCAGGGTGTTAAATACTGTAAAGGGGGGAACTATGACGAAAGGTGAGTTTGTAGCAAAGCTGATGGAATCAGCTGGTATCACCAAGAAACAGGCGGAACAGGTCTTCTCTGCGTTTGTACAAACCATCAAGGGTGCTCTTCTGAAGAACGAGCGGATAGCCCTCACTGGACTCGGCTCCTTCTACTCCATCGAGAG
>JBEKHB010000022.1:0-54317 GCA_050012495.1 Syntrophorhabdales bacterium
CCGACGCCCGAGGGCGGGCTTGTCTTTGTCGATATGGCGACCGCTCAGGAAATGAAGCAACGAGCCAGGTACCGAGAACGGACGGCGGCCGTGCTTCAAATCATCAAAGAACTGTACCCGAAAAGCGCGGCAAACGCGACCATAAACCGGGAACTGTCGGCGCTTAAGAGAATGTTTTCCATTGCGGCAAATAGCACGCCCCCGAAGATGCTACACGTGCCGCATGTCCCGCACCTTGCAGAGAACAACGTGAGGACCGGGTACTTCGAGTATGACGAGTATGCGAAGCTTATGGACGAGCTTCCCGATTACCTCAAGCCCGTGCTCACCATGGCCTATTTTACGGGAATGCGGAAAGAGGAAATCCTTTCCCTTACCTGGAAGCAAGTCAACGTCTTCGAGCGGAAGATCACCCTTGAGGCTGGGACCACGAAGAACAACGAAGCCCGGATAATCTATCTCACCGGGGAGTTGTATGACACCATTTTGAATCAGAAGACAATCCGTGATTCTGCCTATCCTGCGTGCTCTTATGTCTTCTTTCACCAGAGGCACAGGTTGAACGGTTTCCGCAAAGCCTGGGCAAGCGCATGTGAGCGGGCCGGGATATCGGGCAAGCTCTTGCACGACCTCAGAAGGACGGCCGTAAGAAACATGGTCCGGGCAGGGGTGACAGAAAAGGTCGCTATGAAGATCAGCGGCCACAAGACGCGGGCCGTCTTCGACCGCTACAACATCACGAATGAGGAAGACCTTAAGAGGGCCTGTCAGCAAGTCGCGGCTCTCCACGAAGAGAACAGAGAAACGACCGAGCGGGCACAGGCGGGCAGAATTCCGGGCACAATCTCGATTAACAGGCACAGGTAAGCGAGAGGCATGGACCGGGGAGCCTTGAAAACAAAGGGAAAAAGAAATGCCCCCGGCGTGACTCGAACACGCGGCACCAGGATTAGGAATCCTGTGCTCTATCCACCTGAGCTACGGGGGCATGAAGAAAGTTTACCTCATCGTCGCAGCAATGCACAAGTAAGACGTGGGTGTCTCCTGAAAAACCGGCAGCTTTGCGGTGCCTCTGCCATCGCTATTTTCAGGTTTTCTATCATGGAAGTCCAGGCGCGGTCAAGCTTTTCAGCGGGATGCGTTCTTGGCGACTTGTCACCGATTTCGCCGACCTGTTCTTGCCTTTGCGGTTCACGATGCCTTCGGGTTCCGCGATGCCTTTGCTCCACCTTCTATTTATATTCCTGTGCGATTTGCCGATAAAAATGTACGGCCGGGTAGAGGGTAGGCTTTCCAGGCCGAGAAAGGCCAGGGGCGGTCTTCCCGGGCGGCTCGGGTTTCCCAAACCGATGACATCTCAGGAAAACCGCGCCGGAGCGGAAAGAAAGAAGCATGGCGCCGGGGAAGGTATGACATGAAAATGCGAGCTTTCTGACACGTTTTTTGCGATTTCCTAAGGTACGGCAGGAGCGTAAAGTCAGGGGGGGAAACTAAATGTTGCCGTGAGAAGAATTTTGTAATACAATTAGAACTGTTTTACGTAGTAGTTAAGATATTGGTTTATTGTTTTGTAATGCTTTTGTGTGAAAATGGTGGGTGACACAGTGAAGCCGGGCGTCATGCTGCCAAGGGCGGTAGCCTCTTCTTGCGAACCGACCTGTTTTCAGTGATCCCTGAGCATATACTATCAGTACATGCCTCGCGCCTTTTCAGGGACCGCGTACCACCCGGAACTCAGAGAGAAAACTGGAGGCTTCATGGAACAAACCTATTCTTCAAGCCCTGACGGTACGGCTTACCCACTGCCCTCGCCCGACGACTACCGTCAGGAATTAGCCAGAATAGAAAAGCTGGTCGCTGAGGCGAAAGAGCGGGGTCAGGAGATTGTGGTCGTCATGGGCGTAGGCTTTGTTGGCGCCGTGATGGCGGCCATTGTGGCCGATACGGTCGACAAGAGCACGGGCCGGCCGTCGAAGTTCGTGATCGGCATGCAGCGGCCGAGCGTGCGCAGCTTCTGGAAAATCCCGACCCTGAACAAGGGGCTTTCTCCGGTGAAGGCGGAAGACCCGGAAGTAGACCCGATGATACGCCGGTGCGTCCTGGAGAAGAAGACCCTCGTGGCCACGTACGTCTATGATGTGCTGAAAGCCGCCGATGTCGTGATCGTCGACGTCCAGCTCGACTATAGCAAGCACGCCCTCGGGAACGTGTGTCAAGGGGAGGTCGAGATGAACGCCCTCGAAGAATCCTTCGAGATCATCGGCCGGCGCGTGATGCCGCATGCGCTCATCCTCATAGAGACGACGGTTGCGCCGGGTACGACGGAGCAGGTGGCGCTGCCTGCCATCCGCAAGATATTCAGGCACCGGGGCATTACGACGGACCCTCTGCTTGCCCACAGCTATGAAAGGGTGATGCCCGGAAAGAACTACGTGGCCTCCATACGCGACTTCTGGCGGGTTTGCAGCGGTGTCAACGACGAGGCGAAGGCCGGGGTGGTGAAGTTCCTGAACGAGGTCCTCAACACCGCGAAGTTCCCTCTTACGGTGCTCGACAGGCCGATAGAATCGGAAACGGCGAAGATCGTCGAAAACAGCTACAGGGCCACGATCCTGTCGTTCCTTCACGAGTGGAGCCTTTTTGCGGAGACAAACGGCGTAGACATCATCAAGGTTATCGATGCGATCAAGGTCAGGCCCACACACAGCAATATGATCTTCCCCGGGCCGGGTATCGGCGGCTACTGCCTGCCCAAGGACGGCGGCCTCGGCATATGGGCATACAAGCACATCCTCGGGTTCGAGGACGACATCTTTAAAGTGACGCCCGCGGCCATCGACATCAACGACACCCGTCCCCTCCATGCGGCCCAGCTCGTCCGGGACGCCCTGCGTAACATGAACGTGCCGATCGCCTCGGCGGAGGTGCTGATCCTCGGCGCATCGTACAGGGAGGACGTGGGGGATACGCGCTACAGCGGCTCCGAGATCCTTATCCGGCGGTTGACTGAAATGGGCGCCGAGATCAGGGTCCATGACCCTTATGTAGACCGTTGGTGGGAATTCGAAAACCAGGAGGAGTACCCCAGGGAATCGAAGAGCGTCTTTTTCAGGAACCAGAAGAAGCTGAAAGACCTGAAGGTCCTGAAGGACCTGGCTCAAGCCCTTGCGGGCATAGATGCCCTCGTCCTGGCGGTGCGTCATCAGGCATACTTGCGCATGGACCCTGACGACATCGTGGAGAAGGCAGGAAAGAGGATCGCGGTCATCGATTGTTTCGGCATCCTTGACGACGGCAAGATCAGGCGCTACCTGGAGCTGGGGTGCGAGGTGAAAGGCTTAGGCCGCGGCCACATCAAGCGGCTCAAGGAAGAGATCAAAACAATGTAAGAAATGGGCGAAAGGGATAGGGCGACGTATGAAAATCCTCGTTACCGGCGGCGCCGGGTATATCGGCAGCCACGTGGTCAAGATGCTGGGAGAGAAAGGCCACGACATCACCGTCTACGACAACCTCTCTACGGGCCACGACTGGGCTCTCCTTTATGGGAAGCTCATCAGGGGGGATCTGGCCGACAGAGGCCTTCTTGAAAAAACGGTCAAAGAGCTCAGACCTGATGCGGTTATTCACTTCGCGGCATCGATCCAGGTGGAAGAGTCGGTAAGAAAGCCTCTCCTCTACTATAGAAACAATATGGCCAACACGCTGAACCTCCTGGAATCGGTCGCGGACAGCGGCGTCAAGCATTTCATCTACTCGTCCACGGCGGCTGTTTACGGGATCCCTGAAAAGATCCCCGTTGACGAAGGCGCGCCGCTTAAGCCCATCAACCCCTATGGCGCGTCGAAGGTCATGATAGAGAGGGTGCTTGAGGATGTTGCGCATACAGCCGATTTCACGTACGTCGCCCTGCGCTATTTTAACGTGGCGGGCGCAGACCCGGGCGGCAGGATAGGGCAGGCCTACAAAGAAGCCACCCACCTGATCACCCGGGCCCTCAAGACGGCGAAAGGTGAATCCGAAAAGCTTCTGATCTACGGGACGGACTACCCTACACCGGACGGTACGTGCATCAGGGACTACATACACGTCGAGGACCTGGCAGAAGCCCATCTTCGCGCCCTCGACTACCTGAGAGACGAGGGCAGGAGCGATCGTATGAACTGCGGGTACGGCCACGGGTTTTCCGTGCGGGAGGTGGTCGACACGGCAAAGAAGGTGACCGGCGTGGACTTCAGGGTCGAAGAAACCGGCCGGCGAGCCGGAGACCCCCCGGCCCTGATCGCGGACAGCCGGCTCTTGAGAGACCGGACGGGATGGCAGCCCCGGTACGATGACCTCACGTTCATTATCGGGACGGCGTGGGAGTGGGAATTACGCCTCGCAAAACAACAGGGGGCAGCATAATGCAAAGGGCGCTCGTTACCGGTATTACAGGCCAGGACGGTTCTTATCTGGCGGAATTTCTCCTGTCGAAAGATTATGAAGTCCATGGCTTGATCAGACGGGCAAGCACGTTCAATACAGGCCGCATAGATCACATCTATACGGACCCGCACCAGCCGGGCACACGCCTCTTCCTCCACTACGGAGACGTCTCCGATTCCGGGCAGCTCGCGCACCTCATCTATAACATCCAGCCCGATGAGGTGTACCATCTGGCCGCGCAGAGCCACGTCAGGGTGAGCTTCGACATGCCCGAGTACACCGGGGATGCAACGGGCATGGGCACGACAAGGCTCCTTGAGGCGATCCGCCGGAGCGGCATTACCACAAAGTACTATCAGGCTTCGTCATCCGAGCTCTTCGGCGCGTCACCTCCCCCGCAGAACGAGAAGACGACTTTCTACCCAAGAAGTCCCTATGGGGCGGCAAAGCTCTACGCCTATTGGATGACGGTCAACTATCGGGAAGGCTACGGTCTTTTCGCCTGCAACGGCATCCTCTTCAACCACGAATCACCAAGGAGGGGCGAGACATTCGTCACGCGCAAAATTACCCGCGCTGTCGCGAATATCCTGAAGGGCACACAAAAACAACTGTATCTCGGGAATATGCACGCCAGGAGGGACTGGGGGTTCGCACCCGAGTATGTGGAGATGATGCGGCTCATACTGCAGCAGGAGACGCCCGACGATTATGTCGTGGGGACGGGCGAGAGCCACACGGTCAGGGAGTTCGTCGATGCGGCCTTCTCTTACATGGGCGTGCAGCTTGAATGGCGGGGCGAAGGAAAAGATGAAACCGGCGTTGTCGCCTCCTCCACGTGGGATCATCTCGATCCGGGCGCCGTCATCGTCCAGGTTGACCCCCGCTACTTCAGGCCCACGGAAGTCGAGGCCCTCCAGGCCGATATTTCGAAAGCCCGCCGCGCCCTCGGCTGGGAGCCGAGAGTGACGTTCGAAGAGCTGGTCAAGATCATGATTGACTGTGATGTCCAATCGGTCGGACTCTCTTCAGCCGGCGAAGGCCTGACCGCATCCAGGCGCAAGGGCTTTAACTATACCAACCATGGCTTTTCGGTCTACGAGCAGATAAGGGAACATTGAGACAGTGGAAAGTGATGAGTGAAAAGGAAAAAGGGGTGGGGGATGGGAGCTTCGGAGCGTTGCATGCTCAATAAACGGATAACGATCACCGGCGGCAAGGGTTTCCTGGGCAGCCACCTCATCAGGCAGATGCGGCAGTTGGGCTACCGCCACCTCACCATAGCGGATTTGCCGGACTACAATCTCGTCAGTAGTGTGGACGTGAGGCGGCTCTACGAGGAATTGAGGCCCGAAATCGTCATCCACCTGGCGGCAAAGGTGGGCGGCATAGGGTTCAACCAGGAGAATCCGGCGTCTTTGTTTTACGAGAACGCCATGATGGGCATTCAGCTCCTCCATGAAGGCTACTGCCACGGCATCGAGAAGTTCATCGCTCTGGGCACGATCTGTGCCTACCCCAAGTTCACGCCGGTGCCCTTTAAAGAAGACGACATCTGGAACGGCTACCCGGAGGAGACGAATGCGCCGTATGGCCTCGCCAAGAAGATGATGCTCGTGCAGTCCCAGGCATATCGCGGGCAGTACGGCTTTAATTCCATCTTCCTCCTGCCCGTCAACCTCTACGGGCCGGGAGACAACTTCGACCCTAAATCTTCCCACGTAATCCCCGCCCTCATCAAGAAGTGCGTGGACGCCATGAGGAACGGAGCGGACGAGATCATCGTCTGGGGAACGGGGAAAGCCACCAGGGAGTTTTTTTACGTCGAAGACGCCGCTGACGCGATTATCCGGGCAATGGAGGACTATAATAAGAGCGAGCCGGTGAACATCGGCGCCGGCTTCGAGATATCGATCAGGGACCTCGTCGATGTAATCGTGGAGCTGACGGGCTTCCAGGGAAAGGTCGTCTGGGATGACGGGAAGCCGGATGGCCAGCCCAGACGGATGCTGGACACGACGCGCGCCCGGGAAGAGTTCGGGTTCAGGGCAAAAACGGGATTCAGGGAAGGGCTGCAGAAGACGATAGAGTGGTACAGGCAAGCCGGGCGGTGACGTGTATGTCCGTCCCGTTCCCCCGTACGGTGCATCCATTATTCGAGGGAAGCGAGCCGCCCATCGTCGAGACGGGTATCGCGAATTATGCATGTCTCCACACGGTGGCTCTCAGCGGCTGAATTGACTGATATCCGGAGTTGACGATGAAGAATGCGTTTGTCAAGAACATCCTCTGTATAGGGGCCGGCTATGTGGGCGGCCCTACAATGGCGATGATCGCCTATAAATGTCCCCGGTACAAAGTAACGGTTGTCGATATCAATCGCGAGAGGATCGCCCAGTGGAATTCGGACCGGCTCCCGGTATACGAACCCGGTCTTGGCGAGATTATCGGGGCGGTAAGGGGACGCAACCTCTTTTTTGACACCGATATCGATAGATGCATCAAGGAGGCGTCTATCATTTTTGTCGCGGTCAATACGCCGACGAAAGTCTTTGGAGCGGGTGCCGGGATGGCGGCGGATCTCCAGTACTGGGAGAAGACGGCGCGGCAAATCAGAGAGGCGGCAGACTCACCGAAGATCGTGATCGAGAAATGCACGATCCCGGTCAAGACCGCCCTTGCGATGGAGAGAATCCTGACCTCGCAGGAAGGCTCGGTCAGTTTCGATGTGATCTCCAACCCTGAGTTTCTCGCTGAAGGCACGGCAATGAGAGACCTTGAATTCCCGGACAGGGTGCTGATAGGATCGAGGGAAACGGACCGGGGCATAAGGGCAAGGCGGGAAATAGTCGACATCTATGCGAACTGGGTGCCGAGGGAGCGCATTATAGAAAGCAATATCTGGAGCAGTGAGCTTTCAAAGCTCGTGGCCAATGCATTTCTCGCGCAGCGTATATCGTCGATAAACGCCGTCTCGGCCCTCTGCGAGAAAACGGATGCCGACGTCCAGGAAGTGGCAAGGGCCATCGGCCTGGATAGCCGGCTCGGCAGCAAGTTCCTCAACGCAAGCGTCGGGTTCGGCGGGTCGTGCTTCAAGAAGGACATTCTCAATCTCGTCTATCTGTGCAGGAGCTACGGACTCGATGAAGTGGCGGACTACTGGGAAAGCGTGGTCAAAATAAACGAATACCAGAAAGAACGCTTCGTGCTCGCCATGCTGAGCGCAATGTTCAACACCCTTGCCGGCAAGAGGATAGCCCTTTTCGGGTTTGCCTTCAAGGCCGATACGGGCGATACGCGGGAGACGCCGGCGCTTTACGTGGCGAAAAGCATTGTAGAAGAGAGGGCCGGGCTGGTCATTACCGACCCGCAGGCGCTCCGGAATGCGATGGCAGACCTGGAGGGCGTCGACAATATCACTTACGAAATCGATCCGTACAAGGCGGCTGCGGGGTGCGACGCGATCGCCCTCATGACCGAATGGAAGTTGTACACCGGGCTCGATTATGAGCGCATTTACGCCTCCATGACGAAACCGGCCTTTATTTTCGACGGCCGTAATATACTCGACCGCACGCGCCTCTTCGAGATCGGCTTTAACGTCTTCTCGATAGGCAAAACCCCGTTGGTGCATGTGTGAGAGGGCGGAAGGTGCCGAAAGAACGCTCATTATTCCGGTCTCTCCTTCCCGGTGTGCCTTTTCGCCCACCCCGAGGCTTCTCCGATCTCCAGGTTTCCCGAGGGAATCAAGAGGCCCGAAGCACCGCCGCCGTTACGGAGTGGGCGCTCTTGGCCTATTTTTCCCGCCCCAGAGGGGGGCAGCCCCGGCGCCGGGATAGAAGAGGCGCGCCGCGACGGCCGTATGATTCTTTGGCACGATGGGTGCATAAGGGTCTTCCGCGATGAAGATGAGGGATTCCGACGGATCGTGATCGTGCCTGCGGAGTATAAAGGCATCTCGGAACACGAAGCTCGAATGGCGAAGCCGGCTGATGGAAAAGCATGGATTGGAGATTCGGACAAAGGCGTTTACGTTTCGATTGGTGCAGTGAGCTGTAAGGGAAAGAGGCTACCCGCGTTGCGGGCGCCAGAAAGGGGTTGATGTTGGAAAAGGAGCATTTTGAGATCAAAAAGCGCCTGCTATTTTCTGTTTGAGATGAAGAGAAACAGGGACAACCGTTCCCAGGCGTCTCGCCGGGGGATTGACTCGCCTCAGATCGGCCCTACCTTTTACTGTAGAGACTCATATCTCACGAAGCTTAGCGTAGGCGGTTGTCATGTCTGTGAGACGAAAATTTAGAAGAGGGCTTAAGTTTGTTTAAGTAGCATCCGATAATATGTTCGTCCTGTAAAGGGCAAACCGTCCGAAAGGGCGGGGCGCAAAGCCGCTGGCCTAAGTTCCGTAATACGTCCACAAAAAGGTGGAGCGGGATATGGTAGCAGGGTTGCCAGGCGACAGCAGCACCTCCGGTGCCGGCATCGCTCGGCTAAAAACAAATGGAGGTGTTGCATGGAAACTGGTGTTTGCTCAACTGGTCTCTCGGTACCTGATTCACGCAGTCAGTTTTGGTTCCTTCGCATTGGGGTGGTTTTATTTGCCCTCTTGATCGCGTCTACCCGCGCGAATTCATGGCAGGGGCCCCCCCAGGGGTTGGAGCCGCGGGAGGAGACGACCTTATCTGATGCCGGTAATGCTCCAATCGATAATGCCGCTGCCGAAGTGGGAATTGCGAAGAAGTTAAATGTCACTTACGTGTCCCCCGCTGAGGCCGAACAATTGAGCGAATCCGTATCTTCACGGACGGCTTATCAGCGTGCCATTAGTGAACCATCGGAGCTCGTTGATCCACGGAAGTGCGTGCGCGAGCTGTCGGCCGGCGATGCAGCTGTTAGCGCGGCTGGGGGTTCTATCAGGGTGCTGGTAGACGCCGATCAGGAATGTGCATGGAAGACCGCAGCAGACGGCATCCCATGGCTCATCGTGAACAATGGCGTGGCAGATCACGGGAGCGGCTCTGTAAGCTTTACTGTATCTCGAAACATGAATACGTTACCGAGGATGGCAGCCGTAACGATTGCCGGTGAGATTTTCGTCGTGACGCAGGCAGGAGGGGAGGCGCAATTGGCAAACCTGCGTCGAAATTTTAAGTAATGGTTCCTTTAAACGGGTTCTTGAACTCAATATTCGATATCCGCAAAAGCACACCGGGTTACGGTTATGTCAGTCAAAAGGAGGACGCATCATGATATTCAGAACTGAAAGAATGAGATCATCACACGGATCGATATCCGTAAGAAAGGCTTTTCTCTTCCCGTCATTGCGTTTGACGCTGGTTTGGTTTGCCCTCATCTGCTTGTTTTCGGCCGTCTCGCTGCCGGCTTCAGGATTCGCCCAGCAGGCATTCAAGCGGCACATCACAGTCGAGGGTAGCTCCACTCTTTTGGCCCAATACCCAAGTAATATCGCCAGCAACTACAATCTCATCATCACCGAGTACTGGAATAGTTCATCGCTGGCAAACATCAAGAAGATAAATTCGAGTATCCAATCGATTTTCTACCGCGATTTGGCCGGCATGTTGACCTCTTACGACGATTGGAGCGTGGCGTCGCAAAACCCGACCTGGTTTGTGAGAGATACCGTGACGAACCAGCCTCTCGTAAATGCCACGTATGGCTGGTATCTCATGGATATCACCAATCCCGGCTTCAGCCAGCATCTTCTGCAGTATATCAAGCAAAAGCTGGCTGCCTATCCGGTCTTTGATGGTGTTTTCCTTGACGATGTGGCCGCAACCATTAAACCCGCGAATTTTGTGGTAGCGGGGACCACAACGCCCGGCACCATCAGTCCCGCCTATCTGCAGGCATACAGAGGCGCCGTCGCCTCGTTCCTCCAGCAATTGAAGGCGGCCCTGGCGGCTAAACTCGTCGTCATTAACAGCAACGACTACACACTCTACATCCACTATGCGGACGGCATTATGCTGGAGGGGCTCATACACGGGTCATGGCAGGCGGTTAACTATTACGAGGACAACACGAGCTGGCTCGCGGACATGCAAACCTTTGCTAATCTCCTGAAGCTGAACAAGATGGTTCTGGTCCAGAGCGGCTCCGAGGGGAGCGGCACCGCGCTCCAGAACCAGTTTCTCTTTTCTTTCGCGAGTTTCCTGTTGCTCTGTAACCAGAATACGTATTTCTGGTTCCAGACGCCGACAACCAGCACGCAGTTACTCCCGTACCCGCAGTATACGCAGAATTTGGGTCCGGCCTTGCAGTCGCCGCCATCTTCATCATTTGCGGCAGCGGTTATCCAGCGCCCGATGTCGTCCAGCATGACAGGCTGGGCAGCGACGCACGGTGTCACGGTTGTTCAGGCGAACGGGGGGGCGGCCCTGCAATTTGTGAGCACTGGACCGAACGGGGCCTACGCGGAACAGTGCATCGACCTTACCGGCGCGACTACAGGCGCCCTCAATATATCCTGCTCTGCCGAAGGCTCCAATGTGGTCGCCGGTTCCACCTCCTGGATGACCTTCGCGTTGCATGGGAAATTTCTCAACGCGAGTAATACGCTTCTTCAGGCAGGCGCCGATTTGCCCTTCGACACCGGCACCTATGGCTGGAAACAGTACAACGCCTCCTATCAGTTGCCGCCTGCGACGAGATATTATTGCGTGTCCACACTTGGGTTCTATCCCTCATCACTCGGCAGCGGCTTGGTGCAGAACCTGCAGATCAACTCGGTCGTTCCAGCCACACAATGGTTCGAGTCGACATTTCTGCAGGCTACAGTCTTCGTTAATCCCTCGAACACGACCGCGACAACCGGCATTGCAAAGCAGCCTGCGCTTGCGCCGCAGACGGCGGTCATCGTAAGCAATTGAGCGTCCGCATCCTTCAGTGTTTGGGGCCGTAACTGAAAAGACAATTATTCGTCTGATTGTTGCGGCCCAGCCTAACTTCTTGAAGATAGCGAGGCTCTACCAAAGGTTGAAAAGTGAGGTCTGGCAGAGTCACTTATTGTCCATACGGGCCAGCACTACGACTTTAATATGTCGGACATGTTCTGCCAGAGCCTGCGACTGTTCTCCTCACGTCCGCGTATGCATTGGGGCTGCCCGCGAGCGCAGCAGACCGGAAACGTAGCGATCGTGTATGAAAAACTGGTACGGCCGCCGCCCATCCCTTGATATGGGTAGTAATTGTGGGTCGTGTCAATTGTACAGGGGCTGCTGCCCAAATCAAAATATCAAACCATGTGACTTTTGGCCAAGAAAACGTTCTTTAATCCTGCGACATTCAAATTAGTCTGCTCATAGATTTTTCGCAAGGTCCTTCGAAACCTGCTTTGGGCAACAGGCCATACAATAGCAGCCATGCTCGCGTCACTGAAGCTTGGAGTGAGAACAGCTCATCTTGAAAAGAGAGAGGAATTTGATCATGGGTGGACCGGTAATAGCATGCAGGCAATCAGGTTCGTTTGATGGAGGGTGTTTTGTGCTCGGATCGTCGATCATTGAGGAGCCTGAGATTGAGGCGGCAGTCGCGTGTATGTGACCGGGTTGGATGGGCGCGGGACCGTCGTCCCCCTCCATCGGTCTTCGAAATCGTCCATAGGAGAGACAACATTGTATGAATATCAACGCCGTAGCATTGTTTCGATCCCGACGCGGTTCTAAATTGTTGGGCAATTGGCGCTCTCGCATTGCTTCGCTTATTCGTATGAGCGGCTATAGAGTAACGAGTCTCAGATACGTCGAGCCAGTGAGACCGTTTAGCGTGCTTGATTACGTAGTTAGTGAATGCATTACTCAAGAACCAAGATTCTATTTTGTCCAAATTGGAGCTCATGATGGCGCAAGAAATGATCCCATTTATCATCTGGTGTTAAAGTACAAGTTGCACGGTTTACTTGTGGAGCCACTGCCTGATTTTTTCCAAGAATTACAGAAAAACTATCATCACCAACCGCAGTTAACTTTCGCGAATTGCGCAATAAGTACAAGGGATGGTTTCATGAGTATTTTTAGGTTCAAAAGAAATGCACCTGTTCCGGCTGAGTTTTTTCATGGACTTGCAAGAACTGACCGTGTGTACATTGTTAAGCGTGCAAAGCAAAATGGATTAGAATGTTATGTTGAGGAAGTTAAAGTTCCTTGCTTGACATTCTCGACGCTTATTAACGAGCATTCAATAACCCACGTGACACTGTTGCAAATCGATACTGAAGGCCATGACTATGAAGTCCTGAAGTCAGTCATGGCGTCGCATATTCGCCCAGAATTCATTAATTACGAATGGAGTGAAATTACTGCACGAGAACGGTACTTATGCAAACAAATGTTAATTGATAATGGATACAAGTTTATTGATGTCGGCGCGGACGTTTTGTGCAAGCGAGAGAGCGCCATAACGAAATAGACCTGATGAATGATACGGCTGAAGTTGCTATTGGGGTCCGACTCCAGAGAGAGTGGTGTAAAATGCCTCTTCCTTCCCAGGGAATCAAAAGTCGGAGGGTTTTGCGAACCCAAAATCAGGATAGGAAGGTTGATATTCTCAAAGGGGCTAAATTTGAAAACTATGACAGGATGCATGGTGACACACAATGACTGATCAACGCTGCGAGAAATGCGTGAGAATTGGTTGGAAGAAGACATGGTATTATAAGTGTTTGCTGCTTTGCGGGTTTATTTAAAAACGTTCGGGTTTGTTGTCTCGATTTATGAGCGGACTCTCAAGGAAAGTTTTTTCTGACAATTTGTTAGTGATGTCCGGAGAGGTCTTCCTGAGGGCAGTTTACCTTTTTGCCTTCGTAATCTATGCAAGGCTTCTGAGCCCATTTGAATTGGCTACGTTGCCTGTATTCGCTTTGCTCTCAGCTATGACCGCCATGGTCTCCAATTTGGGTCTTCCTCTCGCGGTGGTGCGAGAAGTCCCGAGACTCCTTGAGACTGATCCTAACAAGGCTTTAGCGTTCCTTCGGTCAAGTGCGGTTTGTTCAATTATTGGGGCGCTTTGCTTTTCTTTGGTTGCTCTGCTGTTCGCTCCTGGCATAGCCCGTTTATTCTTGAAGGATTCAGAGTGTGGTTATGTTATCCGGTTGATGTCAGCGGGGTTCTTTCTCTATGCGGTGGATCTTGTCTTCTCTTATAGTTTAAGGGCTCTGCTGCAGTTTCGCACATTGACCATCAAGAACGCGGTCTTAGGAGTCAGCCAAAGGGTTCTCAGCATTTCATTGTTTCTCATCTGGGGTATTAAAGGGCTGGTAATCGGAATAGATATCTCCTTAGCATTGGGCGTATCTTTTTCCCTATATGTTTTGAGAAACTCATTGTTTAGGAAGGTGCAAGGTTATCCGGTCAGGGACCTTCTAAAATTCTCCTTTCCTTATTATGCGGAAGGATTCTTAACGTTTTTCCAGGGTCAGGCCGATCAGCTGATAGTGGCCACGGTGCTAGGTCCTCCTATCCTGGCGGCATATTACGTGGCAAAGCGTTTGGCCGATAGCGTGGAGATCTTTAAAGAGGCAATTGACCAAACCCTTACCCCCGCTCTGTCGAAGGTGAGCGGGCTGGGACGAACTACTATGGAGAGGAGCTTTAGAAAAATCACGACGGTCATTTCCTATTTTGCTGTTCCTTTGGGTCTATTAGCGGCGAGTTCTAGTTTCGCGTTCCTTTATGTAACAGGCAAAGAAAAATATCTTGACGGAACAAGTATCTCCACTCTTCTCTGTATTTCGGTGATATTTACATTTTATATGGTACCTGTGACGAGATGTATTTTTGTATTAGCCAAACCGAGCGATAAACTTAGGTTGACGGCAGTACAGAGTTTCTCTTTCATAGGAATTCTTCTTTTATCCGTAAACTTCTTAGGAGTAACCGGCGTAGCATTGGGCAGATTGACATATACGGTGGGGAGTCTCGTATACGCGCTACGTGTCTTGGGCCGGATAATGGAGGTGAGAATTAATGGAAAAGCAATTCGTAATTCACTTCTCGCCTCCATGACAATGGCTCTCTTTGTTGGCTCAATCCAGATGCTGCACTTCGATATATATATTGTCCCAATAATTATAGCCGTAGGTCTCATACTATGGCTCGGTATTATTCTTGTCGTCATAAATAATGATGATCTCGACCTTATTACATCCATGCTGCCTAGGAATAGGCCGGTTCAGTATATTATAGATAGGCTAGAAAAAAGACTGCAAAAAAATGCTGCGTAGCCTATTATATGCACCAACACACAGCCTTTGTAGTTGTATGCGAGGAAGGGTATGGTGTAGTCGTCGTGTCACGCAGTGACTCGTACCGCCTGTGATGTTACCGCATTGCCGGATGCTGTAATCAAAGTGAGATCAGGGTTCTCGCAACGTTAGCGAGATCTGACCTAGGGGCTGATGATGGATGATTTTGTTTTGGGTCGCTATCGTCTGATGCGACTGTTTCTCTCGGAGATCGGGCTGCACGACAAGGTATTGTTGGACATTGGGGCGGGCGGAAATCCGATCAGCATGGGGCTTAAATGCAAACAGACAATAACGGTTGATATCCGAGCAGACGCTGCACCATCTCTTGTCTGCAATTTTATTGATGGTATTCCGTTGTCAGACAATAGCGTAGACGTCGCGATAGCGGGCGAAATCCTTGAACACCTTACCGATGCACGCCGATTTCTGAGGGAAGTGCGGCGTGTGCTGCGGAGCGATGGATATCTGCTGCTAAGTGTACCAAATATTGTATCCCTTAAGTATCGATTTGCTTTTTTGTGCGGGCACATACCGGCATTAGCCGCCAAGGCAGATTATACCTATTTGCCAGACAACCCAGCTTATCCAAGAGGCCATGTGCGAGATTACAGTTTCCGCGAGGTCCGAAAAGTATTATGGGATCAGGGCTTCCGCGTAATCGCTGAGCGCAGCGTTGGAGTGCATTTCAAAGGGCGCCGAGTGGTCCCGCCATGGCTGATTCCCACCTCGTTTTCCGATAGCGTTGTCGTGAAGGCTCTTCTATCCAAATAGCGAATGAGGATGAGACAGCCAACACCAGCCAAAACAGAAATCACTTGTCACCGTTGTTATGGGCTCATTGAACATTCAAGCGGGATTGTGCCTCGACACATGGGCTGACAGATGCGGGGACGGTTGACGACCCGCTACCTGCCTGATTTGAAGGCTATATCGAGCAGCACGGCCATAAGGGTTGAAAATGGGACGTCAGAGGGAATATCGGAGGTCCGTCAGTAAGTGAGAGGGGCGTCAGGTTTAAAGGGAGCAATTTCAGGCCAGCCTGATAAAACGACATGAACGTTGCGATTAGAGATGACGATGTGTCTTCCTTAACCAGGCCGGACGAGTTGGAGGAAGCTTACGGCAGAGTATGGAACAGGGCTTTAATCTCATTTGCCATTATTCCCTTTGTGAAGGATCTGAAAACGAACGCTTTTCTTCCACTTGGTCAGAACGTGGGTTTGCTGAGGTTTCTTAAGGATAAGGTGAATAAAGGTCAAATAGATATCATGCTGCATGGGTTTAGCCACGAAGATTATGCGGCTGGACACGAGTTTGAAGTGGGCGATGATTTAAGGCACAAAATTGAGGAAGGAAAAACATACCTGGAGTCGCTATTCGAGAGACCCGTTCGAATATTTGTTCCTCCGCACAATGCACTTTCGAGAATCGGTGTAGAGGCTGTTGAGGCAATGAATATGGATATTCTCGCATCCACCGCGCTCAGGCCATCAAAAAGGGGCTGGAGTCTGACAATAATGAAGTATATTTCGCGAAAGAAGATTTATTCTTTCAGACAGAGGAAGATTGGAAAACTGGCCTACGTTTACCCGTTTATGTTGAGCTTCTCTCGTCATAGGGAACTGGGTTGTTTTCCTTTAGTCCCGTCTATCTCAATAGATGATCTCAGAAGGGCATTTGATGCAGTATCAAGGGGTTATGATCGGTTCTGTCTCAACACTCACTATCGGGAACTGAATTCGACACGGAATCTAAAGGACATTCTGAGCGAATTTGTCGAATTCATCAGTGCAGGCCAAGACAATTCTTTTTGCTTAGCGACTGAGCTGTTTGATTTCGGACGCGACGCAATTAATCAGAATACATAGTAGACCCATGAAAATAGTCTTTGTTAATAGAGTAATAGGAATGTTTCGTGGCGGCGGCGAGATATACGATCTCAATATTGCACGAGAGCTGTCTAAAACAGGGCATGATGTTGAATTCATCACTGGAAAGCCCCTAATAGGAGAGTGTCGATATCCTGTAACCGAGTTTAAGGCTCATTATTGCAGGTCACCATATATGAGAAATCTCACCACACTTATCCCAGTAAAGGGCATTGGAAAAGTATATCTGCTAGATCTCATGCTATTTGGAATTGCTGCCTATCGGTTCATAAGAAAGAATGCCGCATCGATAGACTTTTTGTACGTTCAGTCTGATCCTGTGCTCGCTCACAGAGTGCAGAGAAATCTGAAAATACGTACCGTCGTCAGGTTTCCTGGGCCACCAGACAAATTGCTTATCAGGTTCATTGAGAAGAACGATCTTGTGGTTGCTAGTGGAGACAGCCTTCCAAAGCTCACAGAGATGACGAGAAAGGCGATTAGAGATATACCCCCCGGCGTTGATATTGACAGCTTTCGAAAAAGAGAGAATGATTTACGCTCCAAGTATCACATTGGGAATGAACCGGTCGTTTTCCTATTTGTCGGTAGACTCGTTGCTGTTAAGAATTTGCTTTTTCTCCTGGATGCGTTCCATGAGGCATTCAAGATCAATAACAACATAAGGTTACTTTTAGTGGGAGCGGGCTCCGATTACAAAGCGTTGCGGTCTAAAGTCCATGCTAAGCAACTTCATGGAAAAGTGGTGTTAGCAGGGCATGTTGATCATGCAGAGCTCCCGCTCTATTATTCTGCATCCGATGTTTTGGTGTTGCCTTCCAAATATGAGAGTTTCTCTATAGTTACGCTGGAAGCAATGAGTTGCTCACTTCCCGTAATTGCATCAAACCGGGGTTATCTTCCTCATCTTATAGAAGATGGAGCTAATGGCCTTCTAGTGGATCCGGAAGATCCTTCAAGTTTGGTCAATGCCTTGCTCGAACTTGCCGACAATCCGGAGCGACGTTTGGCCATGGGACAGAAAAACAGAGCAATCGTTGCGAGCAAATACACCTGGTGTTCTCGCGCAGATCAGTACGAGAACTTATTCCGGATCACGAAATCGGGGTAAAGACTGCCAAGTTCCATTAGGAGAAGAGCGATGCGGGTGAGGGTTGTACATGTGATTTGGGACTTAGCCTCCACGGGGGGTGCGGAGAAGCTCTTCCTACATTTTGCGAGGAATTTGGATAGCAGGAGATTTGATACGTCTTTTATTTCGCTAATGGGGAAGGGTGAAATAGGCAACACATTGGAAGCCCTGGGCTTTCCGGTTTACGCGCTGGAAGTTATCCTGAAGAAAGCCTGGAATCCTTGGATTACCTTGAAGCTGTATCAGCTTTTCAGGAAACTAAATCCCGACATAGTTCATGTTCACTTAAATTATAGTGGAATACTAGCAGCACGAATGGCTAAGACTTCTGTGCTGGTTAACCATATTCACAATATCTATCCCGGCAAAAGCAAGGTGAAAATAGCCATGGAAAACATCCTTTTCCGGCTTCCAGATGTGTCAATTGCTGTTTCGTCAAATGCAAGGGAGTTTACGTGGAAACAATTAAGAGCACCGAAATTGCCTATTGAAGTTGTCCGAAATGGCATCGATGTGGTAAGCCTAGAAGTAACGAAAACTAAGGCTGAGGTCAGGAAGGAGCTATCTATAGACGACGACGAGCAAATCATATTGACGGTTGGTTCTCTTACAGACCAGAAGGGGCAGTGGCATCTGATATCAGCCTATGCAAGACTGAACCTTCTACTTCCAAGAACGCGCCTTGTTATAGTTGGTAAAGGTCCCCTGGAAGGGTCATTAAGAAATCAAGTTCTGAGTCTAGGTCTGGAGGACCGTATATTATTTACTGGATTGAGAAATGACGTCCCAAACCTTCTGAATTCGGCATCCATGTTTGTTCTGCCTTCACTTTGGGAAGGAATCCCTCTTGCTTTGTTAGAGGCAATGTACTTTCGATTGCCCTGTATCGTTTCAGAAGTCGGAGGGATTGGAGAAATAATCGAGAATGGTATGGACGGAATACTTGTCGAGCCGGCAGACGAAACAGCACTATGTGTGAGTATGGAGAGTCTGGTCAAAAACAAACTGCTCCGCGAATCACTGGGAGAAGAAGCTAATAAGAAAGTCAGAAGGTGTTTCACAATCGATAGGACTATGAAGGAAATTGAGCATCTCTATATGAAGCTCTTGGACAATAGGAAGCAGCTTGCGGAACCTGTACAGTGAATGAAGAAGAAATACGTTTCCCTGTGCAGTCATTGCGAATCTACAGTGAAATAGCGCCCGGCTATATTTGCCGAACAACTATGGGGGGGTATAATCCTTGATTTGGTCCAGCGTTTTAGTCTCAATCGCCGCTGTTTATCAGTGTCTTCTGTTTATTCTTAACCCGCTCACGGGACTATCCTTTGTGTGCTTCACAATTGCGCTTACGCCGGTTCTCACCCTGTTGCAAACATTCTCTGTCGGAAGCTTTGATTTCAATTTCGCTGGAATATGGTATGTGTCGCTGAGTTTAGCAGTATGGCCGTCTATGTTGAGGGGCTTCAAGCGGACCGCCCGAAATCCAAATTTCAAATGGGTCATTTTGCTCATGCTATACTCGCTCGCGCTTATTCCTCACAGTGAGGCACTAACTCATGCAATTCATTATTGGATACACCTGTTTGTCGATCTTTCATTCTACCTTTTGATTCCTGGATTACTGACGTCGAAGAAGGACATTTCGAAAGTTGTCAGGTGGATAGGCTTGTCTGGGATAGTTCCAGGAATAATTGCAATTTACGGTTTTGTCTTCAGTACGCGCATCCTTGAGTTACCCCCGGAACTTCAATCGGCTGGCGTGTTCCGAGTGAATGGGACGTTCCCAAATACTTCTGATTTGGCTATTTATATGGCGCTAATAATACCGACACAAGTGTTCCCAGTCATTACGAGAATGAGAAAGACAACCGCAATAAGAATGGATGCGATGTTTTTGTACTTTGCCTGTGCGATTTCAGTTGTTTCGCTGATCCTTACGTTTACAAGAGCGCCTTTTCTCGTGTTATTGCTGACCCTTGGACTGCTGATGGCCTTTCAAAGCACGACATCGAAAGTTAAAACCATATTCCTGGGTTTAATGCTGGCAAGTCTTGTAGCAGTCCTGATACCTTATAGCGCATCCGAAATGGCACGTGTGGGAGAAAACACGGTCGCTTCCCGCCTCATTAATTGGCACCTTGCGTTTTCAAACATCAGCTCCGGCAGTCTATTTATAGGAAGAGGCCTTGAAAGTTTCAGAAGTATTAGCTTCGGCGGTCAGGTTCACAACGACTACCTCAAATTGTTGTTAGAGACTGGAATAATTGGCCTCAGCCTTTATTTGATGGTAATTTTTAAAGAGCTTGTGCCTCAGCTGAAACTATTTTTTAGGTTGCGCAAGGATGTTTCAGACGCAGACTTCGTAATTTCATCGAGTCTCGTGGCCTGCTTCATTGAGTACATCCTGCTAAGTGCTTTTGATCCACTTTTTTGCGCTGGTCCCTTTGCCACGATTTTCTGGATTCTTGCTGGTTGCAGCAGGGCCTTTGTGAACCAATGTCCGAAGAATAAAGTGAAATAGAGGGATGGCGGAGAGATGGGCGCAAGTATGTCACGCAACTTGGCGGAGCATTGCTTAGCATGGTGAGCATTGAAGCCATAGCGATCGGTCCACCGATTGTGGCCGGCGATGTAGCAGGCAATAAAGATATTCTGCTGGAGACCGAATGAGTTCGGCGGCTGGGCGTTTTCAGTCTCTGGACTCCCTGAGGGGCCTTGCGGCTCTCTCAGTCGTGTTCGGACACACATTAAAAGTGTCACCCGATATTTTTGCGGGGAGCTCCCAGTTGGCTCTTATGGGATTCCTATTGAACAATACGCCGCTTGCTGTCGTGCGAGCCGGTGGGCAGGCAGTCGCATTGTTTTTTATTCTTAGCGGGTTTGTTCTGTCTTTGGCTTTTTTTAAGGGGTCTGTTTCTTATTCCGGCTTTGTTATTCGGCGTATATGTAGAATATGGGGGCCGTATGCGATAGCTATCGCCATGGCCATGGTAATGCAACATGCACTTTCTTCTAACGGAATTCCTGGGTTAAGCGATTGGTTTAACAGCCATTGGGCGACGCCTGTTTCCGTGCGGCGTATTATTGAGCACGCCCTACTGATAGGCTATTTTCAGTACCATGTATTCAACACGGTAGTGTGGTCCCTCGTTTATGAGATGCGCATATCGCTTGTATTCCCCATTGTTATCTGGCCTGTCCTCAGATTCGGCTGGCGGGGCGGTTTGCTCGGTATCTTCGGCTGTCAAATGGCAAGTCTTCTGCTTTCTCAAGTTAGTACAATAAGGTCGTCCATTGTACTTGCAGACTATACTCTCACGCTTTCTGTCGTCCCGCTATTCGTGGCGGGGGCCCTGATCGCAAAATATCGAATGAAAATAGCATATTCTTATTCAAAGCTCCCGTGCGGTGTGCGAGTTGCGATTCTCTTGACTGGCATAGCAGGTTACACTCAGCCATATTGGTTGCATTTTGATCACAAGTTGATCGCAAAGTTGGTTGATGCTTATTTACCGGTCTTATCTACTGCGTTTATCATGATTTCTGCGTTATGCTCCCGAAGGACATCAGCAGCCCTGCGATTTTTCCCTATAAGGGTTTCTGGTGCGATGTCGTACAGCATCTATCTCTATCACGGAACCATTTTATTCTCTCTCGTCTATTTCTTGCACGATCGAACTAGTATGTGGGTCATAATTCCTTTGGTGTTTTTGATCACTCTTCCCGTTTCGTATGTGTCATATGTTTTTATCGAAAGAACTTCTATTCGGTTAGGATACTTCATCACACACAGAAAAGGGAAACCTATAACAATATGAATAACATATTTGGAAACATGGAAATACTGCGTCAGCATTGTTGGGATGCTATCGTTGCATAGCAGCTCTGACTCAGTAAAGCGCAGGTTGACCGTGATCTTGCCAACGGAGGCCAGTCTCGAAGAATCATCAAAAATCGGTCTGCTATCGAGATGGTCATTCTACTTTGATTATCTGAGTCGGGAATTCAGCCTGGACGTCTATTCGTGTGATAGTAAGGACTATTCCGCGACCCTTCATGTGATGCACCACACTTTACCGTATGATTTTGGATTTGTTCCCTTTGGGAATCAAGTCGCTTACAACCTGCTGCTGCTGTGCTCGAAGAGAAGGTTCTCTGAGGTTGTCAGAGTTATCGGTTCTTCATACTTCGTTCTTCAATTCATAGGAGCAGAGAAGAAGATATTGTTGAGCTATCCCTATAAATATTCGGAGACGACACGGCGCGATTACGGTGGCATAAAAGGACTGACATCTTTTTTTCGAGAGTCAAGGAGCGTGAAATCCGCCCACACTATAATGGCAACTACAAAAGAATTGCAAAACTACCTGAGCGAACTTTATGGTCGCAAGTCTGATTTGGTACCTAATTTCGTTGATACAACAAAGTTTTGTCCGGGGGATAAAAAAGATATAGTTCTCTTTGCGGGGCGGATTGTGTGGCAGAAGGGCATAGACACACTTCTGCATGCTTTCAAGGCGGTCCAGGAAAAGAGGGGGTTCTTGCAGTTGAGAATCGCGGGTTCCGGCGAAATAGAGCATTACCGGGATGTAGAGCGCAAATTGAATGTGAGAAACGTTGCATTTCTCGGAGCTGTTGATAATAACAGGATAGCTGCGTTATTTTCAGAAGCAAAGTTCTTTGTTTTTCCAAGTGTCAACAGAGAAGGCAATCCCAAGGCTCTAATTGAAGCAATGGCAGCCGGGTGTGTGTGTGTGGCATCGGATGTTCCTGGGAACAACGATTTAATAGAAGATTCCGTGAACGGTTTCCTATTTCCGCCATCGGATCATTGCGCGCTGTACAAAGTCCTGGACAGACTCCTGGCCGATGACGAATTATGCGCGAGCGTCTCGAAAAGAGCAGTAGAATCTTCAAGAGAGTTTGCAATCGAGAATACGTTGGAAAAAGAGCTTAGCTTGGTGAAGCAATTGTTCGCTAGCATCCGAGGCCAAGGAGTATGCTGAGATTCTCGGTCATCACCCCATCGTACAATCAAGGTCGCTACATCGTCCACACGATTAATTCTGTATTGCAGCAGAAATATCCAAACATAGAACACATTGTCATCGATGGCGGCTCGACGGATGAGACCGTAGATATCCTTCGGAATTATAGTCACCTCAAGTGGGTTTCGGAGGCGGACCGCGGTCAGTCTGATGCCTTTAATAAAGGGCTGAAGATTGCCACCGGTGATATCATTGCATGGGTGAACTCAGACGACATGTTTTATGAAAAGGCATTTGATAACGTATCCGCCTACTTTGAATCGCACCCTGACGTGAGCATTGTTTATGGAAACTGTTATTATATCGATGAAAGCAACACAATAATCAGACAATGCAAGCCCGGTAAGTACGATTACAAGAAGCTCATGAGCAGCGGATACCTGTATTTTCCTCAGATGTCTGCGTTCATACGAAAGGGCGCGTTGGACAAACTTCCGTACTGCCTCGATGAAAACCTGCACTTCAGTATGGATTACGATCTTTTCCTGAGGCTCGCTAAAAACGGTGAAACATTTGGATATATCGACAGCTACTTGGCCTGTTTCAGGAGATCGAAGGACAACAAGACATCAGCGAGCTTGAAAGCAATGCGTGGGGAGAGCTTTGCTGTCTCCAAAAAGTACGGCGGCGACAGGTACGTGAGATTTCATATAAACAAATGCACAACAACAATCTTCTTCTTGTTGCATCTTGATACCATTGGAAGCGCGAGAAAAGTGCGTTATCGGTTGTCGCTATTGGGGCGAAACGTCCGTGAAGACCGGCTCAAAGTATAGAATTGCAATGGTTGGCTTGAAGGGGGTTCCGGCCAAATGGGGCGGCATAGAGAAATATGTCGAACAGGTGGGAAGGCGTCTCGTCGAGCGCGGTCATAAGGTGACGGTCTTTGGATCCCGTTGGTATTGCAAGGACTACCATCGCAATTACTATGAAGGAATTCGAATAATCCGTGTCCCTGCTCTCCATCTGCAAGCGACCGACGCCTTGAGCAACGCCTTCTTCGCGAGTCTGCGAATGCTGGTCGAGCCTTTTGATATCGTCCACTTCCACGGCTATGCTTCGTACTTTTTCGTCGTGCCTCTGAGGGCGCTCGGGAAGATCACGGTAGTGACGAGCCACGGGCTGGTCGATGTCTCGTGGGAGAACCCCAAATACGGCGGTTTTGCCCATTGGGTCATTCGCACCTCGGGGTCTATCGGCCTGAGGCGCGCGGACTGCGTCACTACGGTCGCTGATCACTGGAAACGGCGCATAAAGGAGGAGTTTCACATCGAGGCCAAGGTCGTACCTGCCGGGATAGATAGAGCTACTTACTGCGAGCCCTTGATCATCAAGGAAAAGTACGGGCTGGACGCTGAAGGGTACATTCTTTTCCTGGGGAGAGTCGACCCAATCAAACATGTCGACTGGGTTTCCCGTCTCCGATTGGATCGGAAGGACATGAAGATTGTCATCGCGGGTGGGGCACAGGACCAACGAACCGCCAAATATCTTGCGGATCTCAAAGATTTGTGCGTCGGGAACTCTCAGATGACCTTCACGGGTCCCGTCGTTGGAAAAGAAAAGGCCGAATTGTTATCGAATTGCGCCTTGTTCGTCAATCCGTCGAGCAGCGAAGGGCTGCCTCTCACGGTGCTCGAGGCCATGTCGTATGGCCGGTGCTGCTTGGCTTCGGATATACCTGCCCACCGAGAAGTGATTCAAGATGGCGGGACGGGATACCTGTTCCACTCAGGCTCTTTTGAAGCCTTCAACCAGGCCGTCATCGCTGTTCTTGGCCAGTCGCTTCTTGAACTGCACGACATCGGTTCAAGGGCAAAGGCGCGGATTTCCGCCGAATACGACTGGGACCGAACGGCGGATCTGACAGAAGAAATCTATCGGGGGCTTATCGATGGGAAATAGGCAGATTCAAGAGAAGAGGATGGTCACGGGTACCGTGCCGCTGGAGGACGAGTTTAGGGGTATCGGGGCCGTGCGGTCCGTTGTAGGTCGTTTGCTGCACGCTGCCGCAAGGTACCTGCCCATGCATCCGAAGTGGCGAGTCTGGATACACAGATGGCGTGGGGTTAAGATCGGAGAAGGCGTGTTCATAGGCTCCGAGGTGTTTATTGACAATACGTATCCCGATAGTATCGTGGTGGAAGACTACGTCGCCATAGCATCGGGCGCATTCATCGTCGGTCATTTCATCATGCCGAGTCATTTCAACAGAGTGCTGGGGAAGGATCGAGCGGTCAGACGCGGGGTTGTGCTGAAAAAAGGCTGTTACATTGGACCGAAATCCATAATCACCGATGGGGTGACGGTGGGAACATGCAGCGTGGTTGGGGCGGGGTCGGTCGTGACCAGAGACGTCCCGCCCTACTCCGTAGTAGTGGGTAATCCGGCAAAAGTCCTCAGACAGTTCGCCGAAGAGGACATCGATCTGTGACGAGTGGGATGCCTTTATATGATGACGAAAGGAGATGGACATAAGTGGAGCCAGCGCGGAAGGACCAACGTAAAATTATAATCTCGTGCGCGGTGCTCTTTATAGCCATGGTCGTCTGTTATCTTGGCACCATAAGGGGTCTATTCAATGTTTGGTATACCGACGAAGACTATTCTTACGGCTTCCTGATCCCTCTTATTACCGCGTACCTTATCTGGGAGAGAAGAGGGCTGTTGAGATCCATGCCATTTTCCTCGAACCGGATAGGCGGATTCTTTTTCTTTCTCCTCCTCTTTGTAAGTATATATGGGATACTCGGGTCCAGCCCTTCCGCCGTTCGCCTTGCAATTCCCTTCATGGTGCTCGCCATCGTCCTGTTCTGCTTTGGCAAATCGGCTTTTGAGGCGCTCTTTTTCCCTCTCTTTTTTCTCATTTTCATGATCCCCCTTCCTACCACCGTTCAGGCAGGCATAGGCGTTCCTCTAAAGCTGGTATCGACAAAGCTGGGCGCGGTCTTATTACATCTCTTCGGCGTATCCGTCTTTGTTCAGGGGAACGTCATTGATCTTGGAGTCATCCAACTGCAGGTGGTTGACGCCTGCAGCGGGCTTCGCTACATATTTCCGCTTCTCGCTCTGGGTGCACTGTTCGCGTATTTTTTTGAGAAAACAAAATGGAAACAAGCGGTCCTGGTTATATTGACCATTCCTATAGCAGTGATAACGAATGGGATAAGAATCGGGGCAACGGGTATTCTTGCTCAAAAGTACGGGTCCGGTATGGCCGAAGGTTTCTTCCATGGCTTTTCCGGCTGGCTTGTGTTCATGTTTGCTTTTGCGCTATTGTTCGGGTTTCTGTTCGTTCTCAAGCTGTTCGGGAAATCTGTGCCTGAAGCTCCGGGAGGCTCGATATCAGAGAAGAGCGTTGAAACCGCCGAAGCGCGCAAGTTCAGCTTCATCCCCATTGGCATCTGTTCTTGTTCCTTGCTCGCCGTGGCGGTTGCCGGATACTCCGTGGGTGCCCTTCCCAAAATTGAGCTGAAAGGAGGTTTTTCCGATTTTCCGATGACGATCGGACAATCGGTTGGAGAGCGGGAACCAATCGACCCTGAGATAATCGCGCTTTCGGGAGCAGAAGAGGCATTTAACGCGGTCTATAGAGATACTCGCGGCGCCGAGGTGTCCCTCTATATCGGTTATCGCGGGTCACCGTTCGGGGAGAGTACCAACTTCTTTCACAGCCCCAATATATGCCTGCCCTCTTCCGGATGGACAACGCTTGATATGAGAAAACATGTGGTCCCGGACGTGCCGGTCTTTGGGTCACTGGCGGTGACAGCGATGGTCATCGAGCAGTTAGGCAGGAAGCAGTTAGTCTATTACTGGTTTCAAACCAAAAACCGCTCGTCCTACAACGTCAATGTTAATCGCTTTCATTTGGCTCTCCATGCCTTAAGGAGGGATAACACATATGACCTTTTTATCAGACCGATCACTCCCTTTCTTCCGAATGAAAAAATTGATGATGCGGAAAAAAGAATGGATGAATTCGTGAGGGAATCGATGAAGATCTTGCTCCAATTCCTTGAGAAAGAAGGCATTGGAGCGATTTAGAACGGCCTTGATCATGAAAGTTTTTCTTGTTGCGGGAGCACGTCCCAATTTCATGAAGATAGCGCCGATTTACCGGGCTTCCCTGAAATTCTCCGGTGTTGACTGCAAGATCGTTCACACAGGGCAGCACTACGACTACCACATGTCGCAGACGTTCTTTGACGACCTGGAGATCCCGGCGCCCGCTTATCACTTGGAGGCGGGGTCGGGAAGCCACGCGGTGCAGACCGCAAAGATCATGGTTGCCTTCGAAGAGGTCTGCGTGACAGAAAAACCCGATGTCGTCATGGTCGTGGGAGACGTGAATTCGACCCTGGCATGCAGCGTGGTCGCGAAGAAGGCGCTGATCAAGGTCGCCCACGTGGAAGCGGGCTTGCGGAGCTTCGATCTCGCCATGCCCGAAGAGATCAACCGCATGGTGACCGACGCCATATCCGATTACTTTTTCGTTACCGAGGAAAGTGGGGTCCAAAACCTGTTGCGTGAGGGGAAGCCGGCCGGTAACATTCATTTCGTAGGGCATGTAATGATCGATAACCTGCTGTACCAGAACGCTAAACTTCGCAACGGCGGCATCGATGTGCGGGCTTTGTCCGTCTACGGCCTGAAGCAAGAGAAAGGCCGGTATTCGTTTCTCACGCTGCACCGGCCCTCGAACGTGGACAACGCCGGGACGTTTCGGGAGATCGTGTCTGCTCTCAATGAGATCGCTGAGGATACTCCCATTCTCTTCCCCGTCCATCCGAGGACCAGGAAGATGGCGGAGCAATTCGGTATAGAATTCTCGGAGAAAATAGCGCTGTTGCCGCCTCTCGGTTTCAAGGAATCGCTTTTCTTGTGGAAAGATGCCGAGGTGGTTCTGACGGACAGCGGCGGCCTTCAGGAGGAAACGACCGCTCTCGGGGTTCCGTGCGTGACGATCCGCGATAACACCGAAAGGCCGATAACGGTCGAGATCGGGACGAACGTGCTTGCAGGGACAACCCGAGCAGGCATCCTGAAGGCATACGAAGAGAGCCTTAGAAAGACCGGTGCTGCCATACCGCCGAAATGGGACGGGAAGGCATCCGAGAGGATTTGGGAAGTGTTATTAAGACAATGTTGAATGTTGAATTGAAATACAAAACTGAAGGCCGTATACAATGTTGAAAGCTAACGAGTCGGCCAAGAAAAATGTGATACAGGAGAAATCCTATCTATTTGCACTGAAAATAGTTGCTCTTTGTAAGGCGCTGCGGGAACGAAATGAATATGAGCTGGCCGGGCAGTTGCTTCGAGCGGGAACCAGTATCGGCGCCAATATAGAAGAAGCGATCGGCGGAGCCAGCAGGAGAGACTTCGTTGCCAAGATAAATATTGCATGTAAGGAAGCGCGGGAGTCGAATTATTGGCTGAGGCTTCTGCGTGATAGTGATACATGTCCGGCGCGAGATATTGCTGAGATCATCAGGGATTCAGAAGAATTGAAAAAGATTCTCCACTTGATTGTCAAGACCGCGCGTATAAGCGAAACCTGAAGTAAGTTCGTGCCCCATCCGGTATTTGTAATTTGTAATTTGTAATTTGTAATTAAAAAACATGCCTTATCTCACCACCCTTCTCTTATCCACCTTCATCACTATCGTCCTGATCCCGGTGTTTAGCAAGCTGGCGGTAGGACTCAATATCGGGCTCGACATGCCCGACAGCCGGAAGGTGCATCAACATCCCATCCCCAGGGTCGGCGGCATCGCCATCACCCTGGGCGTGTATGGGTCGACTGTTTTCCTGAGCCCCCAGGATCAGTTTCTCAAGGCCTATGTGATCGCGGGCATGTTTATTGTCCTCTTCGGTCTCCTCGATGACTTCAAGGGCATCGACTTCCGCCTGAAGTTCTTTTCCCAGATGGTGGCTGCCCTCGTGATGGTGATATATGGGGGCATCAAGATCAAGAGCCTGGGGGGGCTGCTCCCCGACGATATGTTGCTCCCGGATGCGGTTGCCATACCCCTGACCGTCGTTGCCATAGTCGGCGTCACAAACGCGGTGAACCTCGCGGACGGCCTGGACGGCCTTGCCGGAGGCATATGTCTGCTCAGCTTCTCCTGTCTTGCCTATTTTGCCTATCTTGAGGAAGACCTTGCGCTGTGCCTCCTTGCCCTGGCCTTGGCCGGCTCCATATTCGGTTTCTTAAGGTACAACACGTACCCGGCCGAGCTGTTCATGGGCGACACGGGAAGCCAGTTTCTCGGTTTCTCTGCCATCAGCCTGTCGCTGGCGCTCACCCAGGGGCAGAGCAGCCCCTTGAGCCCCCTTCTGCCGCTCGTGATCCTGGGTTTTCCGGTGCTCGACACGCTTGTGGTAATGGCGCAGAGGATCGCGGAGAGGCGGCCTCTCTTTTCTCCCGATAAGAACCATCTTCACCACAAGCTTCTAAGCCTCGGTTTGTATCATACCGAGTCCGTCCTCGTCATCTATATCGTCCAGGCCCTGCTTATTACCGCGGCCTTTTTTTTGAGGTTTAGCTCGGAATGGCTCATCCTGGCCGGTTATCTATCGTTTTCGGCGCTCATCCTGGCCGGTTTCCACATTGCGGAGAGTGGCCGATGGAAGTTGCAAAGGTATCCTTTTTTCGACGCCCTTGTCAAAGGCCGACTGGCAAGGCTGCGCGTGCAGGGCATTCTCATCAAGGCATGTTTTCGCATCGTTAAATTCGGTGTGCCTCTTCTCCTGTGTGCCACCTGCCTGATCCCTTCCGAAATCCCTCCTGCCTTTGTTCCCCTCTGTGCGGCCTTCCTGGGGAGCCTCCTGATAATATGGAGGTTCAAGAAAGAGTGGATGAGGGGATGGCTTACGGCGATCCTCTATCTGTTCATACCGTTTGTCGTATCGCTGAGCATGATGGAAAAGGCAGGTGGTTTTGACACGCTCCTCGGCAGGTTCTATAACCTGTCCTGCCTCGGTCTTGTCTTCTTTGTGGTGCTTACCCTCAAATTCACGAGGAGGCTGCAGGGTTTCAAGGGCACGCCCATGGATTTTCTTATTCTCTTCGTCGCTCTTGTCGTGCCTCATGTGTTGTCCGGGTACCTGCACCTCGAAAACCTGACGGCAATAGCAGCCAAGACGGTGATGTTCTATTTCAGCTACGAGGTGCTGATGGGCGAGCTGCGGGGGAGAGTGACGCGGCTGGCCGTCGCGAGTATGTTTCCGCTCGGTCTGGTGATAGCCAGGGGGCTTATGGGGTGGTAGGGTAAGCAGCGGGCTTTCCTGACGTTGGACGAATGCTGTGAATATAAGGAGGTAAACTTTGAGAAGAAAACCGGGAGTAATGCTGACCATCTGCCTGATAGCCCTCTTGGCCGCGGGCTGCGGGGGGCCGGACCAGAAGAAGATGAAGTTTTACAACAAGGGAAAGGCGTTGTATGAGAAGGGCGATTACGTGAAGGCGAAGCTCGAATTCAAGAACGCTGCGCAGATAGACCCTAATTTCGCGGATGCTTATTACATGCTGGGATTGACTGCGCTCAGGACGGGGGACCTGAACGGGGCGTATGGCAGCCTGTCGAAGGCCGTCGACCTCCAGCCGAAGGATGTGAAGGCGCGTGTGGAGCTGGCAAGGGTGCTCCTCCAGGGCAGGGCTTTTGACAGGGCCGTGGAGACTGCCGATATCGCGCTGAAGGCCGAGCCCGCAAACGAGCAGGCCCTCATAGTGAAAGCAGCGGCGCTGCTCGCGAAAAAGGAGGGCGAAAAGACGCTGAAGCTCATGGAGGATCTGATTGGGAAAGGGTCGAAGAATGCCGACGCATTTCTCCTTATGTCTGCGGCTTCCATCCAAAAGAACGACCTCCATGGCGCGGAGCAGGCGCTCAGTCGCGGCATAAAGGAGAATCCGCAGTCGCTGATGCTCAATCTCTCCCTTGCCGATATTTTTGTAAGGAGCAAACGGACCGAGGATGCGGTGGCCGTAATGCAGCATGTCATTACCCTGGATCCCCATAACCCCGCCCACAAGCTTATCCTTGCCGGGCTTTACTGGGACGGGGGAAAGCAGGAGAAGGCGCGGGATCTGCTGAAAGAAGTGGTCTCCGGTTCAACAGACGAGAGCGGCCGGCTCCATGTGTCGAGCTTTTATCTGGCGAAGAACAGAGCGGGAGACGCCGAGCAGGAGCTGAAGGCGGGAATCGGGCAAAACGGGAAGAGCATCAAGCTCCGCCTGGCGCTGGCCGAGCTCTACATGAACACGAACAGGTCGGACGCGGCCGTGAACACGCTCAAGGAGGCTCTCGGGCTGGAAAAGGACCCGGCCAATTCAGACATTATCCTCGCAAAGAACGGCCTTGCCAGGATTTACCTTTCCCGGGGGGAGATCGATGAGGCGGGAAAATATGCCGACCAGGTCCTGAAGGAAAGTCCGAAGAACCTCGATGCCCATTTCACCAGGGGCAGCATCTATCTTGCGAGAGGGGAAGGGGCAAGCGCAGTGCCCGAGTTCCGGACGGTGGTCACGGAAAACCCGCAGATGGTGTCCGCCTATGTCCGTATGGCCGAAGCCCATGCCATGAACAGGGAATTCAATCTTGCATCCGATACGCTTTTGAACGCGCTAAAGGTAGACCCCAACTCACGCGATGCGGCATTGACCCTTGCCCGCGTCCAGGTGATGCAGAAGGAATACGGAAAAGCCGAGGCCCAGCTCCGGAAGATGCTGGAAAAGAACCCGAACGACCTCGACGTGAGGGTGGAGCTGGGGGATATGCTCGTGACGGCAAAGGAACCGGGCCGCGCGGAAGCCGAGTATGGGGAGATAAAAAAGAGGGCGCCGAAACACCCGGCAGGATATGCGAAGCTCGGCGTGCTTTTCGCGAACCAGGGAAAATTCGATAAGGCGACGGCCGAATTCGAGCAGGCCCTGAAGCTCGCCCCCGATTCGCCCGTGCTCCTGTCGTCGCTGGTGCAGGTCTATCTGGCACAGAAGAAGTACGATGCGGCCGCCTCGCTGTGTGAAAGGAGGATAGCGCAGAACGGCAACGATGCGGCGGCGTACAACCTCCTGGGGCAGGTGTACGGCGCCCAAAAAGCGTTCAAGAAGGCGGAAGGCGCGTTGAACAAAGCGATAGAGCTGCAGCCGGCCTGGATGGCGCCGCTGGCTAACCTGGCCCAGTTGTATGTGATCCAGGGGCAGACCGGCGCGGCTATAAAGAAACTTGACGACGCGCTGAAAAATAAGCCGGACAACGTGACCATCTGCCTCTTGCTGGGCCAGCTCTACCACAAGAATAAGGAGTACGCCAAAGCGGTGAATATGTATGAAAAGGTCCTGGAAAAGCAGCCGGGCAACTGGGGCGCGTCGAACGATCTGGCCTTTCTCCTTGCCGGGCAGGGCAGCTCCGGGAAACAACTGAACAGGGCCCGCGATCTGGCGCAGAAGGCGCTCACTGCCCGCCCCAACGAGCCGAGTATCCAGGACACCCTCGGGTGGGTCTACTATAAGCAGGGCGACATGGACCATGCGTCGGAGTTTATTGAAAAGGCGTATGCGAAAATGGCAAACAGCCCCGCCGTCAACTACCACATGGGCATGGTCTCGTACAAGGCGGGGAGGCTGGCCGAGGCGAAGGACTACCTGACAAAAGCAATCAAATCGGGAGAGGCCTTCGATGGAAAGGAAGAGGCGCAAGGGACGCTGGAAAAATTATGAAGACGGTTTAAACCGGTTGAAATAACAAAAAAGGCAGGAAATCTTTCCTGCCTTTTTTGTTATTGCCCGTTGCAGTTGTTCAAGGCCAGACCAATCACCTTCTCCGCGGGAAGAAGCTCGAGGGCCCTTTTTACCTCAGAGAGGGGGGTGGCGCCGGCCGAGACGACCACGAGGATGTGGTCGACCTGGGGGGCGAGGGCCAGGGCGTCGGCGGAGGTCAGTATGGCCGGCACGTCGAAGAAGATGTAGCGGTCAGGGTATCGGGTCTTCATCTCCTGGACGAGGACCTTCATCCTTGGCGACCCGAGGACTTCGGTGCTCTCCTGTATCGTCCTGCCACCCGATATAAGGGTCAGTTTTTCGGTGCCGGGCCAGATGATCAGGTCCGAGACCGGTTCATTGTTAAGGAGGTGGTTGACCAACCCTTTTTCGCTCCTTATGCCAAGGAGCTCATGGATGCGCTGCCGCCGGAAATCGCAGTCTACAAGAAGGACTGTCTGTTTGAACTCACGGGCAAAGGTAAAGGCGAGGTTGATGGCGGTCGTGGTCTTGCCTTCGCCGGGAAGAGGACTCGTGACCATCACCGCCCTCCCGCCCTCCTGCTCCGTCTTTTTCATGATCTGGGTGCGAAGGAGCTTGTACGCTTCGATATCGGGTGAGTTGGGCAGCACGGCCACACACCGGTTTTCAGCGGCGACTAACGGGTTGAGCAGCATTGTCCGGGACTGCGTGTACGTGGGGGAGACCCATCCCGCTTTTTCCTTGTCGTAGGAATCCCACGGCTGTTCGGTTGTCATCTTGGGCAGAGCTTCCTGCCGCCGGCTTTCTTTCCGCGTGATCATCTTTAACGGGTTCCAGGAGTGACGCATCTGTACCTGCCTTCCTTCACGTAGTCTTTATACGAAAACTAGAGCATAAGCTGTCTTGAGAGCCTCGCCCAGGCAACATCCAGGTCCATCACAAAGAAATGGAAGAGAAGCACCAGTGCAACGACGGCGACGCCGGCCGCAATCAGCATCCTTCTGCGCCGTACACGCCCGCGTCTCCGGTCGACCTGGGTGATGATCCGGGGGATAGCGGCGAGGACGGGGTAGCCGGTGGCGCCCGCGAGCTGGCCGGCGGTTCGCGCGGACTGGTCGCCGGCTTCCTTCAGGGAGACATTTCCCACGCCTGCTCCGATGCCAAGGAAGAGGCCGACCAGCAGCACAAGCGGCACGTTCGGCTTCTCAGGCTTTTCAGGCAGCCTGGCCGGGTCTATAAGGGTAAATTTCTCACCCATCTGTTCCTTTTCGAGGCCCTGGGAAACCTTGGCTTCCATCACCCTCTTCATCAGGTCCTGGTATTTGGTCTCGGTGTTGGTACGCTCTGCCATGAGGGTTTTGTACGTCTCTTCGACCCTGGGGGCTGCCTCGGTCCTCCGGACATAATCCTCACGCCTCTTTTCCAGCTCGGCGATCTGCCTCTTTGCCGCCTCTATGTCCGACTGTACGCCCGAGAGCTGGGAGGCGAGGGCGACGTACGAAGGGTTGTTGGGTTGATCGGCCACCGAGGTAAGGCCTTTCTTTGGCGATGCCTGGCCTTCGGGGGGCAGGAGGGCGACCCTCTTTTCCAGCACTGCGATATCCATCCTGGTCTTCTTCACGTCAGGATAGTCGTCTGAGTAGCGGCTTTCGAGCTGGACCAGCTTTGCCTTCAGCTCCTTCAGGAGGTTCCTGTCCTGGTCGGTGCTTTCGGTAGGGATGGTCGCCAACTGTGTCTGAAGGTATTGTTCCTTCTCTTTCATGGACCTGAGCTGGTCCTTGAGCTGGTCCAGGTCTCTCTCTGCCCTGTCGAGGCCCTGGTAGTTCACCTGCTGCAGCTCCGGAACGGCGTTGATATTCTTTGCTTTGAAGACTGCGATCCGCGCATCGAGGTTCGCGAGATTCCGCTGCACCCCTGTAGCCTCTTCTACCAGAAACCGGGAGGCGCCCGCTGACTGCCGCTCCCTCGTCTCCAGGTTTTCCTCAAGGTAGAGGGACGCAAGCACGTTCGCGACCTGCTGGACTACCTGGGGATTGCGGCCATCGTAGGCAAGGGTAAAGGCGATCGTCACCGGCACAGGCGGCGGCGCCGATCTTGTTGCCCCCCCTTTCCTGTTCTTGTCTATAACATCGGCGCCTATGGTCTCGAACGCGATGTCTTTCCTCATGATCTCCACAACCTCTTCGGTTGTCATCCTTTTTCGGAGATCGGCATAGAGGTTGAACCGGTTAATGATCTCCAGGAGCCTGGTGGTGCTCATGATGCGCTGGTTGATCGACTGAAGGCGCTGGTCCGCGTATCCTGTAACCGTAGTGAGGACAAACTCGCGAGGGAGCTCCTGCTCCTCGATGAGGATGGTAGAGGTGGACCTGTAGGTGCGGGGCCAGGCAAGGGCAGCGACAAACCCGATGATAAAGATGATGATGACGGGAAGGAGAAACGCCCATTTCCTGCGCTTGAGAATCCCGATGTAATCGTTTACGGTCTTGACATCGTCTTCCATGAAGGGACCTCACATGTGTTATACGAACAAAAATTATGACAGCGACACATTACCATGTTCTTTTATCGCGCGTTTCGCCCCACACTTTAGGTCCTGCGAAGAGGTACCGGCACGGCGGCCCCTTGTTGCATCGCCTTTGCTATTCCATAATTGCATGCTGCACAAAAAAACGGAGCATCAATTGGTTTCTGGACGCCATGGTCACGGGAGCCGCGGCCTTATTCTCGATGCTTACAAACGTGTAGGAGCCTTCGAGGTACATGTTCTTGCTGAACTCATAGCGGATGCCCGGGGTGGCAAACCAGCTCTCATAATCAATCGCGGTTCCGGCGTACTGCCCTCCCTTCGATATGTTGGTGAAGTACCCGCCGTGGAAGAAGCCGCTCAGCTCATAGGTGAACCTACGGTCGATGCCGAAGGTGAGCGCCGTCCTCTCTACCGTGCCCAGGGCGCCGTAGGCCGGCATGATGTCGCGGCTCGCCTTGAAGTTCGCGGTCGTGCTCTCTCCCTTGTAGGTGAGCATCGCCGTGCCGATGGGGGCCGTGCCCGTACTCGTCACGTTCTGGCTCGACACGAAGACGTACGGGCCGAGGACGCCGACTATTTGAAGGGCCTGGAAGGCGGATTCGGTGTAGCGGGCGCCGCCGTCCACAATGAACGTCCATTTTTCATGGAGGGCATATTCGAAGCCTGTCGTTGCCTCGTAATTGTTCACCGTCAATCCGGTAAAGTCATATCGCATGTACCCGAGGTTGAGCCTTCCCTTCGTGTTATTCAGGAAGTCGGTGAGGTCGCGCACAAAGGAGAGGTTGGCGGCATCGTAGGTCATGTCGACGAAATGAGAGCTCCTGTACCAGTATTCGCCGTGGTCGTAGGAGAGGGATGACAGGGTCTTGTCGGTAAGGGCATAGTTCGCCGTGAAACCTTCTGTGGAATACTCCCTTCTTGAGGCGCTGACCACCATGCCGGAGGTGTAGAGGTCCCGGTCGGGCCGGGAATCGCGGTCATATTCACCCCTCAGGGAGAACGAGAGCTTCGGGCTCACGGTATAGCCGAGAGACGCCTTGTAGAACTGGTCGGTGGAATTGAAGCTCGGGTTCTCAAGATAGAAAAGCTGGTCGACGCGCCCTGTAAAATCCACGTTCAGTGTTTCCGTGTTGGCCAAAAGGTGGAGCCCGCCCGAGGTGGTGCTAATGAAATCGTGTACCTTCTCGTAGGCAGGGGCAGTGTTCGGTGCGACGAAAATGTTGTCGTTATATTCGAATTTTTCGGCAATCGAAGGCAGGAGACGAAATTCATCGGCATGAAGGAGCGCGGGCGAAAAGACCCCCAAGTACAGAAAAAACACGAGCAGGAGGACCGGTTTAGCGCATCTCAGCAAGGCAGTTGAACCCTTTTCAGCTCCATGACTCATGGGACGACGATGACGTCATACCTCTTGAGTTGTATGTTTTCTTCAAGGTGCTTGCCTTCCACCACGTCATCGTAGTGAAACGGAAAAATTTTTGTTTTACCCTCTTCCTGGCGAAAAATCTTGATGCTGTTTCTCTTGGCGAAGGGGTTGAGGCCACCGCTCATGGCGAGGACCTGAAGGACATTGGCGTTGGCGTTGAGGACCAGCCTCCCGCTCGTGCCGCCGGCCGCGTTCAGCCGGCCGATCACAAAGATGAGCATGCTGTTGACCTGCTTGACCTCGACGTTGAGCACAGGCTCGGTCACGTACTGCGAGATCTTCTCCTCTATTTCCGCCTTGAGCTGGGCGACGGTCTTGCCTTCGGCTTTCAACAGGCCTATGAGCGGGAAGGAGATGACGCCGTCGGGGAGCACCACCACATCTTTCGTAAGGGCGTCGTCCTTCCATACGGAGATGGTAAGGATATCTCCCGGGCCGATAAGATAGGTTGAATCGACACCGACAACGGCCGGCGCGGGTCGTGCCGCGGGCGATGTCCGGTTTGTCGCGGGGGGTGCGGCCGGCGCGGGAGCCTCTGGGGCCGGCGCGTTCTGTCCGGCCGCCCATGCAAGATTTGCAATCACCATCACAAAGACCAGTGATACAAATAGTTTTCTCAATGTATGCCCCCCGCTATAAAGGTATACGACGTTCCGGCCATATTATCGATTGTAACATTACCAGATGTGAGAACCGGAATGCAAGTAAAAAAACTGTAACTGTAAAAAAAATGTAACGTGGCAACGTGCGATACATACGAAGAAGGCCGCCATTTATGGCGGAAACGCCCGGGCGGCTCGCATAAGAAGTCAGGGGAAGAGGAGGCGGCTAGGGAAGGGATATTTTTACCGGTTCGTCTTGAAGGACCCGCCGCACCGAGTGTTTGAGGCCTTCAACCTTTGAGTGGACCAGATCCCTGGCTTCAGCGGCCTGTATGAACCCCTTGAACTGGTTGAAACCCAGGCCGTTGAAATATACCTTTCTTTCGATCAGCTTCGAATTGACGTTGCGGAAGGAGTGGTAGTGTGCCTGATTTCCCTTGTCGAACTCGGTGAGGACGTCGAGGAGGACCTGAAAAGCCCGCTGCTGCGGGCCTTCTCGTTTGAGGACTTTGGGAACGGGATAGATGACCGATTCCGCGCCCTTGCCCGCTATCGTGACAAAGCCTGCCTTGACGGCGGCGCTGACAAAATCGCTCCATTGGGAAAAACTGAGCTTTTTCTCATTGAAATTGGGATTGAGCATCTTCATCCTGATCTTCACCGGCCCGAGGCCCGGACTTATCTTCTTTTTCAGCATCAGATCGGCCGCCTCCGCGAGGACCAGGAACCAATCCTCGACGGTCATGGACGATACCGGCATGGGCGCCGGCGCCGGCGTGCCGCTCTTTGGCTGTGCCGTCTTGTCTTCCGCCGCCGGGGGCGCCTTGTCGGCAGCCTCTTCGTCGTTCCCTCCCGGCATCAACTCCCTGTAATCGACATAGCTGTCGGCGAGAGCGAGGAGGTCCTCTGAGGCATTTTGCGTGTTGCAGACGATATGGACCATCTTACCGGCCCGTCTGAGAGCGAGCACGAGGAACCGAAAATCACTATCTCCGGTAACGAGGATGAACGTGTCTATATGGTCGTGTATGCGGAGGAGCTCCAGGGTGTCGGAGACAAGGACCATATCGGAGCTGTTTTTGCGTCCCTTTGGGATATGGACCAGGTAGAAGTACCGGCGGGTGAGCGATGGGGCGAGCTTCGAGAAAACGGCATTTGTCCAGTTGCCGTACGCCCGGGCGGTTACGACGCGGCCTTTCGACTCCGCGTGCTCGATAAGGCCTTCCAGAAAAAGCGAATCCGCTCCCGGGTTCACGTTTTCAAGGTCCCACAGAAGTGCCACATTGCTCATGCTCCTATTATACAGATTTATGGAGAAGGGCGCAAGGAAGACGCTATCTTGCCTGTCTGGCTGCCGCATACCGCAGGGCTTCCGATTTTTCGGTGATCTCGCCCGCGATCTGTTTTTCCCGTATTTCCTGCAGCACCTGCCCGAGGGCCGGCCCCTGCTCGAAGCCGAGGGCAAGGAGATCGTGACCGGTGACAATCCGGGGAAGCGGCTCGCTTCTCCATTCGTCGAAAGCAGCGAGCACCTCGCGGCACCGGTTTCTCACCTGCAGAGTCGACGCGTTCTCTTTCCCCCGCGTGTTCCCGTAGAGGTCGAGGAGGGTGAGAAAAACGAGCGACGGCGTCAGCTCCTCCATTTTATAGACGAGCCTTCTCGTCGCCTTCTCCGTCGCCTCCCGGTTGCTTATGAGGAAGATGCGCATATGGTTTTCAATGAGGCTGAGGATAGTTCTCATTTCAGAGGCGCTAAATTTCAGCCGCTCCATGATTCGGGCTGCTATGTCGCGCGAATGGCGCTCATGGTAATAGAAATGGACATGCCCGTTCTCTTCGTCGCAAAAAAAGGTCCGGGGTTTGCCAAGGTCGTGAAAGAGCAGACCGTAACCCCAATGCTTTGCCTCCTTTTCCATGAGGGGATGAAATCTCCTGACCTTATTCACATGCCTGAATCCATCTATCGTATGGGTGAGCGCTTTGGGCTCCAGATGTCTCTCCCGATCCATCTCCTCGAGGAGCACAAGCTCGGGGAATATCTCGAAGAGGAGACGGGTCTCCTCCATGGTCTTTAATCCCCTGTAGGGGTTCCGCGACAGCATGATCAGATCGAGCTCGTATTTAATTCTCTCCACGGCCGTCTTTTTGATGAGCTCTCTGTGGACCTCTATGGCGTTTTTGAGAGCGGGGTCGAGGATGAAGCCGCGCAAAGCCGCCAGATGCCTGACCGCCTTTACCATCCTCAGCGGATCTTCGCGGAGCGATTCCTTCCCGGGGCAACGCAGGACCCGCTCCTCTATATCCTTAAAGCCGTGCAAAGGGTCTATGATGGCGCCGTCTCCCAGAGCGTATGCAGTGGCATTGATGGTGAAGTCCCGGCGACGGAGGTCCTCCTCTATGCTCCCCTCGATTGTGGTAATATCAACGGCAATATCTCCCGCGACAATGCGGTGCGTACGGATAGGCTTTTTTCCGAGCAGGAAGCCGCGGCTGCCGAGTATCTCCTCAAAGGCCGACAAGTCTTCGCCGCGCTCCAGGGCGAAGTCGTAGTCATTCGGGGTGCTGCCCAGGGCGAACTCTCTCAGGGCGCCGCCCACGAGGAAGACGGCGCCGGCAAACCTATGGCGCCTGACCTTCATGACGACGCCGTCTTCCTCGATCCTTTCTTTTACAGACGCCGGAGAAAGACCCACGTCCTACGCCTTCTCTGCAAGGGATGCCAGCTCCGTTGCGATCCTCTTGAGGGAACGCATTATGTCGAGATAGACGAAAGATGCCCTGGGCGAGCAGATGCCGACGGTCAGACGCTGCTCATGGTCCAGCCCGTACTCTTCTACCCTGTCGATGGCATGGTTTGCCTCGGCACGGGCGTATTCCCGGAAACGGGCATTTCCGGTGGCGAGCACATCACCGGTGTCTCTCGCGAGGTCCTTCACGAGCGCCATGACTTCGCTGATCTCGCCAAAGGCCTTATCAGTCAACGAGATTTCCGTCTCCAGCGTAGTGCGGGTCCCCTGCAACAGGTCTTCACCCGCTATGCCAAGGCGCTGGAGCGAGGGGAGGAGGGCAAGAAATTCCTGATCGCCTTGCAGTTTTTCCTTTTTCGCGATGAGTGCTTCACACAGGGGCAGGCCCGATTTGAGCGCCGCGGCAAATACCTTTTCCGCGTGCGTGAGCCGCCGCTTATCGCGTGAGAACAGACACCGCTTGGCCTCATCGACGGTGTTGCCCAGAGAGTCGAGGATTTGACCGATCAATTCGACATATGTCTTTTCATTCATGAAATTGGTCCGTCCCTGTATGTAATCTGTTTTTCAGTCTGACGCCGGATGCAGGCACATCTCTATCATAGCCTTTTTCCGTTTTCCTTGCAATCTTCGCGCTCACACGGCGCTCATCGGCGGAAATTGACTTTTCTCATGGCATACGTTAGCATGTGATGATGGTTTTTTCGGGAAACGGGCTTTGTTAACCTCCAAAGCCGGGCGGATTGAGCTGGTTTGTGGAGATATGCAGGTGCAAGAGGGGGATTTAAGGATCCCCGACCAAGTGGAGGGAGAAGATGTCCTATGTGAATAAGGTTATCCTTATCGGGAGGCTTGGTGCGGACCCGGAGATGCGGTATACTGCGGACGGAACGCCGGTCGCCACTTTCAGGATCGCGACCACGGAAACATGGAAGAATAAAGACGGCGCCAAGGTCGACCAGACGGAATGGCACCGGATAGTGGCATGGCGCAAGCTTGGGGAGATATCGGGCGAATACCTGAAAAAAGGCAAGCTCGTTTACGTGGAGGGAAAGATCCAAAGCCGGGAGTACGAGGGAAGGGACGGTATAAAGAGAAAAACCTTCGAGATAGTGGCAACGAACATGCAGATGCTCGGCGGTGCCGGTTCTCCCGGTGATGACAGGAAAAGCGGCGGTCCACAGGGGCATGCGGACGAGGATTTTGTGCCCGAGGGTGGAGACGAGGATATCCCTCTATAGCGAAAAGCATTACGGGAGATCTTCGGAGGTGAAGGCTTGGAACGGCACGGCGAAGAAATTATGGGGAAAATGATGGCCTTCCAGCAAAGCCGGATAATTCTGACCGGGGCCGAGCTTGATGTTTTCACGCGCCTGGACGAGGCCGCTGCTACCGCTGCCGCCCTGTCAAAGGACCTGGGCTGCGACAGCCGTGCCATGGGGCGACTGCTCGACGCCCTCACCTCCCTGACTCTCCTTAAAAAAGAGGGCGGCCTTTTCCGCCTGTCGGGCCAGGGGATGCTGCTCTCTTCCAGGCATCCCGAAACCATTCTGCCCATGGTCCTCCATTGCAGTGAGTTATGGCAGAAGTGGAGCGGGCTGACCGGGGTTGTGCGAACGGGAAAACCGGTGGAAGGGGCAGGAGGGGAAAAGGAAGAGGCGAACCGCAGGGCCTTTATCGGGGCCATGCACGCGATAGGCCGCAACCTCGCGACGGAGACCAGCCGGGCCTTCGATGCGGGCCGCTTCAGGCGCCTCCTCGATATAGGCGGGGGATCGGGGACTTACACAATTGCCTTTCTTCGGCGCAACCAGGCCATGACAGCGGTCCTTTTCGACCTTGCCCCTGTCATCCCCATGGCCGGGGAAAGATTGCAGGCAGAGGGGCTGGCTGACAGGGTGACGCTTGTAGCCGGAGACTTCTCCAGAGACGAACTCCCTTCCGGGTGTGATCTCGCCCTTCTTTCCGCGATCATTCACCAAAACAGCCCTGCCCGGAACCTGGACCTCTTCAGGAAGATTTTTCGCGCCCTTCACGCGGGCGGGAGCATACTCATCCGCGATCACATCATGGACGAATCGCACACGCTGCCTCCCGGCGGCGCTATTTTTGCCGTCAACATGCTGGTCGGCACTGCCGGAGGGGATACCTACACCTTCGGGGAGATCAAGGAGGGCCTGGAAAAGGCAGGATTCGCCGGGGTTTCTTTGGTCCAGCCGGGCGGGGAGGAGATGGACGGCCTCGTAGAAGCCAGGAAGGTGCAGTAGGTCACTCCTTCGGCAGCCGCGAAAGCAGCAGGGCCGTGAGCGTATCCCCGGCGTGAGCCGCCCTGAGGCCCGTGACGCCTACCACGAACCTGCCCGACCGGACGAGGGCAACGCCCTTGTACAGCGGGTCGATCACATGCAGTGCAGCGCCTTTCCTCTCGACGGTGATCTCGGGTGCGACCCCCGCCCCCTTAAGGTACTTCCCGTAATCATCGAAGATGCGCGCGGCGGCCTCTTCCGACGGCCCGAGCATGACGACCGATTTTACCCGTTCCCCCCCGAGCATAACCTCTGCGGTCATTCCCCTTCCGAAAAAGCTGTGACCGAGAAGGCCCGCGGGGTAATACCGGTCGGTCAGGGGAATGGCGCCGGCAACCTTGAGGTACTCGAGCTCAGGCGGCTTTTCCCGGCCGGCGGGGAGGCTGCGGGAGATTGCCTCGGCGCACGACCGAAGCAGGCCGCCCTCTCCGGGGAGGGCGCCCGAGGCTTCGATCCGCACGAAGTAGCGGTCCTGGTAAAACATCAGTTGCGATTCATCGATAAATCCTTCCGCACCCCGCGTTATCTGCTCCGCTGTCGGATCGCGGTACGACGCGAAGATCCCGAAGGCATCCAGCAACGATCCCATCCTGAAGATGTTGGCCACAATCCCGTAACCCTTGCCGGCCGGCCGCACATACATCGCCACGGCGGCCTCCTCGAATCCGTAAGGCAAATAAAGCTCCGCCTCTCCGTCGATGTAGCGGTAAAGGTTCTCCGGGGTATAGGTTGCTGCCTTGCCGTCCATTACCCAGCCGGGCACGCAACTCGCCGGGAGCAAGGCGTCGGGCCCGTTCTGTGCGGCAGACAACGGACAGGCAACAGACAGGAGCGCCGCCAGAATGAATAGAACGCGTCTCATGTAAAGAGACTTCCCGCCTGGCGCATCTTCCCGGCAATATTCAGGCCGTTTACACACCGGGCAACGCACCCGGTGCAGGTGGAGCAAAGGGCAGCCCCGGCCGCCTCAAAGAAGGTGGCCTTCGCGAGGCTATATTCTCCATACCCCTTTGCATACATGAGGGCGCGGTTGACGACGCTGATCTGTACCCCCTTCGGACACGTCGGCTCGCACTTTGCGCAGAGCCTGCAGTAGTAGGTATCTATGGCCTGGCTATATCTTTGCACGATGCGCGCATCGGCGCCCGTCAGCTTCATTCCCATCACGGGCATCATCTGCCTTACGTGCTCCAGGGTCTTCATCCCCGCGATCACGGTAGTCACGTTGGTATCCTGGAGCACCCATTTCAACGCGGCGGCGGCCTGCTCGGGGCTTATGGGCCGGGCTTCCTCCCTTCTGTAACTACCCGCCTGGATCTTCATCGCGATCACGCCGACGCCTGCCCCCTTAGCCCTGGCGATAGCCTGTTTCACCGTGGGCTCCGACTTCATGTTGTAAGCCACGAGCACCGTGTCGAAGAACTTGTCCGGGTCATCAACCACGGCGTCGATCACCTCCGCCTGGTTGGTGTGGGTCGTCACCCCGAAAAACCTGACCTTCCCCTCCTGTCTGAGCTTGGCGTATGCGTCGCGGACCTCCGGGATAAATGCCCGCTGCGGGTTGTCGAGGTTATGGAGTTGGATGACATCGATGTGGTCCGTCCCAAGATTCTCGAGACTTGTCTCCACGTCCCTCACGATCGCTTCCTTCGTGTTCGAGTCAGGTTTGGTCTTTGTCGCAACATACACCTTGTCCCGGACCCCCTTGAGCGCCCTGCCCACGACCGCTTCACTTCTCCCGTTCAGATAGCGGCGGGCGGTATCGACGTAATTGATGCCCATATCAATGCCTGCCCGTATTACTTCATATTCGGGCGTCAGCATGGCGCCGAAACTGAGGGTCGTTATCTTGAGTCCCGTCCTTCCCAGGGCCCGGTACACAAGCGTTTCGGCCGGCTCGGCACGGCCGAACCCGGCCACTCCCGCAAAAGCCAAAGAAGCGGCCGCACCCGTCATCCCCATTTTTAGGAATTCCCGCCTGTTCATTCCATGCGCACCATACCGTTTCTTCATATGCTCTCCTGATCTCGCGACATTATAAATCCCTACTCGCAATATACACCTCTCCCTCTCCCGGATCAAGGGCCTTTTCCTATTGAACTGGAATAAACGGTGTGCTACTCTTTGCCATGCGTATTTTGGGTGTTGATGTCGGAGAAAAGAGAATCGGCACCGCCCTCTCCGATGGCGGAGGCAAGATAGCGCAGGGCTTGAAGCTTCTTACTTCATGCGGGTCCCTGGCCGGGAACGTTGCGGCACTCGCGGAGCTGGCCCGCCAATTTGAGGTCGCCCTCGTGGTTGTAGGTCTGCCGAAAAACCTGGACGGCGCTGTCGGGCCAAAGGCGCAGCGGATCATCGCGCTCGCAAAGGGCATAGGGGAAGCCTCCGGCGTACCTGTGGAGCTGTGGGACGAAAGATTCAGCACGGCTGAAGCGCACAGGATTTTTGATATGGCATCTGTGAAGAGGAAGAAGCGCAAAGGCGCAATCGACATTATGGCTGCACAGATCATTCTTCAGGGGTATCTGGATGCCCAGGGGCAGCAATAAGCCTTTTGTCGCTTTCACAATCCTCATCTTCGTCAGCGCCCTCCCTTTCGTCTGGGCCACTATACCGGTAGGCAGGGACAGCACACCCGGGAGCTTTGTCGTGAAAAAAGGAACAAAGATCGGTGCGATTGCCCACGCCCTTAAGAGGAAAGACCTTGTCTTCTCCGAGTACCTCTTCCTGTTCTGCTCTCTGGTAGTCTATAACGGCAGGATAGTGGCCGGGGAATACGAGCTTTCACCTCACATGTCCACGTTTCGGATAGCGAAAAAGATGGCCCGGGGGGAGAGAAAGATCTACACGCTGAAAATCGTCGAGGGTTATAACCTCTATACGATCAGTGAGGCGATCGAGAAGGCGGGAATCATGGACGGCAAAACGTTCCTTCAATTGGCACACAGGCCGGAGTTCCTTGAATCCCTGGGCATCCACTCCGATTCATTGGAGGGTTACCTCGCCCCCGATACCTATTTTTTCAGCAAAGAGACGGGAGTCGATGAATTCCTGGAGAAAATCGTCCAAAGGACCTTCAAGTTTTTTGAAAAAGAAGATATGGAAAAAAGGATGCGGGAGCTGAACATGGATATGTTCCAGGTCTTGTCCTTCGCCTCAATTATAGAGAAGGAAGCGAAACTGGAGAAGGAAAAGCGCGTCATTTCGGCCGTTTTCCACAACAGGCTGCGGCTCGGCATGACACTCGACGCTGACCCGACCGTGATCTACGGCCGGGAAAGCTTCAACAGGAACCTGAAAAAGGCCGACATCGAAGCCGAGACGCCATACAACACGTATAGGTTGAAAGGGCTGCCAAAGGGACCCATATGCAGTCCTTCAAAGAGCTCGATCATAGCTGCCCTCTGCCCGGAGCAGACCGATATCCTCTATTTTGTTTCGAGAAATGACGGAAGCCATGTCTTCTCCAGGACAGTGCAGGAACAGAACCGTTTCGTGGCGCTTTATCAAAAAAACAGGAGCAGAAAACAACAATAGGGATAAAAGGAGGGGTTCTATGGAAAAGGACGTAGCAGTGATCGGTGTCGGTCAGAGCTCATTCGTGAGGGGCTACGAAGGCTCCATCCGTGAGCTGGCTTTTGAGGCTTTCAGGGAAGCCATGCAGGATGCGGGCATCACGCAGAAGGACGTCGATGCCTCTGTCTTTTGCTCGGCCCCCGAGTACGACAAGCAGAGGTCCCCGGCAGGGGTGCTCGCGGAATATCTGGGCCTCATTCCGCAACCCACGTTTTATGTCGAGACTGTCTGCTCATCGAGCAGCACGGGCGTAAAAGTCGGCTACAGCATGATTAAATCGGGGCTTCACGATATCGTGGTCGTCGTCGGCTTTCAGAAGATGTCCGAGATAACCTCTGCGGAATCTCAGGAGAGGATGGGGCGGGGCGCGGATATCCAGTGGGAGGCGCCCTTCGGCACGATGATGCCGGCCTACTACGCGTTGTACGCCCAGGCTTACATGGCAAAGAACGGTCTCACCCACGACGACCTCCGGGATGTGAGGCTAAAGTCTGCCACCTATGGGACGACCAACGAGAGGGCCGTCTACAGGAAAGGCGTCAAGGCTGCAGATTTCGATCCGAACAATCCCGAGGCAAAAATGGCCGGTCCCGTTGCATGGCCTTTGAGGGTCGGCGATTGCTGTGCCAATGCAGACGGCAGCTCATGCATCATCCTCGCGAATAAGGAGAAGGCCAGGGCCCTTTCCAAAAAACCCGTCTGGATTATGGGCATCGGCGCCGCCTCTGAAGCGGTCAACATGGCGGCGAGACCTGAGTTCGCCAAAGGGCTCAGCGTCGGCTACAAGGCAGCGGAACAGGCGTACAAGATGGCGGGCATTACTGCCGGGGACGTCAAGGTGGCCGAGGTGCACGACTGCTTCACCATTGCCGAAGTCATGGCGTATGAGGGTCTGGGATTCGCGCCCATGGGAGAAGGCAAGCAGTTGATCCGGGAAAAGGCGACGTACAAGGAAGGCAGGATACCCGTGAACGTCGATGGCGGCCTCCTCTCAAAGGGCCACCCGATCGGCGCCACCGGCGGCTCACAGATGCGGACAATCGTGCTCCAGCTCCGCGGCGAGGCAGGCCCTATGCAGGTTGCGGGCGAACCCGGCATAGGTCTTGTACATAATGTCGGCGGCGTAGGTCTCTACGGCAACGTTACAATATTCGGGAGGTGAGATATGGGCTTCGAAAAATTCGGAAGAAAAAGCTTTACCGCCGTGACAAAAACAGGGAAATTTGTCGATCTGTTGTTCGAGGGCAAGGTTGAGGGCACCGCCTGCAAAAAGTGCGGCTCCAAATTCTTTCCGCCGCGAGCGGACTGCTCGACCTGCCTCTCGAAAGAGATGGATTGGTTCGAAATGCCGAAGAAAGGCACCCTCGAGACCTTCACTACCGCCTATTACGCCCCCTTCGGCTTCGAAGCCGACCCGCCCTATACCATGGGGGTAGTCGGTTTTGACGGAGGGCTCAAGCTCTTCGCCCGCCTCGCAAAGGAGATCAAACCCGAAGACGTGAAAGTGGGAATGGATGTCACCGTCCGTCCGCTTAAGTACGAAGACGGCCAGGTCTCATTCGAAATTTTAAAGGCTTAGAGCAACTGCAACGGAAATAAAAAAAGGGGCTTGCGGCTAAGCCCCTTTTTTTATCGTCTTCTTCCGGGTCGGAATCTTAAGGGAAACAGCCCAGTTGGCAGGAATGAATCTTGATCTTCATCTCGTTGAGAAGGTCGCCAAGCTCCTTCGGCGACAGATCCATATCACGCGCTATCCCGAGCGCCTGCCTGCACGATATTTTGCCCTCTTTCGTCACCGATGTGATTTTCTCCGCAACCTGTTCTTTTTCCATCGTCTGCCTCTCACCCTTCGGTATGCATGAAAGTGTGGGGTGAGTGAAGGGGTTCGAACCCTCGACACCCGGGTCCACAGCCCGGTGCTCTGCCGCTGAGCTACACCCACCGTTTCTCTTCAATTTTTAGCACATGCAGTAGAGAAAGTCAATTCGGACCGGTTGCCGGCGGGCGGCCGGGCGCTTTTCGCGCCTGGCGCGGTCGCCGGGGCGTGTCCGGGTCCTCACATACACACAAAGTATGCTCCGGCCCGGACCCCACCCCGGCTTCCGCCCCATCCATCGAAAATCTCTCCGGCCGGAAAGGGGCCGTCCGTAAACGCTTCCACCTACTACTCGTTAGAGCGGTTCGGTAGCGTCAGTGCAACATTACGGGATGAAGTCCGTGACACAGGGTTCATCTGAGGCGTTAGTCTATGGGTAAAAATGGCTATTCTTCTAATAAGGCGATATGTGGTTTATGAATTATTCTTAAAGACTTTGTTGAGATATTTCCTGAAGTCCGTTCTGAAATCGGTCGCCTTCAACTTGTTCTCATCTATCACGGGTTTGCCGATCAATTCTTTCGGCCCCGAGGCTTCGATAAGGTAGTCCTCGATCACCAGGTAGTCCATTTCAGTAGACATGAAACATCTCAGGGCATCGGCGGGAGTCTCCACTATGGGTTCCCCGGCTATGTTGAACGACGTGTTCAGGATGACGGGAACGCCGGTAATCTTGTAAAATTCCGCAATCAGGTCGTAGAACCTCCCGTTGTCTTCGCGGGTGACGGTCTGGACCCTGGCAGTGCCGTCAACATGGGTAATGGCAGGGACAACCTCCCGCTTGTCCTCCTTTACCTTGGCGATAAGGAGCATATAGGGACTTTCACAGGTGATGTCGAAATAATCCGAGGCGCATTCTCTGAGGACCGACGGCGCGAACGGCCTGAACCCCTCCCGATGTTTCACCCTGGCGTTGAGGATGTCTTTCATGCCCGGCTTTCCGGGATGACAAAGGATGCTCCTGTGACCCAGGGCGCGGGGGCCTGTTTCGCTCCCCCCTTCAAACCATCCCAGGATTCGCCCTTCTGCCAGCAGCCCTGCGGCCCTTTCCACGATACGTGGCTCTTTCCGGAAAGCTATATTGGCCGTATTCCGCAAGGCAGCCAGCACTTCTCCCCCGCTGTAAGGTCTGCCCAGATAAGCGTTCTTAAACCGGTGCTTCCCATGGTCCTCGCCCATCAGCATATGAGCGCCGTAAAGCGCGCATCCGAGCGCGATCCCCGTGTCGCAGGCGGCGGGTTGTACGAAGATATGCTCGAAGGGGCTGTTATCGAGGATCTTCTTGTTCGCGACGCTGTTGAGCCCCACCCCGCCCGCGTAACAGAGATTTTTGGAAGGGCTTAACCTGTAAAGATGGTTGGCGACTTCGATGAGGGCTTCCTCAAGGGCGTCCTGAACCTCGTAGGCGATCTCCGTGTATACGTCGTCGGGGAGCTCACCCTTCTCTCTCTTGGGGATATCGGGATAATAGAGTCTCTGAAACTGGTCGATATGTCGGACGAAATTTTTCTTGCTCGGTATCAGCACAGCCCCGTCAACGATCTCATAGAAGCTCCTCCGGAAACGCCTCCCATCGGTGCGGCCTCCATAAGGCGCAAGTCCCATGACCTTGCCCGAGCCGAAGTCGCCGAGGCCGATAAAGATAGAGGCCCCCATGTAGAGAAGGCCCAAACCGTTAGCGAAGCCGGGCATGGCGTAATCTTTCCTGATCGTATAAAGCCTGCCGTCCATGGCCCGATAGAAGGATTGGACCTCTTCGAACTGTTTTTGGATCTTCCGGTCCAACACGCGGAGTATAAAAGGTTTCTTCGCCTCAAGGTCGAGATTGGTGGCATTGCTGCCCAGCCCGTCGATCACCATCACCGTCGCTTCATCAAAAGGCGATGGATAGAAGGCGCTCGCCGCATGGGCCGAATGATGGGATATCGTATGGGCCTTACCTGCGTATCCCAGGTTGGAGCGGATCGTATCGATCTCTTTATTGGCCCCGTCCCGTCCTATTCTTGTAACGCCCACGATCAGGTCCAGGTCGCCGATAGCCTTCAACCCGGCGGCTTCAAGGAGATACCGGACGGACTTCTCGGGATAGATGCCTGAATGCTTCATCCTGTTCAGTCTCTCCTCGCCGATGGCGAGGAGAGACCCTTCAGAGATCAGGGCCGCACCCGTATCGTGTCCAAAAGTGTGAATGCCTAGGATATTCATGTTACCGAGATTTTATTATAGCAAAGCGGCTTTGCGAAAGACAATCGAAATCGTCAAAAACGTCGCGAACGTATGACCAATTGCCTCATTTCATTAATACCGTTTGTAATCTTGAAGATTCTTATGCCGCTGTCGAGCAACGACTACAGGAAGTTGTCCTCGATCTTGTGGTCGACGCGCACATCTCCAACGAGCAAAACCAGCGGGCAACAAGAGCTTCCCCATTAGATGGCGGCAAGTTTCTGCCCGGTAGGGATTACCCGCTATTGGTGCTTGACTGTGCTGAGAGGTCCTTGGGAGATCAGATTTCTCTTTTCTCCAGTATGTAGGCCTTGCCGTCCTCCCGGTCGTGCTGGTGGGGCGTAAGCATTGCACAGAGGGGGACGGACAGATGCGAAGACAGGAAAGGGCACCCAGGGAAAATGGGTTGGCGATGTTCATAGGAATCGTTTCTTAAAGCTATTTGAACCAGAAACCCATCGTGCTCCGTAACGCCGGGTCATAGCACTGGGGCTACAGCCCGCTATACGCCCGCGTTGATCAGAGTGGCGCCCCATGTCATCTTCCCTGGGCTTATCGAGCCCTATCGCTTCATTCACAACTCTTCAGTCATACCACGCTTTTGCACGCCCTAATTAGCCTTCTTTGGCCATACGGGCTTCGGGTATATGGGCGTTGCGGCCCCTTTCTTCCCCGGGTTTATGATTTCCCAGGCGCCGTGTTGCCATTGCCCTAACTCTCCGGGATGGGTCATGTTGAACCGCAGCTTGTCGAACTTCATCGGCCCCATCGCCGTATCGAACGTCCTCGTGGCCATCACGTCCCGTATCTTAGCCTGGTCGAGCGTGCCCGCTTCCTCTATTGCCTTCTCAAAGAACTGAAGGGACGAATAGTAGAACAGCTGGCCCCAGTACTCGATGCCCTTGTACCTCTTCATGAGCTTCTCGGCGAGCTGGTTTGCCCCTGGAGAGGTCTTTTCGTTCCATGCCCCACCGCCCATAACGCCTTCGACCGCCGCAGCGCCGAAAGCGTCTCTGAACTGCGTCAACATGGGGCCTACGGTCAGAAAAAAGACTTTGGGGCTGAAGCCTATCTCGATAGACTGTCCGGTCGCGAGGAACGCTTCTTCAGGGTAAAGCATTCCCACGAATGCATCGACGTTGGCCGCTTTGGCTTCTTTCAGGAGAGGCGTCAGGTCCTGCGTGCCGTGAGGGAACGATTTGGACATCACCACGTCGATCTTTCTCTTTTTCGTCTCCTTCAGGAAGGCATCCCGGTATTCAATGCCGTGAAGGTCCTGGATATAGATCATGGCGACCTTTTTTACCCCCACTTGAGACAGGATCTGCACAAGAAGGGGCATTTGGGTGTCCGCCATGTTGAGTACGGAGAACACGTAGGGAAGCTTCGGCATCACTTCTTTCAGCTTTATCGCCCCGCCTGCGTTTCCTAGAAGGATATACTTGTACTTGTTGGCGACTGGGGCCGCGGCGTAGAGCATGGCCGTGCCCCAGGGGGCGAATACGAAGTCGACCTTGTCTTCCAATATGGCCTTTTCCATGAGTTTTGTCATCGTCCCGACGTCGCTCTTGTCGTCGTACTTGATTATCTCGACCGGCAGTCTCTTCCCGTACTCCTTCACGTATATGCCGCCTTTGGCATTGACTTCCTCAAGCCATATTTCGTAGGCAGGCCCCGTCGTCGCCGCGACCGAACTGGCGAGAATGCCGGAAAGGGAAATCGGCCAGCCTATCGTGATCTTGTCTTTCGCAGGCGCCGCACTAGCAATAGAGCAGAGCAAAAACATGACAACCGGAACCAACACCGCTAAAGCAAAAAACTTTCCTCTTCTCATTCGACTCCTCCCTTTGACCTGATCGGCCTTGAGCAATTCATAATGCTTTTTTGTGCTGCCTTCGCTATCAAGTTTCCACGCGTTCCTATCCACCCCCTTTCTTCGACTTAAGAGCAACCCGCCCTTCCGCAGGCGGTTGGTTTACTTGGCTTGGTTGCTAAGGATTCTCGGACTCCTTTACCAGATCGCCAAGAATAGCTTCAAATTCATCAAAATACTTCTTCTTGCTTTCATGAAACTGCAGCTTTATCTCACCCAGATTCCGCGCCACAGTGGGTAACCAGCGATAGGGAATGGAGACGAGCACCGTGTTCGGTGCAAACAACTCCCTCCCGGTCATGCCATGAATCATCTCGGGCATCAAGTAGTTCACGTTCCCGCTCTCAAACGGGTAGATATAGATCCACGAACATCCCATGACCATTGTGGTCTTCGAGGTATAGGGCTCTCCCGTTGAATAGGTCATCGCCCTCATCACGATTTCGGCCTGCTTAGGGGTGGCAGCGACAATCAATACGTCGGGATCGAATGTCAGCTTATCTATAGGGGCGAAGGCGACATAGTTAACGATGCCCTTTGACAATCTTGGGACGTGATGATAGAAGTTGTGATTGACCCTTGCTTCCTGGAGCATGCCTAGTCTCGGTCCGATTTCCCCCGCCTCGGCGAAAGGCTCCATCTCGGCCATCCCCAACAATATCTTCCCCACACAGGTCTCATTGTTTTCTCTGCCGAAATAGAAGGGCGCCTTGGCAAACTGTGCCTCTCTGAGCATTTCGCAGAAGGCCAAGCTCTTCTCCAACGGCAACTGCTCCATTCCTTCCGGCCTAAAGAATAGGTATTTCACCCCTACCGGCGGCCTTTCAAGGCCAAGTCTGCCAAATGCGGACAAATCGGTTTGAAGCGGTCGGATGTTCATTTCTTCCTCCTGTCGTTAGTCTTTGATTGGGACATAATGAGTCGGCGAAAATACCTCCTCTACAGACCCGGGTAGGCTTTACGCACATAGTCATTGTCGATTAGTTCGCGTGAAACCTTTTGCAAGGTGATCCGCCCACTCTCCATCACGTATGCCCTGTGTGCCATCTCCAAGGACTGCCGAACATGGCACCGATCAGGACATTATCGAAGGCCGACATCCTGGAGCTTTCTGCACAACCCATGTCTGCCTGTATGGAGAATGATAGCACAAGGGCCCTGAGCATAAAACAAGAAAGTTATATATGAAGGAGAAACTCCCTTCTGTTCGGGACGGGAATGAGTTATAGGACTGGATGGCAACCCCCATTGCCATGAGTAGAACTAAACCGCTCCGCGGTGGCGAAGCCCCATATATTCCTCATCCCTTGTTCCAAATAGCAAGCTTATCTCCATATTGCAACTCTGATTAGGGGTACAATCTCCTTCGACACCGCCGCCTGCGGCGGTGAATCTGTCTCATGAAGGAGAGTGCACCATGGAGAAGACGTTGAAACAAAGAATGAGGGAAGACATGCAGTTGAGAGGGTTCAGTCCTCGCACGCAGGAGACGTACCTCATGCGGGAACGACCATAGGGACGTTCTTCACTGCTTTCACTTATCTATCCGCCCGAACTCGCTTCAACACATTTCCCACGCCGGAAGGTGAAATGCCGATCAGACCGGCAACCTCGGTGAGGGACACTCCGGATTCATTTACAAGCTTTTCTATTATCCGCACCCGCGCCTCCGTTACCGCTTTTCTCCGAGAGCCGTTCCGTAGTTGTTCCTGATGAATACCGAACTCCTCGCATATCCTGGCAATAACACCATCCTTGTCCACCGGCTGTCTGTCCGGCCGTCTTTCCATCTCATTCAAGACTCTCGTGACGAAATCGCCGCTTCCGAGAATTCTCGCATCGTAAGCAACGCGGTTCTCCTTGCGTAGAGGTGCTCCGCCGACGCTCCGTGTAAGTCCACCGCCCGTCAACTCCGGCTGCTTCCCCCTCTCTTTTCCTTCATCCACGAAAGCATAGTAGAGCAGGACAGCTTCTGCGACGCTCTTGCTGAAATGCATAAGCACTGGAATCCGATCCTGCCAGGCTCTGGTTGTTCTGCCCATGATGGCGCTGTGTCCGCACCATGGGTATGTATCGAGCGCACTAAGACTTGTGACAATACCGGCCCTCAATGGATTGAGATGGATATAACGGACCAGTTCCAGAAAGTAGGGTTCTTCCTCGCAGACGACTGATTTGTAGCGGTTTTGAAAGAGATGTCCCGTACGATGATGTCTTTTGTTGAAAGAGACTGCGTACCGAGTCATCAACTTCCGCATGAATGCGGGCAGGCCCGGAGGTCCGCTGAGGATGAGCAGATGGAATGATTGCCCATGATCGACCAAGCCGGGATTTTCGTTCCCGTCTTGTCGACCGGTTCTTCGACAATCCCAAGGAACTTAGCCCTATCGGCATCGTCAACGAATATATTTGTTTGATCTATTCCACGGGCCATTACATGGTGAAGCGTTCCCGGCGCATCCAAGCGGGGGTGACGAGGCATGGGGAGATTATATCAGACAGACGGAGAACCGGCAAGTGAAAGAAGTGATTCCTGAGAAGTAACTCCCGAAATAACTATTGCATTAAATGGGATACAATGGTAGATTATTGTATGTATAAACGAACATCTCCCCAACAAAAGCTCTTCGGCGTGGAAACTCAATT
>JBEKHB010000023.1:0-75283 GCA_050012495.1 Syntrophorhabdales bacterium
CGCTGAGGTAGACTACTCCCGAAACGGCGATCACCCCCATCAAAGCCAGGGTGATGCCGAAGCCGACTGCGAGCCTGCGACCGATCTTTACGTCAGTGAAAAGCTTCATCCCGTCCTCCCTCTCGGATAAAGACCCTGCCGCCTTCTCTCAGCCCTTTCTGCGGAGACTACGATAAACGAACAACGGGCCTTTTTCTGCGCCTGATGCCTCTGAACATGCGAGCCGGACGCTCTTTGCCGACACCGGCGCATCACTTGTTTTATCGGACGGCATCGTTCCTTCTTAAGGCAAATCCGGTTGAGAACCGGTTGGTTATCCTCACGACCCGGATCTCCTTCCCTCCTCCCCTGCAAACTCCCCCCTTCGCTTCACACCTGACAGGGCAGATTCTTTATTGGTCGTGGTTCCTCCGCTGTTCGTTTAAGTAGAAACCGCTACCTGCGATCACATTAAGAGGATCACGTTACACAGGAGGAGACATGACCGCCGATACGACCTTTAAGGAGTTTGTCGAGGAAATGGGCCTCAAATTCTCTCTGCTCGATTTCGGTTCCCGGGAATATAGGAACCTGGTCGAGGCGTTCAACGAAGTCAAATTCAAGCTGGAGGCTGAAGAAGACGCCCGGGAGTACGAAAAGGAGAGGGCGAGGCTGATGCTGAGCGAGCGATCTGCGACGGAGAACCTCCTTGACCGCCATGCACAGCGTCCGAAGAGCGGTACTCCTTTCGCCGGATCTCAGCCATAGCCGATAGCTTCCTGCAATTCTAAAGCGACAGCCCTATGCAACCTCTTACGCACCGGCCAAAGATGCCGGTGCTGAAACAGGAAAGACGCGGGATGTGAGCGTATCCGCAACAGCCCCTTGATCGAGGGGCAAAAAAATAATGGTTGCTGCCTAGCGTCCTTCGGACTTTCTGCGTCATCGCATGGTATGATGATTGTGAGGAGAATCCCCTTCGGAGGTGAGCTATGAACACGGATGACGACTCTGCCGATTCACACCGTTCAAAGGAGCTAAAGGCCGAGTACTACCGCTCTCTCATCGACAATGTCTCCGACATCATTATGGTGGCCGGCCCGGACGGCGTTGTCCGTTACGTGAGCCCATCAATTGAGCGATCGCTTGGACATACCCCCAGTGATAGAAGACAAGGAATCGCGCAATAGTATCCATCCGGACGATCGCGCTCTTCTGGAGGATGCCATTGCCAGGACGATGGAAACTCCGGGGGCGATTGGCCCCACCATCGAGCTGCGGCATCGCCATAAAGACGGGTCATGGCGGTACATGGAGGCGACGGGAAAGGCGATTCGCGACGAATCCGGCCAACCGGTTGTTATCGTCAACATGCGCGACATTTCGGAGCGCAAGCGTGCGGAAGAGGCGCTGCAGGCCGCCCACCGGCAGCTCATGGACATCATCGAGTTCCTGCCCGATGCCACCTTCGTCATTGACCTTGAGAGAAGGGTGATCGCATGGAACAAGGCCATCGAGGAGATGACGGGCGTGAAGAAGGAGGATATGCTGGGAAAGGGAGATTATGCGTACGCTGTCCCCTTCTATGGAGAACCGCGTCCCGTGACCATCGACCTGGTCCTGGAATGGGATACGGAGGGGACCGGGCAGTATGAGTTTGTGAAGCAGGAGGCAGACGCCCTCCTTGCCGCAAGCTATGCGCCCATGACCTATGAAGGCAAAGGCGCCCACCTGTCCGGAAAGGCGTCGCCTCTCTTCGATGCGGAAGGCCATGTCGTCGGCGCCATCGAATCGATCAGGGACCTTACGGAGCAGAAACAGACGGAAGAGGCATTGAGAAGCAGAGAACGGGAGTTGGAGGACAAATCGGTGAATCTTGAGGAGGCCAACGCTGCCTTGAAAGTATTGCTGAGGCATAGAGATGAAGACAAGAAGACGCTTGAAAGCACGGTTCTGGCCAACATCAGGCAGCTTGTATTCCCCTATATCGAAAAATTGAGGAGCAGGAGCCTCACGGATGGACAGGCGACTTATCTGAACATAATCGAGTCGAATCTTAACGACGTGATATCGCCCTTTCTCCGGAAGATAACCGCCATGTATGCTCATTTCACGCCCATGGAAATTCAGGTCGCGGATCTCATCAAGAACGGCAGGACGAGCAAAGAAATTGGCGAACTCTTAAAAATAGGCATGGGAACCGTTCATACGCATAGAAATAATATCAGAAAAAAGCTTGGTCTCAGTAATGAAAAAATGAACCTGCGCACCTGCCTTCTTTCGCTTCAGGACTAGCAAAAAACCGCGAAGAACACGATGCAATGAAATGGTGCTCACTGAATTCGCCGACGCATGCCCGGGCTTCTCTTTCCCGGTCCTTGCGACCGACATCTCGCCAAAAGTGCTGGAAATTGCAAGGACCGGGGTCTACGAAGAGCAAAGCGCGGAACCGATACCCCCTCTATGCCGACCGGCTGCCCACGACCGGGTTAGCCAGTATGCCGATGCCCTGAACGATGCACTCTACCGTCTGTCCTGCTTTCAGGAATGCCGGGGGAGTCCTCTTGTAGCCCACGCCTTCCGGCGTACCTGTCATGATCACCGTTCCGGGGAGCAGTGTCATGCACTGAGACAGGTACGCAACAATCTGTCTACACGAGAAGATCATGAATGACGTATTGGACGACTGCATAAGCACTCCGTCCACGCGGCACGAGATATCCAGGTTGTCGCCATCGAGATCCGTTTCGATGGCGGGTCCCAGAGGGCAGAAGGTGTCGTAGCTCTTTCCGCGGGCCCATTGGCCGTCCTTGAACTGGGCCGTTCTGTTCGATACATCGTTTCCGATTGTGTAGCCGAGGACCGCATCGGGGACCTCCTCTTCCGTGATGTTCTTTACACGTTTGCCGATCACGACCACGAGCTCGGCTTCGAAGTCGATGCCGACTTGAAACGCGTCCGGAAGCACGATCGGATCGTCCGGTCCGCAGACAGAAGTGGTCGGCTTCAGGAATATGAGAGGCGCCGGCGGGTAGTCGGCGCCCGCCTCGTCCGCATGCTTCCTGTAATTGAGGCCGAGACAAATAATGTTGGGTGGAGAGACGGGGGCAAGGAGCTTGACGGAATGGGCGCTCACCGCGTGAGGCGTCCTTACGATCCCGTTGAAGGGGTCTCCTTTGCAGGGATAGATAAGGTCATCTTCGATGACGCCGTACTCTGTCTGTCGCTCTTGCAAAAACCGTACGATCTTCATTGAGCATCTCCTTACGCAGCGCCATTCGCCGGCCTATGTGTCGCGGCCGAAGCGCCGATGCACCAGAAACCATTCATCCGGCCTCTCCGTCACTATCTCTTCCAGGAAGGCGTTTATTTTTCTCGCATTCCTGTAAATCAGCTCATTGAGGGGCGCACCCTTGCGCTCTATGCGGAGCGGCTCGTTATAGACCACCGTATACCTGAGGAAACCGTCCCTTCTGGCATAGATGGGGACGATAGGCGTCCCCGTCTTCATCGCTATGGCGACGACGCCTTTTGAGGTGGGCACCTTTTGCCCGAAGAGCTCCACCCATACGGCTTTTGACCGCTTTTCCCTTTGGTCTCCCAGGAACGCGACCACATGGTTTTCTCTCAGCAGCCGGAGCACATCGCGGGCCGTTTCTTTGTTGGGGATAATAGTAAGCCCCGTTGACGCCCGAAGCCGGTTGAGAAAACCGTTCAATGCAGCGTGCCCTTTGAGCGGTCGGGCAAGGGCAACGATGTCCCTCTTAAGGAGGAAAGAAGCGACGCCGGTTATTTCCCAGTTTGAATAGTGGAACCCCAGGGCGAGGATGCCTTGGTTTGCCTTGAGCACCGCGTCCACATTTCCCCTTTTTTCCAACCGAAACCGTCTGCCATACTCGTCTTTGGGCACAAACGGAAAAAGCAGGATTTCAAGGAAGTTGACTCCCAGTTTCTCGAAACAGCTTCGGGCCACGGATTTGGCTTGCGACGGGGAAAGGGCGGGCGATACCCTCCTGGCGTTCTCGATCGCCACGCGACGTCTGGCTGCAAGAAAAAGAAAACCGAGTCTGCCCAGCATCGCACCTGTCAGACTGCACATTTTTTCAGGAAGTATGCGAAGAAACTGCTGAAAAACCTTTATGAAAGAGATGAGTAAGAGATCGACCATATACCTGTTGAGAGGAGAGTAAACAAAAGATCACTATCCCGGGGGTGGAACGATGGGAAGCATGGTGGGGAAGCATGGTACGGATACATGGTAAGTCCGCTACTCCTTGATGGGTATGGCCTCATCAATGAGCATTATCGGTATGTCATCCTTTATCTGGTAGAGGAGTTTGCACCTGTCGCAGATGAGACCGGTTCCCGAGTCGTTCAACCTGATATCTCCCTTGCACTTTGGACAGCAGAGAATGTCAAGCAGCTCCTTTTTTATCGGCATGGGTTCCTCCGGCAAAACACCCCTTTATACTTCGTTATCCCTGTTGTTCTTTTTCATCGCAGGCTCGAGAAGGTCCCCGAGGGTAGAAAAAGCACGCGTCTCCTCTCGCACACCACCGGTCTCTTTTTTCTCCTCGGCCTTTTTCAGTGCCTTCGTTGAAAGGCCTATCCTCTTATCCTTCTCATCGACGTTAATGACCATAGCTCTCACCACGTCATCGATGTTGAAAAGCTCCGAGGGGTGCTTCCCCTTGCCGTTCTCGATCTCGGAGAGATGGATCAGTCCTTCGATACCCTCTTCAATCTCGACGAATACACCGAAATCTGTGATGCTCGTCACGTAGCCCTCAACCACGTCACCGACACGATACCGTTCAAGTAACCCCTTCCACGGGTCTTCCTTGAGCCTCTTGATGCTCAGAGAAAACTTTTTCTGCTCCCCGTCGATATTGAGCACCAGGGCATCCACGCCGGCCCCTTTCGTGAAGGAATCGGCAACCACGTTCTTTCTTCGGGACCAGGAGATTTCCGATACATGAACGAGTCCGTCTATGCCGTCCTCCATCCCGATAAAAAGGCCGAAATCAGTGAAGTTTTTCACCTTGCCTCTCACTATCGATCCGGGTGGATATTTTTCCGCGAGTTCTTTCCACGGGTCCGGTTTCAATTGCTTCAGCCCCAAAGAGATCCTTTTTTTCTCCATGTCTATATCCAGGACCTGAAGCTCCAGCATGTCACCCTTCGAGACGAGCTTGGACGGGTTTCTCACCTTCTTGTCCCAACTCATCTCGCTCACGTGGAGGAGGCCCTCGAGGCCGGGTTCGAGCTCGACGAATACGCCGTATTCGACGATGCCGACTGCCTTGCCCTTGACCCGCGATCCTACGGGATACTTCTCATCGACGTGTGCCCAGGGGTCGCCCTTGAGGTCTTTGATGCTGACCGATACCTTGTGCTTCTCCTGGTCGATGGCCATCACCTTGACCTTGATCTCATCGCCCAGCTTCAGGTACTCTTTCGGATGGGTAATCCTGCCCCACGTAATGTCGTTGACGTAGAGAAAACCGTCAACACCGCCGAGGTCGATGAACGCCCCGTAGTCGGTAATGCTCTTGACAAAACCGTAGATCACCTGCCCTTCCTTTACGTTATTCCAGAACTCTTTCCTCTTCCGCTCCTTCTCCTCTTCGAGAAGCATGCGCCTGGAAACGATGACGTTTGCCTTTTTCTGATTGACCTTGATGACCTTGTACTTGAGGTGACGTCCTATAAAAGAAGCCGGATTTTTTACCGGTTTGATATCTACCTGGGATATGGGCAGAAACGCACTCACCCCTATATCGACCATAAAACCGCCCTTCACCTCGGAAACCACCGCACCTTCCACGGGCGTCCCTTCTTCCAGCGATCTATCGATCATCTGCCAGAATTTGATGCCGTCTACCCGCTGCTTCGAGAGCATGAGAAGCCCATCCTTCACCTCCCTGCTCATTACCATAACTTCAACCTCGTCGCCGATATGCACCGTAGGCGCCCCGGATTTGTCCAGAAATTCGCTCAAGGTCGCCTTGCCCTCAGACTTGAGCCCCACGTCGATGATAACCGAGTCACCAGTTATATCGATCACCGTACCCTTTATGATATTCCCTTCCTGAAGGTTTCTCATAGAGGTTTCATAAAGTTCCTCCATCTCTTCTTCTGTTGTTTTCTCTTTTTGTGTGCTGGTATCGGCCGTCTCTACCATGCATTCCCCCTAAAGATTTTTTACGCGCCTCTCCACTCTGTCTATTATTACCTCAGGGGTCGATGCTCCCCCCGCTATACCTACTCTTTGTGCGTCAATGAACCATTCCGGCCGAATCTCATCTTCGGCTTCTATGTGATACGTCCGCGGCTGTATCCGCTTGACCAGGGTATGCAACTTCGTCGTATTGGAGCTGTTCCTGCCGCCTACGATCAACATCGCTTCCACCTGTCCCGCCAGCTCGGTCGCCTCATCCCTCCTCACGTTTGTGCTCTCGCAGATGGTATTGTAAATCCTTAGCTCTTTCGTACTATCCACCAGCGATCTCACTACCTCCCAAAACGTCTCCCGGTCTAATGTGGTCTGGCTTACTACGCCGATCTTTTTGGCTGCGATAGAGAACGAACCGTGCAATACGATACCATCGTTTCCCAAATAACTCAATACACTTTTCACTTCGGGGTGGCGCTCGTCTCCTGCAATCACGACCTTGTAGCCGTTCTTGCGGAGATAAAGGGCAGCCATCCTGACTCTCTTCACAAAAGGGCATGTCGTATCGATTGCCGTGAGGCCCTTCGCCCGTATATACTCCTCTTCTTCCTTCATGATGCCGTGGGACCTGAACGCCACCACCCCCCTTTCGAGCCTCGCTACGTCGTCTATAGGTTCAATGCCTTTTTCCCTGAGCATCTCCACCGTCTGTGGGTTGTGGAGGAGGGGACCGAGGGTATAGATTTTTTCTTTTCTGTTTTCAGCCTCCTTCAGCACCCTTGACACCGCCCGGTTGACTCCGAAACAGAACCCGATATGCCTGGTCTTGATCACCTCCATCATATCAGCGCCTTATCCACCCGTGCCTTCAAGGCATCCACCACGTCGTCGATAGCCTTACCCGTCGTGTCCACGTACACCGCATCCCTTGGCCGGACGAGGGGCGCGATATCCCGTTCCGAGTCCGCCCTGTCCCGCCGCTCCATCTCCTCCCTCACCTTTCCGATATCTTCACCGGGATTCACGGCCTCAACCTCCACGTGTCTTCTTCTCGCCCGTTCGGTGATATCGGCATCCAGATAGAACTTTACGTCGGCGTCGGGAAAGACGACGGAACCCGTATCCCTTCCTTCGGCCACGATTCCGCCGTCTTTCCCTATCCGCCGCTGCATCTGCGTCAGGTAGGCCCTGACCCTCACGTTCTGCGAGAGGGCGGACGCGAGAAGGGCGACATCGGGCGTCCTTATCCGCTCCGAGATGTCCTCCCCGTCGAGGGAAACGGCGGTTGTCGAATCGAAGGAAAACGTGAGGGAAAGGCCGGCAAGGAACGCGTCGAGGTCCGCGGGTTTCTGCCTTGAATAGGCATAGGCAACGGCGCGATACATGGCGCCCGTGTCGAGGTACCTGTAGCGTATCGCCCGGGCAAGCCTCGAAGCTACAGTGCTCTTGCCGGCGCCTCCCGGCCCATCGATCGTGATGATCATACCCCTCGTCTTCAGGCCAGCAACCTCGTCAGCGCCTCGATGAACATCCTGTTCTCATCCATAGTCCCTACCGTCACCCTTATGTACTCCCCCAGGTCGTAGCCGCCGAGCCACCGCACCAGGATTTTTTTCTCGAAGAGCCGGTGGGTCAGGGCTTCCGCATCGGGTCCGATCCTGATAAGGACGAAATTCGCCTCTGACGGAAGCACCTCCAGTCCGAGCGTTCTTAGGGCGCCGTAGAAGTATTCCTTTCCTTTCCGGTTGTTCTCGAGCACTTTACTCAAGTGGTGCTCGTCGCTCAATGCGGCCCTGGCGGCGATAAGCGCCATCATGTTGACGCTGAAAGGCTGCTTGGTCCTCTCAAGGAAGGAGACGAGCGACTCTTCCGCTATCCCGTATCCGACGCGCAGTCCGGCCAGCCCGTAAGCCTTTGAAAAAGTCCTCAATACGAACACGGGGTAGTGGTCGATATAGCTGACAGACCGGGGAAACAGGCTGCTGTCCGCGAATTCCGCGTAGGCCTCGTCGACTACGACGAGCACCTCGGGCGGCAATGCGTTGAGGAATGCGGCGAACGCCTCGTCATCGAAGATGGTGCCCGTGGGATTATTGGGATTGCAGAGGAAAATCACCCTGGTTTTCTCATTGATTGCGTGTGCCACACGCCGCAGGTCGCAATGCAGCGAGTCGAGGGGCACCGACGCGACATCGTAGCCGTAAATAGTGGCGGCAATGCGATAGAAGGCGAAACTGGGTTCGGTCACGAGCACTTCTGTCCGGCCACTCAGTTTCAGGGCCTTCAAGGCCGTCTCTATCATCTCATTGGAGCCGTTGCCGATCAGGACATTCTGTGGCTTAAGCCCGTATCTCAGGGCCAGGAGCGCCTTTACCTCGGACTCGCTCTCCGGGTACCTGTTCACCTCAGGAAGGGCGCCGACGATGTCCTCTATTACCCGGCCGGACGGCTGGTAGGGGTTCTCGTTGGATGAAAGACGCACCCAATCCCCGCCCGCACCGTATAAGGCCGCTTTCGGATAGAAGGGTATTCTTTGTATCGAGGGGTCTATGGAAAGCTTCATCGACGAGCCTCCACGGCCCTCTTCACCAGATCGACCGCATGCTGCTGCATGAGGGCAAAATCATCCGCCGTCAGCCCTGCCCCCGTCACGATCTTCCTCGCCTCCTCCTCGGAAGTGAGATCGGATGGGCCGTGGGAATCGGTGTTGTAAATCAGGGGCGCCCCGCATTTACGGGCAATCCCGGCCACATAGCCGTTCGTCAGGCAATGGCCCCTACGGCTACTGATCTCCAGGAGGACGTTCCTTTCCCCTGCCAGCCTCGCATCGTCTTCGGAGATGAGGCCCGGATGGGCGAGTATGTCGGCGCCCGCGAGGATCGCCTCATGGTTTGTCCCCTCTTCCACAGGTTCTGCCAGGGTTTCGCCATGCACTACCACGTACATGGCGCCGAGCCTTCTGGCCTCCCGGGTCAGCTCAGCGATGAGGCTCTTCGGCACGTGGGTGATCTCGACGCCCGGAATGACGGTGATGTTCCGGTAATATTCCATCTTGTCGCGGACTTTCAGGAGCGACCCGATAATCGACGCAAGGTTGGAGGGGTCGGCGTGGTCGGAGATGCCGATTATCCTGTAGCCCTTCACCTGCGCCCTTCTTACCAGCTCGGACGGGATGAGTTCGCCGTCACTCAGGATCGAATGGGTATGGAGGTCTATCATGCCGATGCGTCCCTGATCACATCTTATACTTGCCGAAGTCGTCGGGCGACAGGCTTTCCAGGATCTCCTCCCACTCGCTCGTGTCCACAACCACCTTGTCCTCTTTTTTTGAAAACTCGACCTTGGCCGATTTCTTGATCACGTTTTCATCGACGAATATGGAGGCGCCGACCCGGAGCGCCAGGGCTATGGCGTCGGAAGGCCTCGCGTCTATGATCAGCCTTTTCTTTTCGACCTCCAGATGGATCATTGCGTAATAGGTGTTATCTTTCAGGTCATTGACCTCTATCTTGACGACTTTAACGTCCAGGTGGTCCAGCACGTTTTTGAGGAGGTCATGGGTCATGGGTCTCGGCGTCTGCACGTTCTCAAGGGCGGTCGCAATGCTCGACGCTTCGAGCAACCCGATCCAGATGGGCAAAACCTCCTTCTCTTCCAGGTCCTTCAGGATCACAATCGGTGTATTCGTGAAAGGGTCGACGGTGATGCCTGCGACTTTCATTTCCTTCAACATAATGATGCCTCCTTCAATTTCGGCTCTGCGCCGCGAAGGGAATTGGCGTACCCCTTTGCGATCTCCAGCTCTACCAGCCTGCCAATCATGGACGCGGGGCCCCGGAAATTGACGATCCGGTTTGTCCTTGTCCTTCCCGCCAATTCTTCGGGCGAGTTCTTGCTCGTCCCCTCCACCAGCACCTCGGCCCTTGAGCCCTCCAGCGTTTTGAATTTCTCGCGGGTGATCGCCTTTTGCACCGCCTGCAGCTCACGCAAACGTCCGCGAGCAATATCCGCCGGCACCATATGGGGTAATTGCGAGGCCCGTGTGTGGCTGCGCGGCGAAAAACAGAAGGAGAAGACGCCGTCGAAGCCTACCCGCTCCACGAGTTCCATGGTAGCCCTAAAATCCTCCTCGTCCTCTCCGGGGAAGCCGACGATACAGTCGGCGGTGACGGCAATATCCCTGCATCTGCGTTTTAGCCTCTCAAGCTTCTCCATGTACTCTTCCGCGGCGTAGCCCCTGTTCATGAGGCGCAGTATCTTGCTTGAGCCCGACTGGAAGGGGAGATGGATGTGCTCGCACAGCTTCTCCAGACCGCCAAAGCAGTCGATCAGTTCATCGGAGAGGTCCTTCGGATGGGAAGTGACGAAACGTACCCTCTCTATGCCCGCAATCCCGTTGATGCTTTTCAGAAGGTCCGGGAAGGAACGATCGTCCGCTCCTTTGCCGTAGGAGTTCACGTTCTGACCAAGCAGCACTACCTCCCTCACCCCCGTTGACACAAGCTCGCGTATTTCTTCGAGTATATCCGCGCTCGACCTGCTCACCTCTGCCCCCCTCACATAGGGGACGACGCAATAACTGCAGAAGTTGTTGCATCCCTTCATTATCGTCACGTATGCCTTTACCCGCAAGTACCTGTTCCCCGGCCTCACATAAAGAGAAGAGAGGGGACCGGCATCGGAGAAGTCGAAAAACCGCTCTCCCTTCAAGCCGGCCTTAACTGCCTCGCCCACCAGGTGTATGCCGGCAGGGCCCAAAGAGAAATCGATGAAGGGCAAACGCTCGGCGAGGGCCTCCTTCTCAAGCTGGGCAATACAGCCCATTACCCCGAGGACAAGGCCCTTCTTTTTCTTCAGGCGCCTGAGCCTGCCCATAAGACTGTAGAATTTCTGCTCGGCTTTCTCGCGGACACAGCACGTATTGACGATCACGATACCGGCCTGCTCTGCGGCGCGGGCCGCCTCAAAGCCAGACGACTGGAGCAGGTGATCCACCTTCTCCATGTCGTGCTCGTTCATCTGGCATCCAAAGTTTTCGATGTAGTAGCGCAACTAACCTCTCACCTTGAATTTGAGGGGCCGGCCCGTCCATCCTTTGCGCGATACCCCCTCACCCACGCTCGTCATAGGGAAGCATTGCGGACCCTTAAGGACCGGCGACGTGATTTTCACCGCACCCTCCTGAGAATATGTCCTTGAACGCGGTCATAGTCACGTAGCTTGTGAGGTCCCACTGGAGAGGCGTAAGAGAAAGGCAGCCCTGATCAACCGCATGAAGGTCCGTCCCCACGATCGGCTCGAACCCTTCACCATCCCCGCCGATCCAGTAGTACGCGCCGCCTCTCGGGTCCGTTCTTTCAATTATTTTACCATTATATATCCTTTTTCCAAGGCTTGTCACCACAAAACCCTTAATCGCCTCATAGGGGATATTGGGAATATTCACGTTGAGGAACGTACCAGGAGGGAGGACCGGGCGCCGCATCTTCTCAATAATATCGAGAACCGAGCGACACGCGTCGTGAAAGAGAAACGCGCTCCTTCCGTTAAGGGATACGGCCAGGGAGACAATCCCCACGAAGGCCCCTTCCTTTGCCGCCGCCACGGTGCCCGAGTAGCTCACATCCTGCCCCATATTCGGGCCTTTATTGATGCCCGAGATAACCATATCCGGTTTTTCCGGCAGCAGGACCCTGAGCGCGAGGAGCACGGAATCGGCGGGAGTGCCGTTCGTCGCGAACACATGATCACCCAGTTCCTTGATGCGGAGCGGCTTGTGGAGGGTAATTGCATGGCCTATGCACGTCCTCTCCGTATCAGGAGCAACAACCCATACGTCGGCGATCGGCGCAAGGGCTTCTCTCAGGGTCTGCAGTCCCTCGGAATCTACGCCATCGTCATTTGAAAGGAGGATGAGCAAGAGGTGTCCACCAAAATACCTGAAAAACAAATCGGGGCGACTGGATTCGAACCAGCGGCCACCAGCACCCCATACTGGTGCGCTAACCAAACTGCGCTACGCCCCGACCGTCAGTTTTGTAGTATAAGACATTTTTTTGAAATCCACAAGGAGAATGCCCGCCGTTAAAAAAACGTTTGCAATTATCGGCCTGACATGGTATGGAAAAGATGCGGCCTGCAGTTTTAACCTGTAAGGGAAGTGCAGTGAAAATCTGCCGCTGTCCCGCAACTGTGATGGGTGAAAAGGCCGGTACGGGTTCATGCAACCAGCCACTGTCCGGCAATGGATGGGAAGGCGTACCGGTAATACCCTGAGCCAGGAGACCTTGGGTTAAATCGCGACGACGCTACCTTACGCGGCATAAGGGGGTGCGTATGAAATCCAACTCTTCGTGATTGCTCTCCTTTCTTTTATTACCGGATAAGCCACAACTGTCGGTCTCATGCCATCCGAATAATTCTTGGGTGTGGGACGGAACAGCGCTGCTCAAGAAACCCGTCAGCACACAGAAAGGAGGACTCTCCATGTGGAATCCGTTCGTCAACGTGAGGAATAAAAAGCGGCTCCCGGTCTCGGGAACCCACACCGGCCCATTTGTTATGGCTCTCGCGCTCCTGTACTGCATAGCGGGGGCAGCCCCTGCCCTTGCTCAGGAGCCGTACCGTCTCGACGAAGTCGTCGTGACCGCGTCGCGGATCGAGACCCCGCTCGCCGAGGCGCCCGCCAACGTGACGGTTATCACGGCCGATCAGATACGGGAGATGGGCGCCCAGACCCTCGTCGATGTCTTTCAACAGGAGCCCGGCGTCTTTACCCAGAACGTGCTGGGCAATCCTAAAACGGCAACTATCGATATCCGGGGCTATGGAGAGGCAGCGCCCCAAAACGTCCTCTTCCTCGTCAACGGCAGGCGCATCAACTCCATCGACCTGTCCGGCGCCGACCTCGCGCAGATACCCGTGGACGCCATCGAGAGGGTCGAGGTATACCGGGGCCCGGCGAGCGTCCTTTTCGGCGACAACGCCCCCGCGGGCGCCGTGAACATAATTCTCAAGGCGGGAGAAGGCCCGCCCAAGTTATCGGTGGCCACAACGGCCGGCAGCTACAACTTCTTCAAGCCCGAGGTCATGTTCTCAGGCAGTCAGGACAGGTTCTCGTACATGACCTCGGTCTCGGACCTCGATACCGACGGGTACAGGCACAACAACGCGCTCCACGAGAAGGACCTGCTGGGCAATTTCAGCTTCGACGTGAGCGACAGTCTCAAACTGAAGCTGACCACGGGCCTCCACACGGACTCTTACGGCCTGCCGGGCCCGCTCTACTGGTCTGCTCTGCGTCAGGGGATAGTCGATCCGAAAGATTCCACCAACCCCAACGATACGGCTTCAACCAACGACAACTTCTTCGATTTTGTGCCTGAAATCAAACTCCGCGACGACGTTGTCCTCTCCCTCGGGGCTTCTTACAGGGACCGCCACACCGCGTATTACTACGACTACGGCGCCGGCAACTACTACGAAGCGAAGAGCGAGATCCAGACCTACGCCTTCACCCCGAAGATGGTGGTCTCTACCCCCATCGGAGGCATGAAGAACGTCTTCGTCATCGGCTCGGATTACGACAGGTACCCCACGACGGTAAGCTCGTCAGGCCAGTATTTCGGTCCGTCCCAGTCGACGGGCAACATCGACAAGAGGGACTTCGCCGGCTATGCGGACGAGAAGATCTATCCGCTGAGCGACCTCGCCCTGGAGGCAGGCTACAGACGGCAAAAGTCGACCTTCGACGTCGACTACCGGGACTTCGTGAACCCCGTCCTCAGCCAGACGGGCACGTCCGGTTACGAGAGGGATGCCTACCGCCTGTCCGCCAATTACTCGATCCTGGGCAAGGCGAATGTCTTTGCCTCGTACGGCAAGGGCTTCCGCTTCCCCACGCCCGATGAATTCATCGAGTACGGGTACTCTCCGGCGCCCGGCCTCTTTGTGCCGACGCGGCTCAACACCAGCCTCAAGCCCCAGACCACCGAGGAGCTTGACCTCGGCATCCGCTCGAATCCGTGGCACAAGGTCACGGGCGCTTTCACCTATTTTCAGAGCCGGAACAGGGACGAGATGTACTACAACCCCCTCACATATGCGAACGAGAACTACGACAAGACAAAGCGGCAGGGCATCGAATCGACCCTCTTCTTCAACCTCGCCACAGGTCTCACCCTCAACCTGACCTACTCCTACACCGAGGCCCTGTTCGACGGAGGGCAGTTCGGCGGAAACCGCATACCCCTCGTGCCCGAGAACAAGGCATCGGCAAAGCTTTCCTACGCCGTCTCCGACTGGACGTTCAGCCTCTCGTCGGTGTACACGGGCGAGCGTTACGCCATAAGCGACCAGCCGAACGCGCAGGAGCAACTGCCGGGTTATACGACCTTCGATACCTCCGTCGGTTACCGCTGGAACAGGCTTACCGCCCTGTTCACGGTCAAAAATCTTACGGACAAGAGATATAGCGAGTACGGGGTCTACAGCCCCTCTGTCAACGATATTGCCTTGTATCCGTCGCCGGGCCGCCAGTTTTTCCTCACCCTGAGGTATACCCTTGGAGGGTAAGAGGGGAAGGATTATATTTCTGCTGGCGCTTCTCCTGGTTGCGGGCATGCTTCCGGCCCATGCGGCAGACCACCCTGCGGATGCTGCCGGTTTATCTCCTCGCAGGATTATCTCCCTTGGGCCGACCATCACCGAGAAGCTGTATTTGCTGGGCGTCCAGGACAGACTCGTGGGGGTCACTACCTACTGCGAACGGCCTCCCGAAGCCCTCTCAAAGGAAAAGATAGGGAACGTGACCCAGGTGAACATAGAAAAGATTGTCGAGCTCAAGCCCGACCTCGTGGTCGCCACGTCTCTCACGGAGCGGCGAGCCGTTGAGAGGTTGAAACGCCTGGGCATCAGGGTAATTGTGTTCAATGCGCCGGGGTCTTACGCGGAGATGAACCGGCAGTTTCTCGAACTTGGCAGGATAGTCGGGAGCGAAAGACAGGCAGAGGGGATCGTAAGGGCCGCAGGCCGCAGGATTGACCTGATAAGAAGGCGCGTAGCGGGTCTCCCGCAGCCGAAGGTCTTTATCCAGCTCGGCGCAAAACCTTTGTTTGCCGCCACGAAAAATTCTTTCGTGAATGACTTCATCGAGCTTGCGGGCGGGACCAATATCGCCCGTGAGGCAAAAACGGGCTTCGTAAGCAGGGAAGAGGTGCTCAGGCAGGACCCGGACATCATCATCATAGTGGGCATGGATGCGGCAGCGGGGAACGAAAAGGAGGGATGGCAGAAGTTTCACGCCCTGAGGGCGGTAAGAAACGACAAAATATTCGTGATGGACCCGTACCGCATCTGCAGCCCGACCCCTCGGACGTTCGTCGACGCCCTTGAGGAAATGGTACAAGCGCTGCATCCCGGCGCCTAAAGGAGGAGCAGCTTGCAGAACAGGCTCTTTAAGTGGCTCTTTACCCTGCTTGTCCTGATCGTGATCCTGCTGGCGGTGTCAGCCTTCTCCCTCTCCCTCGGCCCTTCGGGCATGCATCCCGGCACGATAGTGCGCCTCATGCTCGGAGGGCGGGGGACAACTACCGACCACACCATCCTTTTCGATATACGCCTCCCGAGGATTCTTCTGGGCTTCGCCATCGGCGGCAGCCTCAGCCTTGCGGGAGTACTGCTTCAGGCCATGTTCAGGAACCCTCTGGTTGAGCCTTATACGCTCGGCATCTCGGGCGGCGCGGCTCTCGGCGTTGCCTTGGGCACGATACTCGGTCTGACCGGTCTGCTCGGCGTCTACTCGCTGCCTGCTTTCGGTTTTCTGGGCGCCTGCTGCGTAATCGTGTTTCTCTCCATCGGCATCAACAGGTCGGTCCTGAACCTTCAGGGCCTCCTGCTTACCGGCGTCATGATAAGCTTCATCTCCTCTTCCGCGGTACTCCTGATCATGTCTATCTCGCGCATCGAGGACCTCCACAGTATCCTGTTCTGGATCATCGGCTCCCTGGGCGAAACCGACTGGCTCCCGGTAAAGCTGGCACTCCTCGCGGCCGTCTCCGGCCTCGCCGTCGCCTATCTCTTCTGCTTCGACCTTAACGCCCTGTGTCTTGGGGAAGAGGACGCCCTTCACCTCGGGGTGAACGTGGAAAGAACCAAGCGGGTGCTCCTCCTTCTCGCATCTTTCCTGACGGGCCTGTCCGTTTCCCTCGCGGGGGCCATAGGCTTCGTGGGCCTGGTTGTCCCCCACTTTGTCCGCATGTTTGCGGGGACCGACCATCGCATTCTCCTTGTTTCTTCATTTGTCTCGGGCGCAATCTTCCTCATCTTCTGCGATGCGGTGGCGAAGAGCGTGGCGCAGCCCGTAGAGTTGCCCGTAGGCGTGGTCACGGGCTTACTCGGGGGCGTCCTCTTCATTTACGCGATGATGAGACGGGCGAACATCGTGAGAGGCAAGTAATGCTGGAGCTCCGCCACGTCAGTTGCCGCTACAATGATCATTTTGTCCTCAAGGATATCAACGTCCGCATAGAAGACGGGGACCTCGTGGGCGTGATAGGACCAAACGGGTCAGGAAAGACCACCCTGATCAGGGCCGTCACCAGGGCGATAAAACCCGCCGAAGGGGAGGTGTTGCTCAAAGGGAAACCCCTCGGCATGTTCAGCTTCAAGGAGCTGGCGCAACAGGTTGCCGTCGTGGGAAGGCTGTACGATCTCGATGTGCAAATGAGGGTCGAAGACCTTGTGCTTCTCGGCAGGATACCTCACAGAAGGGGCTTGCGGCTCATGGAGAGAAGGTCGGATATGGACATAGCCCGGACGGCCATGGACGTGACCGGAACCTTAAGGCTTAAGAACCGTCTCGTGGATAGTCTGAGCAGCGGGGAGAGGCAGCTCGCCTTCATCGCGCGCGCGCTTGCTCAAGAGCCGGAGCTGCTTCTTCTCGATGAGCCTACCAGCCACCTCGACATCAGCCATCAGGCAAGGGTCCTCGACCTGGTAAGAAAACTGAATAGGGATAAGGGCCTCACCGTCCTGGTCGTGCTCCACGATCTCAACCTCGCGAGCCAGTACTGCGACAGGCTATTCCTGCTCAGCGACGGCGTGCTCCGGAAAGACGGCACGCCGAACGAGGTGCTGACTTACCAGACCATTGAAGAGGTATACGATACGACCGTGGTGGTAATGAAAAACCCCGTCTCCTCGAGGCCCTGCGTATTCCTTGTGCCGGAGGATGATGCCGGCGTGAGATGAAAGGCCGCCTGTCGCGACCGTCGGCTGAGGGGATAGTCCGGGATATGAACCGCCTTCGGCCGGCCAACCATAAACCATAAGGGGGAGACACATGATGCTTGGCACCTATTACAAAGGCATTGAGATATACCGTGAAGAGAGGATAATCTACGTCCGCTTTCTCATGCCTCACCGGGTGATCTCCACCTGCCCGGCGGCAGGAGGCGTGCGCGATGACCTTGACTATCTGTATAATCACCAATCCTGCGAGCCTGCGGGGCATGACCCTGCCGCGCTTCGCCTCATCTCGCCGGACCCGAAAGGCTACAGGTCCCTGGTGTGCCGGCAATATCGGCTGCCCGACGACCGCTGCGCCACCCTCGGCACCGCGGCGAACATGCGTTACGCCGTCATCAAGGATGCGTCTTTTCGAGACCTCATTGTGGTGGCGGTCTGTACGGGCGGGGTTGAAGGCAACGCGGGCCGGGTGGGAGACCCTGCCGCCGTCTACGAACACGACGGGATGTACGAGAGGATCTCCGGGGAAGAGCCGGTCCTCCACGGCACCATCAACACCATGCTCTTCATCAACCGGGAACTGACGCCGGGGGCAATGGTGCGCACCGTGATGACGGCGACGGAGGCCAAGACCGCGGCCCTCCAGGAGCTGGCTGTCAACTCCCGCTATTCGAACCGGTTGGCCACCGGGACAGGCACCGACCAGATAGGCGCAGCCTCCCGGCTCGATACGGGCACACCCCTCGCCAGCGCGGGCAAACACTCGGCCCTGGGAGAGCTTATCGGCAAGACGGTCCATGATGCAATCAAGGGGACCCTTGCCCTCCAGAATTCGCTGACGCCTGAAGGCCAGCGGTCAACAGTGCGCCATATCGAGCGCTTCGGGGCCACCCGGGCGGGCATGACAGCATCGGTTGCGGCCCGCCTCAGCGGAGAGAAAGGGGACCTCTTTGCCCGGAACTTCACCGTTCTGGAGAGGGATCCTTTGGTGGTGGCAGCGGTCGCGGCCCTGGTTCACGTGCGGGATAAGGTCACATGGGGCATCCTTCCGCAAAGCTGCGTGCCTGAGTTGTGGGCAACCTACGGTGCGCAGATTGCCGCCGCAGTCTCCGGCGATTACGCGTTGCTGCCCGGCTATCGCAACACCCTCGCGGAGGCGCATTACGGCCCACAGGATGGGGACTTCCTGCGCCTCGTGGAGCACGCCATGGCCCTGGGGTTTCAGGACAAATGGTCCGGAGAGACGGGCGGGGAGGAGTGAGGAAACGTGGCCACATCGCCGCGGCCTTCCTTTCAACAGGACGGTCTGGTATAGTCCGGTTGCTTTGAGTTATAATCACCGATACTATGAACCAGGAAATGAGAGAGCAGCTTAACGACGCGCAACACGAGGCAGTGACGAGCATCGAGGGTCCCGTGCTCGTTATTGCAGGCGCGGGAAGCGGCAAGACAAGGGTGATAGACTTTCGTGTCCGCTACCTCGTGGAAGGCGGCATCAACCCCGCTTCGATCCTGCTCCTTACTTTCACCAGGCGGGCCGCTCAGGAGATGATATCGAGGGCCGCGAAGAGCGATCCGAGGTGCCGGGGCGTGGAGGGTGGGACTTTCCACTCCTTTGCCAACAAGGTGCTGCGGACATACAGTGATTGTTTCGGCCTTCCGCACAGTTTCACTATTTATGACGAGGCCGATGCGGAGGAGGCGATACACCGTTGCGCGGTCCGGCTCGGGTTTTACGCCAAGGAGAAAAGGCGTCCGAGAAAGGAGATGCTCAGAAAGATCCTCAGCATGGCCCTCAATAAGGAAGTCCCCATCGAAGACGTGCTTGAGCGGTACTATCCGGGCTTCGATCAGTACCTCGACGAGATAAAGGCACTCCGGCAAAAATATATGGAATACAAAATCGCGTCCCAGTGCCTGGACTACGACGATCTTCTCCTTTACCTGAAGATCCTGCTGGAAAACGGTGATATCCGTGATCAACTTTCCAGATCATATCAGTACGTGATGGTGGACGAGTTCCAGGACACGAACGTCATGCAGGCAGACATCGCCTATCACCTGGCCGAACGGCACCGGCGGATCCTGGTAGTGGGGGATGACGCCCAATCCGTCTACTCTTTCCGGGGCGCCAGCCATGAGAACATCATGCGTTTTCCCGAGAGGTTTCCGGAGTGCCGAATCATCAAGTTGGAAGAGAATTACAGGAGCACCCAGGCCATTCTGGATGTGGGCAACGCTGTCCTCGACAACATGCCGAATAAATACGAGAAATGCCTCAGGGCGGCAAAAAAGGAGTCCGGTGAGAAGCCTCACTTGATCTACTTCAAAGACGCGTACGAGGAGGCAGCGTGGGTTGCCGGGCAGGTGAAGGCTTTCTACGACGAGGGGATGGAGCTGTCCCATCAGTGCATCCTCTTCCGGTCGGCCTATATCACGATCCCTCTCCAGACGGAGCTCAGCAAAAGGAATATCCCCTTCGCCGTGTACGGGGGCCTCAAGTTCTACGAAACCGCCCACGTGAAGGATGTCATCGCCCACCTGAAGCTTTTCGAAAACCCTAAGGACGAGCTCGCGTGGAGCCGGGTGCTCTTGCTTGTGCCGGGCGTCGGCCCGAAGACCGCAGAAAAACTCCTCGGAGAAATCGCCGGTTGTCTGACCCTCGACTCCATCATCAGCAACGTCATTGAACGGCACGTCCGGGCAGGCGGCGGCTGCGCCGAACGTCTTGCCAGCCTGGGGAAGCTCCTGTCGTCAGCACAGAGAGCCACAAGCCCGGGCGAGAAATGCCAGGCGGTCGTGCACTATTACGAACCCGTCCTGAGAGAGAAATTCGACCTCGACTGGCACCTCCGCAAGAACGACCTCGAAGCCGTCGCGCAGATATCGGAACGATACGCCTCCATCCGGGACCTCCTGGTCGACCTTGCGATGGAGCCGCCGGAGCGAGGCGTGAAGGATTTTCACGACACGATCTGGGAGAGACCCCTCATTCTCTCTACTATCCATTCCGCGAAAGGCCTTGAATGGCGCAACGTCTTCCTCATCGGCGCCCTCGACGGCGTCCTCCCCTCCAGCTACACGACACATGACGCCGAAGGCCTGGAGGAGGAGCACCGCTTGCTCTACGTCGCCATAACGAGGGCCAGGGAGAGGCTTTACATCCTTGCCCACCACGAGGGCCGCAACAACGGGATCCGCACCTTCAACCGGCTTTCTCGCTTTATCGATGCTGCGAACGTTCGGGCCTGTCTCGATCAAAACTACCCGTCCTCCGCTCCTGGGCAGGAGCCCGAGGGAGGTCCAAGGCCGAGTTTCGGCAAAAAGGAACTCCTGTCCAAGCTGCTCGACTCCCTCAAATAATGGAAGATAAGAAAAGCAGATCTGCCAGGCCTTCGCGAGGTGGCCGATTTTGACATGGGAGGACTCTTATGAAGCTTGCAGATCCTGTCACGGAGTATGTGTCGTTAAGGGACCGCGCCGGGGGCGCGGAAGACGCGTCGAAGAAGGCAACCGGTCCATCAGAGCGTTATGGCGCTCTCCTGCTCAAGGAGCTTTATGTTCCTCTCCCCCTCCGAGGCCACTTCACGAATTATCTCCTCGCTGAACAGAGGCTTCATGTGGGTGACGTAAACGGTTTTGTCCTGCAGGCCATAGGTGTGGAGGGAGCTTTGGAGCATGGCGAGCGTCATGTGACCGGTCTTGAGAGCGATCTTCTCCATCCTGTTCGGGAAGGAGACATCCGCCATGATGAACTCGATCCCCTGCTCCTCCCTGGCGACCTCCCAAAACCGTTTTGTAGGGCCGGAATCGGCGGTGAACATGAAGCCTTTTCCGCCCTCTTTTACCACGAAGGCCGTGCAGACAACCGTATGGGTCACGGGCACGGGCGTTATTTCCAGGCCGTCGAGGACGACGGCCTTCTCCGCTTCGAGCGGAAAAGGCACGATCACCGGGGATTCCGGTGATGGTATGCGGGTGAAATCAGGATATACCTTGTTGTTGAAGAGATGTGTGAGCACGATGTCGAGAACGGGCTTGACCGCGGCCAGGCTGATGCGCCGGCAGCCGAGGAAGAACAGGTTGTCGGCAAGGGTAGGGAGGTCCCTGATGTGGTCCATGTGGGCATGGCTTACGAGGATGGTCCGTATCTTCTTCAGCTCATCCTTGTCGAGCGCCTCCGATACCGTTCCCGCATCGAGCAGGACCGAATCGTTGAGAAGGAAGGAGGTTACTCTGTGGTATTGCGTGACGCCGCCGTAACAGCCGAGTATCCGTACCTTCATCTGTGCAATTGTAGTAGACGGAGCGGGTTATTGTCAAGACGTCTCCCCTTCTTTGGCGGTCACCGTGGTCACCCATTTTCACCTATGGTCGTTGCCGGCGGCTTGGCCGAGAAGGGGGGATGCTACGTGGGAGAGTCCCAGGAACGGTCTTTCAGGACAGCCAGTCGTTCCACGGCCCTGTGGTAGAGCAGGGTCATGCTCGCGCCGCACTGCTGGTCGGAAATCTTGAGCGGGTTCCTGGGATACGATGGATCACGCCTGCTCACCTCTTCCGATAAGGTGACGAGTCCGTCCTTGATCTGTTTCAGCGCGTTGAGATGGGCAAAGTTGCCGGAGCTTCCGTAGTAGGCATCTGCGTGGCAGATCCGCTCCAGTACCAGGCGCTCTGCCTGATGATAGGTGGGGAGTTTGGTTTTCAGGTAGCCGATCAGGTCGTCCACACTACTCATGGGCCGGTCATCGTCCATTCTGTAGCCGAACTGGGCCAGGAACGGAAGCAGTTCATCCCTCGTGTGGTGGACTATATGGGTGATCTCATGGATTGTCAGCTCCTCCACGAGGCGTTGCTCCAGGCCGGCAGCCTGCCTCCCGTAGAAATCATGAATCCATTTATAGGGAATGGCAATCACCCAGTCAGGTTTCGAGGACTCCCCGGGGGCAAGGTTATAGGGCAGGGCAACGGGAGGAGCAGCTATCGTTGAGAAGATCTCTTCGCCGAGGAGGACGCGGCCATACACCTCCAGTTTCCTGCCGAAAAGACTGGTTCTCTTCCGGCCGTCCACGGTAAATCCATCAAAGAGGTCGCGCCGGGCTATGAGGAAGAGTTTGATCACCGGCATGGCCGCGGGCGATTCGATATAGAAATAGGTCAGAAACATGCCTTTCGGCATGAGCCAACGGTTGGAGTTCTGCAGGGGGCTCACCTCGTCTTCCGTAATACCGTTGGCCTTGAGCAGCTCAAGGGCGCTTCCTGCCTGTGCCCTGTCGTATTTCACGTAGGCGCGGGTTACGTAATCCTTGAGGGCGGAGACCAGGGACTGCCATCTGGGATCGACCTTTGGTCCAAAAGAGAAGGAGGCGGCCGCCGGGGACGGACTGAGTGTGCCGGTCCCGGCCGCCGCCATGATGCCCGCAACCTGGGCAAACCGCTTGAAGAACGTCCTCCTGTCAACGCCTTTCGGAGACTCCAGGGCCGCTTCTATCGTTCCGCGCATATTGCTCCCTACTCTGTTATCGGCAGAACAGAGGCGCGGGTTAAGACCCGGGAAGGCGCTTTATTGATTGGGGTCTTCAGAATTGGCTTGCCATCAGCGGATCACCGGCATAAGATAGGGGAGAATCGGAGAGACGGTTGAAGCAGACAAGGATCATTCTCGCGATAGGGCTCGTCATCACCCTCTTCTATGTGTTCTGTTCACTGCAGAAGACACTGCCTCTGGAGCGACTGGAGCTTCTGTTTTACGACCTGAGGTTCCAGTTGCGCGGTAAGGTAACCCCCCCCGACAACATAGTGATCGTTGCAATAGATGACGGAAGCCTTGCAAAAGTCGGCCGCTGGCCCTGGGAGAGGAGAAAGCTCGCCGAGATCGTCGATCGCCTGAAAGAGATGGGGGCGCGAGTCGTGCTCCTGGATATCATATGCGCCGACCCGGCTCCCGGGGACGCCGAGTTTGGCGATGCGATCAGGCGGGCAGGGAACGTGCTTTTGCCCATCGTTTTTACGTTCAAGGGCGGAACGCGGCTTATCGAAAACGAAAACCTTACCAGATGGTCTTTTTCCATGATCAGGCACATGGATAATCTGCAGATATTCCCTCCCATTACCGCCACAAATGTCATACTTGCCCTGGATGAACTCGCGGCCGGGGCCCGTGGCCTCGGCCACATCACCATCATACCCGACAGGGACGGGGTCCTGCGATGGGAGGTCATGGCCATCGAGTACGGCGGTGAGTTCTATCCTTCCATCGATCTCCAGGCGGCGCGTTTATTCCTCAATCTTCCTCAAGAGGCGCTCATCGTCGACGCCGCCAGGGGTATCCAACTGGGCGATACCTTTATTCCCACCGATTGCTGGCACCGCGCCTTGATCCATTATTACGGACCGACGAATACCTTCCCCTCTATTTCCGCAGTGGATCTCCTGGAGAAGAAAGTGGATCATCTGCTCCTGAAGGACAAGATAGTCCTCGTCGGAGCAACGGCAACCGGCATCCATGACGTGTGGGTCACGCCCGCGTCCCCGGTGATGCCGGGCATAGAAAAACATGCGAACGTCATCGCCTCCATCCTCCAAAAGAGATTCCCCGAGAGGACAAAGAATATCACGAGCATGCTCGTGCTCCTCGCCTCGGGCATCGTCTTCTCCCTTTGTATGGTGCGGGCAAGGGCGAGCCTCGGTGCGGCGCTCGCCTTCCTTTTCCTGGCGGGCCTATTCATTGCCGGCTACTGGCTCTATTTCTCCAGGGGACTCTGGGTCGACCTGGGCTTTTCAAGCATAAACCTGCTCTCCATATACTTTGTCGTCACGGCCTTCAGGTTTGCCATGGAGGAACGCTACGCCAGACGCATAAGGGGCATGTTCTCCTCCTATGTGACGCAAAAGATCGTCAACGAGCTGATCAGAAATCCCAAGCTCGCAAGGCTTGGAGGTGAGCGCAGAGAGCTCACCGTGCTCTTTTCCGATGTCAGGGGTTTCACCACCTTTTCCGAAGAGCATTCTCCCGAGGAGGTGGTGTCGATCCTGAACGAATACCTGGGAGAGATGACGCAGGTAATCCTCTCATGGGACGGCACGCTGGACAAGTTTATAGGAGATGAGATCGTTGCGTTCTGGGGAGCGCCCCTGCCCCAGGCGGACCATGCGTCGCGCGCGGTCAGGTGTGCCCTCGAAATGATAGAAAAGCTGCAAGGGCTCCAGGCGAAGCGGGCCGCGGAGGGCAAGACCGCGCTCGACTGTGGTATAGGCATCAATACGGGCGAGGTACTGGTCGGCAATATCGGGGCCGAGGGCAAGAAGATGGATTATACCGTCATCGGGGATCACGTGAACCTGGGAGCGCGCGTCGAGGGTCTCACGAGGAGGTACGATTGCCACCTCATCATTACGGAGCATACCCTGGAAAAACTGAGGGAATCCATATGCGCCGGCGCTTTCCCCGGCATAAAGGTGAGGGGACTGGAGTCGGTTGCGGTGAAAGGGAGGACAAAACCGGTGGTCGTCTATGAGGTCAGCGCGACCACGGCAGCGGAGGAGGCGACGATCAGTGAGTGCACCTCCCGGGAAGTTGTCCATTTAACCGAAAAATAAGTGAATTGCCCCGCCCACAGGGCGGGGCATCTGCGCTCCTTTGCCGATAACTCACCACGACGACCGGTCGCTTATTTCCGGAACCTCCTTCTTAGCGCCGCAAGACCCGCAAGTCCCGGTGCAAAAAGGAACAGGCCGGACGGCAGGGGAACGGTGGAAGTACCGTAGTTCCCATCGGCGATGAGGAAGATGTCGTTACCGGTGGTCTCAATGCTGAAGTGGAAGCCGTTCGTGCCCGTCAATAACGGACCCTCGGGTATAAGCGTGCTCAAGAGGTCGGCCGCGTTGACAATATCGAACGTCTCGCCATTAAGGATCCGGACGCCGGTCAGAAGCGACACATTCAGGTACCCCGCGAGGTTTGCCTTGCCCGTGACGCTCAGCTCACTATACCCACCGTTCCCAATGTCAATGTTCAGAGTGGAGCCCGCACTCTGCGTGTAATTACCGGCAATGGTCAGTACGCCCGGTGAGTTGCCCGGATGAACGCCGCCCGCAATAGAGACATTGCCGTTGATCACGCCGGAACCCTGCAGCCAACCGGCCTCCGTGAGACTTCCTACCTGGAAGAGGTCCCCACGCAACGGGTTCCCGTTGACCGTCAGGGAGCCGTTATCGAAGAGAGTTCCCGTTACCTGGAGCTGCCCTCCCTCAAAGTCGTAGGAGCCCGTACTGCCGATGGTAAGGTTATTGTATACCTTGACAATACCGCCGGACTGGTAAAACGAGCCCGTACCGTTGAAGCCCACGTACATGCTGCCGGTTACGGTGAGGTTGCCGTTGGCGAGTGTATAGGAGCCCTGGCTGCCCGGGCAGTAGCCCAGGTAGAGATTGTTCGTCTGGAATGTGCCTCCGGGGGTGGGGGTCGATGTAGCGCCCCATGCCACACCCTGGTTAAAGTAGCCCTTTCCCGAGTAGCCGACGTAGGTGTTGCCTCCCACGTCAAGGACACCCGCATAGAGGTTATAGGTGCCGCTGCCGCCGACAGCCGCCCTTGGGCCGCCACCGATATAAAGATTGCCCGTTACCAGGACAGAGCCGGTCGTCGGGCCCACACCTTCGGCGTATCCCTGGTTGAAGGCGCCCGTGCTCCCGTTGTTCATCCCTATCACAATCGTCGGGGAGATCACCGATGCCCCGGAGAGGTTGAGAGTTCCCGCGTTGGACCGGCCCACGGTCAGGTACTGGCACGCCAGGACTCCCTGCCCGACGGTAAGGCTCATCGGTCCAGCGCTCGTCCCATCGATGGTGACAGAACCATATGCAGCGTTCGATGTGACATCGTAAATGACGTTGCCCGGACCGGACACGAGCCCTACGTCACCGCCGACCTGCGGCGGGTACCCCAGGCTCCACTTTGCGCCGTCACTCCAGTTGCCGTTTCCGCCCGCCCAGTAGTTGGCCGCCCCTGTGGAGCCCTGAAGTGAAAGAAGCAGGGACATGTCCTGTATGAACTGAGCCACATCGGCCGGATCGACCGGCAGAGGGGGCGTCGGGACGGGTCCTGCGGGTGGCGTGTTCGAGAACGTTAACCATCGAAGAAGCCTTTTTATCAGGTCATCGCTCGCGGGTTTCGGCTGGGAAGGAGTCCCGAAAGGCCCTGAAACGGTCGAGGTGTACCCCGAATTCAAAGGCAGGATCACCCCAGGCTCCTGCGGGTTGTATACGTAGCCCCTTCCGAAGAGGAGGATCACTATCGTGGTACTCCCTTCGAACTCCACGAGCATGTTGGTATCCCTTACACCGGCAACCGCGTTCTCCGTATGTACTTCGAATTTGCTTCCCTCGGCAAAGGCGACAATCTTTTTCGCCAGGTCGTCTGCCGAGACAGCCTGGACTCTGCCCCTATAAAGCTTCACCACGTTGCTGTTTTTTCCGCCCTCAACCACATACTCCTTGATCTCGACCCTGGTGTCCTGACCGATCCTCAGGACGTTCCCGTTCAGGAATGTAACCTCTGCCTTGCTCCGGGTTCTTGCCCTGTAGATATCCCCCACCTCCACGGGATCTCCCGGGGAAACCTGGGTGGTCAGATTCTTGCCGGGACGCAGCACGTCCACCCGGCCCTCCATACGGGTGATATTCCCGCAAGGAGCGGCAAAGGCGGCAACGGATGAGAGGAGAATCGAAAAAGCAAGGAAAGCGAGAGCATTTCTGAAAATAAAGCGCAACACGGCGCGACTTTTTCCAGGTATCTGAGGCGGATGAAGGGGCCGGGAGAGTGGGGAAGAATCGGCAATTGGTGTTGCAGAGTGCCTTAGTAAACGTTTCACGGAAGAGCCTCCCTACGCATCGCTATTACCTTGCAACCAAAGTTAATGAATCAGGCAGCCCAGCCGTCTTGCTGATCGAGACACTTGGCTTACGTGACTGAGACCCCGTGGCTTTCCGTCCCACCCTCGCGGATGGTTTGGCTTTGACAGATTACCCCACATTATAATTATACTATGCATTACGTGTCAAGAAAAATCGCACCAAAAAAAACGTAATCAGACGAGTCATCTGCCCGCCAAAAGCACGAGGGCTATCCCGAAGATCAGAGCCAGCGCGCCGTGCGTTAAAGGGACGACGAGCCGTCTTTTCCTGGAAAGCTGCCTTACTGTCCACCAGCTCCAATGGAAAGAGAGGTTACCGGGTTTGGCTCCATGTTTTTCCATATTTCGGAACCCGGCCAGCGCAAGTCAAGATGGACGGAATTGTAAGGACAATTGTGGACGCAAGTTCCACACATTTTGCAGAACTGATTACTCATCAGCGAAACGGGAAAAATTTTCATCGGGCAGCCTGCTTGCTGTCCGTTGCTCTTATAGCAAAGAGTCGATTTGCACTGAGAGCTGCACACCTTGTTGTTGGCCCGAAGCTCGACAAATGCCAGACAGGCGCAGACGCCGCTGAAATAACCCCACGGGCATACGTAACGGCACCAGACTTCCGGCCGGAAAATGAAATTGACAATGATGGCGGAGGACAGGATGATGCCGAGAAAGATCGAGGTTCGGATCGTTATTTCTTTTACCTGAAAAAGATATTCACCCCAGGAAAGTGCCAGACCCAGAACCGCGGCCAGGCCAACGCCAATGCGATTGAAGATGCGGGGTGCGGGTCTGTTCAGGGAGCCCATCTTGCGGAAAAGCTTCGTCAAACCATCGATGGGACAGACGCTGCAATAAAATCGACCGAGGAACAGGAAGCTCAACAAAAGAAACGGCCACCAGTAATACCACACCATACCCATCCCCAGGTTCTTATCCGATTCCTTGGCCCCAAGGAGCGTCAAACAAACGACGCCCATCATGACAACCACCACGGCGGCTTGAATAATGGCCCTCAATTTTAGATTGGCGAAGACCTTTCTGAAAGAGCCAAGACGCAGGAGATTCAAACGGCCCTTTTCCGAGTACGGGGTCAACCCGAGGAATATGTGCTCCGCTAAGAGCGTGTCGCCCTCGCATACGAGGACGCCCCTCTCGATGACGTTCTCCAATTCCCGGTCATTCCCCGGCCAGGTGTATCTGATCATGGTATTCATGGCGGGAGCACAGATGGTTTTGATGGATTTGCCGGCCAAAGCGGCGTGCTTTTCTAAAAAGGCTTCGGCGATCATTGGAATATCACGACGCCGGAGGGCGAGGGAAGGCAAATCTACCTTGTTCTTCCAGAGTACTTCGGGAATCTTTCCACGGAGGGATTCCCTCATTTCTTCATCCGTGATCGAATCAGCGACATTGGTGGCCGCGATCACTCTCGTATCAACCGTGATCCCCGCAAGGGCGCCCAAGCGGTAAAACTTCTTCTCCAGCAGGTAAAAGACCAACCTTTCCCTGGTGCCCGGGGAGAGGCGATGGACATTCTTTAAGACGATCGTTCCTCCATCCGCCAATTCGAGATAGCCGAGCCTGCTGGCCTGCGTTCCGGCCATAGCTCCGCTTTCATGGCCAAAAATGGCACTGATTTGGAATTCCTCGAAAAGCCCTTCCCCGCCCTTCACATGTGACCTTGCCCGGTCGCAGTCACGGTCGCTTAAAGTCATCAGTTTTGATAGCAGTAAAGCTTATGCCCATTTGCATAACATATTATTCGCTCGAAACCCAGTACTTTTTCAGGTTTTTACATTTTTCCTTCGAAAGCACTTACCTCACAGGCAGGTGATCCTTACAACAATCGATGGAGTGAATTCTCGATGTCCTGAAACAGACGCTCAATGTTTCTGACGGAAAGCCTGAAATAGTTATTGCAATTTTGCCGTATTTCTCTGATAATAAAGGCCGGAGAGATAATGGTTGTTCCCGAGGGCGACACTCCATTGACGGTCCAGGAGCTTGAGGTTCTGACAGATCTCGCGGAAGCGGCGGTCATCGCGGAGAGCCCAACCCAAATGGCCGAATCTGCCTTAACCAGGCTATCCGGGATGTGTGGGGCTTCCAGCGCAGTTCTCTACGGCACAGACTCCCGCTCCTTCAGCCCCTTCTGCTTCAACCTGGGTATGGGCGCGGGCGATGTGTCCCTCGTGAGCGAGTGGTGTGGGCGGCACATCGGTCAAGCGCGCGGCGGCGAACCAAAGGTTCTCCCGGCTACCCTGGAGGTGGGCAGCGACCTGCCTCTACAGCTTTTCCCGTTAACCGTCTCAAAGAGGGTCTTTGGCTTTTTGGGTCTGGCAATGCCCGCACATACCGCCCTCCCGGGGGCCCTCATGTCGAGGATCCTGCGCCTTCTTTCCCATTCCCTCGCAAATCTCCTGGGACGGATGGCCATGGAAAGACAGGTCTACTATCTGAACACCTATCTGAACGTCAGTTCCATGATTGCTCAAACCCTGGCCCTGAAGGATGTTCTGGAAGCGGTAGTCTACCTCAGCATGGAGGCCGTTAGCGCTGAGGCAGCCTCAGTGCTTCTCCTGGACCACGAGAAAAAAACGTTCCGGTTTTACGCTGTTGAAGGACCTGCCAAGCCCTTACTCCTCCACGCTACTTTTCCTGCTGACCGGGGACTGGCCGGTGCGGTCCTCACGTCCCTGGAGTCTGAGGTCGTCCACGACGTGCGGAAGGACCCCAGATTTTACGGTGACATTGATGCCACCTCCGGGTTTGTGACCCGAAATATGGTACTTATCCCTCTCGTTGCCGGCGAGGAGAAGGTCGGCGTCCTGGAAGTCCTGAATAAGGCGGAGGAAGCCGGCTTCACAGAAGAGGACCGGCGTCTTTTAGAGTCCATTGCCGGAGAGATAGCCTTCGCCATCCGCGACGCCACCATGTTCGAATGGGTGGTCAATTCCTACTGCAGGCAGCGGCAGGGGCTTAACAGCTGCAGCGGGTGTAAGAGACCCCTCGGCTCATGGACCCCCTGCGTAAAGTACCGGGAGGAGGCAGGTCTTCTGAAATAGATCCCTGCGGAAAACAACGTTGTTTCATTCCGGGGTCTTCAGCACTGCGTGAAAGAGCCGGTCCGGGCGGCACCTTCTATGACCGGTACGTGCCCCGCATAGACCCTCCGGGCACCTTCGGGCGGCGGTCTCTTTCGATATTTTTGATTGTCTGCCCCATCGACTTTCTGCTACCATGGAGAGGGTGCACTAAAAAACGGCTGCCCAAGGAGGAAGTATGAAGGGGAAGAGATGGCTCACACTGATCCTTTTTGTCGTTATGGCAGTGCTCGCGGGCGTAGGATACGCCCAGGAGAAGCCGATCAAGCTCGGCGTGCTGTTCGTCATGTCCGGACCGATGGGGGGCTACGGCACGCATGGCCTTCAGTCGGTTCAGATGGCCGTCGATGAGATCAATCGGTCGGGCGGCATCCTGGGCAGGAAAGTGGTGATCGTCAGCGATGATACGAAGCTCAACGCGCAGCGGGGATCGGAGATCGCCAAGAGGTTCTGCGCGGAGGAGCAGGTCGATTTCATCATCGGGCCCACCTCCAGCGGCGTGGCAGTCGCGATATCGAAGATAGCGGCCGACCACCGGAAAATCCTCATCCTTACACAGGCGGCCGCCGATTCCCTCACGGGCGACCAGTTCAGCCCCTACCAGTTTGCGACCATGAGCAATGCCATGATGCATGCCCGGGCAGGGGCCTACTACGTGGCATCAAGGCCGTACAAGCGATGGATGTGCATCGGTCCGAACTATAACTACGGGTGGGATTCATGGGCCCAGTTCAAGGCAAAGCTGAAGGCGCTCCGGCCGGACGCCGAATTCGTGGGCGAGGTGTGGCCAAAGCTTACCGAGACCGATTTCATGCCCTACATCACGCGGATTATGGAAGCGCGGCCGGACGCGGTCTGGTCCCCGTTATGGGGAATGGACGCGGTCAATTTCATCAAGCAGGCACTCCCTCTCGGCCTCTTCGATACGATCAAGTTTGCCTTTCCGGACGGTGCTGCCCTCGAGACCCTCATGCCCCTGGGGAAGAAGATGCCGGAAGGCACTTTCATCTCGGCCCGTTACTTCTTCCTTACCCCCGATTCCGAGATGAACAGGGGATTCGTGAAGAGCTATCTGGACAGGTTCAAGGAATATCCCGACTACATGGCGGAGGAGACGTACGCGGGCGTCTATTTCATCAAGGCCGCGGCAGAGCGGGCAGGCTCGGTCGAGGCGGACAGGGTGATAGCGGCCGTCGAGCGGGAGCCCCTCGCCTGGGAGACACCGGAAGGCTGGAAGATCATGAGGAAAGAAGACCATGCGGTCGTGGAGGACGTGGTCTGGGGCGAGGCGGTCTACAGCGACGCATACGGCTTTGGGGTGCTGAAAAACCTCCAGTCCATCCAGGCCGAACAGATCTGCCGGACCCCCGGCGAGCTCAAAGGGGTGCGGGAAAACTACGAAAAGAGGCTCAAGCAGGCGAAATAGACCATCTCCGCGAAAAGGCGGCATCCTCCGCCGAGGAAGGTGCGCGGCCGCACCATGCGCTACGAGCCGCGTTTCGGTCACGGGATAGGGATGTCGCTCCCTCCATGGCTGATCCTGTCCTTGCGCCTGAAGTCATCGGGCGATGAGGCCGGCTCCCCGGTGACGATGCTTTTCAGCTTCCTGATCACCTCATGGTCCTCTCCGAGGACAGGGAGAAGTGACTGTATTGCCCGGCCGATCGTCCCGTTGCACAGGTCCTGAAATTCTTCCCTCGCCTCCGCAGGGAGCATCCCGTAGCCTTGCACGATGTGGTCGACCCATATGGGCAGATACGAGGCTTCCATTCCCTTCGGGTAGACGTACCCTTCGAGGGCGCCTGCCTTTGCCGCAAAATCGTACACATCCCGATACATGCTCATTACCGCCTCCTTATCACTTCGCCGTCACCGCGCCCCCCAGCTTTTTCACAAGCACGTCGTTTGCCTTGAGCACCTCGGTGGCGTCCTTGCCCGAGATCTCCCACGTGTAGAAGTCGCCCTTCCCGTCCTTTTTGAGCTTGATCTTGAGGTCGCCTTTCATGTTTTTCCTTATCTCGTCGAGTTCTTTCTTGTACTGTTCGTCTCCACGGGCCTCCTGGCCGGTCTTGATAGGGGCAGATTCGGGCGGCCTTGAGCATGAGCAGAAAAGGAGGCATACGAGAAGGATTGCAAAGAGCCTCATGCCTGTCATACTATAATGGCTGACCACCATTTGCAACAGAATTGTTGGAGGCGGATAATGGGTGTCTATCTGGAGCGGTACGGCAGAGGCGAGAAGATACTCTTTCTCCACGGAGCAGGGGGTAGTACGGCCTCCTGGTACTTTCAAAAAAGGCTGCAGATGGTCTGTGAGGTTCTCCTTGTCGACCTGCCGGGCCACGGGCGGTCGGGAGGAGAGGGGCTGCGGAGCATCGAGGGCTATGCCGAAAGCGTCCGCACGGTGATAACGGAAAACGGCCTGGAGGGGTGCTATGTGGCGGGCCATTCGATGGGCGGTGCTATCGCAATCTCTTTGGCCCTCGCCTCCCCGGAGCTGCTTGCCGGGCTCGTCCTGGTGGGAACGGGGGCGAGGCTGAAAGTATTTCCAGAGATCCTTGAGGGCATCCTGAACGATAAGGAAGAAACAGTGCGGGCCATCATGGGCTTCGCCTTCTCGAAGAAGGCCCCGCCCGACCTGGTTGAGAGGTGCTACGCCGAAATGATGGCATCGCCAAAAGAGGTCATACACGGCGATTTCCTTGCGTGCAGCGTGTTCGATTTGATGGAAGGCGTCAAATCGATCGACCTGCCCACCCTCGTCATCGCAGGCGCCGACGATGGACTCACCCCCTTAAAATACGCTGAATATCTCAACAGGGAGATCAGGGGATCCCGGCTTGCGGTGATCCGTGATGCGGGCCATATGGTGATGCGTGAGCGGCCGGAGGAGACAAACCGGGCGATAGAGGCATGTGTAATTCATCGATAAGGGCCTTCATCTCGTCGAGGCCGGTTACGTGGACGGCCCTGGCGCGCAGAAGCCGGGCGTCTCTCAACCCCCTGGTGTACCAGACGAAGCATTTGCGGAAATTGATCACCCCTGTAAGGGGTCCATGGTAGTCGACCGATAGGGCAAGATGTTTCTCCATGATCGACTTCACCGCGGCGAGGGTGGGAACACCCACGAGGGGGTGCGAGCCTGCGTCTCTCCCGCCCTTCCCATGGGCGATAGCAAGGTCCCGGAATATCCATGGATTCCCGAGAGCGCCTCTGGCGATCATCACGGCATCACATTCCGTCTCCTCCGCAATCCGCGCCGCTGCCTCTTGAGAGAACGCATCGCCGCTCGCAATGACCGGAATGCCTACCGCCTTTTTTACCGCCCTTATCACCGACGTATCCGCCCTGCCCCTATATCCCTGGTTCCTGGTACGTCCGTGAACGCAGACCGCCCTCGCCCCTGCTGCCTCGATGCGCTTCGCGGTCTCCGGCGCATTGATCGAATCATCGTCCCATCCGGAGCGTATCTTTACCGTCACCGGGACCGGCGCGTGTTTCACCAGGGCGCTGACAAGCCGGAATAACGTCTCCGGCTCCCTCAGCAACGCAGCCCCTTCCCCTTTACGGGTCACTTTATGGACGGGACAGGCGGCGTTAAGATCAACCACGTCGTACGGGTAGTCGGCAAGCGCTTCGAGGGCCTGAAGGAGAGCGTCCGGCTCACGGCCGAGCAACTGGACGCCGAGGGGTCTATCCAGAGGCGAGGACCGGAGGAGCCTGAGGGTCTTGCCGTTCCGGAGACCCAGGGCCCGGCCATTTATCATCTCCGTAAAGGCGAGGGGGCAGCCAAACTCCCTCGCAATCAGCCGAAAAGGCACGTCGCTCACCCCGGCCATCGGGGCCAGCATAAAAGGCATCGAGAGGTGAAGGCCGGCAAGTATAAACACCCATCATTCTATAGGCTAAACCCCGGGCGCGTCAAGTGACAGCGGCGCGGTTTTAGGTTTATACTTACTCCTATGCTGAGTCCTGAAAAAGAAAAGGCCTTGCAGGAAAAAATGGAGCGCCTGGGCATCCGGGAATCGGACATACTAGAGCGTTTTGTCCGTTCCGCGGGTCCCGGAGGTCAGAACGTCAATAAGGTGGCTACCTGCGTCTACTTGAAGCACCTTCCCAGCGGCATTCAGGTGAAGTGCCAAAAGGAGCGCCACCAGGCGATGAACAGGTTTTTTGCGAGAAGGCTGCTTGTTCAGAAAATAGAAAACATGATGCTCGGCAAGGAAAGCGAGCAACAGCAGCGTAATGAAAAGATAAGACGGCAGAAAAGACGGCGCTCCAGGCGCGCCAAGGAAAAGGTGCTGGAAATCAAGCACCTGCAGACTCGAAAGAAGAGGGAGCGGCTGAAACCGGACCTGTCGGACTACTGAGTGCCCGCGCGTTGTTTATTAAGTAATTGACACTGATAAGGATATTCTGTATCATTACAACAGACGCGGGAATAACTCAGCGGTAGAGTGCAACCTTGCCAAGGTTGAAGTCGCGGGTTCAAATCCCGTTTCCCGCTCCAAGCACAAAAGCGTCGCGGGTGAAGACGTGCCCGCTCCAAAAACGGCGGCATAGCCAAGTGGTAAGGCAGCGGTCTGCAAAACCGTTATTCTCCGGTTCAAATCCGGATGCCGCCTCCACTAACTTTCCAGGATTTCTTTAGTCGATCCTTCTCATGACTTCTCCACCTCCAAGGCAATCCGGTCCTTGAGTGCCTCACATGCCTCCATGAGCTGCCGAATGTCGTCCGGTTGCAGCCCATCCCAGTGAATGCCGGCAACGACCACGACATGCCTGTTCAATCTGCCTGAGAGCGCTTCGGAAACCAGCTTGACGGTCACGTCCTCCTTGTGTCCGGGAAAGGTGAATACGGAGGATGTGGCACTCCTTTCGTGCGGGTCCCGGAGGCTGGCCCGCGGCACTGCCATGCCCAGTGCCCCTATGTGGGCTGCCCCTCCCCATAGGGTGACGAGGAGATCGGGGCCCAGGGCGTCAACACGGGCAAAAAGCACGAATCGTCCCCTCTGCTCCGACAGGGTGAATCCCGGGAGCTCCGCCTGGAGTTTACCTTTATCACCTTCTCGATGCATGTGGTCGTCTTTCATACCGGTAGTATCATGCCGATCGCCCGTTGCCTATTCGACAATGAAATCCCACGCGGAATCGCTGATCCAGAGCGCATAGTAACCTCTTCCGAATAGCCCCTTTGGCCGTATCGTATACAAGGTATCGCTTCTCTTCTTTACCTCGATCTCGACCTCTTTTCCAAACATGAAGCGGGATCTGCCGAGAGGGGACTGGTTGATAAAGACCAAGTTATTGAAGGTGAGGTATTGCATCTCCTGCTTTCCGTACAAAATAAAATACTTGATGTCTTTCAAGAGAAAGTGGGGGGGGTTATTGCTCTCGACATAGAGCATCGCCCCTTCCTGAAAGACTATATTGGGAAGGATCCTCACCGGTTTGGCGGCCGTCTTGACGTAAACGCCATACTCCTTGGGTGTGGGCACATCGTCTTTTGCCGCATGAAGGGGACCGGCCAGGAAGAAGACCGCAACGACCGTCACCGCGGCATATCGAAGCACTGTTCGCAGTAACTTCATTGCACACTCCACATATTACTTCACCACAGTAAGGACGATTCTTCTTTCCCGGGGTCCGTCGAATTCAATTCTACTCCACCGAACCGGGCCATATCAAGAGATAAAAGAATGGCTCCGCCCGGCGCATGCTTTTGTGAGCGGGGTGGCCGGGGCACCCGCGAAGCGGGTCGTGGTTTTGCCGATGGAGGGGGTGCTGAACCCCAATAATTGCGGCCGGCACCAACTACTTGAAAAACTGTCGCATGAAATTCTATAATAGGAAATGAAGTTCGAGGAAGGATTACGTAAACTTGAAGAGATAGTGAACACCCTCGACGAGGGACGCGTTCCGCTGGACGACGCGCTTCGCCTGTTCAAGGAAGGCATAGGCCTCACAAAAGACCTTTCCAAGACCCTTGACGACATAGAACGCAAGGTGGAGATCCTCGCGAAAAAGGATGATGGAACTATCGAGAAAAAGCCCTTCCTACAGGAAGACCTTTAGTGGACCTGGCAACTTTTCTCGCGGAAAAAAGGGTACTCGTGGAGAACAGGCTGAGGGCGATACTCTCTGCCTTTCCGGCATCTTCCGGGATACTCGGGGATGCAATGGAGTATAGTCTGTTCTCGGACGGGAAAAGGATCAGGCCGGGCCTTGCCATAGCGGCCTGTGAAGCAATGGACGGCGACACAGAAGTGGTGCTGCCCTTCGCCGCTGCAATTGAAATGATCCACACGTACTCGCTCATCCATGATGATCTTCCCTGTATGGACAATGATGACCTGAGGCGGGGCAAACCCACATGCCACAAGGTGTTCGGAGACGCGGTGGCCTTGCTGGCGGGAGACGCGCTGCTTACCGAGGCCTTCCGGGTTATGACCGATCCGCGCGAGTCTTCTGCATCTCCCGAAATCACACAGAAGGTGGTCTATGAGATCGCCCGTGCAGCAGGCGCTGCCGGCATGGTTGCCGGCCAGGCGGTCGACGTCATCTATGAAGGCAAAAAAGGGACGAAAAGCATCGTTAATCTCATACACCGCAACAAGACAGGCGCATTGATCAGGGCATCGGTCCTGGCCGGCGCGCTCGTGGGGAACGCGAACGAAAAGGAGCTTAAATGCTTTACGCGCTTCGGCGAGTCGATCGGTCTTGCCTTCCAGATCATGGACGATCTTCTTGATGTGGAAGGCACGGAAGCAGAGGTAGGAAAAAAGCTGAAAAAGGATACGGAAAAGCAGACGTACGTGAGGTATTACGGCATTGCCGCCTCAAAAGCCCGGATAGATGCGCTTGTCAACAAGGCCATTGCGGCCTTGCGGTTTCTCGGCCCCGGAGCCGACATGCTTGTGCAGGTCGCCAATTTTATAGGTCACAGGTCCTTTTGATGCTGCTCGATGCCATCACCACGCCGCGAGACATAAAAGAGCTGACGCCCCTTCAGCTCGCGAGCCTGGCTGACGAGATAAGGGACCTTATTATCCGCACGATCTCGAAGACCGGCGGTCATCTTTCGTCAAACCTGGGTATCGTCGAGCTTACCCTTGCCCTCCATTACGTCTTCAATACGCCCGATGACAAGATCATATGGGATGTGGGTCACCAGTGCTATACGCACAAGATCCTCACCGAAAGAAAGGACCGTTTCGGCACCATCAGGCAAAACGGGGGTCTCTCCGGTTTCCCCTGTAGAAAAGAGAGCATTTACGACGCCTTTGACACCGGACATGCGAGCAACTCCATCTCAATCGCAACGGGTCTTGCCGAGGCAAAAAAGAAGAACAATCAGACCCACCGCATTGTCGCGGTCATAGGCGACGGCTCCCTCACCGGCGGTATGTCGTTCGAAGCGCTCAACCATGCGGGGCACCTGAAAAGCGATATCATCGTCGTCCTGAACGACAACGAAATGTCCATCTCGAAAAATGTCGGCGCCCTCTCCGCCCATCTCAACAGGATTATGACGGGCGAGTTCATGAGCGGCCTGAGGGAGGACATCAAGCATACGATCCGCAACCTGCCTGCCTTCGGAGACAAGGTCTACAAAGCGGCCCGCTATTTTGAGGAAGCGGTCAAAGGCCTTGTGACGCCGGGCCTCCTCTTCGAGGAGCTCGGTTTTCAGTATGTGGGGCCGGTAGACGGCCACAACCTGAACCATCTGATCCTCAACCTCGCAAACATCAAGAAGCTCAAAGGGCCTATCCTGATCCATGTCGTGACGAAGAAAGGGAAAGGATACGAGCCGGCGTCGAAAGACCCCGCATTATTTCACGGTATCTCCGAGTTCAATATTGCGACCGGCGCGCCGGTGCGAAATGGAAAGCGCACATTTACCGATATCTTCGGTGAAACGCTGATCCAGCTTGCATCGCAGGATGAAAGGATCATAGCAATTACCGCCGCCATGGGGCTCGGCACGGGTCTCGAAGAATTTTCGAAGCTTTTCCGCGGGCGCTTTTATGACATCGGCATCGCCGAGGCCCATGGGGTCACCTTTGCCGCCGCCCTCGCCCTGGGCGGGATGAGACCCTTTGTTGCCATGTACTCTACGTTCCTTCAGCGCGGCTTCGACCAGGTCATCGAGGATGTCTGCCTGCAGGAGCTGCCCGTGGTCTTTGCCGTCGACAGGAGCGGTATCGTCGGCCAGGATGGCCCTACGCATCACGGCAGCTTCGACATGTCCTATCTGCGCCACATTCCGCATATGATACTTATGAGCCCCAAGGATGAAAACGAGCTCAAACAGATGCTCTTCTCCGCAACCGTCTACGAGAGGCCCGTCGCTGTCCGCTATCCCAGAGGCGAAGCCATAGGTGTCCCGGTTGAGAGCGGGTTTACGGAGATCCCCCTGGGGAAATGGGAGATCCTCCGGACGGGTGCGGATGTGACGCTCATCGGGTGCGGTCCGGTGGTCCATTCGTGCCTGCAGGCCGCGGAGGAGCTCGAAAAAGAAGAGGGCATCAGTGCCGCGGTGATCAACGGGCGGTTCGTAAAACCTATGGACAGGGAGATGCTCGTCGATTTCGCCACCCGTACCGGGCGGATCGTGACGCTGGAGGAGAATTCCGCCATAGGGGGGTTTGGAAGCGGGGTCATGGAAATACTTTCCGAGGAAGGCGTGGTCGTGCCCGTGAAAATAATAGGCTTGCCTGATCGATTCCTGCCCCATGCATCGCAAAAGCTCCTGCGGCAACAGGTGGGCCTGGACAAGGACGGCATAAAGAAGACTGTAACGCATTGGCTAAATTCAGAATAGATATCCTCCTCGCAGAGAAGGGTCTCGCCGAATCAAGAGAAAAGGCAAAAGTGCTGGTCATGGCCGGCGTCGTCTTCCTGAACGGGGAGCGGGTATCGAAGGCCGATAGGGTTGTCGACGAGGAGGCATCGATAGAAGTGCGGAGCAATCCTCTCCTCTACGTCGGCTACGGCGGCGTCAAGCTTGAGGAGGCACTCACACACTTCGGGATAGATATTATCGGGAAAACCGCGGTCGACATCGGCGCTTCGACCGGCGGCTTTGTCGATTGCCTGCTTCAGGCCGGCGCTTCCAGGGTTTACGCAATCGACGTGGGTACCCATCAACTCCACGAAAAGCTGAGAAAGGACCCGAGGGTCGTTGTGCGGGAAAACGTGAACGCCAGATACCTCACGCGTGAAGACATAGGCGAGAGGGCGGGTATCATCACCGTCGATGTCTCCTTCATCTCGCTGAAAAAGATCATCCCCGCGGTGCTGCCGCTTCTCGCGCCCGGAGGGTTCCTCGTGACGCTGGTCAAGCCGCAGTTCGAGGTAGGGCGCTACCAGGTAGGCAAGGGCGGGATCGTGAAGGACGAGGAACGAATAAGGGCCGTGATCGATGACATAACGCAGTTCGGCCAGCAGTGCGGCTTGCGGGCCGGCGGCATCGTGGAGGCGCCGAGGGAGAAAAGGAGAAAGAACAAGGAGTACTTCATTCTATGGGAAAGGTGAAGCTTCCCCCTCCGGTGCAATTTTTTTCGAGCATTATCTTCGGCGATTCGGGTATACTTTCTCCGGTAGAGGCCGGGCTGGCGCAATTGATCGGCCCCATAGCGGAAAGGACGGACATCGTTTCCTTTTCCCAATCGGACTACTACCGCCCTGAAATGGGCGAAGGGTTGAAGCGGTGTTTTTTGCTCTTCGAGCCTCTTTTGGAGAGGGACATGCTCGCGGACATCAAGCTCGGCGCCAACGGGATCGAGCAAACAGGTGCGGAAAACGGGCGGCGGGCGGTCAATGTGGACCCGGGATATATCGCGCTCGAACACGTGGTCCTCGGCACAACCAAAGGGTACTCGCACAGGATATACCTTGGGAAAGGCATTTTTGCGGATCTTACCCTGCTTTATGAGAACGGAAGCTATCGTCGTCTGAAGTGGACCTATCCGGACTACGGGAGCGATCAATCGATCTTTCTGCTGAACGGGTGGAGAGCACGTTATAAGAGGTTGCTGCGATGCCAAAGAGTATGACCGGTTTTTCAAAGGTTGAGACGGAGAGTGAGGAAGGCACATGCTATGGAGAAGCAAGGTCGCTCAACAGTCGCTACCTGGAAATATCGCTCAAGATGCCTCGAAGCGCCTCCGGGTATGAGTCGCGCCTCCGGGAGACGGCCAAGCGGTACGTCAAGCGAGGCAGGCTGGACATCACGATGAAGTGGGATAAAGGTGATGGAACGCTCTCCGTGCCAAAGGCGAACGAAGAGGCGATCAGGTGGTACGTTGATCTGGCCCGTTACCTGAAAGAGTCGCACGGGATCAAAGGGGACCTGACGGTCGCCGACATACTCAACTTCAAGGATATTCTGGTCTACGAAGAGAAATCCGTCCCGGAAGAGATGTTCTTCTCCTGCTTCGAAACCCTGCTCTCTAAATTGAACGTGGAACGGGAGAGGGAAGGCGAGTTGATTAAGCAAGACCTGATCGAGAGGCTGGAACAGATCCGGGCCGATGGAGAGAGAATTGAAAAAGCCTGGCCGGAGGCAATCAAGAACCACGAAGAGGTGCTTCGCCAGCGGATCCTGGAGGTGAGCGGGGCCGTGCTTGATGAAGCGCGGGTACTGCAGGAAATGGGGTTTTACATGGAAAGGCTCGATATAGCGGAGGAGATAGCAAGGCTGAAAGGGCACGTCCAGCATTTTACCGACACGCTCCATTCCCAGGGAGAGATCGGCCGCAAGCTTGACTTCATTATCCAGGAAATGGTGAGGGAAACGAACACCATAGCGAGTAAGTCGAACGATCTCTTTATCAGTGAGAGGGCAATTCAGATAAAGGTAGAAATAGAAAAGATGAGGGAGCAGGTTCAGAATGTCGAATAGATCGGGGCATCTGTTCGTCGTCTCGGGACCGTCGGGCACGGGGAAGAGCAGCATCCTCGAACGGTTCCTGAATGAGGACACGCAGACCCGCTTTTCCGTCTCTTATACGACCCGTGCAAAGCGGGACCACGAGGTTGACGGACGGGACTACCGTTTCGTGGACGCGGCAAAGTTCCGGGCCATGGTCGGGGAGGGGGAGTTCCTCGAATGGGAGAACGTCCATGGCTACCTTTACGGCACACCCCGGACGGAGGTCTTGCGGCCCCTTTCAGAGGGGATCGACGTCATACTGGACATCGATGTCAAGGGCGCCCTCACCGTGAAGGAAGAGCGGCCGGAAGCGGTCCTTATATTTATCGACACGCCGTCGCCGGATGAGCTGGTGAGAAGGCTCTCGGCTCGCGGGGAGAAGGAGATAGAGAGGCGGATGCAGCGGGTCAGGGAGGAAGTTGCAAAAAAGGGACTCTTTACTTATGTCGTGGTAAATGATACTCTTAACAAAGCGTACGCCGAGTTTAAGTCGATTATTGCGGATATAAGGAGACAGCATGGCCAGGATAACCGTTGAAGACTGTATGGATAAGGTTGAAAACCGTTTCGAGCTTGTCCATCTCGCCGCAAAGAGGGCGAAGCAGCTCGTCAAGGGGTCGAGGCCTCTGGTCAAATCGTCAAACAGGGAAGTCGTCACATCCCTGCGGGAAATTGCCGCGGGCGAGGTCTACTTCGAAAAGAAACACGGGCTGGAAGAGAAGGAGATCCCGTACCAGCTTTCCAACTTCGCTCCCTAGCCGGGCTTCGTCTAAGGGCACATCTTCGTCGTTGCGCCGCGACAGAAGAAGCTCCGAATCTGCGGGGTCGGAGGGACAGAGAGCAATGGAAACATCCTTGCCGTGGCCTATCTGCTCATTTTCCGGCAATCCCGATTACTCCGCAGCCGATGCGAGGCCCTGAGTTGCCGGCCGGCTGTGAGGTGAGGTCGTCGGCGTTGCCATGGACAATGACACTGCGACCTATGATGGAATCGCGTCCCTCCAGGGAGAGAAGCGGGTCTGTCCATTCCAGGTGAGCCTTCCCGTCGGCCACTGCCGCGAGGTTACCGAGGTCCCCCACGTGCCGGTCCTTGGCTGCCGGCGCCCCATGTTGCATCCCTTCAGGATTGAAGTGACCGCCCGCTGAGTCGCCGTTCAGCGCTGTGCAGTCCCCATACTGATGCACGTGAAATCCGTGAAGGCCGGGCGTCAGCCCCTCGAGGTCGGCGACAACCTTGATCCCGTTGTCCACTTTCGTAAAGGTTACAATCCCCTTGACCTTGCTGCCCTGCGTCGGGCTGACAACGGCAATCGCCTTACCTATCCCCTGCTCGGCCGACCCTTGCCCGCGGACGTAGGCGATGGAGCCGAGGAGCAACAGACCAAGTGAAATAACCAGCACCATACTCTTTCTCATATGCATCCTCCTTTGCCTGCTCTGGCGAGCCGGGACTTCAAAATCAATGCGTTCTGGCCCTATAGAATATCTTCTTCTCCGCCGAGCCCCAGGATAGTCGTCTGTACATCCGTCCTGCCGAGCTGACGCGTTTTCAGTTCCATGGCTGTATTATAAGACCTGCAGCGTTGTGTGGCAGATGTAACCCCTGAAAGAATAACAAGGGGGGACCGTGTGTTATTCTTCGGCGTGAAGTGCCTACAAGTCGAGTCCGTTGCCTTCTGACCTTGATCGTGGATTACCGCAAGAAACATGGACGTTGAGGGCGACAAGCAATGTCTTGAATGATATCCCCGCCACAAACAATTCTGTCTTGCCGCTCGTAGAAAGGGATGAAAGTTTAGGTTCTCACTTTTGCCTCGGCGGGGGGAGATTCCGAACAGGCCGTCGGTCCACGAAAGACGAAGAAGACAGAAAAAGACAGGGGCGTATCCTGGATCATCAGGTTCACATGGAAGTTGCCGTCACCCGCATGGCCAAAACTGAGAATAGGGATGCCGAGCTTCTCGCGCACGGCCTCCAATGAACGGATCGGTGTCGGTATTTCGGAGCGGGGGAGAACGACGTCTTCTGCTATTTTCAGGGGCGCCACCGTATAGAGCGCCTGGGAGAGCACCCTTCGGGCCTGCCACAGCCTTGAACACCATATTTGGTCGGTTAAGGGGAAATAGCGTGAGCGATCTGGTTTATCTTGACTGCAGCCCCCGATTCAGGGAAAAGGCGAACGAGTACGGTCTGCTTCATGATAGAACGGGTGACGACTTCATCAAAGGGAATGCTGCCGAGATGCCGGGGGGAGAAGTTGAGAAATCGCTTGCATATTGAATCGATGTGATTGAAGACCTTCAGGCCTTCATCGTCGTCACGCACGGAATTTACGATGATCTCAAAAGACGTCTTCCCATACGTCCGGTAAATCGTCTTTATCATGGCATAGGCATCGGTAATGCTGGTCAGGTCCTTGCTCACAATAACAAAGTTTCGCGCTGCAAAGAGGTTGAATTGGAGTACCGTATCAGAAATGCCGGCGCCTATATCGCAAAAGACGTAATCGTATCCCTCGGATACCTGCGTTATGATGTCTTTGAGCTTCTCGATATGCTCATGGAGTAACTGGGCCATCTCTCTGACACCGGAACTTGCCGGGAGGAAGTCAAATCCCGCCTCTGTCCGTATTAGTACATCACGGACATCGACATCACCAAAGATAACGTCTTTCAGATTCCTGCGCGGGTTTATGCCCAGCATGATGTCAATATTCGCCAGCCCAAGATCACAATCTATTACGAGGACCCGTTTGCCTTTTTCCGATAAGGACGCAGCAAGGTTTATGGTGATGCATGTCTTTCCCACGCCGCCTTTTCCGCTGGCCACAGAAATGATTACAGGGCTATTCTCGGCCACGAGTCTTTCCTCCAGGTGAAACATTACTGATAGTCTGTGAATAGGGCATCTTTTTCATCACGGTTCACTTCATTGTCCTCGAAAGTAATCTTTTTCCAGTTGTGATCAATATGGATTTGGTTCTTGCCGCCCCCTTTTGCCTCATACATTGCCATGTCTGCAGCGCGAACAAATTCATTCATACTGTATGGAGAGAAAGAGGTGTACTCCGCGATACCAATGCTCAAAGAGATAGGAGGATTGCTTTTTTGCGGCATATCAGCCACTATGTTTTTCAGCCGTTCACCTGTTTTTAACGCATCGGTAACCGACGTGGCCGGCATGATAAGGGCAAATTCATCGCCTCCGTAACGACATGGCAGATCCGTGGACCGGGAGCTATTATGCATGATTCTCCCGAATTCCTCGAGGAATTTATCGCCTTCGAGATGCCCGAAGGTGTCATTGAGACATTTGAAATTATCAAGGTCAATCATCATAAGGGTACAGGAATCGCGTGTCCTTTTTGTTCTTGCCATCTCAGTCGCCAGTTGCATCCAAAAAAACCGTTTATTGCTGAGACCGGTAAGGTTGTCGATCAAAGAGAGGGACCGAAGTTTTGCGTTTTCTTTATGAAGCTCCTTGATCTTTTGAAGGAGATCGTCTTCCATGCGCATTGTAATATGTGGTGTTGCCCCGAGTACTTCTTCATCAAAAGGGGTTGAGCCATTGCACAAAACAATTATGGAAACCTGCTTTTTGGTGGTACCTTCCGTTATGAAACGAGAAGTCTCTTCGTATTCCTTAAGAAGATCATGTACGGTTTTTCTCTCATTTCTGCGAGTTAAGTCATTGTGACTTTTTCGAGTAACCGTCACGTGTCTATTTCTTGCTGATCCCATTGTCCGGACATGCCCGTTCTATCAACGACTTCATACATGATATATCGACAGTTTGCCGACTTAACTAAAGCCGATCTGATGGACGTGGGGTCGACTGTGAAGGCGCCTCCCATGTAACGGCACGTGGAAACGACGGAAGTAAGTCTTTCTGTTCCACCCGCTTTGCCAATGACTAGCAGAAAGAAAGCCGGCCGAAAGGCCCGCCCGGTGTCTCGATTTATTTCTTTTTCGGTTTCACTGCTGTTTTTTTTGCTTTCGGCTTCGCAGGGACGGCCTTGCCGGCGGCCGCTGCCTTTAGGGCTGCTCCTGCGGAGAATTCAGGAGCCTCTTTAGCAGCTATCTTGATCTCTCCGCTGCCGGGCCGAAGAATCAGGCACGTGACCACGCCATGCGCATAAAGCACGCCTTTGCTGTCGGTGAGCCTCCCATCGGCCGTTGCCGTGCGATTGCCTGCATGGATGACGCGTCCTTCACACCGCATGTTCCCTGTCTCAACCTTTATGCCACGGACAAAATTCACCTTGATCTCCAGAGTCGTCAGTTCGGTCTGAGCCGACAGAGTCGTATGGATGGCACATGCCATTGCCGAGTCAAGGGCCGTACAGGCGAGCCCACCGTGGATCATACCTACGGGGTTGCACTGGTATTCAGCGGGGGTGAGCTCCAAGACAACGCGGCCCTCCTCAACATCAAGAAACTTAAAATTGAACAGGCGATACATGGGCGGCATAGGACTGCGGCCGTCCTTCAAGACCCGCAGATAATCAAGGCCGCTCATCGTCTTGATCGCTTGCGCACTGACCTCCGGGTCACTCCATGTGATGATGTGGCGATGTTCCACCGGACCGGTTTCCATCCTCTTCATGGCGGCTTCTCCATACGGTAACCTCAACGGGTCTCGGAACGTAGCAAATCTGGAGCGCTCACGGGTAGAGTGGAGAGCCGGCGCCGGGAGACGTAGGGGCGTACCGTTGTCTCATTATGTACGTTCTTATTCACCGGACCAGCGTCTTAGCCTTTCCGCTGCCATCTCCTTGTCTCTAAATTATTAGAGAGATGGCGCAAAATTACAACAACTATATTCAGGCTTTCCGTTTGTAATATGGAAAATCTTATGAGGCCGGGCAACCATTTTGGGAGGTCCGAGTGCTCAATCCGGAAAGATCTTCCCGGGATTCAGAATATTATTGGGGTCAAAAAGCTGCTTGACCCGTTTCATCGTCGCCATCACCGCTCCCGATAGCTCCATGCCGAGATAGGGCGCTTTAGAGAAGCCGATGCCGTGCTCACCCGACATGGTTCCACCGAGCCTGAGCGCTTCGGCAAAGATTTCTTTCACCGCCTCTTCGGCCTTCGCCCGGTCTTCGTGCGTATCCTGGATCATCAGGTTCACATGGAAGTTGCCGTCACCCGCATGGCCAAAACTGAGAATAGGGATGCCGAGCCTCTCGCGCATGGCCTCCAATGAACGGATCAGTGTCGGTATTTCGGAGCGGGGGACAACGACGTCTTCGGCTATTTTCAGGGGCGCCACCGTATAGAGCGCCTGGGAGAGCACCCTTCGGGCCTGCCACAGCCTGTCGGCCTCTGCGGGGTCTTCGGTCAGATCGCACCTGATCGCGCGGTGCTCCGCCGCGATAACGCGGACCTTTTCCGCCTGCGAGAGGGCCGATTCCCTGCTCCCGTCGACTTCGATCAAGAGAAGGCCTCCTGCCCCATCGGGCAAACCCATGGGGGAAGCCTGCTCGCTGCAGCGTATCGACGACTTGTCCATAAATTCGATGGTAGACGGCACGACTTTCGCGGCTATAATAGCTGAGACCGTTTCTGCGGCCTCCTCGACTTCGTTAAAAAGGGCGAGGATGGTCGCCTTTGCCTCAGGCAGGGGGATAAGCTTCAGGGTGATTCGCGTGATCACGCCAAGGGTGCCTTCGCTGCCGACAAAGAGTCTTGTCAGATCGTACCCGACCACGCCTTTCATGGTCCTTACCCCCAGGTTCAATATTTCCCCGGTGGGCAGCACCACTTCCAGACCGAGCACATAGTCCCGCGTCACGCCGTACTTGAGAGAATTGGGGCCCCCCGCGCATTCCGCCACATTTCCCCCAAGGCTTGAATATTTGTAAGAAGCGGGATCGGGGGGATAGAAAAGTCCCCTCTGCGCAACCTCTTCCTGGAAGAGAAACGTCACGACACCCGGCTCCACCACGGCGATCAGGTTTGCCGTATCGATTTCCAGTATCCGGTTCATTCGGGTGAAGGATAACACCACGCCCCCGTTTACCGGCACCGACCCCCCCGTGAGACCTGTTCCCTGGCCCCTCGGTATTACAGGAAAAAGATGTGTGTTGGCGAGTCTGAGTATGGCTGACACCTCGCGGGCCGACGAGGGGAAAACGATCAGCTCGGGGACGGCGCCTTCGGTCCTTCCGTCATAGGAATAGCATCGACGCTCCTCAACCGATGCCTTGACGTTCTCGGGACCGGTGATCGCCTCAATCTCTTTGATAATCACGGGGTCCATCAGTTCTCCCCTTCACCGCCAAAACGCTTGTGCAGCCGTTTCGCTTCCTTTCGCCGATAGGGGGCCTCACCATTATCGCATCCGGAAAGAGGCACCTCGCCCCCTCACTCCTCGCAGCCTTCGGCAGGCCGGAAAACAGCGCCGCTCGCCGCCCCGGTGACCATCGCTGCGTAGCGGGCCATGTAGCCCTCCTTGATATTCGGCGCAGGCTTCCTCCACGCCTTCCGCCGCTTGTCCATCTCATCGGTGCCCACCAGGAGGTCGATCGACTTTTTGTCGAGGTCGATCTCGATCCGGTCGCCTTCCCTGACGAGACCCAAGGGACCCCCTTCTGCGGCCTCCGGAGATACATGGCCTATGCAGAGACCCCTCGTGCCCCCGGAGAACCTGCCATCCGTGATGAGGGCGCAGTCCACATCAAGGCCCTTTCCGCAGAGCACACTGGTCGGCGTCAGCATCTCCCTCATGCCGGGGCCGCCTTTCGGTCCTTCATACCGGACGACAACCACGTCACCGGGTGCGACCCGCCCTTCCATGATGGCGGCCATCGTCTCTTCCTCGCTGTCGAATACCCGCGCCGGTCCGGTGAACCTCCTCATGCTGTCCGCGACGCCCGCGACTTTGACAATTGCCCCATCGGGCGCGAGGCTGCCCGTCAACACCGCGAGGCCGCCCCTCGGGTGGTATGGCTCATCGACGGACCTGATGACCCCATGGTCCAGCACCTCTGCCTCATTGATCAGCTCTCCCAGACTCTTTCCGGTTACGGTCATGCAGCTCGTCTCCAGGAGGCCCCTTCCCGAGAGCTCCTTCATGATGGCGTAGACGCCGCCCGCCTCTTCCAGGTCTTCAAGATGGTTGGGCCCTGCAGGGCTCATCGAACAGATATGCGGGGTCTTTTCGGCGATCCGGTCAAAAAGGGCAAGGGGCAGGTTGATGCCTGCTTCGTGAGCGATAGCCGGCAGGTGAAGGGCCGTGTTCGACGAGCCGCCAAAGGCCATATCGACAGTAATCGCATTCTTGAACGCCTCGAAGGTCATAATATCCCGGGGCGCGAGGTCCTTCTCCACGAGGGAAACAATTGCCTTTCCGGCGCTCTTTGCGAGTCTGAGACGTTTCGCATGTACCGCCGGGATAGTCCCGTTGCCGGGAAGCGCGATGCCGAGGGCTTCACTGAGGCAGTTCATGGAGTTTGCCGTGAACATGCCCGCGCAAGAACCCGCGCCCGGACATGCACACCCCTCGAGCTTTGCAAGCTCCTCCTCTCCCATAACGCCCGCGGCCACTTTTCCCACCCCTTCAAAAACGGAGATCAGGTCGACTGCCCGCCCCTTGAACCGCCCGGCGAGCATAGGACCGCCGCTTACGACCAGGGCGGGAATATTAAGCCTGAGCGCGGCCATCATCATGCCGGGAATGATCTTGTCGCAGTTCGGGATCAGAACCAATCCATCAAAGGGATAGGCTTTCGCCATCACCTCCACGGAATCGGCGATAAGCTCCCTGGACCCGAGAGAGTACTTCATCCCCTCATGATTCATGGCGATCCCATCGCAAATACCGATGGTGGAAAACGCCAGAGGGGTACCGCCCGCGAGGCGCACCCCGTCCTTGACCGCCCTCGCGATCGTACTGAGGTGGATATGGCCCGGGATAAGCTCGGAGGCCGAGTTGGCAATGCCGATAATCGGCCTTTCCAGCTCTTCCGGTAGTAACCCGATTGCGTTGAAGAGCGACCTGTGGGGCGCCTTTTCAATTCCCTTCTTCATCTTGTCCGATCTCATTGTGCCTCCTTTAGCTCAATTACTGGGGCTAGCGTCGCCCCCTCCAGCGGCTAAGCCACGACCCGCTTCGCGGGTGCCCCGGCCTCCCCCTCATAAAAAGGAAGAGGCCCAAAGGCGTTTCATGGTTACCTCTTGCCTTTTCATGAAACTCTTGAAATATCCGTGCTCGTCGTGACGCACGGCGCTTCTATTATACGACAAAAGACGGGCCGAAAAAACAGCTTCGCCCCGGCCGCACTGCCCACCCTTGACTTTTTCCAGGGGGTTGGAATAAGCTCTTGCCCATGAAAGACCTGTCGCTGGGTATGTTTGATTCAGGCATCGGCGGCTTGACTGTGCTCAAGGAGGTGAGGAAGCTCTTACCCCATGAGCATATCATATATCTCGGCGATACGGCACGGGTCCCTTACGGCAACAGATCAGCCGAAACGGTTACCCGCTATTCCCTGGAGAACACGCGATTTCTTTTGGAGAAGGGCATCAAGATGCTCATTGTTGCCTGCAACACCTCAAGCGCTATAGCCCTCTCAGCCTTGAAAAGGAGACTCTCTATCCCCGTCGTCGGCGTCATCGAGCCGCCTGCGAGAGAAGCGGTGAAGAGGACTCGAAAGAAGAAGATTGGGGTGATAGGCACCAGGGCGACCATACGGAGCCAGGCCTATGTGAAGGCCATAAGGAAACTCGATCCATCCGTCGAGGTGATTTCTCAGGCATGCCCCCTTTTTGTGCCTGTCGTTGAAGAGGGGCTGGAAGAGGACGAGGTCGCCAGGCTCGTCGTGGAAAAATATCTGCGCGAGATGAAGGATTCGGCGATAGACGTGCTCATCATGGGCTGCACCCACTATCCGATGCTGGAGCCGCGGATCCGTGAATTGCTCGGCGACGATGTCTATATTGTCAATTCAGGCAGAGAGACCGCGGCCGAGGTTCAAAAGATGCTTCAGATGCATGGCTTCCATAAGGATTCAGGCAAGGGCGGGTCCGATTACTTTGTCACCGATGCCCCTGACAAGCTGTCCGACCTGGGGGGCCGCGTTCTCGGCGAGCCTCTCAAGAGGGTGCGGCTCGTCAGGCTCGAGCTGCCGCTGCCTCCGTCCCCCACATGATCGCCGATGTCGCGCTCCCTCTGCCCATAGACAGGGTATTTTCCTACGCGGTTCCCGCCGTGCTGGTCCCGTTTACACGGCCATTCTTGCGGGTCAGGGTCCCCTTCCGCACGCGCTCGCTTGTCGGTTTCGTGCTGCGCGTTGACGAGGGGGCAGGAGAGGGCCTAAAAGCCATCCAGGATGTCGTCGATTGTGTCCCGCTTATTGACGACGCCTGTTTCGAGCTGTGCAACTGGGCATCAGCCTACTATGCGGCCCCCATCGGCCTCGCACTCAAATACGCGCTTTCCTTGACCACAAAAATGGAAAAATACCGCGTGGTGAAAACCCAAGACCCGTCTCTCGTCCACCTGAACAACCTTACACTGAAGAAAGCATGTGCCTTCACCGGCAGAATGCGGGTCCTTGATTACCTCAACCGGTCGCTCGTGGAGCTTGCCGATATCTTTACGGGGAAGACATTGGAACGCGGAAAGCAGCCTGGCCGGGCAGGCGCATACCGGGCCACCTTGTTCCTCGGAGGGGTGAGAGAACGCCTCGCGTTCTACACTGCCCTCATTTCAGAAGAGCTTCGTCGCGGGAGAAACGTGCTCATGCTTCTCCCCGATTACCAGGCAGCAGGTGCTTTTTTCTCCCGTTCCCTCTCGGAAAGCTTCCCCGGTGCAGTCTTCTGGTATGGCAGCTCACTACCCGAGAAGAGGAAGGCCGAGACGTACTTCAGGGCGACGGCCGAGGGGGGGCGCCTGATACTGGGGAATAAGAGCTGCGTCTTTCTCCCCCTTTTCAATAACGGCCTTGTCATTATCGAAAGACCTGAGGAAGACGGGTACCGCAACGAGGAGGCTTTCAGATTTGACGCGGGCCGCCTGGCCGTCAGGAGGGCCGAGATCGAAGGGGTCCGGGTCGTCCTCGGGAGCGCCGCCCCTCCCCTGGAGGTACTGAAACTGGCGGCCGAGGGCGTGGTTGATGTCGTGGAAGGCCCGCCCATAGAAAGGCCCCCCGTGTTATCGATGAGGGGCGATAAAAATGGGGGGCGCCACTCCTACATGCCCGACGCAATGATATGCGCCATAAAAGAGGTCCTGGATCGATGCGGAAATGTCGTTATCCATACGCCGCGAAAGTCCTATGCGGCACACCTTTTTTGCGCCGAGTGCAGCCGGCCGCTTCTTTGCCCGACTTGCGGGGCAGCCGGCCTCAGCTACCATAAGGCAGTCGAGACGCTGGCCTGCAACAGTTGCAAGAGTCTCTTCCCTTATGAAGAGCGGTGTCCCCGCTGCGGCTCCAAATCCATCATGTTCTTCGAGGTTGGCGCCGAATACCTGGAGGCGCGGATGAAGGAGATTTTTCCCGACAGGACGGTGCTCAGGGTTACCGGCGAGACGGAGAGACTTACGGATCTCCGGTCATTGGAAAGCGGCACGGGGAATATTATCGTGGGAACCCACATCCTCTCGAAGCTCTACGGGCTTGACGCGAGCCAGCTCATACTCTATGGATGGGAGGACCTGCTCAGGATCGGCGGATACAGGGCGAGAGAGAAGATGTTTCAGGTGCTCACGAATCTCATCGACGCCCTGAGGCCGCAGAAACTTCTCCTCTACACCCGCGGCGAGACCCTTGACCTGTCGCCCTTTCTCTTTCCCCGGCAATTCTATGACGACGAGTTGGCGAAGAGGCGGGCTGCCGAATTTCCCCCTTATGTCCGGCTCGTTTCCATAAACGTCTTGAAACGAAGCCGGCCGGCCGGCGAGAAGATCGTCGAAGCGATTGAAAGGTTGACGCAAGATGCCGCGCTGGACCACCAGATGCTTGGCCCGATCCAGGTGAAGGGACGGTATGGCTGGAGGGTGATACTTAAAGGGGAAGGAGAAGCCTTCTCCGCGCTCCTCGCGTCCCTCCACCGGCTTCCCGGCGTACATATCGAAGCCGATCCCCTCAACGTCTGATACTCCGGCACATTTTTCCTTTGCTTTTCGGCTCTGCGGGATTACAATGGAAGAGGTTTACCGTGCGCATTCTGATCAACTGGTTCATCACGACCATCGCCATCCTGATTGCCGCCCTTTTTCTGCCCGGCGTCACCGTCCGAAGCTTCGGCGCCGCTCTCGTTACCGCTCTCGTCCTCGGACTCATCAACGCCTTCATCAGACCGATCCTCATATTTCTGACCCTCCCTCTCACGATCCTCACCCTCGGACTTTTCACCTTCTTTTCTTTCGTGAGCTTTGTGCTCCATCGCATAGCCCCCGTCTGATGCCGAGTCGCCTTCATTGACCCATCTTTGTTCAGGACGGTCTCCCTCGACGGCAGGCTCTACGAGGCGCCGGCGGCATTTTCGGCGTCCTATCCGCCTGCTTGACAATCAAATTCGCCCGCATTAGAATCTGATCGGGAGCTTCACAGTCAAAACATTTCTTGCAAGGAGGTCACGATGAAGGACCTGCATGAGATATACACGACGTTCAAGAAGGACTTCCCCGAGATCTATCGGGGACACGAGGCCCTTGGCAAGAAGATACACGAGGAAACAGGCCCGCTGCCCGAGAAGGTCCGCTGGCTCATCAAGGTGGCGGTGTCCGGTGCGAGTGGCCACACCATAGCTCTGGAAACCCATATTGCGAAAGCGAGGAAGGCAGGGGCGACGGAAGACGAGATCAAACATACGCTGCTCCTCATCATACAGACGGCAGGATTCCCCACGTTCATGGAGGCGTACTCCACTTACAAAAAGATGAAGTAGCGGCAAGCCCCTTATCCGAATCCCGCGGCATAACGACAAGGCGCCCCGCTCCGGACCATCGCATGAGCGATTGCCGGCCGGTCTTTTGATGCCTTGGAACCATTGCAACTACACGGGTTCGTGCTCAAAGTGCACGGGTGTCGACGGTCACTTCTCATGACTATCACTCAAAAGCCCCTCAGAGGCGTCGTATACAATCCTTCCGTCCACGATCGTCATGAGTACCGGGATGCTCCCTATCCGATGGGCATCGACCGTCAATATGTCGTCGCCGAGGACGCAAAAATCGGCGAGTTTACCTTTTTCAATGGATCCCTTCACATCGTCCATTAGGTCCTGCCAGGCGCCGTTTATCGTGTAGGCCCTGATGGCTTCCTCTCTTGAAAGACGTTGTTCCGGTCCATAGACCTTGCCGCTGCCGGCAGCCTCTCTTAGAATGGCGGCCTGGACACCTTCGCGCCAGTTAGGATAGGTTACGGGCATATCGGAACTGAAAGTCAGGCGAACACCGGCGTCCATTGCGGCCTTGAAAGGCCAATCCCACATCAGCCTCTTGTCGCCGATCAGATGGGCTTGAGCCACTGCGGATGATCGTCGCCCTGGTGGCAGGTGCGGCACGCCTGCGGTTGCTGGGCTTCAATCTTCGAAAAAGTGTGGCGCGTGTGACAAGCGTCGCAGGAACCAGCCTGGGAACCCGTCCCGGCCGCCTTAAGGGCGGCCAGTTCCTTTTCATCCTTGGCCCCGAATTTGTGGCAACCCCCGCACCCTTTCCACCCTCTATCTGAACCCTCGATACGTGAGGGAAATTCGGCATGTTCGTAGCGCACTTCCAGGCAAGGGCATGTTTACCCGCCATGAACTCCTTGACCCGGCCTTCGTGGCATTTGGCGCAGGTTTCAGGCCCCACGATACCGGCCTTTGCAACGTCGGCAGCGGAGGTATGTGCCGTACCGTGGCAAGTGTCGCAACCGACGCCCTTCTCTGCGTGCTTCGAAGCCTTCCAGTCGGTTACCAACGAGGGTGATAGTTTCTGATGGCATTGAAGGCACGCCTGACCCAGCTCGATCGTTCCAGCCCATACAGTCCGGGTGCCGCCTCCGGCAGCGGCTAGCGCCGCCACTGAGATTACAATCAATTCCAGGATGACGCCCTACGTGTTTTGTGGACTCTCTGCATTTTCTCCTCCTTACGATCTGTGGGCAAAGCCCATGTCTATTTGTTCGGGAACTTCAGGTTAAACAGCAACAGTTGTGCCAGAACTTGACCCGTGGCATCATTTGCATACCAATCCTACAATATCGCTCTGTTGTGACAAGGCTACAGATCTGAGACCAGGTCCCGATGGGGTAGAATATACCCACCATCAGGAGCAGTTGATAACGGGACTCGGGAGGCCAGGAGAGGGAGTTGCCATTGGAACAGGCGGGTTGCAAGGGGGGTGGGTCCTTGGGGTTTTGATCCCCGATGGGTATCGGGATACCCACGTACCCACCTCAGGCATCCCTCTTGGTGGGGTTGGCGGTTAAGAGTGAATCCGCGTTACCGGTACAGACGGACTCACCACCAGGTTGGATGGTATTGGTTAGGGGAGGTGCTCAGGACCAGTTTTGCCGACGTAACCATAGCCCTTCGCTGCCCAATATTCAACGGCCGTTTCGAACAGGGGAGTCGCCCCCGGCCCGTGTGACGGCGACGAGGGCGATCTACCTCCATGTGATCCTTTTCCTAGGTAACAATCGCGATTTTCCCTTGAGTCGCATATATGATCCCGCGCCCCCGCCTTCCTCCTCGGTCTGTTGTTCAACGCAGGGCTTCGGCGACGGCACCAAAGAAATCGAAAGGAATGGGAGGGACCGGCCTCGATTGCGAGCTAAGCAGAACGATGACCAGATGTTCTCGCGGATTTACATACATAAACTGTCCGAAGATCCCGGCAGCCACATAGGCTCCTTTGTGGATTTCCCCTGTTTCGGGCTTTGGCATCCACCACATGTACCCATAGTCGTAAGGAAGTTTATGCCCTGCAAAAAGAATGGGTATGTCCAGTGGCTTAGTCGCATCAGCCATCCACCCATCGGGCAATACTTTGGTTCCACCGATCTGGCCATCGCCCAAGACGAACAATCCAAAACGACCTAAGTCTCGTAGCGTTGCGGAAAGGCCGCTCCCACCGGCTTCAATACCGTTCGGCGCTTCCACCCACCAAGTCGCATCTCTTTCCATGCCGTATTTTGCCCAGATTTTTTCCGACAGGTACTCGGAAACGGGACGTTTAATTGCGGCGCGGAGCAAAGCTCCCGCGATAGACGTCTCACCCGTACTGTAGTTCGCGATACTTCCCGGAGCTCCGACCCTCGGCAGGCTTCCCATATATTTCAGTATCGCGCCTGGTTCCCAGTTAATCTGGTATTCAAGTAACTTGCGCCGGTCTGAAGCGGGATTGGTATAGGTTTCATCCCACTTCACACCGGACGCCATGTGCAACAGTTGCCGGATGGTTACCCCGTCATAGGCTGTTTTGGCCAGTTCCGGCAGGTATTTCACCACGGGATCATCCACACTTTTAATGTGGCCATCCTTGACGGCTGCGCCAATCAGTGTAGTCGTTACCGCTTTCGTTATCGAAAAAAATATCCATCGCGTGGCATCATTGATTCCCAGTTCATAGTTTTCAAAGGCGATCTTCCCGTCCTTCAAGACTAACAACCCGGCGATCCGATTCATGGAAAGGTAATCGAATAGATTGATTGTTTGGGTTCCACTCTTAATTTTAAGTGCGTTTATGTCGAGCGGATTCCGGGCCGGGGGGAGGGGATGTACTTTCAGTCCACGGTTGACGGTCCGGGTAGGAAACAAACGGTCGAAATTGCTAAAGGCCCGAACCTGCTCATCCGGGAATAAGCAGCCATCATATAGTGAACGAACGCCGGGCATCGTGTCTTCGGCTGCCACGCCGGCAACTTCTGCCAAAAGAATGATACCAAACCCAAAGATAGCCAATATTCCCAGAAACCCCGAACCTTGCCTCAAAATCTTCATTATAAGCCCTTTTCCGTAATGGATTGATAGACATTGATAAGAAACTCATGTTCCGGATGACCTCATTATAAAAACTCTTTCCGGCAGGAAAAGAACCTTACCCACACTTTCGCCTACCTCTACAAAGAGTGGGGTCCGCCCGGGAGGCATGAATATGTGTACCCCTGCCGCGTATCGCCACCGCTATAAACGCGTATCGTTTCTCCTGCCTGAAATAGTGCTTTGCCAAATCAGGCTCTAAGCAATCTTTGCCACCACCTCTGCTAAGGCTGGCCGCCGCTTCCAGATAGTGCCGCTTGCCTCCTGGAATGCATACCCAAGCTGCAACACGCCGAAATCGTCCTGATGACGCCCGACAATCTGAACGCCTACCGGCAGGCCGCTTTGCGAGAACCCGCAAGGGACCGAGAGCGCAGGGTTGCCGATGGTCGAAATATACGAAGCCGACTTCATCCAGTCGATATAGCTATTCATCTTCACGCCCTCAATCTCGGTGGGATATTCCATCTTGACATCGAAGGGCAGCACCTGGCTCACCGGGAGGACTATAAACTCATACTTCTCCATGAACTGCCGGACCCTATGGTAGAGTGCCGTTCGCTTCAGTTCCAACCGGGCGAGTTGGGGACCCGTCTGGGCGTATCCCTGCTCGATGTTCCAGATCACCGTGTCCTTGACCTTGCGCCGCACGTCCATGTTCTTTACCATGTCCCCAAGACCGCCTTCCAAAAACCACGCCCGATGAGCATTAAAAATCTCGTTCGCATCCGAGTAGTCCGGCTCTGCATCCTCAATAATACACCCGAGCGATTCGAACCATTTTCGAGACGAATCGACCGTCTCCTTGACCGCACGCTCGTAAGGCAGCCCTAAAGTGGCCCAGGCGATGCGGGTACCCTTAAAGCTGCGGGCGAGGGGTTGGGCAAATTTGCTGCCCGGTTCAGTGATGCTTATAGGCGATCTCGGATCAGGGCCGGCGATGGCCGTCATGAAAAGCGCGATGTCCTGAACGGTACGCGCCATAGGGCCGTGAACACCAAGGGTAAACCATCCCATTGGAAGCGGCCAGGAGGGCACCCTCCCCGGCGACGGGCGCAACCCGACTACGTTACAGAAGCTTCCCGGGTTGCGGAGCGACCCGCCCATGTCGCTTCCGTCGGCCAGTGGGACCATGCCGCAGGCGAGGGCTACGGCCCCGCCGCCGGTGCTGCCGCCGCAGGTCTTGGTAAGGTCGTAGGGGTTCAGCGTAGGCCCGAAGACGGCGTTAAAGGTCTGTGAGCCTGCCCCAAACTCGGGACAATTGCTCTTTCCGACCATGATCGCGCCCGCCTTCTTTTCCCGCTCCACGATAATCGAGTCGAGATTGGGAACATTATCCTTCATGAGAAGCGAACCGGACGTAGTCCTGACGCCCTTGGTCGGCTCCAAATCTTTGACTGTAACGGGAAGGCCGTGAAGAGGCCCAAGGGTTTTCCCCTTTGCCATCGCCTCATCCGCTTCCCGGGCTCGCGCCAGAAGCTGTTCCGCGGGTATCAGCGTGACGATGGCGTTCACCTTTGAATTAACCCGATCGATCTGCTTTAGTGTGGCCTCCATAACCTCCCGGGCGGACAGCTTTTTCTTTTGCACGAGTACGGCCATTTCGGTTGCTGTCATAAAACAGATATCCGGGTCGGATATGGTTGTGTAATTCCTCGCATCCGGTGCTCCGAGAACACCCGACGCGAACATCTGCCCCCCTGCCGCGGCTCCTAATAAGGCTCCGCCAAGCTTTAGTACGGTTCGCCGCGTGATCTTCCTCTCATCCATCACTCACCCCTCCTCGGATAGCCTCAACCCCTCGCCTCCGTACGAGGGCTAGAACTGAAGCGCCGAATCGAGCTCTGATTCCGGTACGTCAAAGGTAAGGCCCGACGGTACCAACGGTTCCTCTGTGAAGAAACGCGGAAGGCGGTCGTCCTTGCTCGTAAAACCGGCCGCCTCATTAAATCCCTTTTCTGTCTTCAGCACTGAAGCGCCCAGGCTCATCAGGTAAGCGTCATCGGCCGACTGGCCCGTGACCGCAGCCGCACATGCGATCAGGTGCTTCTGCAAGTCCGGCATGTCGAGCAGCGGGAGAGAGGCAAAAAGACAGATGCCAAGGCTGTCAACCGCGGCGAAGTACCGCTGCAGAAAGCCGGACACCGGTCCTTGCCCCGTTGGAGCAGCTGGATTGTACTCGGGGTTCATGGGACTGGGGAGCGCGTTTCCACAGGTATGGTCGGCACCCATGGGGGAGGTGGCGTAGGTCACGCCTGTGCCTTTCAGCAGGCGGGGATCGTAGCCCGCGAGGGATTGACCCTTTACCTGCGGAACCCTCTTCACCTTGAGCTTCTTACCCGTGGCAACGCAGCCATTGCCGATCATCGCTGCCTTCCCTATGCCTTTGCCCGCCTGCTCGATGAGGGCATAAGCGGCCTTTGCGTCTCCCCACGGAAGCAGGCCGCCCTCCATCGCCACTGCCACGGCAGCGCCTATCTCCATCGTATCAAGGCCCAGGTCATTACAGAGGCGGTTAATCCGCGCGACTTCGTCAAGGCTGGCAATGGCACAGTTGGAGCCCACAAGGGCTAAGGTCTCATACTCCAGACCGGAGACAATCTCCCCACCTTTCTCATCGGTATAGACGTTGGAGCATCCTATGACGCAGCCGTTCATGCAGCGGTGAACCGCTTTGCTGTTCGGCCTTTTCGCCATAGTTTCGACCATAAACTCCCCGGAGATCTTCTCCGCGCCGTCGAACTGACCTGATGAGTAATTCTTTGTCGGCAGACAGCCGGCGGTGTTGATCATCATGACAAGGATAGGAGTCCCAAGCTGTTTCAGACCCTCCATAAGCGGATGAGAGAGTATCCCCTTGGTGAGATCGCCTGCTGCTTCCTTCAGCTTTGCCTCGTCGCTGATCTCTACCCCAGCGGCGCCCGCATCATCGATGACAACGGCCTTGAGGTTCTTCGAACCCATCACGGCACCAAGGCCGCCGCGGGCGGCCATCCTGATCTGGAAATCAGGGGACGTCGTGGAGACCGACGCAGCCTTGAGCTGCCCCTCCCCGGCTGGCCCTATGCTGATGATAGCGACCCCATCGCCGTGCTCGGCCTTCAGCTTATTGATCGTCTCATAATTGCCCAGGCCTTTGAGACCCTTTGCAGGAATAAAAGTGACGCCGTGCCCGGTCACTTTTACCGTCACGGCATCCTTCGCGACGCCCTCCACAATGATCCCGTAAATGCCGAGTCTCGCCATCTTCGCAGCCGCAGCCCCTCCAGAATTGGCCTCTTTTATCGTGTTCGTCAAAGGGCTCTTCGCGCCCACTGAAAGGCGGCTGCTATTGGGAGCGATGGTGCCTGCCAGGATACCCGGAGCGAAAACCAGTTTGTTCTCTTTCCCAAGGGCGTCCGCCGTGGGAGGGACTTCCTCGGCCACGATCTTTGACGTAAGTCCTCGACCGCCAAGGTTCTTGTACACAGGCGGCACATCCTCATAACGGTACTGACTTTTCGTAAGGTCGATACGCAGCAGTCTTCTCATTGTGTTCCTCCCTATGTCTAGATTTTCAGCTGGGTGCGTAAGGCCGGATAGCCAGGCTGTCCTATCCTTCTTCCATTGCGTCATTTCCTCACCTCTCAACACCATTCAAAATGGCGCTCTCAAGGTACGCTCTTTCTCAATCAGGGAGGGCAAGCAAGTACAATGCTGGGCCGCGCCTAGACGCAAAGAAGGTTTTCAGTTGCCTGCACGCCGCCAATGGGGCAGCCATGCTCCATTATTCAGCATCTTGCACGCGTCAGGTGCGGTGCACCGGCAGACGGCGTTATGCTCATCAGCCGGCGCACCGCACCTCGTGCATCCGTCAATACGGCTTTATCTGAGAAGGATTGTCCACCCAGCCTGGAGAAAGGGCCTTGAAAAGCGGTCCATTCTCGATCCCCTGCTCATAAGGCGGGAAGTTCTTCACCTTACTTAGATAGGCCCAATACTTCAGAAAAGTGAACCCTCCGGCAAAAGAACCCTTTTCCCTCACTCGTGTTACCATGTCCAGATCCAAAACGGCGGTCGTGAAGGACTCTGCATTGCCGAGCTTTTCCACCACGCGGCCCTCAGGGTCGATGATGGATGAAAGGCCATTCGCCATTGGAGCGGCAGCATTACAGTCCACCACCCAGAGCTGATTTTCCTGGGCCCTGGTCTGAACAATCGGGATTCTGCATCGCTCGCCCCCCTCTGAGTCATCCTGATAAGTGGGCTTAATGATTACCTCGGCTCCCATCCACGTAAGCGTTCTCGCTACTTCAGGATACATGGCGTCGTAGCAGATCATCACCCCTATTCGACCCTTTCCGGGGATATCAAAAACTACAAATTGATTACCGGGCTCCGAGGCTTCGATCGGTCTTGCGGGAAATAACTTGCGATATTTTGCGACTATCTTCCCCTCCGGAGAGATCACGATCAGCGTATTATGTAGTTTGCCGTTGTCCGCCCTTTCAAGCAACGTCCCGGGGATTAACCACACCTTGAGGTCCTTCGCCAATTTCATCAGCGCCTGCGTCGTGGGGCCGGCCGGAACCGCTTCCGCCACCTTCGCATACTCTACGGGATCACACGGTCCCTGTATGCACACCTCCGGGAATACGATGAGATCAGGGTTCTTCAGTGCCTTGATGACGTGTGCGTACGCCGTTATCTTCCCCAGGTTCGTCGCAACCCTTTTCGCGAGGTCCGGGTCGAAGTTGCAGTCAAGCTGGGCCATCGCCACAGCCAGAAGTCTTTCTGCATGCACGTTCGTGACACTCACTCCAATGATGACAGCCAAAAAGATAACCAGACCACAAATGAATTTCTTCATTACACACCCCTCCTTTTCGAATTCAACACTCGTTTGGTTCCATGCTGTGCCTGCCGCCGGGTCATTTTCTTACGTCCCGCTTCTCACCTTCTCCCCATGCCTGCCTGTTCTCGTCCGTCATTCGTGTAAAGCCTTCTCGTATGCTTCGGCCCTGAATAGGCCTTCCCTCTGGTCGGGATGGTTTCAATACGGCTTTATCTGAGAAGGGTTGTCCACCCAGCCGGGAGAAAGGGCCTTGAAAAGGGGGCCATTCTCAAGCCCCTGGGTATAGGGCGGAAAGTTTTTCACTTTTGCCATGCGAGCCCAGTGCTTAAGGATCGTAAAGCCTGCAAAAGACCCCTTTTCCCTGACCCGTGTTACCATGTCCAGATCCAAAACGGCGGTCGTGAAGGACTCCACATTGCCGAGCTTTTCCACTACGCGCCCTTCAGGGTCAATGATGGCTGAAATGCCATTCGCCATCGGGGCCGCAGCATTGACGGACACCACCCATGCCTGATTTTGGATGGCCATTGCTTGAACAATCGGCATGTGGGCCCGTTCTCCCCCCTCCGAATCATCCTGATAGGTAACTTTAATCATTACCTCTGCTCCCATCCATGCGAGTGTCCTTGCCACCTCCGGAAACCAACCGTCGTAACAGATCATCAGCCCTACCCGTCCTTTACCGGGGATATCGAAAACGACGAATTCAGTACCGGGCTCCGAGGACTCAATCGGTCTTGCGGGAAACATCTTGTGATATTTTGCGACCATCTTCCCCTCCGGAGAGATCACGATGGCCGTATTGTAGAGTTTGCCGTCGTCCGCCCTTTCAAGCAACGTCCCGGGAATTAACCACACCTTGAGGTCCTTCGCCAGTTTCATCAGCGCCTGCGTCGTGGGGCCTGCCGGAACCGCTTCCGCCACCTTCGCATACTCTACGGGATCACACGGTCCCTGTATGCACACCTCCGGGAATATGATGAGATCAGGGTTCTTCAGTGCCTTAATTATTTGTGCGTACGCGGTTACCTTCCCCACGTTGGTCGCAACCCTTTTCGAGAGGTCCGGGTCGAAGTTGCAGTCAAGCTGGGCCATCGCCACAGCCAGAAGTCTTTCTGCATGCACGTTCGTGACACTCACTCCAATGATGACAGCCAAAAAGATAACCAGGCTACAAATGAATTTTTTCATTACAAACCCCTCCTTTTCGAATTCAACACTCGTTTGGTTCCATGCTGTGCCTGCTGCCGCGTCATTTTTTTACGTCCCGCTTCTCACCTCCTGCCCGTTCCTATCTGTTCTCGTCTTTCATTCGTGCAAGGCCTCTTCATAGGGCTCGGGCCTGAACAGCCCTTTCTTCATCTTGAACTTGCACCAGAGAAACGCATACAATGCCGTGCCACAATAAAACTGTAGCCTCCTACGCCCACGCCTTGCCCTAACGATACCAGGGTGGTAGATGCGACGAAGACGCCTGCGGCGGTCGCCAATAGGGAGGGAAAGCCTAAAATACCTTTCTGAAGCTCTTGTGCCATCGGGCCTCCTCGTCCCCGGGATTGCTCTCCGGTTCCATTCTGGTAGTGTGATCCGGCTGCTGCCCTATTATGGCAGCAGCCGCTCTTTCGTAGGATTATCTCATGTTCATTTCTGCAGATCCTTCTCCTGTTCCTTCGCGAGGCCGATGAACGTCTCCGCCGCCTTTTCAAAGTATGCTTTCGAGGTTGTCAGAGGCGGCATAAACCGGAATACGTTGCCGTATCGACCGCAAATAAAGTTGAGGATGCCCTTATCCTTCAGCGCCACCATAAGATTAAAGGACTTCTCCGGATCAATGGGTTCCCGCGTTTTCTTGTCTTTCACCAGTTCCACGGAAAGCATGAAGCCCTTTCCTCGCACCTCTCCCATCACCGGGCTCTTCTCCATAGCCTTTTTGAATATATCCTTTATCTGGCCGCCTACGATCTCCGCCCTCTTCATGAGCTCGTCCTTGGGATCGGTCATGATCTCGATGTTCGTGAGAGCAACGGCGCACGCAAGGGCGTTTCCGGGAAATGTGGCGGGCTGCGAACCCACTTCAAGCTTTGACTGGTACTCCGCTTTGACCGTTACGCCAGTGAGCGGCAGCTCACCCGCAACCCCCTTGCCCCATACGAGCATATCGGGTTCCACGTCGTAGTGCTCTATGGACCACATCTTTCCGGTCCTGCCGAATCCGGCCTGGATCTCGTCAACGATGAAGAGAGCGCCCGCCTTCTTGCACGCCGCGGCTACTTCCTGCACGAATTCTTTCGGTGGATCGACGTATCCTCCCTCGCCCTGCACCGGCTCCAGGATCACGCAGGCGGGACTTGTAATGCCGGTGTATGGGGTGTTAAGGGTGTAGTCCAAAAACTTGCCGCAGACTGCCCCACACTTGGGATACGTGAGCCCCACGAAGCAGCGGTAGCAGTACCCATAGGGCATATGGTGGGCGCCCGGTACAAAAGGTTCGTAACCTGCCCGATAGTGAGGAGAGACGGTAAGGGCCAGGGATCCGCCGTAAACGCCGTGGTATGCACCGTGGAAGGCTATCATCTCGGTTCTCTTGGTGATCATTTTTGCATACTTCAGCGCCGTATCGACTGCCCCGCTTCCGCTGCAATCAAAAACGGTGAAGCAGTTGTCCCTCAGTCCGGGCGGCATGATCTCGCTTATTTTCTTCGCCAGCTCGGCCCTCGGCGGACTCACCATATCGAGTGTATGCATCAGCTTGGGCGCCTGTTTCACTATGGTCTCCACGACCTTTGGGTGCGTGTGGCCCACGTTGTTCACTCCCAGGCCGCCGGTCATGTCGATAAAAATGTTGCCGTCCGGATCTTTCACGGTCGAGCCAAAGGCTTCTTGCCAGACGAACTGGAGATAACTCCCGCCTACCCTGGTAGGACTCTCGTATTTCCACGACTTATTCCATACCTCCTGTGTTTTTGGTCCCGGGACCTTCTTTCCCACCTTTGGTGCGCCGGTGAATGATAATTTTGCTATTTCCGCTTCACTGATCATAACTCCCCTCCCGAATTATTTAGGACTGACATTCCATGGGCGCATGCGCACCCGTCTCCCTGACCTGACCTTATAGCTCTACGGGGCAGCACTCGCGCCCCTGTGCCTCGGCAACCGGCCGGCAGACCAGCTTTCCGAGATTAACGTTCAAACCTTTCATCAAGGCCGGGTCCTGTTTCAATGCCTTTTTGTAGCCCTGGTTTGCAAGCTTCAGGGCATACGGGAGCGTCGCATTGGTGAGCGCAAATGTAGATGTCCTTGCCACCGCCCCGGGCATATTGGCCACACAGTAATGGACGACTCCATCCACGATGTAGGTCGGGTTGTCATGATAGGTCGCGTGTGTCGTCTCGACGCATCCTCCCTGATCCACCGCAACATCGACGATAACGGAACCCTCCTTCATCAGCGAAAGCATCTCCCTGGTTATCAGCTTGGGTGCTTTTGCACCCGTCACGAGGACGCCCCCCACGACGATGTCCGCCTCGGCGATCAGTCTTTCGATGTTATGACGATTGGACATGATGACCTTCACCCTGCCCCCGAATATATCATCCAGGCAACGGAGCCGGTCGATATCGATATCGAGGATATAGACGTTCGCCCCCGTGCCGACTGCCATCTTTGCCGCATTGGTACCCACCACTCCTGCACCGACGATAACCACCGTGCCCGGGTCGACGCCGGGGACACCACCGAGCAGTACCCCTTCACCGCCATGCTCCTTCTGCAGGGAGTACTCGCCCACCTGGATCGACATGCGCCCCGCCACCTCGCTCATAGGGATAAGAAGCGGGAGCGATCCATCTTCGAGCTGAATCGTCTCGTAGGCAATTCCCACGATTCCGGCCTTCAGCATGGCCTCCGTGAGATCCGGCACCGGCGCAAGATGAAAGTAGGTGAAGACCACCTGACCCTTCTGAAACAGCGGATATTCGGATGGCAGCGGTTCTTTCACCTTCATGATCATCTCCGCCCTCTTGAAGACCTCTGTAGGTGACCCTACCATCTCGGCCCCGGCCCTATCGTAGGCCTCGTCGGATATGCCGCTCCCCACTCCTGCGCCCGTCTCAATGAGAACTTTGTGGCCGGCCCGTGCCAGGGCCTCTACCCCTGCCGGCGTCACGGCAACCCTGTTTTCCATTGTCTTAATCTCTTTAGGCACTCCTATAACCATTTTTCTCCTCCACAAATCATTTGTTGTTTCAGCTTGTCTGCATGACAGCAAGGATGATGCCATAAGTTACAGACGCATCATGAAGACAAATATATAATATTATCAATCACTTGTCTGCATGGAAGATAAGGGGCCTGCCGGGATGGGGGTACACCGTACCCACCCCATCTCGCTTCCGCTCTGTATCTCCTGATAGCTGAACTGCCTGTCGGTAAGGTTGATGCGTAAGAGCTTTCTCATGACTTTCTCCTCTCTGTAAAACCGGCTCATATCTCCAGCTTCGCTAATGCTTCCGGTACAACCCTGTATCCCTTGCTCTTGACCGCGCCGTAGATTATTCCCAGAACAGCCCAGCAGCTTCCCACGATTTTTGTCAAGGGATCGAATCCGTACCATACATAGCCGATGACGATGAAACCGCATAAAGGAAACAAGAAATGCCACACAAATCCTGCGACGCCGCGCTGCCTTTTCCTGATGAAGAAAAACCAGAAGACCGCCGCGTTGAGCATCATATACGACGTCATCGCTCCGAAGTTGACCAGCCTGGAAAGAGCCTCGATGCCTATAAGGTTGGCGATCGCGAATGTCACAATGCCGAATGTGATTGAAGCGACATAGGGAGTCTTAAATCTCCGGTGGACTTTGCCGAAGATGCCGGGGATCAGTTTGTCTCTGCCCATGCTGTAGAGAATGCGGGAAGCCGCCAGCTGTGAATTCAGAGCCGTGCCGAATGCGAGAGAAAGCACGAAGGCTATGAGAGTGTAAGTTTGAAGAGGTTTCCCTCCGACAGCCCTGATGACGACGTTGATGAAGCCCGTGTTGGGGTCTAAGTCCGCGGGGTTCGGATGGATCAGTCGTCCGATGTAGGTGGACGAAACAAAAAGGAGCCCTATGATCAACAGCACTGCAATCATGCCCGGAGGGATGAGCTTCTGGGGCCGATCGGTTTCCTCGGCAAGAGTTGTCATGGCGTCGAACCCGAGGAGTGTAACCGCCGCAATAGACAAGGCTGAGGCAACGAAGTTGATATTGAACTTTGAAGGCTGGAAGATCGGGTCGGCGTTGAAGGTGCCTGCGCCTCCTCCCCTCCAGACATAGATAGCGCCCGTAACGAGGAAAGCAGCGATGCCGGCGAGCTGAATGATGAAGAGCGCAATGTTCTCCTTGTCCGCAAGCTCGATGCCGACATAGTTGATGGCCGTGTCGACGAGAACGAAAACAAGGAGGGCAAGCCAAACGGGGATCCCTGGGATGAGTATTCCCACAAATACGGCCGCAAGAGAAAGAACCAGCCCAGGTATGAGTGCGTAGTCGATGAGGATCAGCCATCCTGCGACAAAACCTACGTGGGGGTTTATGGTTCTTTGAACATACGAGAATACGGACCCCGCAATCGGCCATTCCCTGATGCACCTCCCGTAGCTGAAAGCCGTAAAAATCATGCCGGCTACACCTATGATGTAGACCAAAGAATCGAGGCCGTTGGCATACTGACCGACGTAGCCGAACATCTGCATCGACGCCATGGGACACGTGAAGATAATGCCGTAGACCACCACGCCCCAGAAGCCGAGTGATCGCTTTAGCTCCTGTTTGTACCCCAACTGCTCTAACGACTTGTCCGCCATTTCAATCCTCCCCTTGCTCTTACAGCGATAGCGCCAGGGCCACAATAGTCGGGCGCCACCTCGGGCCATTGTTCGTTGTAGCGCCGGAAGAAGTCTCCATAATCACTGGCCAGTTCGGCGATGGTCTTCTCGTTCTTCAAGGATTCGAGCACCACCTTCGCCTTGAATATTCCGTCGTACCGCTTCCGATGATCGGTTATTGTTTCCTTTCCTCCTCCTCTTTAGTATTTCACTTCAGAGAGGAGAGGTTGTCCACCTTAATGGGGTGTCCACGTTTCGGGGGAAAGTATGCTCCCCCTGTTTCCAGGAGAGCACGTTTTTGCCTTCGCTGAGGCAGATTGCTCCACTCGCTATCCAAATGGCTCGCTTTGAATAAGCGAGCCATTATCGCAATGCTTAGCAGTGCTCTCAAAGACATGCTTCCGTGCTCAAAAGAACCTGCAACAGTTATGCCAGCATGATGGCGGTCAGCCCATGCCTTCATTAACTCCCGGAAGCACTAAAATAATTAGGTGTTGCAGCAAACAGGGAAACAGGTATGTTCCCAATGGGGTATAATGTACCCACCGACCGGGGAGAGCGACATCAGGGCATCGTGCGATCAGGGGGGAGTTGATTGAGGAACAGCGCGCTACACGCGCCGGGATACCTTTTAGCCCCGCAGGGTATTTTAGTACCCACTTGTCTCGAGGCCCATTTTTTTGTCACTTAACGATAATCGGCCGCAGAGACGTGAAAACGCTTGAGAAGTTTTCTGAAGTTGGCACGGTCCAGATCGGCCCTTGCTGCCGACTTGCTCACGTTCCCCTTGTACATGGCGAGGAGAGTGGTGATGTATTCCCGCGTCATCCCGTCAATTTTCTCCTCTTTAAACTCCTTGAAGGCGGGCACCTGGTTCATTCCCCCGCTATCGGCGGAAAGGATCTCTTCAGGAAGGTCCTGAAGGGTGATCGTATTATCCTCCTTGAACGTCACCGCCCTCTCTAGGGCATTCCTCAATTCGCGCACGTTGCCCGGCCATTGATACGCCGTCATCGCACTATAGGCTGTATCGGCGACGGCAATGACTCTCTTCTTGAACCTCGCGTTGAACTCGGTGAGAAAGTAGTTTGTCAGAAGCGGGATGTCCTGGCGCCTCTCTCTAAGAGGGGGGACGCGAAGGGAAACCACGTTCAGGCGATAGTACAGGTCTTCCCTGAATCGGCCCTCTCCCACCTCCGCCTTCAGGTCTCTGTTCGTTGCGGCAATGATACGAATATTTGCCTTCTTGATCCTGGTGTCACCGACCTTCGAGAACTCTTTCTCCTGGATCACCCTCAGCAGCTTTTTTTGAAGGGGATAGGGAAGTTCGCTGATCTCGTCGAAGAATACGCTGCCCTTCTCGGCAACTTCCAGGTAGCCCTTCTTGTCCGTATAGGCCCCCGTGAAGGACCCTCTCACGTGGCCAAAAATCTCGCTTTCAAGAATTGTGTCCGGCAAACCGCTGCAATCGAGAAGGACGAAGGGACAATCCCGTCTCGTACCCGAATAGTGCAGGGCCTTGGCTATCAACTCTTTGCCTGTTCCGCTCTCCCCGGTGATCAGCACCGTACTGTCGGTGCTGGAGAGCGTTTCCACCGCATGGAGGAGTTTTTTCATGGTTTTATCGGTGGTAACGATCGAGGAGAATGGTGATTTCTCGAGAAGTCTCTCTCTCAGCATCTTATTCTCAATGGACAGTGCTCTTTGTTCGATGGCCCGTTTTATGATCAGGTCGATTTCGTCGATATTGTAAGGCTTGGTGACGTAATCGAAGGCGCCCCGCTTCATCGCCTCCACGGCGGTTTTCACCGTTCCATAGCCCGTGAGGACAATGACGGGAAGGTCGGCTTCCACGGCCTTGATCTGTTGGAGGAGATCAAGGCCGTGGATTTCGGGCATCATCAGATCGACGAAAACCACATCGGGCCGCCATTTCTTTATGGTGTCGCAGACAATTCCGGGACGGGATATCCCCTCAGCCTGGTACCCGAGTATTTCAAGGGACCGGCACAGTACGGTAAGGGCCTTCTCTTCGTCATCGACAAGCAATACCTTCGTCATAATTTGCTTCCCCTCCGTCCCAACTTGCCGATCAGCGCCACGTTTTATCGGGTCGGCGCCGGCTCGGTCTTTACCGGTCTTTCCTCACCACGGGCAGGCAGATCTTCACCGTCGTGCCTTTGCCTGGTTTGCTCTTCACGTCAATACTTCCCGCATGCTCCTTGACTATGCCATAACTTATCGACAACCCAAGTCCGGTTCCCCGACCGGGCGCTTTGAGAGTAAAAAAAGGATCGAAAACTTTGTCCAAGAACTTCCTTTCTATGCCCTGTCCCGTATCTGAGACATGGACTTCAATGACTTTCGCCACTTTTCTGTCCGCCCTGCCCTTCAATTTTGAACCCACCTCCAGCCTTCCTCCGTTCGGCATGGCCTGAGAGGCGTTGAGAAGAATGTTGACGAAGGCTTGCTGCAATTCCGTTGAATTGCCCACGGTGAGCGGCAGGGCGTCATCATAGCGCTCCACAAGCTCAATACCCTGGGACTTGAGCTGAAATCTCAGGAACTGCAAAGTGTTGTCGAGCACATCGTTTATCTGGACCACGCCTTTTTTCATTGTCGCCTGCCCCGAAAAGCTGAGAAGTCTCCTGATGATTTCAGTGGTCCGGCTCACCTCCTCGTCTATGGCCTGCATATCCGATTTGACCTCAGGGTGCAGATTGGGATTCATCAGCAGTATCTGGATGTAATTTGAGATGATGGCCAAAGGGTTGTTTATCTCGTGGGCAATCCCCGCGGTGAGTTGGCCCAGCGCAGAGAGACGGTCCATTTGGCTTATCTTCCTGTATACGGACTCGAACTCCTCTTTCCCCTTTTCCAGCTCAGCCGCCATCTTGTTGATGGAAACCGCCAGAAGCCCGATTTCATCTTTTCTCTCAACCGCTATACGATGGTCAAGGGCGCCGCTCCCAATGATCTTGGTCCCCTCTATCAGGTTTCCGATTTGTCTGAGGGATTCAGAAAAGGAGGAGATGAAACTCATCATCGGCAGATAAACCTGTTCGGTATTCCCCGCAGCCGGCAATGTGCCGCCTCCCGGCAGGGCATCTATATCGATCTTCTTCCGGCGGTTTCCCCTGCCTTCAGGGAGGATACAGAAAAGGTTCCACCCATTGCAGTCGATATAGGCTTGTAACAGACGGGCCTTTCCCGAAGATAGAACCACTTTTCTCACTTTCACGTCGTCGCCTCTGAAGTGGGCAGTCTCCTGGTGGCGCTTCCACTCCTTCCGCACAAGGATCTGATCCTCGTGAAGGCTTTCCACCCCTTGATCAGACGAAACTACTAGATTCCCTGAGGGAGACAGGAAAAAAGCGTATCCTTTGGATGCGCTCCTGAGCATGTTTCCCAGAGGTTTGCTGATTTGCTCCAGGTTTACGTCGATTCCAATGATGCCAAAGAAACGATTGCCCTCGGGGTAGAGCGGGATTGCGCAGGTAACCATCCAGATCTTGGTGAGAGGGCAAAGGTACGGTTCGGTCCATCGCGGCAGCCTTTCCGGGTCATGCTCCTCGTCGGCAATGTAGAAGAAACTATGCTCGGTGGGTTTGAACCCGGCGGGAAGGACGGAGACATCCATCCAGGGGAACCCTCTCGTGACTCCTCGGGTATTTACCGAGTAGATGAAAAGGACGCTAGGACACCGGCGTTGAAGTGCTGCGAAGAGGGGTACTAAAGATTCCGTTTTGCGGAGGAAATTCAGGTCCTCGTGGTCGAGCCTTTCCACGCTTCCCAGGGAGACGCAGGAAGCAGGGTGGCCTTTCATTTCTCGTTCTTGCTCGCCGGAGTCGGCCACATCAGCCAGTAATACCTCCTCGGCAAAATCCTTCAGTATGCAGGCATATTGGTTGATCTGTCTCACTTCCCACCTGATGCGGTGGATTTCGGCGACGATCTGCTCGGAAAGCCGCTGACTCACGCTCATCTCACGGGGTCTCCTTTCTCACGCTCTCATAGAAGCATACCACACGGAAGCCGTTTTTAGCATGTCAGGCCGGCTGGATAGGGTTCAATGCAAAGTACCTGCCACGGCAGTGCTGATGCATCCTGCCCGTCAAGCATCCCGATAGAACATGACCGTGCCCTGAAGGACGAGACCGTTCGCAGACGCCCCCGAACAAGGCCCTGCTGTCGACCAGTCTGAAAGAAGTGGAGGGCAAGAAGAAAAACTTGGTAGCGAACCTCAAGGAAGCGCCGGATTCAGGCAGAGCAGTCAGAGATACGCTTTTGCAGATAGAAAGAGATGAAAAATCGCTGCAGAGAAACTTGAACGAGTTCCAGAAGGAGACCGGTCAGGACGCGAAGAACAATATCCTTTGACCACCCAACGATGGGCGTAATGTTATGGCGGAAGTGCATGGGAATCGAACCCACCCACCAGCTCGTCACCGGTGCACTGGTTTTGAAGACCAGGAGGCCCACCAGGCGCCTTGGCACTTCCGATTATAGTGACATTCTTACACAAAAAGGCCTTGTTTGCAAGAAGCTCACCTTCGCGAGGCGCCGTCTATTCCCTATTCATGAAGAGGTTCCGCCGGGTCGAATAGGTACGTTGTTTCGGGGAAATGCGTCTTGCGCGCCGGGCGCATAATTACACACCGGAGGAAGCAAAAACAGGGTAAAATAAGTAGACAGGCGGTAAGGCCAAGAAAAAGAACGAGGCAAGAGAAGATGACAAACCGGGGTTTTTATACGGGCTCGCTGAAGGTGGAGCAGCCATGGTATCGCCGCAGCACGAGGCATGCGGGCCTGCCGGAAAAAGGGCCGGGCGAATACTGGTACGACTATCAGGGTTTCTATTTCCTTCAAGAAACTACGCACCTCGGGCTCGTGATTCCAATGAAATCGATCATCGAGGTGAAAATAGCCTTCCGGCATGGCGCCATATTTTCCCGGAGAAAAATATTGAATATAGTCTGGAAAAACGGCGGCGAACGTATGAGCTCCGGCTTCATCGTCGAGGGTCCGGAGCAGATTAAGCAGGCACTGACCACGATGGGGTGGGCCTGAGTAAGCTTTTCCGGTTCCTCCGGGGAAATGTGACATATCGCTACAGCGCGTCCACGAGTCAGGGAACGACAGGTCAGTTTATTGAGGGGGGAGGCTCCATGAGCTTGCTCATGGAGGGGGCGCTGAGCCCCAGTAATAGCGCCCTCGTCAATCACACGGTAATGGCGCCGGTGGGGCACATCTCATGGCAGCAGTAGCACCTGATGCACGCCTTATAATCGAAAAAGAGACCCTTTCTCCCTGCACGGAGCGCGCCGACGGGGCAGACATTCACGCAGGTCTTGCAGACGTTGCACCTTTTGCTGTCCCATTTTGGCTTTCTCGTAAACATGCGCCTTACGGTCTCCCGGACCAGAGGGGGCAGGTTCCAATCTACTTCCACGGCTGCCGGCATCACGAAGTCCCGTATCTGCGGTGCGCCTTGGTCCACCAGCATCGCCTCCTCGAGGAGACCTTTTTCCTCGCCCAGTGAGGTGATAGGCAGCGGGGACCGGATAGCAAGCGTCTTTTCAAGAAAAACGTCGAGGGACAGGCCGTTATCGGAAACGGCAACGAGACCCAGATGACGAACCCGTCCGTGGGCCGGACCATTGCTATCCATGCCGACTATCCCGTCGAGGATGGTGAGGGCCGGGTTGACCGTGGAATGGATATCCATGAGAAGGGATGCGAAAAGCCGCTTGTCCCCTTTGCATCGGAGGTGCCATTTTGCCTTATCCAGGGAGGGCACAAAGCCGAAGGTATTCTTCACCCCGGCTGTGAGACCCATCATCACATGGGTCTTCAGCTTGGGCATGCTCAGCACCAGGTCGTAGTCGAGAGGGTCTTCCCCGAGCACCAGTTCCCTGTACGGGGAAATACCGGTGTTGACTTTCGTGACCCTCTTTCTGAAAGGCGCGAGTCCCAGCCGCAGGTCCCGCATCACCTCCATGATGCCGGATTTTTCGAGGGCTTTCTCGGTCGATTCGTATCCGGGGCTGTCCCCTACGAAAACAGTGCACCCATTCTCTACCAGTATCTCGGCGATGGCCCGCACAAAGAGAGGATGGGTGTTGACCGCCTTTCCCGGCGCCTTGCCGCTGAGAAGGTTCGGCTTTAAGAGGACTTTACACTTGGCCGGCAAGGCGCCGAACTCGGCGAGGGCCTTGAAAAAGAACTCTTTCAGCAGCGGTACGTCGTAGCTGCCGCAACCTCCGGCGACGATCTTGGACATCACTGCCCGGCAAACTGTAGTGCATCGAAGGTGAGGCAGATCGAGCCGTCCCTGCTCTCCCAGCAGATCTTTCTCCTGCCCCGCCTATCCTGGCCGTAGTCGACCCGATAGTTCTCATGTTCCATTGTCCACCCCTCGGACGTCTCCTGCCTGTCTCCCCTCATGGCGAGGTCGTTTATGAACCGGCTCACGGGAAAACCATATCTCTCCTCGAAGACCGCTTCATCGGTGGTCTTTTCGTCTCCGGCAACAAAAAGAAATCGACCTGCGTCCTTTCGCACATAGATGAGGGTCTGTCCGAAAGGCCCGTATACCTCCAGGAGAAACCGGTCCGGATACTCCATGCTCACCACAAAAGGGCCTGAAAAGTGCTCTTTCTTCCACGCTGCATCAAGGTCTCCCTCACCCTTAAGGGAGTTGACTCCGGAAGGCCACTGCAGGTTCTCACCCTTTTTCTGAAGGAGAGCGCATCCTGAAATGAAGATCAGGAAGGAGACGAAGATGAGTCTTTTCACTTGCGCTTTTGCTCGAGACTTCTCAGCTTCTCCTCAAGGACTTTCTTTCGATCGTCTTTTTTTTCGAGGTCTATCGATTGGTGCAGGACATCTATTGCCTTGTCGCGCTGGCCGAGCCTGGCATAGACATCTGAAAGATGCTCGGCGATAACGGAGTCATCGGATGCCAGCTCCCGGGCCTTCAGTATCTCGTCCAGCGCTTTTTTGTACTCTCCCTTGCTATAGAAGACCCAACCGAGACTGTCGCGTATGTAGCCGTCGTCAGGTCTTTTCTCCAGGGCCTTTTTTACGAGGGCCTCCGCCCGCTCCAGGTTGATGCCTTTTTCCGCAAAGCTGTAGCCGATGAAGTTGAGCGCGCCCGGGTTGTCCGGCTCTATCTTGACTATCTCTTCCATATTCTTTAGCGCTGTGTCGTTGTCCCCGTTCTTTTCGTAAAGCATGCCCAATTGATAAAGGAGGTCGACATTTTTCGGCTCCAGACTTTTCGCCCTTTCGAGGGTGGCTATACCCCTGCCGTAATCCATTTTTTCTTCGAGCAGTCCTGCCAAAAGCTGATAGAGCGAAACGTTCTTCTCATTCTTTTCAATCAGTTTCTCTATCTGCTGAACGCCTTCATCGACGGCCCCCGCTTTTACATAGAGGATGAGGAGGTTCCGCGAGGCCGCCTGGAATTCTTCTCCCTTCTGATCCACCTTCAAAAGTTCTTCAATCGCCTTTTTCAGGTCTCCCTTCTCCTGCAATGCGATGGCCAGGTAAAGCCTCGCCTTGTCGTCCCTGGGCCTGGAAGCGAGAACCAGGCTGAATTCCCGGATCGCCTCCTCATACTTCCCCTTTTCCAGGTGGAGAAGACCGATATTTTCCCTGATCGAAAGGTCTTCCCTATCGAGGTCGGACAGCTTCTCGAATTCGGAAATAGCCCCGTCGTAATCCTTTGTTTGCACATAGATCGCGGCTATCCTCGCCCTCGCCTTCTTGCCCGCCGGGTTGACCTGCACGGCCTTCTTATAGTAGCTCACCGCCACGTCGAGTCTGCCCTCTATCTCAGACAAAGTCCCCATGTCAAGCAGCGCCAGCTCAAAGTCCGGCTTTATGGCAAGAAGCTTCTCATAGTGTGCCCGCGCTTTCTCGAAATCCTTCAGCTCACCGTGAAGTCTGGCTGTATAGTAGAGAGCCATGAGGTTTTCGCCGTCGTAGCTCAGCACTATTTCGTAAGCTGCGGCTGCCTCCCGGTATTTTTTCTGAGCAATGTCGATGGATCCCAGGAGCAGGTAGGCGTCCGTATCCTCCCGGTCCATTGCTATGCACTGTTCATAGAGTTGCCGTGCCTTGTCGAACTCATCCTTCGACGCATAGATGCCTGCGAGCAGCATGAGGCTGTGACGGTTTTTCGGCTCGCCCTGGACCGATTCCTTCAGGAGCGTCTCGGCGTGGTCCAACTCCCCTTTCTTCACGTACA
>JBEKHB010000024.1:0-52218 GCA_050012495.1 Syntrophorhabdales bacterium
AAAGGCATCTCGTGATTGCGCTCGTCAGGGTGGTCTTCCCGTGGTCGATATGGCCTATGGTGCCTATATTGACGTGGGGTTTCGTCCGTTCAAACTTTTTCTTAGCCATAGAGAGCCTCCGTAACTGTTTTTTCTCTATTCTTCATAAGGTCTTCGACGATAGACGCAGGGGTCGGCGCATAGTGAAAGAATTCCATGTGAAAACTGCCCCTGCCCTGGGTGATGGAGCGAAGGCGGGTCGTATAGCCGAACATCTCTCCGAGAGGGAGATGGGCTTGCACGCACTTCACCTCGTTTCTCTCGTCGATCTCGGCGATCCTTCCCCTGCGGCTGCTGATGTCCCCTACCACAGCACCAAGATAATCGGTAGGCACGGTCAGGTCCACCTTCATCACCGGCTCAAGGATAATCGGATTGGCCTTCCTTACCGCCTCTTTCACTCCAATCGATGCGGCAAGCCTGAACGCAAGCTCTGAGGAATCGACCTCGTGGTAAGAGCCGTCAATAAGGTCCACTTTTATATTTATCAGGGGATGCCCGAGGAGAACACCCTTCTCGAGGGCCTCTCTCACCCCTCTCTCGATGCTTGCCATATACTCTCTGGGGATGACGCCGCCCACGGTTTTGTTCTCGAACTCGAATTTCTTGCCCTCAATCGGCACAATTTCGAGCACCACGTGACCGTACTGTCCCCTGCCGCCGGACTGTTTGATATATTTTCCCGTGGCTGTGGCTTTACGTGTGATTGTCTCCCGGTAGGCTACCCGGGGGGCAGAGAAAGACATATTCAGATTATGCTCCCGTTTGGCCCTATCCATCACGATGTCCAGATGCAGCTCTCCCATGCCGGAAAGTACGACCTCTCCCGTCTCGTCATTCATTTTGACCTTCAGGGACGGATCTTCGAGGGTGTACTGATTAAAGACAAACCACATCTTTTTCAGATCATCCTTTTTCTTGGGTGTCACTGCGATGGAGACGACGGGTATGGGAACTTCGATCGTTTCAAAAAGGATCGCATGGTCGGGGTCGGCCAGGGTATTGCCGGTCGAGGTCTGCTTCAAGCCGGAGACGGCGCAAATATCGCCGGCCTCGACCGTCTTGATCTCCTCCCGCTTGTTTGCGTGAAGTCTCAGGATCCTCCCGATTCTTTCCGCCTTTCCTCTTGTGCTGTTCGAGACCGTCTGACCCTGTCTCAAACGGCCGGAATAGACTCTCAGGTAGCTCAGCCGGCCGACAAAAGGGTCGTTCATGATCTTGAATACGAGACCGCTGAACGGTTCCTCCTCGGAACCCTCTATGGAGCCCTCTTCTCCTTCTTCGTTCCAGTAAAGATGGGGCGATACGTCTATGGGAGACGGCAGGTAATCGACTATTGCGTCAAGAAGCGGCTGAATGCCTCTATTCTTGAAAGCCGTGCCGCACAAAACCGGCAGGATGCTCCCCTCGATCGTGCCCTTTCTGATCACCCGTTGCACATCGGCAACGCTGATCTCCAAGCCATGCAGAAAACGGTCCATCAAGTCATCGTCGATCTCCGAGAGCTTCTCCATCATCGCTTCCCGTCCCTGTTCGAACCGGCCGGCGAGATCGGGAGGCACATCCCCGGACAAATATTCGACGCCCATGCGGTCGACATCGTAGATTACGGTCTTTGCCGCTACAAGATCGACAACACCCAGAAACTCATCCCCGGCCTTAATCGGGATCTGGAGCACCACGGGGTTTGCCTTTAACATGCCAGCCATCATCCCGACAGCCTTATCCAGATCAGCGCCGGGCCTGTCCATCTTGTTCACGAAGGCGATGCGTGGAACCCTGTAGCGGTCGGCCTGCCTCCACACGGTTTCGGACTGGGGCTCGACCCCTTCGACGCCGGAGAACAAGGCCACTGCGCCATCGAGGACCCGGAGCGACCGTCCCACTTCCACCGTAAAATCTATGTGACCGGGCGTATCGATAATGTTGATGCGGTGATCCCTCCAGAAACAGGTCGTCGCGGCTGAGGTGATGGTGATACCCCGTTCCTTTTCCTCTTCCATCCAATCCATCGTGGACGTACCCTCATCCACTTCGCCGATCCTGTTGTTTACGCCTGTATAGAACAGGATCCTCTCTGTAGTCGTTGTCTTACCGGCATCGATATGAGCCATGATGCCGACGTTTCTGATAACTTCCTGCATTTACCACCTATAATGGGCGAAGGCCTTATTGGCCTCTGCCATCTTGTGCGTGTCTTCGCGCTTCTTTATAGCGCCGCCCCTGTTGTTGTATGCATCGATAAGCTCCCCGGCCAGCTTCTCTATCATGGTCTTTTCCGAGCGGCCCCGGGCATAGCGCAAAATCCACCGTATGGCAAGGGACATCTTGCGGTCGAGTCTCACCTCGACCGGCACCTGATACGTGGCCCCGCCAACCCTCCTCGCCTTCACCTCAAGCTCCGGCTTCACATTATCCATCGCCTTCCGGAACGCCCTCAAGGGGTCTTCCTTCAGTCTTTTTTCCATCAAATCCAGGGCCCGGTAGACGAGTCTTCTTGCAAGGCTCTTTTTCCCGTCCCACATGACGGAATTGACGAACCTCTGTACAAGCACATCGTTATATTTGGGATCAGGCAATCTCTCCCTTTTCGATACCCTTCCTTTGCGTGGCACTACTTGCCTCCTTTAAAGCTTTCCGCCGCTATTGCTTCGGTCTTTTGGACCCGTACTTGGACCTGCTCTTCTTTCTGTTCTGCACGCCGCTCGCATCGAGGGATCCGCGTATGATGTGATAGCGGACGCCCGGCAAATCCTTGACCCTTCCCCCCCTTATCAACACAACCGAGTGCTCCTGGAGGTTGTGGCCGATGCCGGGTATGTACGTGGTCACTTCCATGCCGTTGGTCAGGCGCACACGGGCTACCTTCCGGAGCGCCGAGTTCGGCTTCTTCGGGGTCGTGGTATAGACCCTCACGCATACGCCCCTCTTTTGAGGGCAACCGGTAAGGGCAGGCGAGGCGCTCTTCCTTTTTGCTACTTCTCTCCCCAGCCTCACCAACTGATTAATAGTAGGCATCACTACCTCCAAAAAATAATCCCTTGTCAAGGGATAAAAAGAATAAACCAGCACGTCAGCTTTTAGCAAAAAAAGCTTCGGGATGTTACCACTTTCCCCCTTCATTGTCAAGAAGGTTTTGCTCTTTTGCCTGCCGAATGAGCCTTAACGACAAAATATACCACTCCTTGCATGACCTCTTACAGCCCACGCAAAGAGACCAGGGAACAGCGAAAACTCCCACCTGATAAACAGCTTAAATTATTATACTACAGATAAACGGCGAAAGGTAGTCTTTGTGAGCCGTTCCTCACTATATTTTCTGCCTGTTTTTCTTCCCCTTGTGAATCATCTTGACAACGGGCGCCAATGAGTAATAGACTAAGCACGCCACGAAGGCAAAGGCAGGTTTGAAAATCTGCGATGTCCCGTGGCTTTTTCCGTCTTTTGGGGGAAGCGGCATAAGGAGAATCCATACGGATGGCCGCCCGAGTCTTGCGATAAGGGGCCAGCCCATTCCAGGAGCGTAGTTTTGCACATCCCCGACGGTTACCTGAGCCCTCAGACGTACGCTCCTCTTTACGGGGTCTCCTTCGTCTTCTGGGGTATTGCCATGAAAAAGGTGCAAAGGGAGCTGTCGGTCAGACAGGTGCCCTACCTCGCGATGGCCGCGGTTTTCAGCTTCCTGGTCCAGATGTTCAATTTTCCGGCGCCGGGGGGAACAAGCGGCCACATCGTGGGCGCCGCTCTCGCTGCCATCCTCCTCGGCCCATGGTCGGCGGTCATCGCTCTCTCCGTGGTACTCCTTATCCAGGCCCTCGTCTTCGGGGACGGCGGCATTACCGCCCTCGGCGCAAACTGCTGCAACATGGCGATCGCAATGCCCTTTGTCTCATACGGGATATTCAGACTGGCAGGAGGCGCAGGCAAAGGCAAGCGCAGGACCCTTATTGCAGCCTTTCTCGCAGGGTATATCGGGCTTTGCGCCGCAGCGGTCCTCGCAGGGTTCGAATTCGGCATTCAGCCGCTCATCGCCTCCGGACCCGATGGAAAGCCGCTCTATGCCCCTTATCCGCTCAAAATCGCCGTGCCCGCCATGGCGTTGGAGCACCTGTTTTTCTTCGGCATTATTGAAGGCGTGGTCACGGCACTGCTCCTCGGCTACATACTGAGGAACCAACCGGGACTGGTATATGGGATGAGGCAAAAAGCATATGGAAACGAGAAGGTCAGCCCGGACAAGTGATGAAAGTCATGGGGAGAAGGGCTTTCGGCGGAAGCTCTCTCTGGGATTACTCGCCCTGGCGCTTCTGACGCCGCTGGGCATCGTCCTTCCGAAGGTCTTTCATGCCGAAGGGACCTGGGGAGAATGGGGCCCCGAGCATCTGGGTCAGGTCCTCGGCTACGTGCCGGAGAGACTCAGCCGGGGCGCCCATATCTGGCGCGCGCCTGCTGCGGGCTACAGCTTCTCGAAAGACGGGGCCTGCCTCGCCTCCCAATTGTTCTTCTATATCATAGCGGGCCTGGCGGGGATCACCCTTATCGCCCTCGTCGTCATCCTGCTGGCGAGGATCGTGCGCACAAATGAACGATAGCTTACCCGCATTCCTGCACACATTGCACGAGCCTCTCCCCGACATCGGCCATGCCCGCGCCGCGCCGCCCGTGCTTGATCGCGCCCTCGAAAGGATCGGCTCGGTAATCGGCACTACCTTTATGCAGTGGGAGCTTGCCTCGAAAAATGGCCTGCTCCAGACGATGGACGCCAGGGTCAAGCTCGTCTGTCTCCTCTTTCTTCTTGTCGTCGGTACCGTCAAGAACGCGATTGTCCCGGGGCTCACCCTCGCCGGCCTCCTCTTCCTGCTTGTATGCCTCTCCCGGCTCAACCCGGTCCATTTCTACCGGCGCACAGGTGTGCTTGCCTTCCTCTTTGGTTTTCTCATTGTACTGCCTGCGGCGTGCAATCTCGTGACGGGCGGCGAGATTATCTTGCCTTTAATGCGCCTCCGCACTGCCCGCACCCTCTGGGTCTACACCCTGCCCGCGACCATAGGCATTACCAGGGAGGGTCTCTCCGTCGTCGGGCTTGTCACCCTGCGCATGGTCAATTGCCTCACTATCTCCTTCCTCTTGCTCTGCACCACCCCCTTCCCTCATATCATAAAATCTCTCAAGCTTTTCAGGGTCCCCGATGGGCTGCTCATTGTCTTCGTCCTCACCTATAAATACATTCTTATTTTTTCAGAGATGCTGAAGGCCATCCACCTCGCCGGGAAAAGCAGGCTTTCGGGGGGATCTGCGGCCGGCGGGGCAGGGGCGTGGGCGGCGGGGCGCATCACCTTCCTCTTTCGAAAGACTCAAAGTCGGTGCGAAGAAATATTCCAGGCCATGGTTTCCCGGGGCCTCGGCAAAGAGATAAAGCTGGCCGCCGCAGGGAAATTGAGACGACGTGACGTCGCAGAAGGCCTCTGCCTTATTTGTTGCGGAGTTATCCTCATATGGATGTGAAGGAAGGCACCGATATCCTGCAAGTCCGGCATGTGAGCTACCGCTACCATGGGGGGATACAGGGACTCTCGGACGTGAGCCTCGACATCCGGGAAGGTGAGATCTTTGCAGTCATAGGCTCGAATGGGAGCGGCAAATCTACCCTCCTTCACGTCATGAACGGCCTTACCCCGCCCACCTCCGGCACCGTGCTCTTCAGGGGGAAAGAAGTGTCGGAAAGCACACTCAGTGACCCGCACTTCAACCGTGCGTTCCGGGCGGGAGTGGGCTATATTTTTCAGGACTCCGACGTGCAGCTCTTTTGCCCGACCGTGCTCGACGAGCTGATGTTCGGCCCTCTCCAGCTCGGCCTCGGAGAACAGGAAGCACAAAGGAGGGCAACTGAAATCCTCCGGATGCTCGAAATAGGCGACCTCGCGACCAGACCTTCCTACATGCTCTCCGCCGGCGAGAAAAAGAGGGCGGCCATAGGCTCGGTCCTTACCATGAACCCCCAGGTCCTTCTCCTTGACGAGCCGACGAGCGGACTCGACCCGAGGACGCAAGTCTACCTGGTCGAGCTGATCTTTGCCCTCAATGAAGCCGGAAAGACCATCGTGATCGCGACCCACGATCTTTCACTGGTGAGCGAGCTGCGATGCCGGGTGGCGGTATTGTCGGAAGAGCACACGATCGAAAAAACGGGCGAGGCGGATGAGCTGCTTTACGACGAAAAGCTTCTCCTCAAAGTGAACCTCATTCATGAGCACTTGCATTACCATGGCAGCACTGCCCACCGTCACATCCATTCCCATTACCTCTTCCATCAGCACGACAGGAGATGAGACTAAAAACCCTTTGTCGCCCTTTGACCGAAAAGCGTCACTTGAGAAGCTTGAGGGCTTTGGTGATCTCCGTCTCTCCGCTGAATACGGCTTTTTTTCCGTCATTTATTATGACGCAGGTGGGCGTCGACTTTATGTTGTCTTCATTGATAAGGGCGGTGAAGGCTGCAAAGGTCGGCCGTGGATCACACTCTTTGAATTTCACCTCGTGCGCCCTGAGATAATCCTCGAGCTTCTCCTTTTCTCCTATCTTGTCCCGGGCCGCCTCAAAAAGAAACGTCCTCGCCCTGAAGATCTGGTCTAACATGCCGTCCTGATTGAATATGTAGAGAAAATATCTGGCATAAAGGGGAGTAAGCGTGTGGACCGGCGTGTCCACGAAGGTGAGGGTGATGACGTTCCTCTGCACCAGGTCCTTGAGCAGCGGCTCGATCTTCGGCTCCATACGATCGCAAGGACCGCAGAAATAGTCCGTATAGAACCTCACCTGCACCTTTCCTTTTCCGAACGAAGGGAAAAGGACTTCATCGGCGTAAACCGGAGAGGCTGCCCCTTTGAAAAAGAGGAGACACAAAAGAAACCCGAGGGCCACGCCAATACCCATCAGGGGCAGCTTCGACCGCCTGGAATTGAACAGAAAGAGAAAAACGAGGATGGCCCCAAAGATCAAACAATAGGGGCAGTAGGTCTCGTTTCTGACCTGAAAGGCCACAAGGTTTATCTCCATGCCGACTCCCAGTGAGAGCAAGGCGAGATGAGGCAGGTCCTGCTTCAAAAGAACCAGCAGCACGAGAAGGACCGGATAGACCAGGCCGAGATACTTGAGATCGATCCCGAAAAACCCTCCCTTCAAAAAGGTGCAGGTCGACCCGCAAAAATTGTAAAACACGACAACCCCGAGACCCGCCAGGGGCAGCGCGATATTGACTATCTTCCTTGCACCCATGCTCAGCACGTTACTATATAATGTAATTTCGGGGGCAAGTCAAGAGTGCTGTTCCGCTCTCTTTTTCACCCTGACGATAAGGCCTTTAAGGTACTCCGTTTCGGGTATCGTCAGGAGCACCGGATGGTCGGGGGCCTGGGTGAGCTCGCGGATAAGGTAGACATCGGCGTGGCCATAGGCCGCAATGCGAACCATGTCCCTGAACCTCGACCGCTTCATGTGGTAGGAACAGGAAAAGGTGAAGAGGTGTCCCTCGCGGGAGAGGTCCTTCAGGGCCTTCTTGTGGAGGTCGATGTATCCTTTTTCACCCTCTTTGAGCTTCTTTTTCGATTTAATGAATGACGGCGGGTCAAGGACGATCACCTCATACTCCTCTGTGGCTTCTTTAAGAAAAGTGAAGGCGTCCGCCCTCACGAAGGCGCCTCCCTTGAGGCCGTTCAGTCTGACGTTTTCCCTGCACAGATCCAGGGCCTGGGCTGATGTATCAACGAACGTCACCGCGCGGGCCCCATAATAGAGGGCATGGAGACCGAACCCGCCCGTATAGCAAAAGAGATCGAGGACGTTCTTGCCGGCCGAGAACTCTCTCATGAGGAGCCTGTTCTCACCCTGATCAAAGTAGAAACCCGTCTTGTGGCCGGAGAGCACATCCACCAGGAACCGAAGCGGCCCCACCTTGATGACGGCCTCCCTGTCCACGCTCCCGTCGGCCGCTTCGATGTAGCAGGGGAGGCCCTCTTCCTTCCGGCTGGGGCTGTCGTTCCGAAGCACCACCGCCCGAGGGGAGAGCACCATCCTCACCGCAGCGATGATATGCTCCCTCTGCCTTTCCATCCCCGCGGTCAATAACTGCACCACTACCTGCTCCTCGTATTTGTCAACGACAAGCCCTGGAAGAAAATCCGACTCCGAATTGACCACCCTGAAGCTGCCTGCCGGCCCCCCCGCCCTCAGCGTGAGGGCTTCTTCGATGGCCCTTGAGAAAAACCGCTCATTCACTGCAACGACAGCGCGGCTGAGCAACCTGATGGCGATCAGGCTCTTTGCGTTGTAGTAGCCCGTGCCAAGGGGCCTGCCCTTCTCACCCGTCACCTCGACGACCTCTCCGTCGGGGAGACCGGCGGGTCTTGACCTCACCTGGTTGCTGAATATCCAGAGATGACCCGCAATGATCGATTCTTCCGCGCCTTTATCTACCTGTACCTGTTCCATGACAGCGCCTTTCCCCCGGGCTCCGACTATTTTAAAGCCCAATCGCGCATAAGGCAAGCCCCGGCCGGTCCGTTGCAACGCATCTTTCACAAACCCAGCTTTTGTGTTATATTCTATCAAGATCAAATCCGCCTACGGAGGTTCGCCAAGCTTTTTTGGAAGAGAAAACGGAAGAAGAGGTAGTGCAGCTCTCTTTTGAGGATACCCACCTGGCCCGGAACCTGTTCGGCCCCCGGGAAGAAAACATAAAATATCTCAAAAAATATTTTGACGTCAGGACGAGCGTGCGGGGAAACCACGTCACCCTGGTGGGCAAGAAGAAAGACGTTGAGAGCACGAGCAAAGTGATACACGAGCTCGCAGGGCTCATCAAGAAGGGATTTGCCATCAATCCATCGGATATAGACCACGCTGTCCGCTACATTGCGCATACAAACAGAGGCGCCGAGGAGCTGTACGGGGACCAGATCTACATCCCGCCCAGCCGCAAAGTAATCGTCTCGAAAACACAGAATCAGAAACTCTACGTCGAGGCCATACGGAAACACGATATCGTGATAGGCATCGGCCCGGCGGGAACGGGAAAAACCTACCTGGCCATGGCAATGGCCCTTTCCGCATATTTCAATAAGGAGGTCTCGAGGATCATTCTGACGCGACCCGCGATAGAGGCGGGCGAAAAGCTGGGATTCCTCCCCGGGACCATGTATGAAAAAGTAAACCCCTATCTCAGACCCCTCTATGACGCCCTCTATGACATGGTCGACATAGACAGGGGGAGCCGGCTTATTGAGAAAGGCGTGCTCGAGATAGCACCGCTGGCGTTCATGCGCGGCAGGACGCTGAATGATGCCTTCGTGATCCTTGACGAGGCTCAGAATACGGCATCGGAGCAAATGAAAATGTTTCTCACCCGTCTTGGTTTCTCATCGAAGACGGTGGTCACGGGCGACGTCACCCAGATAGACCTCCCCGATAAGCGTGCATCGGGTTTGATAGAGATACAGTCCATCCTCAAGGGCGTCAAGGGGATAAAGTTTCTCTATTTTACCGAGAAGGACGTGGTGAGGCACCCTCTCGTGCAGAAGATCATCAAAGCGTATGAAAAGAAGGCTATGGCCGAAGGGATGAAAAAGTGAAGAGCGAAAAGGATAAGCCCCCCTCGCGTTTCACCCTGCGAAAATATCTTGCTGTCGTCCTTTTTTCCCTCATCCTGGCTGTTCTTGTCGACATAAGGCTTCCTCTTCAGTCCGGACACTACCAAATCGGAGATATCGCTGCCAGGAATATCCGTTCGACTGCCGACTACAAGGTGCCCGGCTCGGATGTGAGCGTCAAAAAGGGCGAGGTAATTGTCAGGGAAGGCCAAAGAATAGGGCCGGAGGAAGAACGGAAGCTGGCGGGCATGGCTGATCTGGAGCAGAAAAGGCCGCCGATCACCGGCCATGTGTTCTTCCTCTTCTTCTTATTTTTCTCGTTCATCACCATTGTCTACGAGTTCGCGGACCGGAACATCAAAAAGTTCAGCCTGTCCGAGAAGGATTTCATCTTCGCGGCGGCCCTTACCGTCTTTACGGTCCTTCTGGTAAAGGTCTCCCTCGCAGTCTTCGAGCGGTTCGCTCCGGATCATGCCTCGCTGCTGATCTACATATTCCCCCTCTTCCTCTTCGGCATCGTCATGAGGATCATTCTTTTTTCCGAAGCTGTTTTTGTCTTTTCCACCATTCTCGGGGTTGCGGTAGCGTTCATCGTTGACAACAGCCTTTCCATCTTTGTCTACGCCTTCCTCGGCAACCTTGTGGCCTCCTACTTTTCCGGTCAGGTTGAAAAGAGGTCCACCGTGCTCGGGGCCGGCTTCTTTTCCGCCCTCATCATGTCATTTGTGATGTGCCTCTTCCATGGCCTCCTCGGATATCCCCTTGCCGATTTACCGCTCAAGATCACCCTCGTCCTCCTCGGGGGCGTAGGGAGCAGCCTGATGACGGCCGGTCTCCTTCCCGTCATCGAGCATACCTTCGACTACACCACCAACTTCAAGCTCCTTGAGCTTGCAAACCTCGAGCACCCTTTGCTCGAGCAGATGATGGTCTCGGCCCCCGGCACCTACCACCACAGCATGCTCGTGGGAAACCTCTGCAAGGCGGCGGCCGAGAGCATAGGGGCCCATCCCATATTGACCAGGGTCGCCGCATACTACCACGATATAGGAAAGCTAAAGATGGCCCATTACTTCATAGAAAACAGCCAGAACGATGATGCGCACCGGAATCTCTCCCCCAGCATGAGCAGCCTCATTATCCTCTCCCACGTGAGGGAAGGGGTGGAGCTCGCGCAAGAATACCGCCTCGGGAAAAAGATCTACGAGATCATCCGTCAACACCATGGAACGAGCCTCGTGACCTACTTCTACCAAAGGGCCAAAGATATGGAGGACCCCGAGCTCTCGCTGATAAACGAGAAGGACTTCAGGTACGCCGGGCCCAAGCCGCAGACGAGGGAAGCGGGCATAGTGATGCTTGCGGACGCGGTCGAGGCGGCTTCAAGGACCCTGGAGGACCCGACCCCCAAGAGAATAGAGACACACGTGCAGAACATCATAGAGCAGATATTCCTGGACGGCCAGCTCGACGAGTGCGAGCTGACGTTGAAGGACCTGCACGCCATCCAAAAAAGCTTCATTACCATCCTCATAGGTATTTTCCACCAACGCATAGAATACCCCGAAAGGACGAGCGATGACGGTGCTCATAAAAACTTCCCGAGGCTTGTTGAGACTCGACAAAAAGCGGTTAAGAAGCATAACGGAAAACTTGCTCGTCTCTTTGGGGCAGCAGGATAGAGACTTCAGTATCCTTTTTACGGATAACAAAAAGATTGCGGCCCTTAACCTGAAATGCTTCGGCAAAAACGGACCCACCAACGTGATCTCATTTTCCTACCTGGATGGTTTTCAGTGTGAGGTACTCGGAGACCTGATCATTTCGGTGGAAGAAGCGCAAAAAGAGGCCCGGGAGGCAGGTCTGCCTTTCTACGAAAGACTCATTTCCCTTATCATCCACGGACTGCTCCACGTGCTCGGATTCGATCATGAAAAAGGCGCAGAGGCACGGCGGATGAGATACAGAGAGAATAAGCTTCTCACGTATGTTAAAGCACTTTCTGAGTATAAAAAGATCACCCTTTAGGCTCGCCTTCCTCGCGGGTGTGCTCCTTGTAGTCTGCCAGCCGCCCGTGTCTCAATTCTACCTTGCGTACATCGCCCTCGTCCCCCTCTTCTTCGCGCTTAAACCCGGCAAGAACCGCCTTAATTTTCTCACAGGCTTCACCGCCGGCATCGTCTCTTACACGGGCCTTATCTACTGGGTGGTTTTCGCCATGAACACCTTCGGCGGGATAAGTATGCCCTTCAGCTTAGTAACGCTATGCCTTTTTGTACTCTACCTTTCTCTCTTCACCGCTTGCTTCACCTGGCTCATCTCCTTTCTTCACGAGCGCCTCCATATTCCCCTCTTCCTCAGCGCCCCCCCTGCCTGGGTGCTCCTGGAATACCTCAGGGGCGTTCTTCTGTCGGGCTTTCCTTGGTCGTTCCTCGCCCATTCGCAGTATAACTTTCTGCCTCTTATTCAGGTGGCGTTCGTTACAGGCACCTATTTTCTCTCTTTTCTCATCGTCGGGGTAAACTGCCTGATCTATAACGCCCTCGCGAAAAAGCGCTTCCCTCTTGTCTACGGCTCTTTCATCGTCTGCCTGCTTGCCGCCTGCCTGGTCTTCGGTTTTCATCGGTTAAGGGAGCCGGTCAAAGGCACGTTGAGGGTCTCCATCATTCAAGGTAATATCCGCCAGGACATCAAATTCGACGAAGCATACAAGGCGGCCACCATCCGGACCTATTCCGCCCTTACCCTTGCCCGCTCACGCGCATCCGACCTGGTCATATGGCCGGAGACTGCAATGCCTTTCATCTTTCTCCAGGATGGGGCCAGCCGCGCCCTGCGCACCCTTCCCGCGGCCCTCTCGAACGATCTCCTCCTCGGCACCATAGCAAGGGACAGCCGGGGCAGGTACTACAACTCTGCCTACGTCATCGGGCGGAGAGGGGAGATCGTCGCAGAGTACCGTAAGAACCATCTTGTGCCTTTCGGTGAATATACGCCATTGGCCGACTATTTTCCATTCCTGGAGCAGATCAGTGTTGCCGCGGGCGATTTTTTCCCCGGACCCTCCCATGATCCCATGATAACCGATGTCGGAAAAATCGGCATGCTCATCTGCTACGAAGGCGTCTTTCCCTCCATCACGAACGACACGGTAAGAAGGGGCGCGGAGGTGCTGGTCAACATCACCAACGACGCGTGGTTCGGCAACTCGTCGGCGCCTTACCAGCACTTCTCATCCTACGTCTTCAGAGCGATAGAGACGGACCGCTACGTGCTGCGGGCGGCAAACACGGGCATCAGCGCGGTTATTGACCCTCGGGGGCGAACATGCGCAAAGACGGGCCTATTTAAGGAGGATGTGCTGAGCGGCAATTTCTGCCTCAGGAAAGGAGAAACTCCGTACGTGAGGTATGGAGACTGGTTCGTGGTGCTCTGCTTCCTCTTCCTCGCGGCAGCGGTGGCGGCGCGCCTGTGCCGGCCGGGCGCCTTTCGCGCGTAGCTTTGTCGCGCCGCGTCCTGCGAAGCGGTGAGATGGGTTTGTATTCAAAAGTACGGATTTACGCCTGAAAACGTGTAACATGCGAGTCACCCCAGTGCCGGTTTCATCCAGGATCGGACGCAGCCGATGGTGAGGCGTTGTTTGTATAAGCTGTACCTGAGTATGAATCCAGGAAAGGCCGAAGGTGAAACGCTGCCCCCGCCCGGTATCCCGTTGCCATCGGCGCCGGAGACCCGGTGCGCGAAGGTGTTCAGCCGGGGCCGCTCTACGGGGCGTCCGGCCCGCCGTATCTGTCCATCCGGAGCGAAAGAAGGAGCCCCTGGAACCAGGCTGACCGGAGGGGATCGTCAGGGCGGCCGAAGAGGTGCGAGTCGCAGCCGCAGTCCGTGCAGCCGAACCCCGGTATCGACCATGCCGCATGAGCGCGCAGACCTTGGGCGATGGTGCATTCGAGCCTCTCGGAGGAGCGGATAGGGAGGATGGCATGGACAACGGCCACCGACCTTAACCAATCGATATGCCAGTGAAACCGCTTGCGCTTGCGCACATGCCTCTCCATCCTCGCCGTCAGGTTCGCCATCGCCGAGCCCGCATAGAGGTAGAAGCCCTTCCTGAAAAAGAGACAGCCCGCCCTGCCGACATCGAGGAAGCGGTCTTCCGCAAGGGAGAGGACGAGGATGTAGCTCCCCCTGTCCTGAGCCTCCCTCTCGACGTAGGACCAGGGGATATCAAGGAGGGCCGCGTGGTTGGAGAGGGAAAGATCGGGCATCCAACGCACTGCGATGGGGATAATGCGCACCGATCCCCGCACGCGCAGCAGCGTGCGGGCAAAGCGCAGGTCCGTATGATAGTCGGGCATGAAGGTATCGGGGAAAGGCCCGTGGACGATGAAAAGGACCGCCGCCCTCATCCCTTTTCCCGCAAGCGACGCCAGCTCTTCGAGATGCCTGGTCCCCCGGGCCGTGACCGCGTCCGGGAACATGGCGACGCTCCTTGCGAAAAGCGTGCACGACTTGACTTCGAGAAGTATGTCGCCGTGTCCGTCGCGGAGGAGAAAATCGAACCTGCTGCGGCCGACGGTTACCTCCTGCCTCACGACGGATGCGTCCTCAAGGCCGGGGACGAGCCGTTTTTCCAGGAGGTGGCGCGCCGCGCCGTTAGTCTTCCCTGTATGGAGCATGATGGGGCAGTCGGAATCGTCGCGGACGACACCCACCACCGTAAACCGCGTTGCCCGGCCGCTTGCCTCTTCTTCGACGATATAGAGGCGGCTGTCCGGGAGGAGAAGCTCCTGCAGCCTCCCCGGGTTGGGGAGGAACGCGCGGATCAGACGCCCCTCATGGTCGCACTCGACGAGGAAGCGGTTGGGACGCCTGATGAAGCGGGCGTAGAGGAGCGGGCCGAAGGGACGGAAGAGATCGGTCATGGGAGGGTGTTTCGCGCAGGTCCGGGACACCTGGAGAGGTATAGCAGCACGCCTTCCATCGATTGCCGCTGAACGCTACGCCTCTCTCAGAATCTTGATGGAGCTACTCTCTGTCAGACCCTTTTCCTTTTCAAAGTATGCCGCCATGTGGGGAGCTGCAAGATGGTTCCGGAGCACGTCGAGGCTCTCCCACTTTTCCAGGATCGTGACCACGTTCTTATCGAAGACTCGCGGCGGCAGACCGCTGTCGAAATCCGTTGCGGCCACATACTGGACGCAGCCTTTCTCCTTTCTTACGAGGGGTGCGACCGATCCGAATAACCCCAGGAACTCTGGCAGCTTGCTTGCCTTCACGCGTACGGAGACAACTACGTAAATCATAGCTTCCCTCCTGATAGTTTGTGTGAACATGCACTATAGACCCGCGCACCATGCCCCGGTCACCACATCATACAGGATTCAACCGAAAAAGGCTATCTCGTAGGGGAAATTATCTCTCTGTGCTTAAAGATCGAAAAAAGCCGGACTTGCCGCAGCCGTTTGCCCGCTTCTTTGCGCCATGATCGATAGAGAGAGTGCGCGGAAAGTGGTATAGTCTCCCATATATGGTCATTCTCAACCCCCTGTCCGGGCGGTCTGCCCCGAGAACAGGGCAATTACCCTACATTTATGAGGAGGAAGCATGAAAGCTGTAGCCATAAATGGAAGTCCGCGCAAGGGAGGGAACACGGAGATCCTGCTCAGGAAGGTGCTCGAGCCGCTGTCGGGCGCAGGCTGGGACACGGAATTCATCCAGCTTGGCGGAAAGAAGATCAAGGGATGCACGGCGTGTTACCGATGTTTCGACACGAAGGATGGCCGGTGCAGCGTAAAGACGGACGTCTTCAACGACTGCCTGGAGAAGATGCTTGCCGCCCATGCCATAATCCTCGGAACTCCGACCTACTTCACGGACGTGAGCGCCGAGATGAAAGCGCTCCTCGACCGCGCCGGCTTGGTCGGCGTGGCCAATGACGGATTGCTCAGGGGAAAGATTGGGGCGGCAGTGGTCGCGGTGCGGCGGGGCGGGGGTACGCACGCCTTCGACACCATTAACCATATGTTCCTGATGTCCGGGGCCATCATCCCCGGATCAACGTACTGGAACCTCGGATTCGGCCTGGAGAAGGGTGAGGTCGCGCATGATGAAGAGGGTTTGCGGAACATGGAGGATCTGGGCAAAACCATCGCCTGGCTGGGCAAGGCAATGAACAGCCATATGGACAGTTATCCGAAGGCCGCAATAGTCGAGGGAAAAAAGGAGTGAGCGTGAGGGGCAATTTCGGCGCCTAGGCCAACGATTTACCATTTGCGCTATTGATCCCTACGAGGCCGACCGTGAGTGAGGAGGGAGGCGGAAAATCGTCGGTTATTCTATATACCAGTCCACATTTTCGATGAACGTGACGCTGGGGCCGGGCACGTACTGGCTAACGCTGCAGGATGGAACAACAACAAAGTCAGGCGGCCTCGTTTACTGGGACATCAATAATGGGCAATCACGGGCGTGGGAGAGTTATTATGGTTATGCCAACGGTGTCATCCTTCCCGACCTCTCCTCTACCGGTGGTGGTGTCTCCTCTCACGGGACCAATTCGAATTCGTTCCAGATACTGGGCATGGTTTCGGATCCTCCCCCGGTTCCTCTTCCCGGCGCGCTTCTGCTTTTCGCTCCCGGCCTTGTAGGTCTTGCGGCTGTAAGGAGAAGGTTCAAGAAGTAAGGCGTCATGCACCAAGCATCGCGGGCAGGGTCAGCAAATAGCCCTGCCTTTTTCATTTACTGCCTTGAAGATTACCGTTTCAAGTCTTGTAGTTTTGTATAAAAGGACAACTCGTTTCTTTCTCCTGAAAATAGACCTACCCGCATTCCGTTACATGGCTTTCCCCCCCCTGTTCCGTCCGGCCGCTGCGCGTTGCTGCCGGCCCGCTGTCTACCGGCGGGCCGTGCCCCGAGAATTCGAGGAGATTGTGCGAAGCGTATGCGTATTCGAGGCCGGAACGGAAGTCACAGGTAAGCGGGTTTCCGTTGTACTATGTACCTGTCAAGAAAATGCAGTAACTCTGTTCCAATGGGTCAAGAATTTCTCTTGCCTCATGAGCCGATGTGGCGTATAAAAGCAGGAGGCGAGAAAACTCTTGAACCCTTCACGCTCACCTTGGGGAGGTTGTGAGTATGAGTACCCAAAGGCCCATGCCCGCCATGTTTTTCGGTCACGGCAATCCAATGAATGCCCTTGAGCACAATGGATGGACAGATCAATGGAACGCCATCGGCGCGAGGATTCCCCGGCCGAGAGCGGTGCTGTCATTGTCGGCCCACTGGTATATCCAGGCTACCCTTGTCACTGCAATGAGCCGACCCCGGACCATCCACGACTTCGGCGGCTTCCCCGAGGAACTCTATGACGTGCAATACCCGGCATTGGGGAGCCCCGATCTTGCCGCTCGTGTTCAGGATTTGCTTACATCCGTTGCAGTGGGCCGTGACGATCGATGGGGCCTCGATCACGGTACCTGGTCGGTCCTTTGTCATGTCTTTCCGAGGGCCGATGTCCCCGTGGTGCAGCTCAGCATAGACGGGACAAAACCCCCTTCATTCCACTACGAGATAGGAAAGATGCTCGCACCCTTGCGCGATGAAGGGGTCCTCGTCATAGGGAGCGGCAACGTGGTCCATAACCTGCAAGCCTATGCGTGGGGCCAACGGGATGTGGTGGCCTTTGATTGGGCAGTGAACTTTGAGGAGCGCGTCCGTAAGTTCCTGATGTCCGGAGAAGACGGTCCGCTGATCGACTACGAATCCCTGGGCCGCGAAGCGATCCTATCCGTTCCTACGCCGGATCACTATCTGCCCTTGCTCTACCTATGTGCCCTGAGGAGGGAAGGAGACGACCTGACCTTCCCTGTGGACGGCCTTGATGGAGGGTCGGCCTCGATGCTTACCGTGCAGATCGGCTGATGATCCCCGCCCTCAAGGCCGATGCGCAGACCGTGAGATCGAGCCCGCGTCATGAGGTGCGCGGGGAGCCGCTTACTCTAGACGGTAGCGAGCCGGAAAAGTGAGGAGTGCGTGAGATTCAACGTTATTTTTTTGACGCTTTCGAAACAATAGATGTCTTCGGTCCTGTCGAAGTGATAGGGAAACTCGATCGGCCGGGCTTGCAGTTGCCTCCGGTATTCGTCAGGTTCGGCAATCAAAAAGGAGTTTTCAATGAAAAACGTGACAATGTATTCTCTCAGCACCTGTCCCTGGTGCAGTAAAGCCAAGAGATACTTTGAGGAACAGGGCGTGGCCTACGAGTACACCGACTACGACCTCGCCGACGATAGAACGCAGCAGAGTATCGATAGAGATATGCGTGATATCGGAGCAGGGGGCTTTCCCGTAGTAAAGATCGGGAGGGACGTTGTAACCGGCTATAAGCCGGATAGGTACAGAGAACTCCTCGGCCAAAAGAGTGCTTAACTAACAGCCTTCGACCCTTACTTCACAGGAAGCTTCGCTTCCCCGGGGCAGCCCGCAAGGTGACGGACTCGCGCATCATCTTGTTGTAAGAGATATGCTCTTCCTCCAAAAGGGTCCGCACCTTTTTTGAAAAATTCTCTGTTCTATTTCGCGAGCGCCTTCAACTGCTGGACCTCGGCTCTGGCCATCTCGGCCCGCTCCCCCGCAGGCTCGACTTTCAAAAAGTCCTCCCATGCGGCAATCGCCCCGTCCACATCCTTTTTGTCATGCTGGAGCACTACGCCGAGGTTGAACCTGCTGTTTTTATGGGTGGGGTCGAGCCGGGCAGCCTCCCGGAACTCCCGCACTGCGCGGTCATAATCGTTGACGGCCCTGTACATGATGCCGAGATCGGTACGGACGTCGGGGTTCTTCGGATCGATGGCAAGCGCCCGCAGGTACGCGTCGATTGCCTTCGGGCACTGGTTCGCATCAAAATAAAGGTTGCCGAGGGCGATGAGGGCTTGGGCGTTTTGAGGGTCCTTCCGGACGGCGGTCTCCAGCCTGGCCGCCTCATCCGTGTCGAAGACGCGGGGAGCGGCTTCGGCCCGCATGCTTGTGGCGTTTTTGCCGTGCTCGCGGCTATAGAACTTTATGCCACCAACCGCTCCTGCCAGAAAACCGGCGACAAAGGTAACGATAAGAAGGATTATCACATTTTCTTTCTTCACGCACTCACTCTAAGCGTTTTGCAAAGCAATTTCAAGAAGGGATGACCGGGGGCGACCGGAACGGACGCGGCGCGGTACGGCGTGCCGTCTATTTTACTTTCCCGGACGATCTGAATTCTGCTATACTCCGTCGTGTCGATCATTGCCGATTTGCATATCCATTCACGTTACTCCAGGGCAACGAGCCCGCAGATGGCGCCGGAAGTCCTTTGGAAGTGGGCACAGCTCAAAGGCATCACCGTCGTCGGAACGGGCGATTTCACTCATCCCGCATGGAGGGGCGAGCTTGAGGAGAAGCTCGATCCCGCGGGCAACGGGCTTTTTCAGCTCAAAGAGGAGCACAGGGGGGCCGGCGTGCCCGACTCGTGCAAACACGAGGTCTTTTTCCTCCTTTCCGCCGAGATAAGCTGTATTTACCGCAAAAGCGGCAGGACTCGGAAGGTCCATTGCCTCATCTTCGCGCCTGACATGGGGGCCGCGGCGCGGCTGGGCCTTGCGCTTTCGAAGATAGGCAACGTCGCATCCGACGGCAGGCCCATCCTGGGGCTCGACGCGGAGGCGCTACTCAGGATGGTCCTTGACATCGAGCCTGCGGCCATGCTGGTCCCGGCGCACGCCTGGACGCCGCATTTCTCGGTATTTGGCGCGGCATCCGGGTTCGATTCACTGGAAGAGTGCTTCGGCGAGCTGACGCCGCACATCCATGCCCTGGAAACGGGCCTCTCCTCCGATCCGCCCATGAACCGGCGCGTCGCCGCGCTCGACCGCCTCGCCCTTCTTTCTTACTCCGATGCCCATTCTCCGGCCAAAATGGGAAGGGAGGCGACCATCTTCGAGACGGACGTCTCCTTTTCCGCGATCACCGAGGCGATCAAGACGCACCGCGGCCTCCTCGGCACCGTAGAATTCTTCCCGGAAGAGGGGAAGTACCACTACGACGGCCACCGGCAATGCGCCGTGTGCTGCTCGCCGGAGGAGACGATCGCCCATAACTACCTCTGCCCCGCCTGCGGGAAGAAGCTCACTATGGGCGTCGCCCACCGCGTCGAGCTTTTGGCCGATAGGGCGTGCGGGTCCGGGCAGGCCGCAACGCTCCCCTATTGGCCGGCGATCCCCCTTGCCGAAGTACTCGCGGAGGTTATGGGTATGGGCGCCGCGAGCAAGACCGTGCAGGAGGCGTACATGAAGCTCCTCGCTTCGCTGGGCAGCGAGCTCAGGGTGCTTTTGGAGACGCCGCCGGCGGACATCGCCGCCGCCTCGATGCCGCTTGTCGCGGAAGGCATACAGAAGGTGCGACAGGGACTCGTCCGCATCAGTCCGGGCTACGACGGCCGGTACGGGCGCGTAAAGATATTCTGACCGCCGCGCCTCCCTCGCACCGATGGCAGCGCTGGTGAGCGGCCCTGACGGCGCCATACATGCCGGATGACTTGCTGCCGCCGGCGTGATCAGGCGATCATAAGCGGGTCGCCTTTCGTTTTTGTCGAGGGTATGCGGGATTCGCACGGGACTTTCGTCTGGCAGAGGCCGCAGCCATACGCCTCTAACCCGTAGGCTTCCAATGCATGCGTCCGCTCCACGGTGTCGACGTACCCCTTACACTTCCCCTTGTCGTGTCCCTGAGCGGTGATAGCGCCAGCAGGACAGCGGCCCATGCATTTGCCGCACGCGCCCCCCTGGGAAAAAAAGAGGCAGTATGCGTGGGGGTCGTTATAGGGCCTTGGCGTGGCCGGGATGGAAAGGCGCGCTACGACCGAACCGCAGCGCATGGCCTTGCCGACCGGGGTGATGAGGCCGTCGCACAGGCCGAAGGTGCCGAGACCTGCCGCGTAGGCCGCATGCCGCTCCGACCACGTAGAGGCCAAGCCGTATCGCTCTGACATCTTCATGCTAAAGGACGACAGGTTTTGCGGGGCCAGGGCCTGATAACCCGCGTCACTCAGCCTGGAGACCAGGTAATCCCGCAGCTTCACGTTGAACTCTTCCCCAAACTTCCTTGACCGGAACCAGCGTTCGGAAGCGTTGACCGTTTCCTTCCTGTTGTCGGCTTTCGTCGCCCGTGTCTGAGGCAGTATCCAGGTGATGACGGTGAGCTGCTCGGGTGTAATCCAGACATCGGGAAAGGCCTGGGTAAACGCCTCCGTCGGTGTCCAGTGAAAAGGGCCTATAAGCGTCTTGAACTCGGCATAGAGGGGGTCGTCGCCGCTTGAAAAGCCGACGAGGGGCACGTCGAAGGCGGGTTCATCGTGCGTACCGCCGAGGTTATTCGCCGGTGATTTCGCAAAGTCCCTGATGGACTCTTCCACCCATGCGGAAAGGCTGAACCGGTCTTTCGTCGGCATATGAAACTCCTTAGTCGGTTGACGGGGTATCGGCAATACCGTTGGAACAACTACATATGAAGCCAATCTATTATAGTATACCAGAAAATTTCACCCCGGCCAATCGCTTTTTGAGAGCTGCGGTTTTTGAGAGGGGTCCTTGAGGGAAAGGGCACGCATGACATTTTTCTGACACCCGCACCGTCAAGCTTGCCACAAGCAAGCCGGCAGGTGGATGCATGATCCTCTGAAAACAGCCGCAGCGGGTGGCCGGCTTACCTGGCACGGTGATTGCAGATAACCATAAGGTACGTACATGAATATCACCTTCGGATGAGGAGCCGCATGATTAGCCTAGTTGGATTTTCTCCGTTTCCACTTCAGGACTCCGACGGGGCGGAGATCTCGCTCCCTGCCATCGACCCGCAAGCGAGTGGACCGGCCGGCCGGGCAGTCACATTCCTCAGCGTCCTGATGGAACAGGTCGCGCAGCTCAGCGGGCAACCGGCGGCGAAGCAGCCTGCTTCGGCTTCCGCCCCGCCGCGGGTCATGGACCCCCCGTTGGGCCGGTCAGGCAGCGGGAACGGCGCGGCGGGCAACGCTGCCATGAAGGAGGCGCTCCGCTTTGTCCTTGAGCATGAAGGAAGCCGCTACGTGGCGAGCGACGCGGGCAAGGAGTCGTCCAGATATGGGATCCTTCAGGCTACCGCCGCCAGGTTCGGCTACCACGGGGACGTGCGGCACATGTCGCGGACTGAGGCAGAGGCGATCTACCGGAAAATATGGGACGAGTCAGGCAGCGGGAACCTGCCGGCGGGACTTGCGCTTGTCCACTTCGATACCTATATGAACAGCCCCCAGGCGGCGAAGAAAATGCTGCAATCATCGGGAGGCGACACGGACACGTACCTGCGGCTCCGCACACAGCGGTACGCCCGCCTCTCCCACTTAAAACCGGCGAGATACGCGCGGTATATGAAAGGCTGGATGAAGAGAGTCCACGATCTTCGCACCGTGGCGGCGCAAACCGGGCCGTCATTCACGAGGGCATCCGTATGACATGGCGAGTGTCATATTTTCCCCGTTGTTTCCTCCCCTAGCTGAAAGGCAGGGGCTTCAAACCTCTGCCTTTCAGCACCTCCCCCCCTAACGTAAAGAGAGTGGGAAGAAGTGCCGAGTACCTCAAAAAACCCTTGACAAGGCAAACACCCCAATGCAAGACTAATTTCTCTATTGATTACGGGAGTATGCCTCATGGTACGGAATGTGGTAGGGATGGAGGCGGTATGGGAAGAATTATCAGTTGTTTTCTCGTTCTGCTCCTTGGGTTGGTGATCCCTTTTCATCTGTTTGCACAAGGTGCAGGTGCGGCCGGCAGCAGCAGTACGGGCGCCGGTGCAGGTGCGGCCGGCAGCAGCAGTACGGGCGCCGGTGCAGGTGCGGCCGGCAGCAGCAGTACGGGCGCCGGTGCAGGTGCGGGAACAAGAGCGGCCGGAGCGGGCGCCGGTGCAGGTGCGGCGGCCGGGATAGGTGCGGCGGCCGGGATAGGTGCCGGGACGATAGCGTTAGGGGCAGGCATTGCTGCAGCAGCAACCGCGGCAGTGGCAGCAGCAGCCGGCGGCAAAAGTTCATCCGCCGGGGCACAGACAACGACGAGCCATCATTAGGAATTGTCTCTTTTGTGCAATCATCGATGACGACATCGTGGTCCTCACGGCTACAAATGGTCCGGACGCGCTCGACATGCTCAAGGGGAACGACGTTTCCGTTGTTGTTTCCGACAACGTGATGCCCAACATGTTGGGTACTCAATTCCTCGACGAGGCGAGTGGAGCTGGGACTCGCCATCGTCAAGAAAATTGTGGAAGGGCACAATGGCAGCATCAGTGTCGAAAGCAAAGTAGGTTGCGGCACGACATTTTTTATCACCCTGCCCGTGGCGGCGACGGCCGAGACAGGGGAAAGCCCGAGCCGGCCGGAAATTGAAGGTCCTTTTGGCGCATGCGGGAAGTCATCGCCGCCGTTTTCCAACTGCGTGAGCCCTGTTCTGCCGCGGCGTTGAAGTTTTCCAGTACCTGTGGTATCACAATAAATGCGGATATTGCGGACTCCCCCTGTGCGGCACTACTTGTCCCCCCGGGGGAGCCCCTAAAAGGACGGCCTTTCCGGGAAATAAGAGACATGAAGATCCTCATTGTCGAAGATGAAAAGAAACTGGCCAATTTCTTGAAAAAAGGGCTGCAGGAGGAGGGTTATGCGGTCGATCTCGTCCACAACGGAGAGGACGGCTTATATATGGCAACAGGCAATAGCTATGACCTTGTCATCCTCGATATTTACATCCCGAAGCTCGACGGTTTTGCCGTGCTGAAAAGGCTCCGGGAACAGGAGGTGGCGACCCCCGTCCTTCTTCTTACGGTAAGGGCTACCATTGAAGACAAAGTCCTCGGTCTCGACCTGGGCGCCGACGACTATCTCACCAAACCTTTTGCCTTCGAGGAGCTCCTCGCAAGAGTAAGGGCCCTCCTGCGCCGCCCCACCAACCTCGACAACGTGGTGCTTCGCCTCGCCGACCTCGTCCTCGATCCTGTCCGCCGCACGGTGATGAGGGGGACGCGCAAGATCGACCTCACCGTGAAGGAATTCGCCCTTCTCGAGTACCTCATGAGGAATACGAGCCGGGTTGTTTCCCGCACCATGATCGTCGAGCACGTCTGGAATTATGATTTTGATACGGGGACGAACGTAGTCGATGTCTATGTCAACTACCTGCGGAAGAAGATCGATACCGACCCGGATGCAAAACTGATTCATACGGTGCGCGGCGTGGGCTACGTGATCAAGGTGGAGTGAGTGTTTATCCGCTCTATCAGGACCCGCCTTACCCTCTGGTTCTCCGGTCTTCTCGCCCTCACGTTCCTGATCCTCGGACTTACCGCTTACCTGCTCGTGAGCTATACGCTCCACAGAGAGACGGATTCAGCCCTCCGCAGCGTCGCAGAGGCCCTCGCCGAGAGGAGTGTGGCCGAAAACCGCCGCCACTTCCCGCCGGACGTGGACGAGGTTTTCCGCCGTTTTTTCGGCTTTGTCCCCATGACCCCTTATTTCGAATGGCTCGACCCGCGGGCGGGCATCAGGAGTGAACCACACGAATCGGCCGCCCCCCGTCTGAGCCCGCAGGCGAGGGAAGCCGCCCTGAGAGGCATAGCAACCTTTGAAACCACCAAGGATGCAGGTCCGTATCCGATCAGGGTCCTCACCTGGCCCGTCATAGACTCGGGCGGGGTGATTGCCGTGGTCCGCGTAGGCATGTCACAGATGAGCCTTTCCAGAACCCTGTCCAACTTTCTCCTTATTATGGCTGCCCTTTTCCCCCTCGCCCTGGCTCTTGCGGGCGGGGGCGGGTGGTTTTTCGCCCATCGTGCCCTGATCCCCGTCGACAGGATGACGCAGACTGCGCGAAAGATCAAGGTGGGTCAGCTCCACGCGCGATTGGAGAAGACGGGGGCGAACGACGAGCTGGACAGGCTGGCTGATACCCTTAATGAAATGTTTGGTCGGCTGGAAAGCGCCTTCACCGAGATGCGACAGTTTACCGCGGATGCTTCCCATGAGCTGCAGACGCCCCTCACCATTTTGCGCGGCGAGATAGAGGTGGCGCTTCGCTCAAAGAGGAGCCCCGACGAGTATACGGACGTGCTGAAGAGCAGCCTGGAGGAGATACAGAGGATATCGGTCCTGGTGGAAGGGCTCCTTCTCCTGGCGCGCTCCGATGCGGGTATGCTCAAGATGGACCGGGCGCCCGTCGACCTCGTGCTCGTTGCGGAAGAAGTCTTGAATCGACTCGGTCCGGCCGCGGCGGCAAAAGCGGTCACTCTCACCCTCGGGCGGATAGAACCCCTTGAAGTCTCCGGAGACCTTGTGCACCTCAGGCGCCTTCTTTTCAACCTTGTGGATAATGCCATAAAATATACCCCGGCGAACGGAACGGTGCGGGTTACGGTTACGCGAAGCGACCTTTTTGCGGTCCTCGGCGTGGAGGACACCGGGATAGGCATTCCCCCCGAAGAACAACAAAGGGTATTCCAGCGGTTTTATCGGTCGGCCGATGCCCGCTCCCAGGCCCAGGGGGGCTCAGGTCTGGGGCTCTCCATAGTCAAATCGATTGCCGAGGCCCACGAGGGGCGGACCGAAGTCGAAAGCGAGCCCGGCAGGGGAAGCGTTTTTAAGATATACCTTCCCCTGCCGGAACCCCCGGAAGACACCGCAAAACCGTAACCGCCCGACCGTTTTTTCTCACGGCAAAACAGGCATACGGGTGGTGGCTGATATGAGAAAATTCTAATCTTCCCCTAATTTAATTTTAATCTTCTTCGTGTATACTATCTTTCGATAAAGCGGACCTTCGTGGCTCGGGCCGGTTCGCCAACTATCCGAAAAGGAGGACGGTGAGAATGGATAAGCTAAAAAATTCTTTGTCAAAAAAGCGTTTCAGATACCCTGCATTATTTGCGGGGGCGGTGGTATTGCTGGTCGGGGGCATGCTCATTGCTTCATCGGCCGGCTTTGCCACGCACGTCTACGCGAACCCCCATCCCGCGGCAGCGCCGGGCGGCGGGCCTCCGTCTTTCGCCGACCTTGCAGAGGCGGTTGGACCAACGGTAGTCAATGTCAAGATAACCAAGGTTGAAAAGACCCAGCTTCCCTCCATGCCTCAGTGGGAGGATGGCCCCTTCGGCGAGATGTTCAAACGGTTTTTTGGCGATATGCCCCAGCAACCCCATCAGTTCAGGAGCCACGGGGCCGGGTCGGGCGTCATCATCGACGGGGATGGCACCATCCTCACCAATAATCATGTCGTGGATGGGGCTCAGGAGATTACCGTCACCCTGAACGATAAGCGGGAATACAAGGCTCGTCTCATAGGCCGCGATCCCAAGACGGACCTCGCCGTCATCAGGATCGAGGGGAAAGGGCGGTTCTCGGCGGCAAAACTGGGCGACTCTGAAGCGCTCCGCGTGGGAGAGTGGGTCCTTGCAGTGGGCAATCCCTTCGGCCTCACCAACACGGTCACCTGTGGTATCGTGAGCGCGAAAGGCAGGATCATCGGCGCCGGCCCATACGACGATTTCATTCAAACGGATGCGCCTATCAATCCTGGAAACTCCGGTGGTCCCCTTTTTAATATGAGCGGCGAAGTGGTAGGTATTGCCACGGCTATTATGGCCAACGGACAGGGCATAGGATTCGCCGTGCCCGTTAATACCGCGAAAACGCTCCTGCCTGAACTGGTTGCAAAAGGCAGCGTCACACGGGGCTTTCTGGGCGTCAATATTCAGAACATCACGGACGACCTGGCCGCATCCCTCAACCTCAAGAGCAAAAAAGGCGCCCTCGTGAGCGAGGTGGTCCAGGGAAGCCCCGCGGAAAAGGCGGGCGTGAAGCGCGGGGATGTTATTGTGGCGTGCGATAAGAAAGAGATTGCGGACAGTCATGAGCTGGCGACCCTTGTCGCCTTGCTGCCTGTAGGCAAGGAGGTTCCTCTCCGGCTCATAAGGGATGGGAAGGAGACGACCCTGAACGTAAAGATCGCCACCCTCGAGGCCCGGGAGGCTGCCGCGGGAAAGGCCGGCGACGAGACCCCCCAGGGTAAATGGGGCCTCCAACTCCAGGATCTGAGCCCTGAGGCTGCGGCTGAGGCGGGTCTTCGGCCTGACCAGGGGGTTGTCGTCGGCGGCGTCCGGCCGGGAAGCCCGGCCGAAGAGGCCTCCCTTCACACAGGCGATATCATCCTCGAAGTAAACCGTCAACCGGTGAAAGGCGTGGAAGACATGAAAGCGAGGATCGCTCAATCAGCGGACAAAGGACAGGCGCTTCTCCTCATACAGCGGGGCCGGAACACCTTCTACCTCGTCCTTAAAGGGTAGACCGCCTCGCAGGGAGGTTTAACCGGCGAGGGCCGGGCCGCGTGTACTGCCGGCGGCCCGGCCTCTCAACCCAAGTGGGGTCCCTCTATTGCCGGAGCCGACACCTTCGATGGTATTTTCCTCGCCGGTATCCTGGGCGTTCTGCTTTCCGCCTTCCTCCCCTAAAGGCGGTTTTGCTTCATCAGACCCGCGCCCAGAACCTTCTTACCAGGAGTGCCTTGATGGGATCGTTTACCAGAAAAACGAGAAGAAACGCCAGGATGGGCACGCTAATAGCCGGCGCTAACCCTACCGGCGCGATACCCGGGATGCCGGCCGTCGACAGGAAGAACACGAGAAGGAGGTCGGCAGCAATGGCGAGGAGGAGAAACGTGCTCGGCCTCGAATTCCAGAAGCGTCTTCTCTCCCTGATGATCAACACATCCAGCAATTCTACGTAGATGAGCATCTCGAAGGTGAACGTCTGCTGCCGGGGGACGTCTGCAAAAAAAGAAAAATAAGATGAGCCCAGATAGATGAAAAGCATCAGCTCTGCGATCACAAGAATCCCGAGAAACAGGGCTACCTTCACCAGGCCCGTGATGTCCCAGTTATCGGGTCGCGCAGAAACACGCACATTGTCCGTCGACAGCGAGAGGGTGACGAAATCCGTCAGAAAAAGGAGGAGGATCATGTGGAGGGCCGATATGACGTAGTGCCCGGTAAGAAGGAAGGCGAGGACCACGAAGACCGTGATCTGAAAGGTCTTGATGATCTTGTTCAGGATCCAGGTGATGATTCGCTGGTAGGTCGCCCTCCCTATCGTCACAAGGTCCACTATGCCTTCCAACCCCTCCGTGGTGAGCACTGCGCCCGCGGCCTTCTTCGCCACATCGGTTGCGCTGCTCACGGCAATGCCCACCTCTGCCTGCCGCAGGGCCGGGGCATCGTTTACCCCGTCACCTGTCATACCTACTATCTGGTTCACCTTCTGGAGGTTTTCGACGATCAGGTACTTGTCCTCAGGGTAAATCTCGGCAAACCCGTCACTTTCCTGCACCCGCCTGAGTATCTGCTCCCCGCTGCTTTGTTTCAGGTCCGCGATCCTTGTCACCCTATCGCCAAGGCCAAGTTGTCGGGCAATCTCCCTGGCGATGGGAAGGGCGTCGCCGGTAAGCATTTTTATGTCGAGCCCCAGACCCTTGAGTTTGCCGATGAGCTGCGCAGAGTCCGGCCTGGGTTTATCATAAAGGAAGGCGATACCTACGAGCCGTGTCTCCCGTCCCGATTCTCCCTCTGCCACCGCCAGCGTGCGGTAACCCTTGGACGACATATTTTCTATCTTGCCGGCAAGGCGCGACACTTCCTGCGTTCCCTCTTTGCAAAGAGAAGCGATAGTATTTACGGCGCCTTTCAGTGCCGTAAACTGCCTGCCGTCCCTCTCTAACGTCGCCTCCGTCCTTCTTGTGGACGCGTCGAAGGGCACAAAGGATTTCCGTGCATAGGGCTGCAGGGAAATAGTAGTTTGTGCTGCTGCCGAAATGAACGCCATGTCTATCGGGTCCTGATCCGCCGCCTCTGACGCAAGCGCTCCGTAAAGTATCACATCCTTCTCGCTGAACGTTCCTGCCGGAACGACTTCCGTCACCGAGAGCCTGTTCGTCGTAATCGTTCCGGTCTTGTCCGCGCACAGGATGGTCATGGTTGCGGCATCCTCGATGGCGCTCAACCTGGTTATGAGCACCCCTTTCCTTATCAACCGCACGGAGCCGAGGGCCATGCTGATCGTAAACATGGTGGGCAGCGCCACGGGTATGGCCGACACCATGAGCACCACCGCGAGGGGCAGGATCTCCAGGAGATTCATGCCCCTCAGCACGGTAAAAATGAACGCGATCAAAAGGAAGGAGCTTACGATGACGACCAGCCATCGCACGACCCGCGACGTCACCTGCTCCATGTGAAGCTTGGGCTTCGCTACCTGCACCAGTTCAACGGTTTTCCCGAAATAGGTCTTTGTCCCCGTGGCAATGACAATTCCCGTCACCTCTCCTCGCCGGACCACGGAGCCGCCGTAAAGCACCTCGTCCTTCTTCTTCTCGATCGCCTGCGATTCGCCGGTAAGGGAGGATTGATCGACACTGGCCGTGCCTTCAGCCACGTTCACATCGGCAGGGACAAAGTCACCTGCCCGCAGCCTCACTACGTCGCCGGGGACCAGTTCCCCGGCCTGCACCATCGTCCAGGCGCCGTTGCGCTTGACCCGCGCGTTGACCTTCAGCTTCTGCTTCAACAGCTCCAGCGCGCCATTTGCCTTCTCCTCCTGCATAAAACCAAGAATCGCGTTGAAGACGAGGAGGCCCGCAACCACGTATGCCTCGAAGTGTTTTCCCAGAAACCACTCGAGGCCGATCGTCAGTTCGAGCATCCACGGGGTGATCCCCCAGAACTTTCTTATGAAGGAGAAGGCCCGGCTGTGCTTCCTTTCGATTATTTCATTGAAGCCATAATGATCTAACCGCCTTCGAACCTCTTCCGGGGTGAGGCCTTTTTCCAGATCGGTAGACTGACCCGCGCTCCTCTCAAGTTCTTCGGGTTTCACGTGTGGTCCTGTTTTAGCAAAAACCGCTTCTTCATGGGTTATTCCCACGGGAACGGCCCCCATGGTCCGTATGGTCCCCAATAGCCAGGCCAACGTATTCGGAATAATAGAGATACTGAAAGTACGTAAAATAGTGGCAAAAAGTGATTGTGATAACGAGCAGCGATATGAGGATGACTCTTCTTTTCTTCGTCTTCCCGATCCGATCTTCCCGTTCCGAAAACCCTCCTTGGTAAGGTACCCGATCCTGCCTTCAGAGACACTCTAATGTCTGATGCCCATTTTTGCAATTTGCCGTCGCGATATGGCGCGAAGAAAAGCAACGCTCTCGCGAAAAGACCTTCTCCCTTCTAAAGCGCGTGACGAGACGGCGCCGGAGGGGCGGGCACACCTTCAGCCCGTGATGACAGCCAATCCCATATGATCGAGGTCGTATGTTTTAGGCCCTCCGTATTTATATGGACGGCCGACCTATGGTCGCCGCAGAACGCCTCGTCGATCAGTCTCGATAAACCTTTCGCCGTGAGCCTTGTCTCTGTGACCGTGGTGAGCAGCCCCTTTGCGGAAAAGATCCTCACCCGTTTCCGCTGTTCGTAAGAGCCCTTCCTCGGGATGGAGATACATCTTCTTCTGCGGACGATCGTCTCCATGAGCGTGTTGTAGCCCCCTTTGCATATCACTAGATCGTACCCGGCGATGGTCTCCTTGAGGTTGCGTACGTACCAGTGCACGCGTGCGTTTGCCGAAGGTGCGACACGTTGGTTCATCTTTTCAACCACGCTTTTTTCCATGAAAGGGCCGCACACGATATCGAACAAGTACTCTTTCTTCCTTACGGCAACCCTTATAGCGCAGTCGATAAGGTGATGACCGTCGCGCCCCCCGCCCACCGTGACGATGATCTTTCTCCTCCCTCCCGTCACGGCAGGTTGCGGCGTGGTACTGCGTCTTTCGCAGATATAGCCGGTATAGACGATGGGGCATGAGAGTTTCAAAGCCCGCAACTTCGGTATATCGATGAGGCTCAGGACAGCAGGGTCGGAATGAACCAGAAGCAGGTCGTAGTAGGTGTTGAGGATAGAGCTAATGGAGGCAACCTTTTCCGCCGGAAGTACCTCACCGTGGCACACGGGTATGTCCCTGCTTGAACATACGATTGCGCACCCCGGATATCGCTCCTTTATGACGCGGAGGATGGGCATGACGGTGCCGTCCAGACGATGAGGGGAGAAGGGGAAAAACTCGGTGATGAACATAGCGGGACGACGTTCCTCCATCAGGCCCTCTACGACGCGGACCCGCTCTTTTTCCACGTCCTGCCTGGTCTTGCCTCTCTCGGTCGGCACAAGCTCGGTGGAAGAGAAACCGCTGACGATCAAGGGGGGAAGCTCGACGAGTGACACACCCGGCGTGGGCAGAATTATTCCCGTCGACGGACCACACGAGATATGAACCACGGAGACGCCGGGTATCCGCGCTATTTCTCCAGCCAGAAGCGAGGTCCTGCTCAGATGGCCGACCCCCAGACTATGTTGGGAAAGCAGATACACATTCATTGGCTTCTTGCCCCCGTCTCCCCGTGATGTTTTCGGCAGGTCGCCGACGGAGCTTAAATACCGCCGCCGCCCGGCCCATCAAAGAGCGGCTGAGCGCCACGTCCCTGCGGCCCGCATGCCCTCTCTGATGGAAGAGTTGCGGTGGCAATTGTGGAAGCAAAGGTAATAAAAAGTCGAGGCCGTTGTGCGACCCCGCCTGTAATACCTGGTGAATTGTTCCGCTTGACTGCCGTATATTTTTGTTTTATTATCTTTGAAATTTGCATAGGGGGTGACGTATGAAAGGCCACTATCGGAAAAAGTCAAAGAAAGCTTTGCAGGTAGCCTGTCTCTCGACCTGCCTCGTCACGGCCTGGGCCGCGCCCAACTACGCATGCGGCCCCAGCGGCGACCCTTGCGCAGTCCCAGAGCCAGCTTCAAGCACTTTAGCGGCGGTGGGCGTGGCTGCAGCGGGCGTGGCGGCGATCTTCGTTCATAAAAAGACGTTGCGTAAGCAGTAGCGTCTTGGTACGACTAAGCGTTTGTCTGATTGCGAGGAACGAAGAGCAGAACCTTCCCCGGGCCCTCAAGTCCATCGGTGGCATCGCTGACGAGGTGATTGTCACCGACACCGGCTCTACTGATGCCACAGCACATATAGCCGCCCAATTCGGCGCACAAGTCCACCACTTTCCCTGGTGCGACGATTTCTCTGCCGCACGGAACTTCACCCTGGATCAGGCCCGGGGCCAATGGGTCCTCTGGCTTGATGCAGATGAAGAACTGCTTCCTGGGTCGGACGAGGAACTCACCCGGTCCCTGGAATCAGACCAAGTTCTGGCCTATAACGTCATCAGACAGGACCTCGTGAGGTCCGACAGGCTCGACCTTTACGCCCAGATGTGGCAGTTGAGACTGTTTCGGCTCGACCCTGATCTTCGCTTCCGGGGCCGATGCCATCCCCAATTTTTCCCGCCCGTGCACGAGACTGCAAAAGGTAAAGGTCTGAGCGTTGGTACCTCGACCATTACTCTCCGCCACGATGGCTATGTGCCCGCAGTGCTGCGATCGAAGCTGGAGCGTGGGCTACGTCTTCTCGAATTGGAACTCCACGATCGCCCGGGCCAGTTCTATTACCTCGTCGAATATGGGAGGACCCTCCTCGCCCTGGAAAACGACGAGCGAGGCTGGGCCGTCGTGGCTGAGGCGGCAGAACAGCTCGTCCCGGTTTTGAACCACCGGACTCCCTTCAGCAGCATGATCGCCCCCTTGCTCGAATGTCTACTGCAACTGCCCGAAGACCGATTGCCGCCGGGCATTACGATGAACACTTTGCTCGACCTGAGTGAGCGGTGGTTTCCAAGGGCTGCGCCTCTCCTCTGGATCAGGGCGAAGCGAGAATTCGACAATGGCTCCTTTGAGGAGGCGGAAGGGGTCCTTCGTCTGCTTTTGGAGATGGGCAGGGCCCACTCCTACGATCGATCGGTCAGCTTCAACCCAGCCATCATTGGTGATGACGCCCTGCTCAATCTGGGAGCTTGTCTCCTCCGCCAGGAAAAGATGGATGAGGCGGAGCGATGTTTTAAGGGCCTCCTTAAAAGCGACACACGCGGCAGCGAGGCCCGCTCGAATCTCGACGCCATCGGTCGTCTACGCAGGGACTTCGGCGTTCGACGCACCCGCCCAAAAGCAAAGCATGGATAGACCAATGGATTGGAAATCCCAAGCAAGAAGATACTCGATCGGCTGGAAGCGGTAGGAACCCTGCGTCCGAAAGCGCCCGGCCGAGCTAAAAGCCCATTCTTCTTGCGCCCCCCATTCCCTTTGTGCTACTTTTAGTAAACGAAAACACAAGGATAATCATGCCCGAGGGATATGTTGTCTTAGTGCTTCACGCGCACCTACCGTATGTCCTCTCCCACGGCAAATGGCCCCACGGCAGCGACTGGCTGTGCGAAGCGGCCTCGGAGACTTACATACCGCTCCTCAATCTGCTCGGGTCGCTCTCCGCTACGAAGCGGTCCGCCCACTTTACCGTGGGCATTACCCCTGTCCTCTGTGAGATGCTGGCTTCCCCTCTCTTTACGTCCGAGTTCCAGGGTTACCTGGGGGAGAAACTACAGGCGGCTGAGCGCGACCGGCGCACGTTCGAGGACCGGGGAGAGGGTGAGATGGCGTTTCTGGCCGCGCAATGGCAACGCTTTTATGAGTCGCGCCTCGCCGATTTCAGGGACGTGTACAGGCAGAACCTGCTCGCAGCCTTCAGGCAGTTCCAGGAGGAAGGGCAGATCGAGATTATTGTCTCCGCCGCCACCCACGCCTATCTGCCCCTCCTTCGTCTCGACAGCTCCATCAACGCCCAGATCGGACAGGGGGTGGCGACCTACAGAAAGCACTTTTCCAGGGAACCCGCGGGCATGTGGCTTCCGGAGTGCGCCTACCGGCCCGAATCGGTCCCCCCGGAAGGGCGGCCCCGCCCGCCCGTCCGCCGCGGCCTGGAAGCCTTCCTTGCGGCTCACCACCTGAAGTATTTCTTTGTTGACGGCCGCCATCTCCTGGGGCAGCCGGAAAACCCGGCCGGCTACGCCGCCGAGGTCGACCGCGGGCTTAGCCCGGAAGGGGCTGCACAGGGTTCTCCCGGCATGTACCGGGACCGGATAGGCGGCGCACGTGTGCCGCTGCCGGCAGGTGAGATCACGCAAGGACCGGCGTCGACAGAAGAATCCATGCGTCTCTACGCCATTCACCGGACAGGCCGGCCGGGTTCCGAGACCGCGTTCTTCACCCGCGACACGGATACGAGCCAACAAGTGTGGAGCGCCGGCCGGGGCTACCCCGGAGACCCCTATTATCTGGAATTCCATAAAAAGCGCAACCCCGGTGGCTTGCGGTACTGGCGGGTCACCGACCGCCTGGCGGACCTCGGCTCGAAGAAGGCTTACGAGCCGGACAAAGCCGGGGAGAAGGTGCAGGAGCACGCCCGCCATTTTGCGGGTCTGGTGCAGGAGAAGCTCAGCAGGTACCATCAGGAGACAGGGAGGACCGGCGTACTCACCCTCCCCTTCGATGCCGAGCTTTTCGGCCACTGGTGGTTCGAGGGGCCGGCGTGGCTCGGCGCCCTCGTTTCAGCGTTTGATGAAAGTTGTGTTATAATAGAAAAAGCTTCAACGGCCCTGGAGAACGTCGTCCCTCTTGGCACTATCGGCCTTCCTGAGGGGTCCTGGGGGGAAGGCGGCCTTCATCTCATCTGGCAAAACAAGGAGACAGCCTGGACGTGGCGATGGCTCTACGAGGCGGAGCGCGATATGGAGCGGCTGGTGAGGAAGGCCGCACATGACGAAGCTTCCGAGCGGTTGCTGAAACAAATGGCGAGGGAGCTCTTCCTCTTGCAGTCATCGGACTGGCAATTCCTCATTTCTACGAAAACAGCGGGCGACTATGGGAAATCGAGGTTTCTCGGCCATTACCATGCGTACAGGAATCTGGGGTCCATTTTCGACCGCTACAGAAAGAGAGGGGCCTTGAGCGACAGGGACCGGCAGACGCTCCGGCTCCTCGAAAAGAGGGATGCCCTCTTCGACAATGTGCAACTGGAATGGTTCAAGGAAAGGACAGAGGATGGACTATAAATCAACGCTCAATCTACCGAAAACCCCTTTTCCCATGAGAGGCAACCTACCGGTGAAGGAGAAACAGATACTTCAGCATTGGGAGGAGATCGACCTTTACGGAAAGCTCACGCGGCTCCGCGCCGGGGACGTCCAATTTGTGCTGCACGACGGCCCGCCCTACGCGAACGGGAATATACATCTCGGCACCGCCCTCAACAAGATCTTGAAGGATATCATCATAAGGTCCAAGTTTATGTCCGGCTTCCGCTCGGACTACGTGCCGGGCTGGGATTGCCACGGCCTGCCTATCGAGCACCAGGCAGAGAAGGAGATGAAGGCGAGGCAGAAGGCCATGACGAAGATGGAAGTGAGGGCCTATTGCCGGGACTACGCATCACGCTTCCTCGACATCCAGCGGCTGGAATTCAAGAGACTGGGCGGCATCGGGGACTGGGATCACCCGTACATCACCATGGAATACGGGTATCAGGCCACGATCATCGGGGAGATGGCGAAATTTTTCGAAAGGGGTGAAGTCTACAGGAAGAAGAAGCCCGTCTACTGGTGCATCAATTGCAGGACCGCCCTCGCCGAGGCGGAGATTGAATACGAGCTAGACACATCCACGTCCGTCTATGTGAAGTTTCCCCTCATCTCGCATGATGTGGCCCTTAAGGGTTACCCCGACAAGCCTATATTCATGCTCATATGGACTACGACACCCTGGACACTCCCTGCTAACCTTGCCATAGCCATCAACCCCGAGTTTACCTATGTTGCCGTCGAGACAAATGATGAGGTCTATATCGCGGTAAGAGACCTCGTTGCAGACATCATGGGCAAGGCGGGCATAGCTGAGTACCGCGTCATCGGCGAGATCTCTCCGGACACGCTGAAGGGATTCGCGTTCAGGCATCCTTTTATCCACAGGAGGTCCGTTGTCGTCTTCGCCGACTATGTGGCCAAGGACGTGGGCACGGGCGCGGTCCACACGGCGCCGGGGCATGGTGAAGAGGACTACGCGACGGGCCTCGAATACGGCCTCGACGTCTATTCGCCGGTGAACGAAAAAGGCGAGCTGACGCAGGACGTGGAATTCTTCGCAGGGCTGAAAGTCTTCGATGCCAACCCCGTGATCATACGTAAGCTGAAAGACCTGAAAGCCCTGCTCTTCTCGGAAGAGATCGAGCACTCTTACCCCCATTGCTGGAGGTGCAAGAAGCCCGTCATCTTCAGGGCAACCGAACAGTGGTTCGTGTCGATGGACAAGGGCGGGTTGCGCGCGCGCGCCCTCAAAGAGATAGACAAGGTGACGTGGATACCTGCGTGGGGAAAGGAGCGCATCTACAATATGCTCTCCGTCCGCCCCGACTGGTGCATCTCCCGCCAGAGGACCTGGGGCGTGCCCATCACCATATTCTACTGCGACGCCTGCAGGGAGCCCTATTGGAGCCATGAGACATTCGGGCGGATCATCGACGAGGTTTCGATGCACGGAGCGGACATATGGTTCGAGAAGGATGCGGCCTATTTTCTGCCGGAAGGGGCGCAATGTCGCTGCGGGCACACCACGTTCACCAAGGAGGAGGACATCCTGGACGTCTGGTTCGACTCCGGCTCCAGCTTCGCCGCAGTGCTCAAAAAGCGCGAAGAGCTGAGGTTCCCGGCAGATATGTACCTCGAAGGCAGCGATCAGCACCGCGGATGGTTCCACAGCTCGCTCCTCGTAGCCGTCGCCAATGACCACGCAGCCCCCTACCGCTCGGTTCTGACCCACGGCTTCGTGGTTGACGGCAAGGGCAGAAAACAGTCAAAAACCGTGGGCAACGTGATTTCCCCGTCGGAAATCATCGATAAGTACGGGGCGGAGATATTGCGGCTCTGGGTGACATATGAAGACTACAGGGACGACATAAAGATCTCCAGGGAGATTGTCGACCGGATTATCGAGACGTACAGGAGGATCAGGAATACCTTCAGGTTCCTCCATGCGAACATCAGTGACGCGTTCGATCCGGAAAAGGAAAGGGTGGCGTACGAACAGCTCTCCTCTCTCGACAAGTGGCTCCTCTCGAGACTCCAGAGGGTGGTGGAGAGGGTGAGGGAAGCCTATGAGACGTACGCCTTTCATACCATCTACCACACCATCCACGACTTCTGCGCAGTCGATTTGAGCGCCCTCTACCTCGACATCATCAAAGACAGAATGTACGTGGAAAAGAAGGGCTCGGTAAAACGCAAGGCGTCCCAGACGGTCGTTTTTGAAAGCCTCATATGCCTCGTCAAGCTCGCCGCGCCCATCCTCGCTTTTACCACGGAGGAGATGTGGTCGTATCTGTGGCCCCTCGTCCCCGAAGAATCGGTCCATCTGGCGGCCTTGCCCGAGGTCGATCCCGCGTTTCTCAACCCCGCGCTCGAGGCGGAATGGGAAACGATCTGGAGGATCAGGGAGGCGGTCAACAAGAAGATCGAGGAAAAGCGGGTACAAAAGGTGATCGGCCATCCCCTCGACGCGAAGGTCGTGATAGCCGCGCCTGCCGATGAGGCTGCGATACTGAGGAAGCTCGGAGACGAGCTGAAAGAGGTGCTCATCGTCTCTCAGGTGGACGTCGTCGACTCACCCGGGCAACACGTCACCGTACTGAGGGCCGAGGGTCTCAAGTGCGAGCGATGCTGGCAGTACGCAACCGACGTAGAGACCACCGGGACCTTTCCGAATATCTGTAAGCGATGCAGAGATACGCTCACCTCCTGTTGATCCCGCCTGTCTTTTTCCTCGACAGGTGGACGAAGCTCCTCGTACGGGATGGTCTGCCCTTTGGCGGACAGGTGCGTGTCTCTTCCTGGCTGTCGATCGTGCACTGGCGGAACACAGGCGGCCTGTTCGGGCTCATGTCGCAGCATGAAGCCGGTCGCTATATATTTTTCGTGATTCCCCTGGCCATCATCGCCGGTCTTGCATACTATCTCGTTGCGTACCGGCTGCCCAACTGGAGCCGGTTCTCCCTGGCTTTTGTGCTTTCCGGCGCTCTCGGCAACATGTACGACAGGATCTTCTTCGACGGCTCCGTCCTCGATTTTCTGCTCGTCTCTTACAAGAGTTACTACTGGCCGGCCTTCAACGTGGCCGACATGTCCATCACCTTCGGGATCGGTCTGTGGCTCACTACACAGCTTTTTATAAAAGAGGCGCGACCCTGAAAGGGTGAATCGGCATGGCGCGTGCGAGGGGGACTGACCGGTTACTTTGAGGGAAGTGGCCGATGGATGAAAGCGCGGCGGAAGAAAACAAGAAGGTAAGACGGCTAAGGTTTATGGTCGATTTCACCCTCGAATATATCAGGACCCAGCGGCTCTCCCATGACCAGGCGCTACTCGTGGTGGAAGGGGTGAAGAGGTTCGCTCTCGGCCTTTTCCCCGACAAAGAAGAGACCTTCGATATCGTGTACGCACCGCGGTTCAAGCGGCTGCTGAACGAAAAATTCCAGAGGTCATAGCACTTGTGAGGGGGCAGCTTTGCTTTTGGTGAGCGGGGAGGCTCCATCGGCTCTGCTGATGGAGGGGGTGTTGAACCCCAATGGTTGCGCGCTGAGCCCCAAGATAGCGCTCTCGCTTCTGCCTTGTCGCTTGCTTTTCGCCCGGTAAGGCGTTATTTTTGTTGTAGGAATTTTCTTGTGGAAGCGACCATGAAGAATGTCCTCGCAATGATCCTGGCAGGCGGCCGGGTGGACGAGCTCGATGTGCTCACCTTTTTGCGTCCCAAATCGGTGCTGCCTTTCGGCGCCCTCTACCGCATCATCGATTTTCCCATGAGCAATCTCATGCACTCGGGCATCGAGAGGGTGGGGATTCTTTCACAATATCGCCCGTTTCACCTGATCAATCATGTCGCCAGCGGCCAGCCCTGGGACATGATAGGAAGAAGGCGGTTCGCGGTCGTCCTCCCGCCCTTTAAGGGGAGGGAGGCGTCCGACTGGTACAAGGGCACGGCCGATGCCGTCTACCAGAACATAGATTTTATCAAGATGTACAACCCGGACCTCGTGCTGATCCTGTCGGGCGATCATATCTATCGAATGGATTATCAGGATGTCATCAACTTCCACCTTGAAAAAAAAGCGGACCTTACCATCGCCTTTACGAGCGTACCCCGGGAAGGCGCCCACCGCTTCGGCCAGGGTTTGATGGAGCAAGAGGAGGCTCGGGGCGGCAAAGTTGTGCAGTACGCGGAAAAACCAAAAAAGAGACTCTATGAGTGGGCCTCCCTCACCATTTACGTGTTTAACCCCGGTGTCCTTCTCGAGGCGCTGGCTGAGAACGCGAGGAAGGAGTCGCACGAATTCGGGAAAGATATTATCCCTTCCCTCCTCGGCAACTTCCGCGTTTATGGCTATAAGCACCTGGGCTACTGGGGATACACGCGCACCCTTGAAGAGTACTGGCGGACAAGCATGGACCTCCTCGGCGACAATGCACAAATCGACCTGAAGGCCTGGCAGATAAGGACAAATCTCGCACACAGGGAGATCAGGGACCGGCAGCCGACAATCCTGGGCCCCTCTGCCGTGGTTGAGGACTCGTTATTCCATTCCGGCTGCACTATCAGGGGGAAGGTTTCCCATTCTCTTCTTTTCCCCGGAGTGTGCATCGAAGAAGGGGCGGTAGTCGAGGACTCGATACTTTTTTTCGATACGGTAGTGGGGAGAGAAGCACACGTCTCGAGGACGATCGCGGACGTCGAGACGAGGATAGGCAGCGGGGCAAGGGTCGGGAGCAGGGACGGGGAGCTTTCGGTGATCGGGCAGGGGAGCACCGTCCCCGATGAGGTGAGGATTCAGCAGGGCGTCACCGTCTATCCCAACGTGGAGGCAAGCCACTTCTCGCGAAAAGAATACAGGAGGGGCGAGATAGTCAAATGAGGAAGGTAGTTGCCGTTCTCCTCGCGGGCGGCGTGGGAAGCCGCCTCAATGTCCTCGTCCAGTACCGCGCGAAGCCTGCGGTGCCCTTCGGCGGCATTTACCGGATCATCGATTTCACTCTGAGCAACATAGCAAACTGCGGCCTGACGCGGGTCGCGGTCCTCACACAGTATAAGCCCCTCTCGCTGATGGACCACATAGGCGACGGGTCGGCGTGGGACATGGCCGGCAGGACACGGGGCATCAGCATCCTGCCTCCCAAGACCGGCGAGAAAGACTGGGACTGGTATAAGGGGACCGCCGACGCGGTCCGCCAGAACCTGAGCTTTGTCTCTTCCGGCCCGTACACCGACGTGCTCATCGTGTCGGGAGATCACGTCTACTGCATGGACTACTGGCCCCTCATCCACTTCCACAGGGAGCACAATGCGCACGTCACCATAGGAATGATACCGGTGGCATGGGAAGAAACGCGCCACTTCGGCACAGGCGCCCTTGACGGGCAAAACAGGATTATCGACTGGCAGGAAAAGTCAGGCGAGGCCCGCTCGAATCTCGCCTCCATGGGCATCTACGTCTTCGAGAGGGAGTACCTCGTCAGGACCCTCGGAGAGACCAGGGAAGAAGATTTCGGCAAGCAGATCATCCCCAGGGCCCTGAAGGAGGGCAACGTGTACGGCTATCTTTTTGAGAGCTACTGGCGCGATGTGGGCACAATACAGGCATACTGGGACGCCAACATGGATATCCTCAAACCTGGATCGGGGCTGAACCCGGAAGACTGCGGCATACGGACGAACCAGGTGGCCGAGGCCCTCCCGTACGACCGCCCTCCCTCCAAGGTGAGCGGTGCGTCATGGCTGGTCAATTCCGCGGTTTCCCCGGGCTGCTTCGTCTCGGGCGGCGTCGAGAATTCGATCCTCTCCCCCGGTGTAGTGATCGAGAAGGGCGCCTTCGTAAAGGACTCGATCATCATGCACGATTCAGTAGTCAGGCGAGGGGCCGGGGTCGAGAGGTCCATCATAGACAAAGGGGCCGTGATCGGGGAAAATGCCGTTATCGGTCGGGGAAGCACGGGAGAGGCCAACATGAGATTTCCCGACCATATCTATTCAGGTCTGACCGTCGTCGGCAAGAATGCGTCCATTCCGCAGGGCGCGAGAATCGGCACGAACTGCATCATCTATCCTGCCGTCAATAAAGAAGACTTCCCCTCCATCAATCTCAAGGACGGCGAAACCGTCGAGAAACGCGAATAAGCAGCAGCGTCGATCAGCCTGAAGCACGAGGGCGCAACAGATCAAAGCCGGAAGGATGCCGGGAAGGAGAAAGCTGCACGCCGCGAGAAGGGACTTCATCGATTTGTGCTGAAATCGAGGAGTACTTTGAGCACCCCCTTCTGCCCCGCCCTCTCAAAGGCCGAAAGGGCATCGTCGAAAGGGTAGACTGCCGATACGAGAGGCTGCACGTGTACCCGCCCGGAGGCGAGGGCAGCAACGGCCGGGGCGAAGGGGCCGCATCTCGAGCCCACGAGGGTGACCTCATCGACTACCGCCCTCGACAGGTTCACCTCCCCCCGGTCGGCAACCGTGCTCTTCAAAACGATTGTGCCCCGCGGCAATACGTGCTCAAGCGCTGTTTCAAGCCCCTTCGGGGAGCCTGTCGCCTCGATGACAACGTCAAAGGCCCGGCTCTCCGGAAGCTCCTCCGCCCTCGTGGTTCTCACCTGCTGCCGGGCTGCTATGGCCAGCTTTTCCTCATGTCTGCCACTCAAGATCACGTCAGCGCCGCAGTGATGGAGCACAATTGCAATCAGCAGGCCGAGTTTCCCGTCGCCGAGAACGAGGACCTTGTCGGTCGGCTTCACGTGTACCTGCTCCAGCACCTCAAAGGCCGCGGCCACGGGCTCGGCGAAGACCATATCAATGTCCGCCGCATGGGCCGGTACTTCCCACAGGTTCCGCACAGGCAGCGTGACATATTCGGCGAAGACCCCATCCCTGTCCGATATGCCCAGGGTCGATCTGCGAACGCAGTGTTTTTCCATCCCCTTCACGCAGTAGTCACACCTGCCGCATCCGCAGTTAATCTCCCCCACAACCCTTTTGCCGACAAGGCCGGAATACGGACCGCTCACCCGTTCCACCATGCCGACAAACTCATGGCCGGGAATACCCCTGAAACCTTTATAACCTTTCAGGATCTCCATATCGGTGCCGCAGATACCGGCCATAAGCACGCGGATAAGCGCTTCGTTCTCACCCGGCTCCGGCCGGCGGGCATCACGCTCGAATCGCAGCGATCCGTCAAAGAAAAGGGCTTTCATCGTAGAATCTACGTTACCATACCCTCTTTTCACCACGCAACAAAAAAGGCTGACAGATGGGAAAGGATAGGTCCTATAGGACGTATAAGACCTATCCTTGGGCGGCAGCGAAGGAACTGGCGGAGTCCGGCAAGTGCGACGGGGCGGCGATAGGGGACGCTGACCAGTCCTTGAGATAGTTGGACAAATGCAAAAAGAATGGTTAAACTTTACACTTAGCATTACGAAAAAGGATGCCTTGCAAGGTGTCTTTGATCGAAAAAACGTTCGGGGGGAGTTATGGATCTGCATGATGAAATAGCAAACGTCGCGTATGAGCTTTTTGAAAGGGACGGAAGAAGGGACGGGAAAGACAAGGAGCATTGGTGCGAGGCAGAGGAGATTGTAAGAGCCAGGCACGCGGCAGAGGAGAAAAAGGCGGAGACCCGGAACGCGAAGCCGGTCTCAGCACCACAAAAGGCAGTAGCAGTGAAGCCGGTCTCAGCACCACAAAAGGCGGTAACCGGAAAAACCCAGGTGGGTACGCAGAAAGAGGCTGCGCCGAAAGGCGCACCGCCGTTCGTCGCAGGCCGGGCAAAAAAAACCGGCGTCAAGGAACGGGCCAAGTAACTTCACCCAAGACCGACACGCAGAGGCAACGAGCGGGGTATGGCCGCTTCTTTTGTTTTCCCCCTCAGACTGAAGCGGTGGGCCGCCTTGTGAAGCTCATGGCGAAAAGGGCTATGGCGACTACATAGACGCCTGCGGCCGCCCCGAACAGAAACCAGCTCACACGGTGAAGCAGGGCCAGGGCTACCACGAGGTAGGCAAAATCACGATTGACCAGGAGCGCCGCGAGCCATGGCACCTCCGCAGACCCTTTCGTTTCCGGTCCGTGTCCCATAACCCGCTGCACGGCGAAGGCACAAAAACCGAAGCCACAAAGGAGGACCCCGAGGGCGTGGAGGTAGACCGGGTCCGAAGTGCGGCGGTAGAGGCCGAGCGCTATTCCGAAGAACACGGCAACGTGCACGACGTTGTCGCCCACTATATCCAGATAATGACCAAAAACACTCTCCTTCAGCGTGAGTCTCGCCAGCTCTCCGTCCACACCGTCGAGGATTGTGGACGAGAGAAAAAGGAGGCTCCCGAGCACTTGCAGCGCGTAGACGCCCTTCGCGAGAAAAAAAGCGCCTGCCAGCCCGACAACGATGTTGAAAAGCGTGACCATGTTGGGCGTTACCGCTGTTTTTACGAGCCGTTTGGTGATGAAGCGGGAAATAGGCCGATGGATGTGGCGGCTAAGGAGGCTGTCCGTCGCTGTCGTCGAACGGCCGAGGGCGTCGAGAAGGAATGCTTCCGCGGCCTTCGTCCCTTGCGTCCCATCGGCAAGGCCCGAGGGAGGATCCCCTGCAATCCTGACCCGTTCAGGCGCAGGTCCGGCAGCAGCAGCCGGTTCACCGGGTGACCGGATAGCGCGGAGGACGGATGCGAGGTGACCGGCCGTCACCACGCAGACCGGGTCCGGGCCATTCATTTTTCCGCTCCCGTCTCCGGCGCCGGTGCGGCAACTGCTTCCATTGCCTGTCTTAAGCAACTGCCGGAGCGACCATCTGTCGATCACGTGACCCGCCTGCATGACGAGTACCTGATCCCCCTCGCCGAGCCCGAGCTTTTCCATCATGCGGCTCAATTCCCGGACGTCCGAAATCGTATTGAATGCGTGCGCCGGGATGAGGTCGGAGAGGACCTGGCGGAGTGCGTCGTCACAACCGAGGACGTGAATGACGTCGAGGCCGAGCCCGGCCGCGACGAGCACCAGCCTGCGGGCGGCCGGTACGCCAAAAATAGGGCGAAGACCGCTTCTGTCCCGCGCCACGATGAAGGTCGCTTTCACCATCAGTTACATCCTAAGGGGGACGGACAGGGAAGTCAAGGCAACAGGTGATTATGGGGCCGACTCCTCCGTTTTAGCTCACCGCCTTCTCGGGTCTGCCTAGCTCTTCTCCAGGGTCTGCTGCTGGAGCTTCATCTTCTTAAGGAGGCTCTCGTAGGATTCCTGTTTTATAATGCGGGAAAAACCATTCCGGTAGTTTCCCACGATGCTCACGCCGTCTATCGACACGTCCCTGACCTTTAATCCCCCTCCCACCTGCATGAGATAATAATCGACCGGTATCTCTTCGTTGGTCCGCTGTATGAGGGTTTTCACCGCCGCCCGGCCCTGCCCGCTGTCCTCTCCCACGTACACAATTTTCTCTTTCCTCAGAAAGTCGAGTACCAGCCTTGAGTATGAATCGAGAAAGAGGTCCTGGAAAACCGATTTGAATTCCAACCGCCTCCTCCCGTCAAGGGTATTCCAATATTGACCCAGGGCCTCCCGTGCCATCTCATCGAACGTGAAATTCCCCAGGATCACCTTCTTAATCTCAGCCCTCCTCGCGGCGCGTGATTCCGGGCCCTGCAGCCCCGGGTCCGACTGGATGGCCATTACCGCGCCGAGCATTTCCCGCACTGCCTCGGTCGGCGCTCCCGCGACGGCCGGGGTCTGACCAAGGGACGCAAGAAGGGTGGCCAGCACAAGCAGCAAGGTTGTTCCCGGTTTCATGGTCCCTCCTTATCCCCCTTCATCGGCGATTTGCTTTCCGGCTTCGTGGTCTTCCTGGCTTCTATCCGGGCTGTTTTCCTTCCTTGCCCGCATGTGTGCCGCGGCATGCAGCAGGGCAGGCAGAAAGAGGACTGCCGCCCCGAGGACGCAGAGGCTCCCGATGGTCGTGAGCACGCCGAGTGAGTGTATGCCCCGGTGCCCGGATATCATCAGGCTGCAAAAGCCGACCGTTGTCGAGAGCCCGGCGAGGACCACGCCCATACCGGTGCTCACGGGAAGGCTGAACGCTGCCGGGTGGCTGCTCTGCTTCCACCGCTGGACAACTATGATCCCGTACTCGACGCCCGCTCCCACCACGAGGGGCATGAAAATCGTATTGGCGAGGTTCAGGTCGATCCCGAAGACGTGCATCAGGCCGAAAGTCCAGAGGGTCCCCATGACAAGGGGCGCGAGGGCGGCCAGGACCGAGACCGGGCTGCGCAGCGCGACGGCGAGAAAGACGACGATGAAGACTACGGCATAGAGGGCCGCCTTGATCACTGCGTCGCGGAATGCCTTCGTAAATACGTACAGGGTCACGGGGTCGCCCGTGACATCGGGGTCGACTGACCTGATGTCACGGACGAACGTCCCGAGAAACTGCGGGTCCCATACATTGCCCGCGGGAAAGATACGGAGCAGGTAGAGGTTGTCGGGACCGACAAACCGCTCCCGCAGAGGTCCGGGCAGGTCTTGGACCGTGATGGGCCCACTCTCCATGTTCTCATAAAGCAGGGAGAGCTTATCATTCAGATCTATGAACATCCGGGTCTCGAACCGCTCAAGGCGACCGAGCAGCTTCGGCCTTTCGATCGAGCCGAAATCATCCCTGATGGCGTCGATCAGTCTCCGGACCTCTTGCATCTGTGCCTGGAGCGGCCTGGCCGCGCCCCATTCAGGCGAGCCGGAGTCGATCATCTTGAAGCGGATCCGTGAAAACACCTTATTCAACCGGTCGACGTCGACAGGGCCGGATGGGGCCGGGATAAACCTGATGTCCCCGAGGAGCGGCTTCATCTCTTTAAGAAGGAGTATCTTCTGCTCCTGATCCTTTGGGAGCACGTCCCTGATACTGCTTACCTCCGATACGGTAGGGAGCCGCTCGAGAGCGCGGGTCTTCTCATCGATCTCCCGGAACGAGCGGGCGAAGAGGGCGCCGTAGATACTCGCATGCCTGGAGCCTTCTATCAGCTTGTTCTCCCAGATCACTGATTCGGCGCTCCGCGACTGGAGGTGCAGCATGTTCAGGTCGAACCGCACCTTGAGCGCCCCCCAGAGGGAGAGGAGTGAGGCGCAGACCGCAAGGCTCACGAGAAAAAGGGTGCGATGCCCGGTGGTCTTCAGGAGAGCCTTTGCCTCGTCGGTCGCGGCGCCTCTTATCAGCCCGATCCGGAACCGGCCAAACAGCACGATAAGCGCCGGCAGGAGACAAAGAGTAGCGGCTGTCATTACCGCAAGGCCCATGGCGCAGATAAGGCCAAGCTCCGACAGCCCTTTGAACCCGGTGAACACAAGCGGAAAAAAGGAAAGCGAGGCGCACAGGCCCGCGAGAAGGATCGCCGGACCCACCTTGTCCATCGTTGCGGCAAGGGCCTCTCCGGTCGATGCGGAGAAATATCGGCGTACCTCGCTGTAGCGCGCAAACCAGTGTATGGCATAGTCGATCCCCAGACCGAGGAGCATAGGCGCGAAGGTCACGGAGAGCAGATTGAGATGGCCGATGAAGAGCGTGGTAAGACCGAAAGTCACGCAGAGGGCTATGACGAGGACGGCCACCGTGAGGAGCGCCCGCCTGATCCCGCGCCAGAAAATGATAAGCAGCGCAGCGAGACCGATAAGGGAGAGGAGTGTCGCGAGACCTATGTCCCTGAAGGCGAGCTCCTTTTCGTCTTCGTCCAGGGCCTTCTGACCGGTGACGCCCGCGCTGATATCGCGAAAGTCTGCCTTGAGCGACGCCATGGTCTTCCTGAGCGCCGTCAATGACTGCAGTTCGTTCTTTTTCCCCGGTTCGACGAAGATGAGAAGGTACTTCTTGCCTTCGGTCCAGAAATAGCCCTGCTCATCCTCGTTCGTCAGATTGAACAACGAGTGCCAGGGCGAGGCAAAGGCAGAAGAGCCTTCTATCCCCCTTTTCATCTGGCGCAGGATCCCGGTCAGGAACCCGAGATCCATGGGGCTCGCTTTCCCCGCTTTGTCATCCCCGTTGAGAAAGCCCGTGAAAAGCTCGCCCACCATATGGCCGGCCATCTGGTCGTTGATTGCCTCGAAGAAAGCCGCAAGACCGGGGATGCGGGCAATATCCCGAATAAGAGAAGCGTTCTCGCGGAGATTGTCGCGCAGGCTCGTGAGGTCTTTTGTCCCCAGATACAGGAGGGCCCAGGGCCGCAAGCCGGCGGGATCGACCCGGTAAAAGACCTGGGTATAATGCTCGTGGTCCGCTTCCAGCCTTGAACCAAGCTGCCGTGCGAATTCGAGAGACCTGCGGGTATCGCGGTTCTCGATGGCGACAACGAAGGCTTCGAGCGCCGAAAACCGGTCGGCCTTGTCAAGAAGCTGCATCAGCCGATTGTCAGGTGAGATGAGAGACCGCTGGCTCGTATGAAACCCGAGATGGGCTACCGTGAAGACCACAGAAACCGCGGCGAGGACAACCCAAAAAGCGAGCACCGCCGCGGGATGTGATACCTGGTGCGCCACGAGCATCTGCAGCCATCGCCTGGTGCGGTGGCGCTTGCCTCTCTTCACCAGCTCCGCACCCCCATTGCGTACTCGAGCTGGGCCAGGGACATGTTGTAATTGAAGAGGGCTTCAAGATACCGGCCCCGGTTCTGCCCGTATCGCTCGATGCCCCGCAGGAGGTCGTCTGCTGCGCCCGTGCCCATGTCGAAGCTGGTGAGCGCCGCGACGATCCATTTCCTCGACGCGACGGCCGCCGTCTGGTATGCCTCCACTGCCACCTTCCACTGCCTCACATCCTGGTAAGACTTTATCACCTGTATGGGAATATTTAGCTCTGCTTTTGCCTTGGTATGGGAAAGGCGCTCATATTCGGCCATCTCTTTCTCGACGCGGGCCTTCATTATACCAAAATCGAAGTGCCAGTTCACTCCCGTCACGACGCCGACGCCGACGTGGTTGAAATCGTCCGTGATATAGGGGTTGTGGAGTGTCTCCCGTCCCGGCGCACCGGCCAGTGAGCCGGCCAGGGCCGCAAAGAAGGAAGGGTACCTGTCGGCGCGGCTCGCCTCTACAAGCGATCTCTGGGCTGCCAGGCCCTGCTCGAGCTGCGTGAACTCGGGCCTTTCGGCCAGCGCCTTGCGTATGTACGCCTCGGGCTGGTTTAACTCCTCAACCTTGAAGGCAAGCGTCTTGTCCGCCGGCTCGAAGTCTTTGTCCGGCGGCAGCCCTATGAGGGATTTGAGGGCAAAGTACGAGATGTTTGCCCCCTTCTCCGCCTCCGCCCTCCCCCTGATGATGTCAGCGCGGTAGGCATCGACCCGGTAGAGCTCGCTCTCGACCACGTTGGAAGAACCGGCCTCGAGGAGACGCTGCATGTGCGATCTCGCCTCATCGAAGAAGCCGCCCGCTTCTTTCGCAGCCTCGATCGCCGCCCTGGAGAGGACAAGCGCATAGTAAAGCTCCTTCACCCTGAGGGCGATCTCGTCGCTTGTCCGGACCTGTCCCACCTCGCGCGCGACGACCCCGTGCTCGGCAGCGTCGCGCCGGTTGGATATCTTCCCGAAGGTGTAGAGGGGCTGGGTCATGGTGAGGTTCAACCTGCCGAAGACCCCGATGGTCCAGAAGCTCGGGGATGGGTCGATGATCCGGTTGCCCACGACCTCGGGCCGGCGGGCATCGTTTATCGGTCCCACGAGGGCCGTGGTGTCTACCTGTGGATAATAGCCGGCCCTGGCCTGGGCAAGGTCGCTTTTCGCCGAAGCTGCCTCGCTGCGTTTTTCCGCCATTTCCGGACTTGCATTAATGGCCATCGTGATCACCTGTGAAAGGCCGAGCACCAATTTCTCCGAGCCTGTTTGCCCACTCGCCGTTCCATACAACAAGAAAACCAGCGCGGTGCAGACGATGGCGGCACAGGCAGACCTTCCCCGCGCCCGCGCCGACCCGGCCAAAAAACTCCTTACACGCGTTTCCATGCGGCCTCCCTGTCTTCCGGCCCTTTCCGGCGGTCGTCACCCGTCCCCCCGTTCGCGGGGAGCGTCTTCCTTCCCTTCATTCTTGCGACAAGCATGCCATACACGACCAGACCTACGCCCGCCCAGAAAAGCTGCTGGAAGCGGAGTGCGACGCCATAGGTAAGTCCTGTGGCTGCATGCAAGCCAAGGACGCTGAATACGATCACCCGGGCCGTCTCCTGAACTCCGATATCGACAGGAAGGGCAAAGGTCACCAGATTGAACCAGGTCCCCAGACAGATTATTGCCGCCGCAACGGGCAGAGACGCACGGCCGGTGAGGAATATCAGGAAGCAATAGGCCGTAACAATGCTCCATACCAATGCCATGACGTGCCATAGAATGGAGAGGGGGAGATCGGCAGGACGGTCCCGGTAAAACAACCGGAGCGTATGATCGACCTCCGTCATGTGGAGGGCTGCTTTCTTCAGTCCCGAGCCCCCCAGACGGTGGGCGACAGCCCATCGCACGACAACGCCCAGCTTGCCGTATTTTTGCACGAAAAAAAATCCGGTGACCCCTGCCAGGAGGAGCAGTGTGCCCGTAACCAGTGCAACCCACAAGGTGCGAGGCAAGGTGATGTTCCACAGCACGGCACACGTTCCCCCCACCACGAAGAGGAGCTGGGCCAATGCCTGGGAAAGCTTATCGACGATCACCGCGGCAGCCGCTTGTGCACCCATCCGGTCGGATGCGAGGAGAACGCCCTTTGTCACTTCACCGCCGAAGCCGGCGGTGGGAGTGAGGTGGTTGATTGAAGAACCGGCGAGGCGGATCGAGAACACCCTTGCAAAGGAGAGAGACCGGTGCGAGCCGGAAAGGCAATGGCGCCAACCCTGGGTATGGAAGAGCTCCGTCACGCCGTCAAGCAGCGTGAGGGGCACAAGCCCCCATCCGAGAATTGCCAGCTTCCGCCATAGCGACGCGGGGCCGACAGCATAAATAAGAAAGGCAAAAAGAAACACCCCGAAGGCGATCATGACCAGGTGAAATTTCCTCACGGCCCGTCACTCCAGACTGTCTGCGATATATGCCGCGATATGCTGCGCGGCGCTATCGCGGCATGACGCAAAGCTTGGCCAATCATTCAGGTCGATAAGGAAAACCTGCCCATCCGGTGTGACAATCGCATCGCCCCCGAATATCTCGAGCCCTGCCGCGTATCCCGCATGGTCGGCCAGCGTCCTGAGTCGCCTCATCCGGCCGGTGATCTCTTCCCTGTTTCGAGAAAAGCAGAAGGCCTTGAAAAAGCGGGAGCCGGCGATTGCGTAGAACTTCACGGACTCCCCATCCACGTGCTCTTGCACGAGCACCTGCTCTATCCCGCCTCTTCTGAAATGGTCGAGGGCATACATGGTCTCCTCAAGGGTCGAGACCTTCACCACGTCACCGGGGTTGACGGAGTGCACGTCTCCGCGTTTGAGCCAGTATTGCGTGGAGCCCCGGAAAGAGCAGACGCTACACACCTGGTCTACGGGGAGAACCGTGCCCTCCGGGACCGGGAGGCCGGCCTCCGGAAGCAGCCTGAACAGCGCTGCGCGGAGGCAGTTCCGCACCGATGGAACGCCGTTGATAACCCTCCTGCCGCCCTCCTGCCACTCTTCCAGCCTGGCAAGGGTCTTTTTCGATTTCGCCATGGAAAGGACGCAATCAGCCTCTATACGTTGGCCGTCGAGGGTTTCTGCAGAAAAAGTGCGCACCGAGTGGCCCCTCGACGCCAGCCCGGCCACGGTCATCTCCAGGATTCTGGCATCGTCGTCAACCCTGCCGGGAGAAAATATTTTCTCCCGGCAAATACCGAGCACCATCATATCAGCCATCCCCACGGTTTTTAAGATAGTTTTCGGCCTCAACAACATCTTCGGGCCGGTCTATATCAATGGTCTTTGCCACCGAGATCCCGTATAACCCGTAACCGGTTTCAAGGAGAAAACCGAGGAGCTGCCGAAGGGCCGACAACCCCCTCGCCCGTGCCATTTTTGCAAAATCGAAGACAGACGGCTCGAACCGATAGAAACCTGCGGTCACCCTATGGCCGATGTCTCCAGTCTCTCCGATCCGGCGTATTTTGTGGCCGCGATCGATTTCCACGCGCAGCGGCTTCTCGTCGTCGCAGAAGCGGGTGAGGGCAAGCACGCCTTCGGCAAAGGGAAGGGATGCCGCGCCCGCGAGGAACCTCCTGAGCGTGAGGGCCCTGAAGACCGCGTCGACGGTAAACAGGACAAAGGGCGCCTCTTGAAGGAGGGGGGCCAACGCAAAAAGGCTTTCCATAGAATTGTCGGTTGTCTTTCTTATCAACTGGAATGGAAGCGGCCAGGGCTGTGAAAGGAGGTACTCCCGGGTTGCGGCCGACTCCTCGTTGATGATGCAGCAGAGAGAAGTAATACCTGCCTCCGCGATCACGCGGACCAGCCTCCCGATCATCGGCTCCCCACCGATGGGCACCAGGGGTTTCGGCGTGAATTCTCCCCCTGCTGCCAGGCGTTCTCCTTTTCCCGCGGCAATGATCCCCCCTTTCATCAGACGAGCACCTCAAGCTCCGACAGCCGGGTGATGACCGCGTCGACCGGGGTCGCATGCTCAGGCACGCGCGGGTTCGGCCCCTTCAGCCAGATGGTCTTCAAACCCAACTGTGCGCTCGGCATCATATCCCGCTCGTAAGAATCCCCTATGAAAATCGCCTGCTCCGGAGGCAGGCGGAGCCGCTCCAGGGCAAGCTGAAAAATGCGGGGGTCGGGCTTAGCGATGCCGACACAACCTGAATCTATCATTATTTCGACGGATCCCGCAAGGCCGGCGTCTTCGAGCACTTGCGTCAGGTTGCCGAAGAAATTGGAAACAACGCCAACGCGAAAGCGCGTCTTCAGGTGTGCGAGCAGACCTGCCCGGTGAAAGAAAAACTCCTCGGCCCGATCGCAGAACCGGTCCGCCAGTTTTTTTTGCTTCTCAGGGTCATGGAGGCTCAATGCCTCAAACTGATAATAAACGTGGCGATGCACGAGGGGCCGAAGCCCGATCAAGGGTACGCCGGGGTCGGCATGGCAGACGGCATCGGCATGATAGAAGGCCCGCTTGATCTCCTCCTGCCGAAAGTCGAGCCCCCCGTCTTCGTACAGCGCAAAAAAGCGATCCAGCCAGTGTTCGCCGTCAGCGTCTATAGTCCCTCCAAAATCAAAAAGAAGGGCCTTGCACTCACGGAACTTCTTTCGATCCATGGCGCCCTCGATACGTCAAGGTTTTTTAAGTGAGCTGCAGCAATTTCCGACGCCGGCTACGGCGATCCTGATTGGGTGCATGTCTCACTTAACATAGGAGAACGGCGGCCAATTGTCAAGTACTTCTGCGGCGCACCAGCC
>JBEKHB010000025.1:0-51703 GCA_050012495.1 Syntrophorhabdales bacterium
GGAGGGCTGACAACCAGGCATGACAAGGAGGGGTGACAACCAGGCATGACAAGAGTCATGTTGTGCGATTTCCTTAAAAAAATTGACGAGAGGCGGCGGGGAGCCGTCAAGTAGTACTTCCTCTACTCCTCAACTTTGTCTTTTTTCTTGCACGGCTGCAATAGAAATGGTAATAGTGATGTAAGTAGGCGGGCACGCGGGCGGTGTCTTAGAAGGTAACGAATGAAACAACGTCCCCACCGCCGCCTCAAAAATTAGCTTGACAAATTAGGACAGTACCCTTAAGCTGTTTCAAAAGGATGCCGATCACTTCAGGTGGTGGGCTAGTTTTGCGTACAAAAAAGCAGGTTATAGGGTGTGCTTATGGTTTTGGATGAGGAAAAACGCAAAGTCGCAGCAAAAATATTGCAGGAAGCGGCTCAAAACAACGTAGACACATTGTATTTTAACGGCTTTGCGACCGGTCTGGGGTTTGGGGATATAACGATTGTACTTCAAAGAAACCAAAAATCGGTTTTGGTCCTTAATGCTTCCTATACTATAGCCAAGACCCTAGCAATAAAATTGGGCGAGCTGGTGAGCTTTCTTGAAGAGAAAACCAACCAGAAGATGTTAACGACCGATCAGGTACACGAATGTGTTGCGGGGGAGGAGAAGAGTGGGACCAAACTTACTGAAAGTTAATGAAGCAATCAATTTTTTTATAGCTGACGCGCCCCACCCCGTCAAAAATAAGCTTGCTCTTTTTGCTGGGTTTCAAGAAGGATGGAACCTCGGGGAAGGAAAACAATTTTCAGAATCGGTACTTGACACCACTCTAAGTCTCATTCAGGAGTGCCTATACTCAAACCTTTTCGACCTTGATTTGTTTCCCGGCTTAGATGGCGATATCCGGTTAACGATTTACAAAACACCCAATTATCATGAATTTACCGTTGAAGATAGCCTAAAAGTGACCTATTACCACGAAAGAAGTGACTTTGAGGAAGAATACCAAACCGATTTAACCGACGATGAAGCGCGGCATAAAATCAATCAAATAGGGAAGATAGAATGGATTTCGTTAGAATACTCAACCCCGTCTGGTTTGATAAGACCCGCAACAGATTCAACAGTTTCGCACTCAAATCTAGAGGACAACCGCTATCTGTGTTTGAGAAGCAGTGCTCCATAGAGAAGAGTGGCTCTGTCTGTGCTCACATTCGCGAATTTTATTCAACGATAATCTCGAAGTCACCGGATATTGTTATTTATTGGGAATTCCCCGTCACTGGTCTCCCCGAAGTTTGTACATTTGCACAGGAGGATAGTCTAACGGGTGACGTGTGCCATTATGTGATTTCCGGCATAAACGATCGGATAGCCAAAGATATGTTACCCAAGAATCTTGACTCTATCACTTTTTGTGATGCTAACAACACACCTCGTATGCTGACCCTAGACGACATGGAACCTTATTGTCGAATCGATAAGTCAGTAATCTGACTTTTTTCAAACTGACCCACTACCTTTTTGTTGTTCTGTGCGGCATGTAGTGGTAGAATCGGTGAAGCTCTTATCCTGGATTGACAGGAGAAATGCTATCCACATTACCGTCGCACAACTGGATTTCACCCTCAAAGCCCTGGAGCCCCTCATCCTGCCCCCGTACAAGGGCTCGACCCTGAGGGGCGGCTTCGGCGCTGCCTTCAGGCGCATCGTCTGCGTCATCAGAGACAAGGAGTGTTCGGACTGCCTCCTCAAAGGCAAGTGTGTCTACTCCTATATTTTCGAGACACCGCCGCCCGCCGACACGGCGGTTATGCGGAAGTACGAGGCCGCGCCCCATCCCTTTGTCATAGAGCCGCCGATGGCGAAGGGCATCCAAGTTGGACCGCTATCTCGAAAAGTTCACTTTGAACCAATGTCCCTTGGGGCCCCCGAAGGGCGCGGGTCGAGGTTCAATTGTCAAGGAGCGGCGCGGCCTCTGGGGTCTCCCGAATCCGGCTGAAATGGGCCGGGCTATGTCATCTCTCCAGCCTATCAAAATTGACCGCCCGGTCTCATAAGATTTTCTCTCATTTCCGCTCTTCTGTCAAAGTGACAACCGGGGGTGTCAACCAGGAGTGACAAGGACGGGTGACAACCAGGCATGACAAGAGTCATGTTGTGCGATTTCCTTAAAAAAATTGACGAGAGGCGGCGGGGAGCCGTCGAGTAGTACTTCCTCTACTCCTCAACTTTGTCTTTTTTCTTGCACGGCTGCAATAGAAATGGTAATAGTGATGTAAGTAGGCGGAGACTGGGGGCGGTGTCTTAGAAGGTAACGAATGAAACAACGTCCCCGCCGCCGCCCCTCCTCTACTCTACCCGCCGCCGCCTTCTCGGACATAGCCCGCAGCGCTCGCAGACGCATCCTTCGGCGGGGACGATATAGTGCCTGCCGTCTTCACCCGTGATGGTTTCGTACAACCCTGAGGGCGGGCTATCGAGGGCTTTATTCTCCGGCCCCACTTCAAGTTCAATACCCTTATCCATCGTCATCCTCCTTTGCCGTGGTCGCTACGCCCATCCTATGAGAAGGGCTTTGGTGTGTCAAATTGGGAAGCGGCAAAAATCGGACACTTTCGGGTACGTACGGGAGAAAGTTTAGGGTAAAGGCAGGTATGATCTCAGGCAGGCATCATGGAAATCAGGGTAATTGAAGGTCCGACAGGGCAGTTCTGGAACGCTATGTCTTTTTGCCGCGGCAGAGGTGTATTGTTTTCCACGTAATCAAGTAGCTTCGCTCCGCCCATCGTTGCCCATTCGCGGCTTTCTGAAGCTGTAGATCGCCGTTTTTCGCACGGTTCTTTACGGTTTCCACACTTACATCGAGGACCTTCGCTATTTTCGGGAGTGTTATCACCGCATCAAGTTCTTGCTTCTCTTTTAGAATTTTCAGAAACTTTGTCTGCTGACCCTCATTCTTTAGGGCAAGTGCAATGGTCTGATCATCGGCATCTTCGTTCTTTTCCGTTTCCCCCTGGCCGATCTGCTTCAGCTCGCGTTTCTGCTCACTGGGTAATTTATTGAGGATCTCTGACCTGAACTTTTCGATGTCTGAAACCTTAAAATTAAGGAGATCGATGCCTCTCTCGATTGCATCAAGATACTCCTCGTAGCTGACGGTATAAGGCCTTCTTGAAAACGGTTGCGGATACCGACGCTCATTAAACCAGGGGGATACATCGGGCTTTTTCAGTTCGTAAAACGAGCCGCGGTGTATCAAGATTTTTTCACGCCTTACAGAGTCTTCGGCTTGCAAACCTGCATCGAGCCAATCGATCAGAGTGCGGCGGGCGATTTTGAATCGAGTGATTACCTCCAAGCCGTTTATCCGGTCTTCTTCCGTTCTTTTTCACCCCCTCGGTGATTCCCTTTTTATTTTCAGGGGAAGGGCCGGTAGGGTTCCGGCCCGTTCGGGAGCTACCCTATCCCCTGCCACTATTCAATCAGTGACAGTAAGTGAAATCACCGACCCTTTGGCACGTGATTGATATTCTCGGCTGAGCAGCGGGGACGGGATTGGGCATAGCCGTCTGAGGAATGGAAACTTTGGGCATCTCAATCTTGTTCGCAGACTGCCACGTTCCTAAGCCTTGAAGCAATGTTCCGTAAGCCTGCATGCGAGCGTTGTTCTGCTGTTGAAGGTCCACGGCCTCCTGATGCAGTTCCGCCTGCTGCTGCGTAGCTCTCTGCCGGACTTCCTGACTCACCCGCACTCCCAACTCCGCCATCGCAACTTGGGCCTCGGCTTCGGTCATTTCGCCCTTGTCGTTTCGCTCTGCTAGGGCAAGCCGGTACGCGCATAAGAGCTGCGTCAAGTCCATGTTAGGGTCACCGGCTTCCCGATGGGCTTCCAGTATCAAAGGGTTTGAGCATTGTGCCGACTCAGCATAGCCTTTCAACTCACCATTCAATCTTTTCTGTTTGCACTCCGCCATTGCGCGTTTTTCTTTTTCCTGCATGGTCGCAATCTTCTGGCGCGGCATCTCTTCTTTGTCAACACAACTGTAAATCAGAGTGGCAGTAAATCCCTGAAAGCCACCCTGAAACGTGTTAGACGTGTTTCTCGGTATAAACTCTTTTCCCATTGAAGCACAATGAGCACTAGCCTCTTTTGCAGCATAAGATAATCCTTTTCCCCTTGCAACTGTTATCATGTAACTATCTTTTCCAAAAGGAACTGGTCCAGAGCTTGTGGAACAACCTAAGAGGATAACACTTACAAGCAAAATAGTTATCACCGACGATACCTTCATCCTTGTCCTCCCCCCGTTCGTGTTTTCATTCCCGGTGCTCTGCTGCGTCTTATTGATTTGTGTATCTAAACCCATTCTACCACTGCCCCGCATGAAGTCAATCACATTGTTCCCCGCAATGACCAGAGAAGGGGACTTCTCCCCCTCCCTGCCCTGTCTTCCTTTCGGCATGACTGCGTTTTGCCGGGCGCTAATGCTCCCGTGAGAGAGTCAATTGTTCGCCCTTCTGTGCCTGTAGAACCACCTCTATGGCTGTCTCTACGCTCGCGTCGTTTTCCGGCTGCTTCATTTTGTCCAGAAATACTAGTTTGACAAGACGGAAAAACCCGGTCTGTTTTGCATTGTGCTTTATAAAAATATTAATGACTATATTAATATACTGATAACATGTTATAATTGTTTATGTCATCTGTCGGAGGTGGCTTTGCCGAGAAATCGAAGCACGACTGAGAGAGAGGCCTTTTCCACAACGATCAAACCAAACTTAATAAAACAGCTGAAGCATATCGCGGTCGATGAGGGATGTTCGCTGAACGATCTTCTCGAAGAAGCAATAGGGCGTTTGATAGAAAAGCGAAAAAATGTACAGCCTGAGGGACAGGAACCGAATAAGTAATGCGAGTGGTGCTTGATACGAACATCTTTATCTACCGGGAAGACCATAGCGTCATCCCGGCCGAGCTGCAAAACCTCTTAAGAGTCCTAAACAAGCTCGGAGCAAGCATACTTCTGCACCCCAGATCATTGCAGGACATAGATCGCGATCCAAACGTGCGCAGAAGGGAGATCGTCAGATCAAAGGCCATGAGCTACCCTATACTAGAAGTACCGCCCACTTACGAAAATGATCTCCTATTTTCCCAGGCGGTAAGAGATACATCGGATCCCAACGACAAAGTGGATAACTCGCTGCTTTACGCCGTTTATAGGAATTCCGTGAACTTCCTTGTCACCGAGGACAAACAGATGTTACGGAAGGCTAAACTACTAAGGATCGGGGAGCGGGTCTTATCAATTGCCGAAGCGAGGAAAACGTTCGAGGCCCTCTTGCCCAATGAGCTGGTCAGACATCCTTGGGCGTTAAGAGATGACTACGTCTACAATCTGGACGTGGCGGATTCGTTCTTTGATTCGTTGAAGCAGGAATATCCGGAATTCGTGGGATGGTTCAACGGGATTGCCAGTCAGGGGAGAAGATGTTGGGTCTATACACTTGCCGGTCGTATAGGAGCCCTGCTGATCTACAAGATCGAAGATGAAAACATCGACGTTTTGCCCGCGCCTCTCGCGAAACAGAAGAGGTTGAAGCTGTGCACTTTTAAGGTTGGTTATACAGGCTATAAGATCGGGGAGCTTCTCATAAAGCTTGCCGTTCAGTACGCAATCAATAACGGTCTGTCCGAAATATACTTGACGCATTTTACAAAATCTGCACACGACGAGCTATTTGATCTCATAACCGAGTACGGATTTTTGCCGATCGGGAAAAACCGCCGGGGGGAGAATGTTTTCTTGAAGGACCTTATGCCTTCAGCGGAAAAGGTCGCCGGCTTGATGCCGACCGAGATATCTAAACGATACTGGCCGTGCTTTTGTGACGGACCGGATGTACGAAAATTCGTTGTTCCGATAAAACCCGTATATCACGATCGCCTTTTCGTAGAATTGAAAGAACGGCCAACATTATTTGAAATGGCTGGTGAGTTCGTTGTAGAAGGCAACACGATAAAAAAAGCATATCTGTGTCACAGCAAGTCAAAAAGGTTGGTTCCCGGCAGCCTTCTCTTTTTCTATCGTTCTCATTATAAACAGGCATTAACCGCTTTCGGAGTTGTTGAAAGTGTGTATGATGCGGTGAGCAGGAAGGAGATCGTGCTGGATGCTATAGACAAGAGGACTGTCTATTCCGATGCAGAGGTAACCTCGATATTATCAAAGCCTGCAACGATCCTGTTATTCACCTGGCATTTCTACTTGCCTAGGTCAATAGCATATGGCGACCTTCTCAAATTGGGTGTCCTCTCCGCCGCTCCTCAATCTATTTCAGAAATCTCTCATGATGCGTACATACGGCTTCGAACTGATGGAGGCATAGATGAACGTTTTGCTTTCAATTAAACCGCAATATGTCGATAAGATTTTGTCCGGCGAAAAAAAGTATGAATTTCGGAGACGAATCTTCCGCAGACAGGTGGAAGCGGTATACGTTTACTGCAATTCACACGTCAAAAGTATTGTGGGAGTATTCACGATAGGCGAAATTCTGTTCGGGACACCAGAGGAGATTTGGAACATATGCGGTCAGAGAGGGGGAATCGAAAAAGAAGCGTTTTTTCGGTACTTCACTAATGCCTCGTACGCGTATGGGATAGAGATAATCAATTTCTGCAAGTTTCTGGAACCGATAGTCCCAGTGTCATTGGTGGAGCGCTTTTCTCCTCCTCAGTCGTTTTATTATCTGCCATCGTGGGTCCCGGCCTGTATATATTGTTATGATTAGCGTTAGGAATCGGCGCTCCGAAAAAAAGGGGCGGGGTCGGGACATTGATTTTGTACGTTGCATTGCCTCGACGCGGCATAGTATAATGAATGAAACCACGTCCATAACGGCCTTTACTATGTTGCCTCAGAACTTATTCAATTGGTGACAATGCATAGGCATTCCTGCTATTATTCCTGCAGAAGCAAAGGATATAGAACACGTAAATGCCGACACTCGACTGGATAGGAAAGAAAGCCGTTGTAGAGCATCACAAGCAGGTGCCGTTTCACCTGCTTAAGTCCGATGATGCATTATCGGTCGGAGAACCGGGGAGCGGTAATCTTCTCGTACAGGGAGATAACCTGCTCGCCCTGAAAGCCCTGCTCCCTTACTATGCCGGACGGGTAAAATGCATCTACATAGACCCTCCCTACAATACAGGAAAGGAGAATTGGGTTTACAACGACAACGTGAACAGTCCTGAAATGCGGGAATGGCTTGGCAAAACCGTAGGGAAGGAAGCCGAAGACCTTTGCCGCCACGATAAGTGGCTGTGTATGATATATCCGCGTCTGATTCTTGCCAAAGACTTTCTTTCCGATGACGGAATAATTTTCGTCTCAATAGATGACCATGAATTACCTTTACTCAGGATTCTCATGGATGAGATATTCCACAAAGAAAACTTACTTTCGTGTTTCGTCTGGCAAACAGAAGGTAATTTTGATAATCAGGCAAAAGTGAAAATATGTCATGAATATATCCTTGCTTATACCAAGAATGCTTCTCGCTTCCCTGCACCGCCCGTCGTAGACCCAAACATACCGGAAAACAGCAAGCTTTTCAGGCATGAAATTAGAAACACGATTGTGAAGAATGGACCGAAGAACCCTATTAGCGATGTGCTAATACCAGCAGGATTCCCTGTCGATTTTGAGAAGGGCCTGATTCCAAAAAGAAGTAATTTATGGCCTCATTACGACAGAGACTTGCTAATCAAGGATTATACGCTCCAGAACGATGTGACGGCGACAAGCGGTTGGAGTTCAAAAAAAATTCTCCTTTCATATGTTAAATCGGGCTTTGCTCCGATAAAGGATACCAAGGGGCAGGATGCATCGTTCGTAATTTCAAGGACGGGAGCAATCGAGACGGTGAAAAAACGGCCTGACAACCAAAGTCATGTCATATCGGTATTGAGAGAGGTCGGTACAACCCAACAAATGAGTGCAGCGTTAGCAACAATGGGTATTAAATTCGACTACCCAAAGCCAAATGGACTAATCGAGTACCTTATTTCGATGCTTGGTGGTGACGACTTTACAGTAATAGATTTCTTCGCCGGAAGCGGCACGACCGCCAATGCTATCGTGAATTGCAACCTCCGAGACGGCGGAACCAGGAAATATATCCTTGTTGAATGGGATGATCATATTATCAGGGAGATATGTGCAAAACGGCTCGCCTTGGTGCTGTCTCAAGGCGGTCTTTCCAGAGATGCCCAATACGGATTTCGTTTCTGCGAATTGGGCGACCCCCTGTTTGATTCTGAAGGGCAGATAGGAGAATTGGTCACGTTTAAAGACCTCGCCCATCATGTCTTTTTTATGGCCACCGGAGAGCCGTTGCCTGACAGCGCGGAACTGAAAACGCCCCTGCTCGGTGTAGCGAATGGCATCGCCGTGTATCTGCTCTTCAACGGAATATTGGGGGATAGGTCGGTGAACGGCGGCAATATTCTTACGCGTGAAATTCTGGCTTCACTTCCGCCTCATGAGGGAACGCGGATCATCTACGGGAATGGTTGCCGGATAAGCCCTGAACGGCTCAGACGCGAAAATATCATCTTCCGGCAAGTGCCTTATGAAGTGAGGGTCCCATAATGCTTATTACTCTCAAAGAGTATCAAAGCCACGCCCTGGATGCTTTGAGACTCTACTTCCGCACCTGCCAGCAATGCGGCGACGCAAATAGCGCCTATTACGATGTTACCCGGCAAGTATTCGGAACCGGGATTTCCTACAGAGAAGTGAAAGAACTTCCGGGTTTGCCTTATGTTTGTTTACGTATCCCGACGGGTGGGGGGAAAACCTTTGTTGCCTGTCATTCCATCGGCGTTGCGGCTCACGAATTGCTGCACGCCGATTGTCCCGTTGTCCTCTGGCTCGTCCCGTCGAACGCGATCAGGGAACAGACCATAAACGCCCTGAAAGACCGGAATCACCCCTACAGAAAGGCCCTTGAGGAAACCGTGTCTTCCGCTTCCGTTCTGTCTATCCAGGAGGCGCTCTACGTCACCCGCCCGACGCTTATCACCGGGACAACCGTGATCGTTTCCACCATGCAGGCTTTCCGGGTAGATGAAACCGAAGGGCGCAAAGTGTATGAACAATCCGGCGCGCTCATGGACCATTTCAGCGGTGTTGAGCCGGCCTTGCTGGATTCCCTGGAAAAATACGAGGACGGCAAGCCTGTGCAATCATTGGCCAACCTGCTTCGGCTGCATCGCCCCATAGTGATCGTTGACGAAGCCCATAATGCCCGGACCCCTCTTTCCTTTGAAACTCTGGCACGTTTCAATCCTTCCTGCGTCATTGAATTCACCGCTACGCCCGATACTGAAGATAATCCCAGTAACGTGCTGCATTCCGTCTCGGCGGCGGAACTCAAGGCAGACCAAATGATAAAACTGCCGATTCGCCTGGAAACGCGCCCGGATTGGAAAGAGCTTATAGGTGATGCTATCGCGCTCAGAAAGCATCTTGAAGAGACGGCTATAGGGGAACGGCGGGCTACGGGTGAATATATACGCCCGATTCTGTTATTTCAGGCCCAGCCGAGAAATCAGACCCGCGACACTCTGACGGTGGAAGTAGTAGAGCAATGCCTTTTGGATGATTTCTCCATTCCGACAGACCAGGTACGCCGGGCTACAGGCACCGACAGGGGACTTGAAGGGATCGACCTCTCAAAACCGTCCTGTGAAGTCCGCTATATCATCACCGTGCAGGCGCTCAGGGAGGGGTGGGACTGCCCCTTTGCCTATGTGCTCTGCTCCGTTGCAGAAATGCATTCTTCGACGGCCGTGGAACAGATTTTAGGACGGATAATGAGGCTGCCGAGGGCGCAGCGCAAGCAAAACGAAGAATTGAACATGTCCTATGCTTTCGCTGCTTCCCGCAGCTTTATCGAAGCGGCAAACGCCCTTGAGGATGCCTTGGTTCAGAACGGGTTCAACCGGCAAGAAGCGAAAGACCTTATCACAAGACTTCCTGAAAAGTCGCAAGGGGGGCTTGATGAGTTTTGGACAAAGACAAGTGAACCGGTAACGGAAGCCCCTAAACTGGAGAGCTTACCGCCCGAAATCGCCGGCAAGGTCAGATATGATGATAAGAAGGGGGAGATTACCTTTACCGGGGTGATGGAGGAGAGAGAAAAATACGTCCTGCAACAATGCTTTGCTACCCCGGAAGGAAAGGCAAGTGTTGAACGAGTATACCGGAAAACCCGTGGCCTTCCGACCGAGCACGCGAAATCGCCCGCCGAACGCGGGGAGCCCTTTGAAATTCCGCTGCTAGCCATAAAGCAAGGGGATTTGTTTGAAGCCTTCGAGAAAACCCATTTTCTTGAGATGGGATGGGAGCTTTCGAGATGTGATCCTACCCTGTCGGAAGGGGAATATTCGACAAAACAGTTTGACGGCACGGTCGGAGAGATTGACGTGTCGGATCGGGGAAGGCTTACCACAAGGTTCATAGCGGACCTGCATGAGCAAACGGGGCTGTTTGCCAGGGAGCAAACACAGACAGTGACAAGTTTGGTGTACTGGCTTGATACAACCATTCCCCATCCGGATATCCCTTCTTCGGAGTCAGGACCGTTCTTGACGGCTCTTATACATTATCTTGTCGATGAACGTAAATTCAGTCTCGGCCACCTTTTTCACGATAAATACACGCTCCGGCAGAGGGTGGCGGAAAAAATAGAAAAGCATCGACGGCAGGCGCATGACCGCGCCTATCAGGCGCTATTGCTTCCAGAATGTGCGACACCTCTTGTGGTTACGCCCGCAGTTTGCTTTCTCTTTGACCCTCTGGAGTATCCGTACAACACACTTTATCGCGGCAGTTATCAGTTCAAGAAACACTATTACAAGGAAGTGGGGAACCTGAAGAACAGCGGGGAAGAATTCGATTGTGCCGTATTCCTCGATACTTTGGCCGACGTGCGGTTTTGGGTTCGGAACCTGGAACGTCGGGAACGCCACTCATTCCGGCTGCAAACCACAACCGACAAGTTCTACCCGGATTTTGTATGCCTGCTCAACGACGGGCGATACCTTGTAGTGGAGTATAAAGGGGAAGACCTTTGGAGCAATGAGGACTCGCGGGAGAAGCGCGCCCTTGGGCAGCTTTGGGAAAAGCGCAGTAACGGACGTTGTCTCTTTGTCATGCCGAAAGGCAAGGATTTTGAAGCGATAAGGGCTAAAGCGATGAGCGGAAGGAAAGGTTACGAGAGCCTTTTTGCGTGGCCCACCGGCGATAGCAGACCTGCTTGATCAACGAAAGGGAAGCCTGAATTCAAAGGGTTTTTCTGTTGACAGCGTTCCCGATTTAGCACTATAAGTATGATGACGGTAGCTGCGAAAGAGGCGGAGTCAACTCGGATGATCTCGCGGCGGGCGTTTTTGGTTACGGTGGCGAAGGCGGCTTCCCTGCTCGGCGGTGTGGGCCTCGCAGATTTCTGCCTCTCCGGGCCGGGGACCTCGCGGCTCACATGCGGCGATCGGGCATGGGCAGCCGATTACGGGGACGAGGTGCTCAGGGCTGCGCCCCTCGCCCGGTTCTGGGCCTCGGTTGGTTCGGCCGGCCGTAATTGCGGGGCATGCCACGACGCGACGGAAAAACTGACGGGCGTCTCCCACACTCATGCCCACAATCTGGTGAAGTGCCTTCTGTGCGCACAGCAGTGCGTCATCCTTCCGGGGAAGAGCGGTAAATGCCGGGCCCGGATGAACGTCGGGGGCGAGCTTAGGAGCCTCGTCTACGGCCGCCCCATCGCCATCCATGTCGATCCCATAGAGAAAAAACCCTTCTACCATTACCTGCCGGGGTCGGCAGCATTCTCCCTGGCGACTTCAGGCTGTCCCCTCAGGTGCAAATTCTGTCAGAACTGGCAGATTTCACAAGCCTCGCCGGAAGATTATCAGACGCCTTTCACCCAGCCGGCCTCAATCGCCGATGGCGCGTCCGCCCGCCATGCGCCCGTCATCGCGTTCACGTACAACGAACCGACGGTTTTCACGGAATACCTCATCGACATCGCCCGGGAGGCGAAACAACGGCACATCCGCTCCGTCCTGGTTTCGTGCGGGTTCATGAGCGCGGCGCCCCTCAGGGAGATGTGTGAGGCCCTGAGCGCCATAAAGATCGACCTGAAGGGCTTCAGCGATCAATTCTATCGCGACGTGTGCAGCGCCGAGCTTCGTCCCGTGTTGAGAAGCATCAAGCAGATCGCCAAGAGCGGGGCGCACCTCGAGATAGTCAATCTGGTGGTCCCCACCCTCAACGACTCGGAAAAGATGCTCCAGGGGCTGGCCGACTGGGTGATAGGCGAAGCGGGACCCGATGTGCCCGTCCATTTTACCCGCTTTCACCCGGACTACCAGATGCCTCATCTGCCTCCTACCCCTGTTGCGACGCTGGAGCGCGCCCGTCAAATAGCCCTTGCCAAGGGGATGCACTACGCCTATGTGGGCAACGTGCCCGGCCATCCGGGCAACCACACCTACTGCCCTTCCTGCGGCAAGGTGGTAGTCAAGCGCGATTCATTCTTTGTCGTCGAGATGCACATAGAGGACGGGAGATGCGCCTTTTGCCGTCGAAAGATTGCGGGCGTCTGGAGCTAGCCATGAAAGCCTTTTTCCTTCTCGCTGCGATCCTGTCCGTTGGTTTGTTCATCGTTGTCCCGCCCGGTTTCACCGGCGGTGTAAGCAACGGCGTCAGGCCGCCGGCCGTGGCCGGACAATTCTATCCCGATGCCCCCGATGCCCTGAGGGCTGCGGTGCAGGCATTTCTCCGGGATGGCGTGCCGCGGGCGGGGAAGAAACCGATTGCCCTCGTCGTGCCCCATGCCGGGTATGTCTTTTCCGGGCAAATCGCGGCCGATGGATTCAAACAGGCAGAGGGGGGGAGCTACGAGGTGGTTGTCATACTCGGCACGAACCACACGACGCCGGACTTCCGGAAAATATCGGTGTACAACGGCCGCGGCTTTCGCACGCCCCTGGGGGTCGCCGAAATAGACCGGGAGATCGCCGCCGCCCTCTTGAAGGCCGACGCGGATTGCGTCGCCGACGAAAGGGTCCACGCGAAAGAGCATTCGATAGAGGTGGAGCTGCCTTTCGTTCAGGTGCTCTTTCCCGGCGCCCGGATAGTCCCGGTGATCGTCGGCTCGTCCGACGCCGCCCTCTGCACCCGTTTTGGCGAGGCCCTGGCAAAGGTGCTGAAAAACCGGCGGGCCCTCATCGTGGCCAGCTCCGACCTCTCGCACTATCCAACAGCCTCGGCTGCGGAAGGGCTTGACAGAGAGGTGCTCGCAGCCGTCGCCGCCCTCGACGGGGAACGCGTGAGATCGACCGTCGAGGCACACATGAGGCTGCCCGTGGCGAACCTCGTGACGGCTGCCTGCGGCGAAGCTCCGATTCTTGCCGCAATCGAGGCCGCGAAAAGGCTCGGCGCCAAGGGGGGAAGGGTCGTAAGCTACGCCAATTCGGGGCAGACGGCCTTGGGCGAGCAATCACGGGTCGTCGGCTACGGGGCCGTCGTCATGACAGCGGAAAAAGGTCCCGCCGGTGTACAAAAGAAGGATAGGGAGCCCCCCTATTCCGACAGCTTCAGCGAGCCTGAGAGGAGGGCGCTCCTCGCCTTCGCGCGGGAGAGCATGAGCCGGGCTGTCTTGACCCAGACGGCGCCCCTTGCGAGAGGGTTCGGGGAGAACCTGGAGCAGAAAAGGGGTGTGTTTGTGACCCTGAAAGAGCGCGGTGAGCTGCGCGGCTGTATCGGACAGACGGAGCCGGTCACGCCCCTGGCCCAGGCAGTGGGAGCGATGGCGATCCGGGCGGCCTTTTCCGATCCCCGCTTCCGGCCTGTCGGTCCCCAGGAGCTTGGGGAGATCGAAATCGAGATTTCGGTCCTCACGCGGCTCAAGCCCGTTCCCCGGGCAGCGGACATCGTGGTCGGGAGAGACGGCGTCCTCCTGACCAAGGGGGAAGGGTCCGCCCTGTTCCTCCCCCAGGTGGCGGTCGAGCAGCATTGGGGACTCCCGGCGATGCTCGACAACCTCTGCCGCAAGGCGGGATTGGAGGACGCCTGCTGGCGCGAGGGCGCCCGGTTCTCTACCTTCCAGGCCATAAGCTTCGGAGAGCACGCCCACGGGCCTCAATGACATTCTCCCTCTTCCTGGTCGGCTTCGTATCGATGCTCGCGCAGGTGGCTATCCTGCGAGAGCTCAACGTCGCCTTCTACGGGATCGAGCTGATCTACACGCTGGCCATAGGGGCCTGGCTCTTATCGACGGCGACGGGCGCCCTCATCCTTCGCAGCCGCGAGGCCTCCCGGGCCGGAATAACGCTTCTCTTTTCCTTTCTCGCGTGGATTCTACCCCTCGATATACTCTTCCTGCGCGGGAGCCGTCTCATCTTCTCCGGCGTGCCGGGCGCCTATCTGTCCTTCTTCCGGCAGCTCGCAATCATGCTCCTGGCCCTGGCGCCGGTGGGCCTTCCCCTGGGGTTTCTCTTTCAGCGGGCAGCACGGCTTTACACGGAAAAGGGCAGGAGCATCGCACTCGCCTACGCGGTGGAGAGCGCGGGGGGACTCCTGGGCGGGCTCGCCTCAACGCTCTTCGTCAGGTGGGACGTGCAGAATTTTGCCCTCGCCGCCGTCTGCGGCCTCGCCTGCCTCTCTCCCGCGGTCTATCCCCGCCTCGCCCTGTCGTCTCGCTCCCCTGCCCTTGTCCTCGCCCCGATCCTGGTTCTTGCGCTCTTTCTGTCCGGCCCCATCGAGCGAGCGACCGCTGCCTGGAACCATGAGGGCCTGCTCGCGACCAGGGAGACTCCCTACGGCCGGATCACGGTCACGGGATCAATGGGCCAGATCGCCGTGTTTGAAAACGACGCCCTGGCATTCGAGACGCAGGACAGGGAGATCGAGGCATTCTCCCACCTTCCCGCCCTTCAGCACTCGTCTCCCATCCGGGACGTGCTTGTCCTGGGGGGCATCGACGGTACGGTGAAGGAGCTCCTCAAATACAAGCCTGAAAGAATCGACTGCGTTGTCCTCGACAGGGTGGAGGTCGATGTGGTGATGTCGCACGTGCCCGCTGAGATGAGGGACTGGACCACGGATGCCCGGGTGAGCCTGAAAATTGCCGATCCCCGGCGCTTTGTGCAGGGCCGCGGCGCCTACGATCTTATCATGGTCGCCATGCCCGAGCCGGTTTCAGGCCAGGCGAACCGCTTCTACACGAGGGAGTTCTTCAGCGCGGCCGCTTCGCTCATGAAGCCCGGCGCCATCCTGGCCTTACGGCTGCACAGCGGCGAAAACCTCTGGACACCGGCCGCAAGGGGCAGGATGGAGAGCATATACGCCGCTCTGAAGGCTGTCTTCCCCGAGGTGCTGTTTCTGCCCGGCGAGACGAACGTCGTGACCGGCTCCTTTGCCCCGCTGCCGACGGATCCGGAAATCCTCGTCGACCGGTGGCGGAGGCTGGCCATTCCGACGCTCCTCATCTCCCCGCCCTACATCCGTTACGTCTATTCGAACGACAGGTTCTTTGAGATCCGGGAGATGCTCAAAACAATCAAGGCGCCGATGAATACCGATCTGAGACCCATCTGCTATCAGTATACGCTCATGATCTGGCTGTCGAAGTTCTTCCCGTCCTTAGCCTCGAAGGACATGTCGCATTGGGGGAGGCTCTCCTCCCGCTCATCGGGGGTCTTGCTTCTCTGCGTTGCCCTCTTTTTTGTGGCGATCCGGAAAAGAACGGGGATCCGCAGGATTTTGCTGGCCGGCACGGCGGGCTTTGCGGGCATGGCGCTGGAATCGGTGGCTATGCTCTACTACCAGGTGAAATACGGTGTCCTCTATCAGGATATCGGCGTCTTGCTCATGAGCTTCATGGCGGGTCTCGCGTCAGGCGCGTGGGCAATAGAAAGAGCGCAAGGGGGAGTGAGGGGCCGGATGAAGAGGGTCAGGTTCTGGTGCGGCGGCCTCATGCTGGGGTTCTGCGTCCTTTGCGGTTTTGTGTATGGGCAGCTTTATTCGGGCCATGCGGCGGGGCTCGTCGAAACGGGCGCCATCCTCGCGGCCGCGGGCTTCGTGGTCGCGGGTATCTTTGTCTGTGCCGGCCGCTATGACCTCCCCGATCAGGGCAAGGTGGTTTCACCGCTCTATGCGGCCGATCTCTTCGGGGGGTGCGCCGCGGCGCTCCTTGCCGGTCTTTTTGTAATCCCCTCAGCCGGTCTCCTCACCACCACCCTTTGGGCCGGATCATCGACCGCAGTGGCACTGCTGCTGCTGTAGCCGCCCATTTTACCAAGGAAGTGTCGATTGACAGAAATGTTGACCGGTCAAATCCTGACCACGTACACGTACACCCGGTCATGATGCTCTCTCAACCTGTTTACTGCATCAAGGAGCCGCCTTTTCATTTCAGTGACGGCTTTGCCCCTCACGTGTTCACCGGTCACCGGCGACAGGCGCAGCCGCCGCGGCCACTCTCCATCGATCTCATCGGACAGCTCATGGGTTTCCCACCTACCGTCCGCCTTCTGCAGCGCCGTACCGAGAACCGCGATAAACACGCCCCGATTCGATGCGCCGGGGCGATGCGCCACCGTAACGAACGGCTCAATCTCCTTCGCCGTGAACTTTTTCATTCGCTTCCTGACCGGTTCCGTATTCGATCGTCTGCACATAAAACGAGCCACCTTCTTCAGACCTCCCCTTGCTTTGCTGAAACTTCACCGGCCGATACCAAGCCGCCACTTGTCGATCTTACGGATGTGAATGCGTGCGCCCCGGGCTGACCGCCATCTCTTCAGCCTGCCCTTCAGTGTACGAATTCGCCTTCACCTCTGTCAATAGCCCTGAGCAACCGAGGAACGGCAGGGTGGAAAAACATTCGATACGCTAGTGACAATAGGGCCGTTTTTTGTTACATTACACCATGAGACGAGGGCCTGGTGTATACATTCTTCTGTGCCTTCCGGCAGCCCTTCTGTCTTTCTCATGTGCCGCGAGCGGGCAGCCCCGGCGTATCGGGGACTTGAGCAGCGATGAGTTCAAGGAGATGATGAAGTAATCTTCCCCACAAGGCGCACCCGGAAAAGGACTGGGGGGTAACGATGTTATTTTCGCGGATGTTTATTCCTACCATGAAGGAGGAGCCGAAGGAGGCGGAGGTTGTCAGCCACCGGCTGATGCTTCGGGCAGGCTTCATCAAAAGACTCTCTTCAGGCATTTATACGTGGCTCCCCCTTGGCCTGAGATCCTTAAAGAAGGTGGAGCGGATCATCAGAGCGGAGATGGACGGGAAAGATGCCCAGGAGATCCTGATGCCTTCCGTTCAGCCGAAGGAGCTGTGGGTCGAGAGCGGACGGTGGGACCTGTACGGCAAGGAGCTGCTCCGCTTCAAGGACCGGAATGACAGGGAGCTGTGTCTCGCCCCTACCCACGAAGAGGTCGTGACGGACCTCGTCAGAAAAGAGGTGCGCTCCTACAGGGAACTGCCCCTGATCCTCTACCAGATACAGACAAAATTCCGCGACGAGATCCGGCCCAGGTTCGGCGTGATGCGGTCGAGGGAGTTCATCATGAAGGACGCATACAGCTTCGACGCTGACGTTCAGGGGGCCGAAAAGAGCTACATGGCGATGTTCGACGCGTATACGCATATCTTCAAAAGATGCGGTCTCCGGTTCAGGGCCGTCGAGGCTGATACCGGCGAGATAGGCGGAAAATTCTCCCACGAGTTCATGGTCCTCGCCGATACCGGTGAGGACGTGATTATCTCCTGTGGGGCGTGCGGCTATGCGGCGAACCTGGAGCGGGCAGAGGTCGGGCGTGGGGCTGCCGCGTGTGAAAAGGGGAGCGGATCGTACAGGCGTGTCCGGACGCCGGGCAAAAAACGCGCGGAGGAAGTGGCGGCCTTCCTTGGCATAGCTCCCCACAGGCTCGTGAAGACGCTGATTTTCACCACGGACAGGGGAGCTGTAGGCGTCCTCGTGGCCGGGGACAGGGAAGCAAACCCGGTAAAACTGAAAAACATCCTTTCCTTCAAATTTGTGGAGCTTGCCGATGAGGCTGCCATCGAGCAGGCTACGGGCGGCCCCCTGGGCTTCTCCGGGCCCATAGGTCTCGACATCCCCCTCTACGCGGACGTTGACGTGCTCTCCATGGAGGCCTTCGTCGTCGGTGGAAACGAGAAGGACGTGCACATAGTGGGCGCCACTACGGGCGATTTCAGGATCGAGGGCTATTTTGACCTGAAGGTCGCTCAAGCCGGCGATGCCTGTCCGCGCTGCAGCGGCCGGCTTACGGCAACACGGGGGATTGAAGTAGGGCACATATTCAAGCTGGGGACTAAGTACAGCGAGGCGATGAACGCTGCCTTCCTCGACTCTGAGGGACAGGACCGGCTGATGGTCATGGGTTGTTACGGCATAGGGGTAGGCAGGACCGTTGCGGCCGCGATCGAGCAAAATCATGATGAGAACGGTATGATCCTCCCTTTTGCCATCGCCCCTTTCGAAGTGGAAGTCCTGCCCGTCAACACCTCCCATGGTGAAAGCATGGAGATAGCGGACACCCTCTATAGGACGCTTCTCGATAAGGGGATCGACACGATCCTCGACGACAGGGAGGAGAGGCCCGGCGTCAAGTTCAAGGACTGCGATCTCATCGGTATCCCCCTGCGCGTCACGATCGGGGAGAGAGGGCTGAAAGAAGGGCGGGTGGATATCAAAATGCGCACTGAAAGGGAGCCCGTCAGGGTTCCTAAAGAAGATGTCCTGGAAAAGGTTATGGAACATGTCGCCGCAGCTAAGCATAGATAGTCCTACGCCCGCGGCGGAAATCGCCGCGAGAACCGCCGCCCTCCGGGACCTGATGGTTGAATCGGGAGTCGACTTCTGCGTGATCATGCAGCACGTCGATCTTTTTTACTTTACGGGCTCGGTTCAGAAGGCCACCCTCGTCATCACCCCTGAGAGGGATCCCCTCTATTTTGTGCAGAGGAGCGTCGAACGGGCACGGATGGAGACACCGCTTCCGGTGATAGAGGTGAAGAACGATAAGCAGGTAGCGAGCCTGCTCAAGGAAAAGGGCATTCTCAAGGGCAAGGGCGGCATGGAGCTCGATGTCGTCCCCGTCGCCGTCTTTCAACGGTTCGCGAGTATCACCGGCTTCGACAATTTTACCGATATTTCGGGCCTTATCAAGGCGCTCAGGATCGTGAAAACGCCTTTCGAGATCGAGCAGGTGCGGAAATCGGGCGCCATCTGTGACGCGGTTTTCGCCTCCGCGCCCACCGTCATCAGGGAGGGCGTGCGCGAGGTGGATGTCGAGGCAGCGCTCATCTCGGTGGGCAGGCGGAGCGGTCACCAGGGATTCCTGCGGATGAGGGGCTTCAACCAGGAAATGATGAACCTCTACGTCACGTCCGGCTATACAGGGACGATCGCCTCTGCCGGCGACGTCCCTGTCTCCGGCATCGGGATGAGCGCTGCCATTGCGCAGGGCTCTTCGACGGAGAGAGTCGAGAGGGGTATCCCGGTGCTCGTAGATTACGGCGGTGGATACAACGGCTATATTACCGACGAGACCAGGTCCTATGTGGTCGGACGACTCGACGAGACGTTCCTCAAGCCATATGAGGTAGCCCGAGAGATTATAGAGGATACGGAGGTTTTCGCAAAAGAAGGGGTAAACTGCACCGACATATACGCGAGGGCCTACGAGAAAGTGCGGAGGGCGGGGCTGGAGGCGCACTTTATGGGCTTCGGCGCCGGCCAGGTATCCTTCATCGGCCACGGGCTCGGCCTCGAGATCAACGAGCTGCCGGTCATTACCGCGCGGCACAGCATGATCCTCAAGGAGGGCGTGGTCTTTGCCTGTGAGCCCAAGTTCGTCTTTCCGGGAAAAGGCGTGGTAGGCATAGAAGTCGATTTTATCACCCGAAAAGGGCGACTCGAACGGGTGTCGAAAACGCCCATAGACCTCGTAGCCTTGTAATACCGGGCCGCTGCTGTCCCAACGTTTAGTCACATAAATTCAACTGATTACCCCCGTCCTATCCCACGCTGATAGAGTCACCCAACCCTATGGACATTTCACGGATTTGCCTGAAAATGGTGGGGGCCCTGTTGGTCAAACCGCGCGCTCCGAGGTGAGGCCGGACGGCCGACCGTTGAAAAGCGATGCCAAGGTGTTCTAAGCTATGAAGAATACGAATGGGAGGTAGCCCGGCATGGAGATTGTGCACACGTCGCAGAGCAGGTTGGAGCACGTGGATTTTGATAATCTTGGCTTCGGCCAAATCTTCTCGGACCATATGTTCATGGCCGATTATCGGAACGGGTCCTGGCTTTCTCCCAGAATAGTACCCTTCGGGAATATCGAGATCCTGCCCAGTCTCTGCTCTCTTCATTACGGGCAGGCAATTTTCGAGGGCCTCAAAGCCTTTCGGTCCCGAGATGGGGAGATCAGCCTTTTCCGCCCGGAAAAACACCAGGAGCGGTTCAACCGGTCCGGCAGCAGGCTCTGTATTCCGCCCTTGAGCAAGGAACTCTTTATGGAGGCAGTCGTGGGCCTGTGCCGGATCGACAGGGAGTGGGTGCCGAGGAAGCAGGGCTCATCCCTCTACATCCGGCCGTTTATCTTTGCCGCCGACAGCTTTCTGGGCGTGCACTCCGCCGAGACCTATCTCTTCATGGTCATCACTTCACCGGTGGGTGCCTACTACAAGGAAGGGCTCAACCCTGTAAAGCTCCTCACCTCCGGTGAATACGCCCGGGCCGTGAAAGGCGGCCTCGGCGAAGCCAAGACGCCCGGGAATTATGCCGCGTCGCTTCTGCCTGCGGAAAAGGCCCTGCAGCAGGGGTTTACGCAGGTGCTCTGGCTCGACGCGATCGAAAAAAAGTACATCGAGGAAGTGGGCACCATGAACATTATGTTCCTCATCGATGGAGAGCTTGTCACCCCGCCCCTCGACGGCTCCATCCTGGGCGGCATCACCCGCTATACGGTGTTGGAGCTGGCCGCATATTGGGGGGTGCCGGTGAAGGAAAGGAGGATCACCATCGACGAAGTGCTGGCGAGGGCCGGGGACGGCGGTCTCCAGGAAGCTTTCGGGACAGGCACGGCAGCAGTTATTTCGCCCGTCGGGTGGGTCCGTCACGGAGACGACCTGATCACCATAAATGAGGGCCGCATCGGGCCGTTCTCCCAAAAACTCTACGACGAAATCACCGGGATACAGTATGGGGAGAGACCCGACCCCTTCGGATGGCGCTATCCCGTGCAGGCATAGGGCCTTCCGCGGAAGCGCCGGCAGCGTTGCCGGGCAGAGCCGGTGTCCGGCAAGGACGCACAGAGTGATACCGAGTTGCGTTCAAAGGCACATCGAGGCGGCGACCCAGCAAGGCAATATGGAGTTGGGTACGAACGTGTGAAAAAATCGTTTGAGGACCCTTTGCCGTCATTCCGGCGAAAGCCGGAATCCAGCTTTTTCAGTATGTTACAAAGGGCCTGGACCCCGGCGTCCGCCGGGGTGACGACAAAAAGACAATTTTTTCACACGTTCTGGCCAGCCTCCGCAGCAAAGGGCTGGGCGGCAAACGTCAAGGAGAGCTTTGATGCGCCGACAAAGATGGGGCGAAGATAAGCGACTTGGTATGAAAGGAGACGAAATGGAAGACACGGAACGGCTGAGGGTCGTGCTGAAGCATCTCATCGAGCACAACGAGGGCCATGCAGAGGATTACAAGCGATGGATCGACCTCGCGAAGAACGCAGGGATGAACACTGTGGCCGGCCTGATCCGGGAAGCGAACGATCACGTGGAAAAGGCGAGTGGGGCCCTCAAGAAGGCCCTCGATCTTATCGACTGATACCGGGTACCCGGTGCGAAAGGGCGCGCGCTTTAAGGGAGGTGACGCCTCACCCTCACCTTCTCGCCCTTTTGTATGCCCAAATCCTGCGCCAGGTCCCCCATAAAAAGACCAAATTCGAGGTATCCCGAGCTGCCGACAAGACACGTATGCCTGCTCTCGTGGTAGCTGCGGTTCAGGGACTGGAAGGCAAGGGAGGACAGCTCGATCGTAAAGGAGCGGCTGCCCACGAAATCCTTGAAAAAGTCGAAAGCAATAGTTGAAATCGCGTTCCCGAAACGGTCGAAACGGACGATTCTGCCCTCCATCACATCATGCTCTACCGAGGGGAGAAGACCGCGAAGCATCACAGGCTCAACAAGAACAGGACCGAACTCGGATGGGCTGATCCCGGCCGACAGGTGCGCCGCGGCCGGGGCAAAGAGATCACGGCCGTGGAACGTGCCGCTCAATGCTTTTCCCATAAACCTTTTGTTCGTGATCTCGTAAGCCCGTATCTCCCCTCTCGCGAAAAGGAGGCTGAAAATCCCGTTATCGGGTCCGACGAACATGTGGCCGTCTTTTACCACGATCAAAGGCTTTCGTGCACTTCCCACGGTCGGGTCGACCACGGCCAGATGGATAGTGGCCTCGGGAAAGTGCGGGAAGTATTCACCGATGAGGAAGGACGCCTCCCCCACATCCTGCGCGTCTACCTCGTGCGTGATGTCGACGATGTGCAGGAGGGGGTTAATGGCGAGCATGACCCCTTTCATAATGCCCACGTAGGGGTCTCTTGCGCCGAAATCAGTGAGGACCGTTATGATGTTCACGTTTGCCGGGAGAGAAAAGCATTCTTATATACTTGCCGAAGGGCTTCTCAAGTATCCCCTTTTCGGTGATGATGTAAGTGATCAGGCGCGCCGGGGTGATATCGAAGGCATAATACTTGGCCGTCACGTCCGCAGAGGTCACAAGCCGCCCGTTCACATACTTCACCTCTTTACCGTCACGCTCTTCAATGCTGATCCCCTCTCCGTTCTTGATGCTCTCGTCAAACGATGAGAGCGGAGCGGCCACGTAAAAGGGGACCTCGTTGTCGTGGGCAGCGAGGGCAATCATGTACGTGCCTATCTTGTTCGCCACATCGCCGTTCCGCGCCACCCGGTCCGCCCCGACGATGACCCGGTCGACTATGCCTTGCTGACATAAAAGACCGGCATGATTATCAGGAACAAGGGTCACGTCTATACCCTGTTCCCTCAGCTCCCATACGGTGAGACGGGCGCCCTGGAAATAGGGTCTCGTTTCGGTGGCGATCACCTGGAGTGACTTCCCTGCCTCCCACGCAGACCTTATGACGCCAAGGGCCGTGCCGTAACCTCCCGTGGCGAGGGCCCCGGCATTGCAATGGGTAAGGATGGTGTCGCCGTCGTCGATGAGCTCGGCCCCGTAGTGGGAGAGCCGGCGATTATGCTCCACGTCCTCGACGTGCATATCGATTGCAGCCTGCAGCATCGCATCGAGAAGCCCGTCCTGCCCTTGGAACTCTTTGTAAGTGTTCCGCATCCTCCTTAGCGCCCAAAACAGGTTGACCGCGGTGGGTCTCGTCTCTTCGAGGCGGCGGCAGATTCTCTCCACCTCGCTCTCCTTCACGCGACCCCGTGATTTCATTATTTCCTGTATACCCACCACCATGCCGTAGGCGGCAACGAGGCCGATCAAAGGGGCCCCTCTCACCGCCATATTCTTTATCGCTTTTACCACACTCGTCACGGTCCCGCACCGCAGGTAGGTTTCTTTGAATGGCAGAAGCCGTTGGTCGAGCACGTACAGGGCGTCATCTTTCCAGTAGATGTGATCGCTCATCAGCGTTTCAGCCTGTCGGCCAGAAGCTGGTTCAGGAGCTTCGGGTTGGCCTTGCCTTTGGTCTCCTTCATGACCTGACCGACAAAAAAGCCGAGCAGCTTTTCTTTCCCGCTCCTGAATTCCTCGACCTCTCTTGGAAAACGGGCGATGACGCCGTCAATGGTCAGCCTGAGCGCGTCGGCATCCGTAATCTGTACCAGGCCCCTATCTCTGATAAAACTGGCGGGTGCTACCCCTCGCCGGTAGATCTCGGGAAAGATTTCCTTGCCTATCTTCCCGCTGATCACCTCGTCTTTTATGAGTGTCAACAGTTCGGCGAGGTGCGCCGGCCGCAGGGAAGACTCCGACGGCGAGGTGCTGCTGTTATTCAATTCCCTTAAAAGCTCGCTCATGATCCAGTTGCTTACCGTCTTCGGCTCGGGAAAGAGTGTTACCGCCTCTTCGAAGTATGAGGCAAGGGCCCTGTCTCCCGTCAGGATTTCCACGTCATACCGGGGGAGGCCATAGGCGCTCAAAAAGCGCTCCATTTTTTGCACGGGCAGCTCGGGAAGCTCCTTCCTTATCTGTTCTTCCCACGCTTCGTCGACAATCAACGGCACGAGGTCGGGCTCGGGAAAATACCGGTAATCGTGCGCCTCTTCCTTGCCCCTCATCGAGTACGTCACCCCTTCATCCACATTGAAGAGCCTCGTCTCCTGAACAACCTCGCCTCCGCCGGTAATCACCTCGGTCTGCCTTTCGATCTCGTAGGCGAGGGCCCTTTCGATAGACCTGAAGGAATTGAGGTTTTTCAGCTCCGCCCTGGTGCCAAGCTTCTCATCGCCCTTCTTCCGGACTGACACATTTGCGTCGCACCGGAAACTCCCCTCCTCCATATTGCCGTCACAGATGTCGAGGTAGATGAGCACATCCCTCAGCATCTTGAGGTAGGAAACCGCCTCTTCGGGGCCGGCCAGGTCGGGCTCGCTCACAATCTCGAGGAGCGGCACGCTCGACCGGTTGAAGTCGACGAGGCTGTAGGTACTCGTCTCGATCGCCCCTTCATGGACCAGTTTCCCGGCATCCTCTTCCATGTGGATCCTTTTTATCCTGATGCGCTTTTTACGCCCCTGCGAGAAGACGTCAAGGTACCCGTCCTCACACAGGGGCTCCTCATACTGAGAAATCTGGTAGCCCTTGGGCAGGTCGGGATAGAAGTAATTCTTGCGGGCAAAAATACTTCTTCGCTTTACCGTGCAGTGTGTCGCGAGGCCCGCCCTGATCGCAAAATCGACCACCATCTTGTTGAGCACGGGCAATGCCCCGGGCAGACCCATGCAGACCGGGCACGTATGGCTGTTCGGCTCCCCGCCGAACTCGGTCGAGCTGCTGCAGAAGATCTTGCTTTTTGTGAGGAGATGGGCGTGTACCTCAAGTCCGATCACCCCTTCAAACGTATCCGGCATAAGGCTCCTTTTCTCACCGGCGCCCCCGGTGGTCTCCCTTAACTCTCTTTCGCGCTTCCTTCTCTCAGTATCCATTTTGCCACAACCGGCTTGGTTTCGCAAGGGCCTTGCGCGCCGACCACGTAAAATTCGCCTCATGCGCGGCTTTCCCGAAAAGGCACGGTTTTCGTCCCGCGCCGGATAATTGCCGCATACTTCTATTGGCGGCATAATTGCCGCATATTTCTATTGACGGCATAATTGCCGCATATTTCTATTGACGATCAGGGGCAAAACAGGGTAAGCATGATCGGGAGGTTGGAAAGAGTGGTTGCGGCTGTCGTCTGGGTAATCCTTTCATATCTGCTCGGCTCGATCCCTGTCGGTCTTCTCCTTTCAAAAGTGAAAGGCCGGGACCCCCGGAAGATCGGGAGCGGCAACATCGGGGCAACGAACGTGATGAGGACGGCAGGAAGAACCCTCGGCATCGTCACGCTTTTTTGCGACATGCTGAAGGGGTTCATCCCCGCGTGGCTGGCCATCTACTGCGGGCTGCCCACAGGCGTCGTCGGAGCCGCCGGCCTTGCCGCCTTCGCAGGCCACCTCTTCCCCCTCTATCTCAAGTTCAAGGGGGGCAAAGGCGTCGCAACAGCCCTGGGCGTCTTTCTCGCGATGAAGCCCCTCGCGGTGCTCGTTGTCTTTATCGTCTTCCTTGCCTCCCTCTTCATCTGGGGATATGTGTCGCTCGGGTCGCTGGCCGGCGCGGCCTTGATACCCCTCGTCTTTCTGGCACTCGACGCCCCTCCCGGTTTTGTGCTCGTGGCCGCGATCATGGCCGTTTTCATCTTCGTGAAGCACAAAGACAACATAAAACGACTCCTCGCGGGCGAGGAGCATCGGATCTTGCGAAGGACCAGGTCGTCACGCTAGACCGCCCTCTTCCGGTTTTGCCTTTTTCCGGTCCTCAGATAGTCTTCAATGACGACCTTCCCGAGGTCTTTCGGCTCTGCGAAAAAGACCCTCCCCAGGTTCCGCTTCGCGAGGACAGAGGCGAATTCCCTTAAGCGGGGCGTCGAGTCGAGCATGATGATATTGAGCGTTATCCCCTCCCTCTGGTAGACGAGTGCCTCCTGCAGGACGCCGAGGGTGGCTTTCTCGAAACCGATGTATTTTCCGTCCTCGCAGTTCGGCTCTGTATCGGTGATGAGGTAGACCTGCTTTTCCGCGCGCTCCCCCGCGACCGCCGTCCTGAACCTCTTCAGGGCGCCCCTTATGTCTGTCGTGCCCCCGGAAAATGTCACATTGAGCATATCCCGGCAGCCCATCTCCCGCACGCGGCTGGAAAAGAGGAAAAGCCTCATCCTATCCCCGGCGTTTCTTTTCATAAGCTCGGAAAGGGCAAGGGAGATATCCATGGCCGCATGGATCTTATCGCCGCTCATGCTGCCGCTCTCGTCCACGATCAGGCCGACGCACAACCGCGTATCGATGACCGTTTCTCTCACCCACAGGTCTTCCTCGTCGAACTCTATGCGGCCTGCCCGGCCCTTGCCTTTTTCAAGGGCGGCAATCAGGGTCTTCTCCATGTCGATCTTGAAGAACTCGTCGCCGTACTCATGCCTCCTGCTCGCAAAACCGTCGCTCATGCCGAAGCCTTCTTCTTTTGTGGCATGCGTGCCTGCATGGGCCGCGGCAAGGTTCCCCCAGATCCGCCTGAGCACGTATCGCGCAAGCCTGCCGGCGCCCTTCGGGGTGATCTTGACCCCTTCCCCGTCGACCTCGATCAGGTCCTTTTCCACATATTCCTTCAGGCTGTCCCGGATGTCCTCAGGCTCGACGGCCTCTTCCATCCGGTCCATCGCGGCAAGTTCTTCTTCAAGGCGCCTCCGGGATTCATCCTCTATGTATTCGTCCAGCAGCTCGTCGACGCTGCCGCCGGCCGCGAGCTGCTCCAGCAGCCTGTAAGAGAAACCTTCCTTCAAGTCCCGGAGCTCTCCCCTCTTGCTCTCAATCGTGCCGCGGAGCCTCGAAAGCCTTTGCCGCGCATGCTCCCGGGCCTTTTCGTGCAGATCCTTCAGGCCGTACCGGCTATCGTGCATGAGGCTCGACAGGGTGCGGTCGTCCATGTGCGCAAGGTCGTATAGCGTCTGTTCATCGCTGCCTCCTGCGCCGCATCCCGTGCAGCGGTCGCACAGGCCGGCTATCTCCATGCGCCCTTCTGTGCCCATGAAATCTCCTTCGGCATATAGACATCGGCCCCTTCCTGCACGTATACCCACTTCTTCCCCGCGCAGATGTTCACGATGAACTCCGACGCCGACATCAGATACTCCTCCTGCACCTCAGGGCTCCTTTCGACTTCCCGCAGCATCTCCTCGTTGTCCGCAACAAACGCATCGAGCATGAATCGCTCTTTTCCCCTGTTCTCGATCTCCTGGAGCCTTTCCTTCAGGAAAGCCGAATCCCGCATGAAACGCGGCCGTCCAACCCTCGGCAGACCGATCAGCCCGGTCACTTCCTTCTCCATGTGCTCCCTATCCCAGTTGCCTGAGACCTCACTTCCCAGATCAAGCAGACCGTTCCGTACAAAGTCTTCCGACAACTCGTCTATCTTCCGGATAGTTTCTCCCGGGTTTTCAAAGTCCACGAGGTCCTGGCGAAGCTGGACACGGCCCCGCAACGCCAGTTTCAGACCGGCGGTCACATCCCGCAGCATCGCCACCCGGCGCTTTGCCATTTCCGTGGAAGAGCAGGTATGGTCGATTGCCCTTGTCGTGCCCCTGATGCTCGCTTTCTTGTCGAGCCAGCGACAGGTCCTGCTCTGCCTCACCGCCTTATTGATGAGGGACAATATCCACCACGGCGCGAGCACCCGCCGCTTCGCGTCTTCCATAGAGGGGAATTCCACGGGAAGCACTTCAGGCTGCCCCGACCCGTCTTTCCCTCCGAAACGCTCCATCATCATGATGGTAAACTCCACGCCCTCGTCGGGCAGGTCCATGTACACGGTCTCCAGCCTGTCGAGGAGCGGCCTCGGCACCTCGTTCACATGAGAAAACCCTTCAGGATTTCCCGTCGATACCACGAGGAGGTCGAGGGGATATTCCCAGTTGTATTCTTCGAGTATCGCCTTCTTCTCCTCGATGATCGGATGGAGCAGGACCTGCACCTTTGTCCTTATTGCGGGCAGCTCATCGATGAAGAGCACGCCCCTGTTCGCCCTGAACACGCCCGTTCCCGCGAAGGCGAGGGGGTCTTTCGGGCTCATGCCCCGCGCTATTGCCTGGATGTCCTTTAAGCCCAGGAGCTTTGCCTCGTTGGTATACTCATTCCCCTGAATCCTTGAGAACCTCTCCGGGCCGCTGATCCACTCGACGCCGAACCGGCTTACCGGATTCGCGCTCTCCCGGCATCGCGGGCACAGGCGGGCCTTCGGCCATTTCGGGTCATCGTTGTATGGGCAACCCCTGATCCTCGGCACGGGAAGGAGCAATTTGCTTATCGACCGCGCGAGCCGGGTCTTGCCTGTCCCCTCCTCGGAAACAAGATACGGCTGCGCGCCCGAGAGAAGGGCGCGCACGACGTCCTCTTTCACCTGCTCCCTGCCCTGGATCTCGTCCAGGACGTCCTCTCCCCTTTTAATCCTTTTCAGTATGGAGTATCTTAATAGATAAGAGATGGGGATCGACCGGTACTGCTCCAGGAGTTCCATATTTTCATGCGCTGTAAGGTTGATCATAGTAGTTATCGCGACACCTGCATTTTTGCTATCGTCTTTAATATAATAAATTGGGGAGAGGGCCAAGTCAACCTGTGACGTCTTTCCGCTTTTTGCTCGACCTACCCGCCATCCCCCGCGTCCTCCAGCTCCTCCTGCACGGGCAAACGGGGGCCAGGGAAGACTCCGTCATCGAGCACCTCCGGGAGAGGGCCTACACGAATAAGGCCATAGAAATGCTGGTCGGCCAGGGTATAATAAGAAGGGAGAACGGCCTGCTCACCATTGTGGAGGGCGAGGAGAACAGCCGCCGGGTCAGCGGCATCATGCGGTTTTATCACGACGTTGACCGGACGGTGAGGAGAAGGCTCCTCTTTCGCGGCATCCTCAACGCCGCCGATTATGCGTACCTGGTCCACTTCAAAACCTTCACGACCCTTATGGAGACCGACGGTTTCAGCCGGGAGGACGTGGACGCCGTGCTCGACGCAGACGGCAGGGAGGGCTACGTCGAGCGGCTCAAGGTCATGTGTCGCGCCAGGGAGGGCCTGGAGCACCGGTGTTTCTCCTTCATCCCCCTGCACCACCATCCCCATTTTATTATGATGAAGCCGGACAACACCGGCCATCTGCAGGAGAGGCTCAGGAACATGGGCGTAGTGATGATCGAGGAGGAGTATCTCCTCGGCCGCTACCCGAAGGAGATCGCACGCCAGTCGCGAGAGTATGTGGTCAGGGAGAAGGAGTACATCAGGGAGAAGATTAAGAATGAGGCGTTTGATGTGTGGTGGTATTATCGGTTCTAGTCTGTGTGAGCGGCGGCGTCTAAGGTCCATCTGTGGCGCCATGATCTCCTTCCAGGTGGAAAAAGGTTCCCTCGTAGGAAACGTTTTCCGCCTGGAAGGAGGATTCCCCCACCAGCCCGGCCGCTGTAATCGGCCTCAAACGGTAAGATTTACAGTGGAACCGGTGCTGCTGCCATGGGTCCCGAGCGTGCTCCCCAGGTCCTGCATCAGCGTGGCAAAGGCGTTCTGAGCGTCTGTGATGTTACCGGACGTTAGGGCAGTGCCAACTGCCGCGAGGATATCCCTTTCATGTGGCAGTAACAGATAGTCCGCATGTAACCGGATTTATCATGGTCGAGCAGGTGAAATCCATCGACTACCGTGCACGTAATGCGAAGCTCATCGGGAAGGCAACGGAAGCGACGCTTGACGTTGCTCTCTCTATACTTGATGCCTGCATATATTGAAAAACTCTATTCCTCAAGCCTGGAGAGCCAATCGTCGATCCTATCGATGAGCTCGGGGTCCTTCTCCACGTTCGCTATCTCTATGAACAGGTTGTGTGCGGTCCTCGCAGGCAGGCGATAAATAGCATCGATTACCTTGATCCTTGCATCCCTGTCCGCCATTTCCGTTAATGTCCTCATCAATGCGACAATGGTCCTCCTCCTGCCGGCAGCGACAAAGCCCTCTACGAGAAAGCCCCGCAGCTCAGGAACCGTCTCTCTTCTCAGGTGGGCAAGGAGCGGATTGACAAGGGCATCATCCCTTGCCCTGGCAAGCAGCATGAGGGCCGCCTTCCGGATTTCGGCCTCGTCACGGGCCAGGAGCGGCAGAACGGGCTCGAAGTCGAAGCCCCGGACCTCGTCTTCTGCCTTGTCCAGAAGCAGCGTCCAGTCTCTCCCGTAGAAGACCATGCTCCCCAGTATCAGCCCCATCTCCTTTTTCGTGAACATCATGCCGTGCTGCAGGTCCTCGATCATATCGAGGTGCTCCGCGTCAAGAAAGCGCCCGTCTTTCCCCGCGCGCCGCAGCACCTCCCGCATCTCCCTCTTGCGAGCAAATTCATCGAGCCCCAGGTACTGATGCAGATGTTCCTTGAGCTGGCGGCTCGACAGCGTCCAGAACGCGGTCGTCGATGCATCCTGCCGCCGGGCGATCCCCTTCTCCTGAAGCAGGCTCAGGTAGTGAGAAATCCTCTCCTTCGGAATGCGCGTCTCGAAGTGTATCTCTTCGAGGCTTATCCGCCTCAGCGTTTTTGCACCATTCCCCGCAAGCAGTGAGACCGTTTCCCTCAGCTCATTCCGGTCCACGGCCGCACATAAGACCTCGTCAACCTTTTCTTTCACGATTTCGAGGGAGAGGGCCTCTTCCGGGCGGGGCAAAAGCGCTGCATCCAGCCGATCGATGGGGCCTACTTCGAAGACGGCCGACAGGCTCATGCCCCTGAACGGCTCGTACCACGAGAAAAATTCCTCCTTGTCCCCGAGGACCGCAAGGTACGCGTTTTCGTGTTCGAGACAGGATCTGACGAACCTTTCGAGCTTCTCCCACTCGTCGGGATCCACGGTTTTCAGCCGCTCGCACCCGTCAATGATAAAGAAGCAAGGACCGCCCGTGAGCAGCTTCTTGCAGATGGAGATGATATCCACCGCACTGCCGGGAGGGATGAGACCGGCCTTTTCTATGGCTTCCCTGATTTCGTGAACGGGGTGGTCCCACAGCTCCGCATAGAACACGTTGGCTGAGACATGACGGAGCTGGGGGACCACAAAGGAAGCCATCATCGTTGTTTTCCCCGCGGCGGCGTCCCCCACGACGATCACATGCCTGTACCGGAACAGCTTGTCTAAAAGCCGCGACGCTTCCTCCCATCGGAGGTGCGGCAAACCCTGAAAGACCGTGAAGGGAAAACCACCGGGCAGGTCGGGACAGTCCGCTATATCCCAGACAATCTGTCTATACTGAAAGCCGAGCCTGCCGTTCACGGCGTTCCGGAAGCGGTTGAAGAGCGTCTCCACATACTCCTTGATTTGGTCGAGCACGTGGACCTGATACGGGATCTGCGGCCTGCACGTCACGGTGACGAGCCCTTCCCTGCTGTCGATGGCAACGGCTGCCCCACATCCCGGAGGCAGATCGGGATTCTGCTGTCTCCGCAGCATTGTGTGGCGTGAATCAACGGAGGAGATATCCCACAGGAGGTGGGCAAAATCGAAAATAGCGCCGAGCATGGGCGCGTTCCGGACTATCGCCTTTCTGGTGTCCTCCGCTATCTCCCACTCTATCGGGATCTTCTTTACCGAGAAGATCAGCGAGTTGACCAGTTCCATGGCCTCTTGCGGGATCTCGAGTCGTCTTGCGATCTCGTTGTTCAGGATAAGCGTCCTGGGCGCGGCGTCCATCGCATGCAATATCTCGCGGCTGCGATACCAGCCATACCCGCTTGCCGCACCCGTATCGTGGAAATAAAGCATACAGAGGAGGACAAACAACTCCCCTGAGAACATCTCGCCCCTCCGGTCCTTCGGCTCGGGTATGAGGTTCTCGATGATGCCTTTCAACGTCTCGATATGCGCGCGAAGGGGGACGGACGAAAAAGGGAAGATCTCCTCCTCTGCGAGGCGCACAAGCCCCATAAACTTTTCGTGGAGCTTCAGCTCTCTTTCCTTTTCTTTTAAGACGTCTTCAAGTCTCGATTGCATTCACGCGTCTTTTCACAAACGGCGCCAAGGCACGGACAAGGTCGCAGGGCTCACAAAAACGGGTGGCTAAGGATCTGCCGGAAGAAGGGATTGCGTGTCAGGCTCTTGTCCTCCACAAGTAAATCAACGGGCTCGCCACGAAAATCGACGAATATGTGCCCACCATCACACCGATAAACAGGGCAAAAGAGAAGTCAAGCAACACATGACCGCCCAGAACCAGGAGCGCGGCGATAACCAGCAGCACCGTAAGGGAGGTAATGAGGGTCCTGCTCAACACTTCGTTGATGCTGCCGTTGATCACCTTGCCGAGATCGGCCCGGGATTTCATTTTCGCCATATTCTCCCTGATCCTGTCAAAGACGACGACCGTATCGGTAAGGGAATAGCCGGCGATGGTGAGGAGCGCGGTGATGAACAGGATGTTCATCTCCAGATGAAACAGGTAGAATATGCCCAGAAGGGAGAGCACATCGTGAAAAGTCGCGATGGTGGCGGCGACCCCGAATACGAAATTGAACCTCCAGGCGATGTAGATGACGATGCCCAAAAGTGAAAGGGCTATGGCGATAATGGCATGCTGCTTCAGGGTCTGCCCCACGCTCGAGCCGACCATGTTGCTGCTCAGGACCTGGAAGCCCTTGCCCGGCAGGCTGGCCGAGATGATGGAGCTTATCTTATCCTGAACCCTCTGCGGGCCCGCGTTCATGAGCTTCGTTTTCAGGAAGAAATCGTTCTTCCCGGCCACTTCCTGTATCTGGACATCCTCGATGCCGCCGCGTATCAATGCGCTCCTGAGACTGCTTATGGGTACGGGTTCCGCAAACCTGATCTGCAGCTCGGTCCCGCCGGTAAAATCGACGCTCAGGTTCGCCTTGCCCACGGCTACCATCACGAAGCCGAAAAGGCCGAGGAGCACAAGGCATGCGGAGAGCATGAACATCTTATTCCTCAAGCCCATGAAATCGATCTTTGTCTTCTTTGTGATCTCTCTAAATTTCATCAGATGCTCAGACTCCTCGGTTTATACTTCACAAGTATCCAGTCAAAGATGGTCTTTGAACCGAAAACGGCAGTAAAGAGGTTGATAATGATGCCGATGGCTAACGTCACGGCAAAGCCCTTTATGGGGCCGGTGCCGAACATGAAAAGGATGCACGTGGTGATGAGCGTGGTGATATGGGCGTCAAAGATAGTGACCCACGCCTTCTGGTAGCCGCCGTCGACGGCTGCGCGCACGGTCTTGCCAAGCCTCAGCTCCTCCCGGATGCGCTCGAAGATAAGCACGTTGGTATCGACTCCCATCCCTATCGTGAGGATGATGCCGGCAATACCGGGGAGCGTCATGGTCGCCTTCAGGGCGGTAAACGCGCCGAGGAGGTAGATGAGGTTCAGAAACAGGGCAATGTCGGCCACAATACCCGAGGCCCGGTAGTAGAAGATCATGAAGACGATTACCATAAGCCCGCCCAGGACTGCTGCCTGAACCCCTTTTCTGATCGAGTCCTCTCCCAGGGTCGGACCGATGGTGATATTCTGTATCACGGTAACAGGGGCCGGAAGGGCGCCGGCCCGGAGCACGATGGCCAGGTCTTTTGCCTCGTCCGGGGTGAAGCCGCCCGTGATGGAAGCCTTTCCGCCCGATATCCTTTCTCTCACCACCGGCGCCGAGTAGACCGTATTATCGAGGACAATGGCAATGCGCTTACCGACGTTCTCGCCGGTGATCCTGTCGAAAATCCGCGAGCCTTCACTATTGAATTCAAGGGCAGCATAGGGTTCGTTGTGGAACTCGCCCCCTATCCTCACCCGGGCGTCCGTCAGCATATCTCCTGTTAAAAGCGCCTGCTTCTTCAGGAGTATGGGCGTTGTCGTCGTCACGGCCGTATCCCTGTTCCTCGATTTCATCATGAGCTGCTCATCGCCTTCAGGGATAGTCCCCGACCCTGCCTTTGCTGCATTCTCCTCGTCCACAAGCTTGAATTCGAGCTGGGCGGTCTTGCCGATAAGCTCCAGGGCCCTTTCAGGGTCCTTCACACCGGGGAGCTGCACGAGGATATTGCTCTCTCCCTGTTGGACGATAACCGGCTCGGACACCCCGAACTGATCGATCCTGTTCCTGATGGTCTCCAGGGCCTGATGGATCGCGTTATCTTTCAGGCTGGCGACCTCCTTTTCCGAATACGTCAGGTCGAGGGCCACGCTGTCCCCTTCGTTCCTGCTCGCACCCACTTTCATGTCGGGCAGCTCTTTGCCCAGGAGATTGTAAAACTTTTCACGCTGGTCGGCCTTGATGACCACGGAGATGCTATCCGCCCTTTTGTCAAGCCCCACGAACCTGATGGACTCGCGGATCATGCCGTCCTTCAACTGGTTGAACTTCCTGTCCAGCATATTGTCCATCAGTTTTTTTGTATCGAGGGCGAGAAGGAGATGCATACCCCCCTTCAGGTCAAGACCCAGGTGTATTTTGTCCGACGGGAAATATTTCTTCCACGCCCCCTGCAGCTCCAGTATGTTGGGCACAAGGTAGACGATAGAAATAAACAGGAATACGAATATGAGAATGGCGCGGAGCTTCAATGATTTAAGCACTTATAACCTCGTTGCGCGAACAGTTGGTATCGTAAAAAACGATAGAGAATAAACTTGAGGCGTCCTTTTTGTCAAGGGAGTTCTTTCACAAGGCAGCGCAACTCCCGCCGCACCGATTCCGCAGACAGGTTCAAGAGCGGACATGAGCTAAAAGAAAGGAGCGGCCCCTTTCGGCCTCCCCATCTCGTCCGGCTCCTACTCCGGGTTCAGTGCCAGTTTGGCCGCCTTGCGCTTCATCCAGAGCTTCCCGACCACGATCACCCCGACAGTGAAGACAGCCTGTACCCCATAACAGGTATAGACGCTCGGATGCAGCGTCCTCTCTATAAACGCATCGCTGCTGATCATGTCGCCGGCGACCCTGCCCAGCACAGCGGCGCCCAAGGTGACGATAATCGGGAATCTGTCCATGAGCCGCGAGAGCACGTCGCTCGCGAACACCACGATGGGAATGCTGCTTCCCAGGCCGAAAATAAGTAAGGCCGCGTTGCCCTTACAGGCCCCGGCAACACCAAGGACGTTATCCGTGCTCATCACGAGGTCGGCAATCAGTATCGTCACCACAGCTTTCCCCAGCGTCTGGACCTCTTTCTGGTTTTCCTCATCGCCCGTCCCCTCGATGAATAGTTTTGTCGCGATCCATGCGATCAAGCATCCACCCACAAGCTTCAAGAAGCTTATCTCCAGGAGTTTCGCGCAAAAAAAGGTGAGCACGATCCTGAGCACCACGGCCAGCGCGGTGCCCAGGATGATCCCCTGAAGCCTCTGCTTGGGCGCCAGCGAGCGCACCGCCAGGGCGATAACGACCGCGTTATCGCCTGACAGGATAATGTTGATGAAGATAACGCTCACCAGAGCAAGCCAGAAATCTGTGGTGAAAGATACGTTATATATACTACCCCAGTCCATAATTCTTTACCCTCCCGTTCTATAATGCGGTGGAGACACGCGCGCCGGCGAGTATACGATAACTCCCCCCTCGCTGCCGTGTCGCAGTAGAGTCTTCTGTCATATATACCACAACCCGGATATAGTATGCCACACTATTTTGGACTAGAGACCGTTGTATACGATCTTCCCGCCTACGATAGTCACAAGGTTCCTCCCCTTGAGCGTCACCCCGTGGAACGGGGTGTTCCTGCCCTTTGAGGCGAAGGCGTTCTTATCGACCGTCCACTCGGCCGTGTCGCTGAAAATGATCAGGTCGGCGGCCTTGCCGGGAGCGAGCACCCCGTAAGGCACATCGAGAAGCCGCGCGGGGTTTACCGTCATTTTGGCAAGGAGGCCCGTGAGATCGAGGACGCCTCCGTGCACCAGCGCCAGGGAAAGGCCCAATGCGGTCTCCAGCCCTGAGATCCCGGACGAGGCCATGTCGAACTCCACGTCTTTCGAGACGTGGTCGTGCGGCGCGTGGTCGGTGGCGATGATATCGATCGTCCCATCCCGCAAGCCCTCTTTGATGGCCGCCACATCCTCCGGAGACCGCAGCGGTGGATTTACTTTGGTGTTCGTGTCGTAGCCAAGGGTAGCCTCATCGGAAAGGGTGAAATAGTGAGGACACGTGTCGCACGTCGCCTTTTGGTACCTGCTTTTTTCCTCCCTCATGATCTCGACCGTCCCCCGGGTCGATATATGGGTGATATGAACGGGCGAGTCGACGTACCGTGCTATCGCGATGTCCCTTCGGACCATGATCTCTTCCGCGATTGAGGGGACTGCGTCAAGGCCCGAGAAGAGCGACGCAGAACCCTCGTGGACCACGCCGCCGGAAAGGTCCTCGTCCTCACAGTGGCAGATGACGGCGAGCCGAAAAAGCCGCGCATACTCCAGGGCCTTCAGGAAGAGCCGGCTGTTCTTCACCGATCTCCCGTCATCTGAAACAGCGACCGCGCCCGCCTGGTGCATCTCTCCCATCTCGGACAACTCCGCGCCCTTGAGGCCCTTGGTGATCGCCCCAGCCGGGAATACCCGGACCACGCCCTCCGAATGGGCCTTCTTCATGATATATTCGGTGACGCTCTTATTATCGTTTACCGGGTCTGTATTGGCCATGCAGACGACCGACGTGAAGCCGCCTTGCGCCGCCGCCATTGTTCCGGTCCTGATCGTCTCCTTCCACTCATAGCCGGGCTCCCTCAAGTGCGTATGCACGTCGATAAGGCCCGGCGCCACGATCAACCCTTCCGCGTCGATGACCCTATCGGCTCCGGTAAGCGCGATGTCCTTGCCGATCCGCGCAATAGTGCCGCCGCGGATCAGCACGTCGACGACCTCGTCCCGGCAGGTCCCGGGGTCGATAAGGCGGCCTTTCTTGATAAGGATCAACCCTCACCTCCCGTAAGCAGGTAGAGGACCGCCATTCTCACGGCAACGCCATTCTCTACCTGGTTGAGGATCACCGAGTAGGGGCCGTCAGCCACCTCGTCGCTGATTTCGGTACCTCTGTTCAGAGGCCCGGGGTGCATGATGATCACATTTTTCCGTGCCTCTTTCAGATGCGCTTCCTGAAGACAATAGAGGGAGGAGTATTCCCTTATGGAAGGGATAGAGGCAGTGCCGCCCCGCTCTTTCTGTATGCGGAGCATCATGATGACATCCTTGCCGGCCACCGCCTCTTCCAGGCGGTGCGCAACCTTGACTCCCAACTCTTCAAGGCGGGGAGGCAGCATGGTGGGAGGCGCGCAGCAGGTCACCTCCGTGTCGAACTTTTTCAAGGCGAATATATTCGACCGGGCAACCCGGCTGTGGACGATATCCCCGACAATCGCGACCTTCAGGCCGTCCAGGGTTTCCTTTTTTTCCCTCATGGTGAAGAGGTCAAGCAGGGCCTGGGTGGGATGCTCGTGAGAGCCGTCACCGGCGTTGATGATCGCGGAGTCGAGGATATGCGCGAGCATATGGGGCGCACCCGGCATACTGTGCCTGATGACGATAACGTCGGGCCGCATCGATTCGAGGTTCCTTCCCGTGTCTTTAAGGGTCTCCCCTTTCGCCACGCTGCTCGAGCCCGTCGATATGTTGATGGTGTCGGCGGAGAGACGTTTGGCAGCGATCTCGAAAGAGACGCGCGTCCTGGTGCTCGGCTCGTAAAAAAGCGTAATGACCGTTTTACCCCTCAGGGTGGGCACCTTCTTGATGTCCCTCCGCGAGACGTCCCGGAACGAATCGGCCGTATCGAGAAGCAAGAGTATCTCTTCCCGCGACAGCTCCCTTGTGCCAAGTAAGTCCTTACGAACCCAGTTCATAGTGTCTTTGAGAGCAGGACCGCGTCTTGCCCGTCCATTTCCCGAAGCCTGACGGAAACCTCTTCTTCTTCGGTGACCGCGCTGTACCGGATTCCCGTGTAATCCGGCTGGATCGGCAATTCCCTCGAGCCCCGGTCGATAAGGACGGCAAGCTGGATCTTCTTCGGCCTTCCCAGGTCCATGATGGCATCGATTGCCGCCCTTGTCGTCCTTCCCGTGTAAAGGACATCATCAACGAGGACGATGGTCATATCATTCACGTCGAAAGGGATATCCGTCTTTTTCACCTCGAGGGTCGCTTTCATCCTCGCGATATCGTCCCGATACATGGTGATGTCCAGTATGCCGAAGGGCAATACCCTCCCCTCGATCTCTTCTATTTTGTCCCGTATCCTTTTTGCCAGAAAAATACCTCTGGTCCTGATCCCGATAAGGCTGAGGTTCTTTGATCCCTGGTTCTTTTCCAGGATCTCGTGGGCGATCCTGCTGATGCTCCGTTCTATTGCCTTGTCGTCGAGCAGGACCCGTTCCATATTAGTCACCCATCGAGATCGCGTGGTGCGGGCAGGATTCAACGCAGGCAGTGCATTCGATGCAATCCTCCGGCCGTGCAGCTACGATCAAGCCATCCAGATCCGCAAACACCTCATAGGGACACGTATCGACACACTCCTTGCACTTCTCGCACCGGTCCTCGGAAATGTACGGCCGCATGTGTTGGTATGATAAATAGTTTAGAGAAAAAATGCAAACCCTAAAAGATCTGGCTCATGGTTCTTTCGGGAAATTGCGCCCTTTTTTTGTGAACAACGCGGAGAAAGTGGTATAAACTTTAGAAAAACGGGAGGGCTTACGCATGGAAGCACGGACAATGCGCGCCATGGTGCTCGAAGAGCCGGGCAGACCGCTTGTAAAAAAGGCGGTGCCCATTCCTGAGCCGGGGCCGGACCAGGTACTGGTGGCTGTCCACGCCTGCGGCGTGTGCCGTACCGACCTTCACGTGGTGGACGGCGAGTTGCCCCATCCTAAGCTGCCCCTCATCCCCGGCCATGAGATCGTCGGCACCGTAGTCAAAACAGGCAGCCCGGCAATCTCATTCCGGGCGGGCGACAGGATCGGCATACCCTGGCTGGGCCACACCTGCGGCCATTGCCGCCCCTGCGAAACCGGGCATGAAAACCTCTGCGACAACCCCCTCTTCACCGGCTACACCATCGACGGCGGCTATGCGGACTACACCGTCGCCGACCACCGGTACTGCTTTTCCCTGCCCGCCCCGTATAGTGACGCGGAGGCGGCCCCCCTGCTGTGCGCCGGGTTGATAGGGTACAGGTCGTACCGCATGATGGGCAAAGATGTCCGGCATCTCGGCATCTACGGGTTCGGCGCAGCCGCCCACATTATTGCGCAGGTTGCCGTCCACCAGGGCAAACAGGTCTATGCGTTCACCCGGCCGGGCGACGCGGAGGGGCAATCTTTCGCCAGGAAGTGCGGCGCGGTGTGGGTAGGCGACTCTACGTCGAGGCCGCCTCTCGACCTTGACGGCGCCATCATCTTCGCCCCCGTCGGCCCCCTCGTCGTGGAGGCCTTGCGCAGCACGGCAAAGGGCGCAACCGTCGTCTGCGCCGGTATCCACATGAGCGATATTCCTTCTTTCCCCTACCGGCTGCTATGGGAAGAACGTGTGATACGGTCCGTGGCCAACCTGACGAGACAGGACGGGGATCAATTCCTCTCTCTCGCCCCTGACGTCCCGGTGCGGACGGAAGTGGAGCGCTTCCCCCTCGACGAGGCGAACGAGGCGCTGGCGAGACTGCGGTCGGGGGAAATCCAGGGGGCGGCAGTGCTGGTGATGACGTAAGGTCCACGTCGGTTTCACTCTGTCGGCTCGATCATGCCCTCTCTGATGGCGTATCGGACAAGACCGGCCACATCATGGATGTTGAGGCGCTCCATAATGTTCATCCTATGTACTTCGGCTGTGTGGACACTAAGAGACAGCTCTTGGGCAATCTCCTTTGTTGTATACCCTTTGGCAATCAATGTGACGATTTCTCGCTGTCGAGTGGTGAGTCTCTCACTGCGGCCGGGCCTTGCCTTCCCGTCCCGTTCTCTTCCGAATTCTTGCGAATGATTCTCATGCGATCTGTAAGAGACCGGCGAGACCGCTTTTTCCAGCTTCAGATCCGCGCCGGCCTTTCCGACAAGATCGCTTCCGGAAGATTTGAGCATGTGACCGGCGGTCTGCATGATCTCTTCCACTACATGCTCAAAAACATTCCGATATTTGCTTTCCTCCTCGCGCAACAACTCTTCCGCGTGAAGCTGCTTGAGACGACATAATCCCATTTCTCCCAGAAGCTGCGCAAAGCGGGAAAGATATTCGAGTGTCCGTTCAAATCTGTCCCGTTGTACGATAGGCACTTCCCGTACCGCTTTCAAATACCTGCGTTCATCAAATCCAAATTTCCGAGCTTGGCCAGTAAACCAACGGACGTTGGGTTCTTCGAAGAAAACCTGCCCCGTAAAAATAGTGGCCACGTGCTCTCCGTCGATTCGAATGGGCGCTGCTCCGTCGATAAGCCCGTTCTTGCACCGATAGACCGCATAGGTACTCTCCTTTGTCATCTTCTTCACCACCGTGGTGTCGCTCTCCACGCATCGACGTCGCGTATGGGGATTTCGACGGTGAAAGTTGAGACAGATCTCCGTCCACCCGGTAGTCATCAGCTTCGTCCCGTTGACGTCAAAGATCGCGCATCTTGTCTGCGTTATTTTGTGGAACCAGGAGATGAGCTTCCGGAGGGCCTGCAGGTCCACAAGTTCTGCGAAAGTGCAGTCCATCTCGGATGGCCTCCAATGGAGCGAAGACGGTTGTAGGCGCCGGAAATCAGGTCCTGACTCCCACCGTACATTCGTTCGCTGCCCCGATGTACGGTAAATAACGAAAATTAATACTAATTTTACTACAGAATGACAAACATGGAAAGCGAATTGTTGCGGACCACATGTCCTGCCTCGTTGTCGGAGATGGCCACCACATCGCCACCGGTCTTTTCGGCAGGGCTTTGGCCCGAACGTGGCTATGGCTGCTTCGTTCTTATCACCCTCCAGCCATAAGCGGGTACAGAAGGAGAGCATCGCCGTCCTTCAGGATCCGCCCCTGGTCGTTGCAGTGCGCGCCATTTAGCAGGGTGAGCAGTCGCAGACCGTCGGGTAGATTCACCATCCGCACCACCTCACCCAGCGTGGTCCCGTCGGCCACCTCCCACCCCTCCTCGCGGACCAGTAGGTCCGCAGAACTTGGAACATACTGCCGAAGCGTGGCGTAGAGCTTCACCTTGATTTTCATGTTCCGTTCCCTGCTAATCCTTCAGAAATGCGTTCCGCAATATCGTCATGCTATCTGCATGCCAGCAGCGTCCTCTTCACCATGGTTTTCGCTATCTGGACCAGGTATTTGTTGCGATTCATCGGTTTTGCCGCCGCTACCGCCGTCTCTGCAGCCTTCTCGCAACTCTCTTCGTTCAATGCCTTGCCGAGGATGAACTCTTCGGCTGGAGGCACCCTGTACGGGGTTACATAAACCGCATTAAGACATATCCTCGCCTGAACGACGCGGCCGTTTGAGATCACTACGGCAGCGGCGCAGTTAACGATGGGGAAATCGATAGATTTCCGCAAGGAGAATTTGAGAAAGGCGCTCCTGGTGCCCGACGCCGGCGCAGGGACGGCGACCTCGGTGACAATCTCGTCCGGGTAGAGAACCGTCGTTTTCCGCACATCGACTCCAAAGAACTCGTCCATAGGGATGGTTCTCTTCGTTGTCTTTGCCGATCCATTGAGGGCGATCAGGGCAGGGGCCGTATCACTGGGATGGACTGCGTAACAGCCATTTTCGACACTGCCGCCGAATATGGAGTGGAACCGATTATCACCTTCTATCGCATAACACCTTCCCCCTCCCTTTCTGAGGCAGGGGAAGCGATTATCTGCGTTCCTGTAGTACCAGCACCTGATGTCCTGGCAAATGTTGCCGCCTATAGTGCCCATAGCCCGCAAGTGGGGGGAAGCGGTCTTGGCTGCCGCCTGGGCGAGCGCTCGATACTGTTCAATTACCGCCTGATTTCCCGCGACGTCATCGAGCCGGGTCAGTGCCCCTATCCGGATGCCCTCGACTCCCGCTTCGATAAAATCGAGACCGGCGACTTTCTTTATGCTGACAAGGGCCTCGGGGTATTGCGGAAGAATCTCGTCCTTCATCTTCCCGAGTATATCCGTACCACCTGCGATCACGCTGGCCCCGGCGCTGTATCTCTGCAGCACGGCCACGGCCTCATCGATCGTTTTGGGGCTAAAATGCGCAAATGTCCTCATTCCTTCCTCCTGCATACCCTTCATAGGTCCTATAGGTCGTATACGACCTATAGGACCTATCGCGCTTCGCGTTTTCCCTGCTCAACTGTTTTTGTCTCCAGGGCTTCCAGTATTCTCTGGGGCGTGATGGGGAAGTCGTCGACCCAGACGCCGATCGCGTTGCAGACCGCGGGACCGATAAGGGCAGAGACGACGGTCGCGACGTCTTCGCCTATGCCGACGGCCCCGTACGGGCCATAACCCATCCCGGTCTCCACGAGTATCGGGTCAACCTTTCCGATGTCGAGCATGGTCGCTATCTTGTAATCAAGAAGGTTGCCGTTCAGCATAACCCCTGTCGCCGGGTCGTGGATGACCTCTTCACTGCGGCCCCTGCCGACGCCCATGTAGGTCCCGCCATACTGCTGGCCTTCCGCGCCTTCCCAGCTGATCACCTTACCCACATCGTTCACATTGACCACCCTGGCGACGAAGACCTCTCCTGTCTCCGTGTCCACCTCCACTTCCATAAAGTGGGCCTGTCTACAGAGACGAAGACGAACGTCTGCGTAGGCCCCGTGTTGGACATGATAGCCATAGGCGAACATCGGCTCGGTGAAGTCGCTCCTCCGGGCGCCGCGGCCCATCTCGGGTGAGGCGACCAGAGGCCCCTCGACCCCGTCGGGCCCAACGAGCTCACGCACGCTCATCCTGGTCGAGGGATCGGCCTTCACGTAAATTACGCTGTCCTTGATATCGAGATCCTCCGGCTTGCAGCCCGGGAAGCGGGCGGGATAGGCGCCCCTTTGCGTGCGGCCGGTAGGGCTTGTCGCGACCTGAAGTATCTTTTCTTTGAGACGGCGCGCCGCATGGCGCAGGGCAAACCCGTTGATGCAGAGGTTCGTCGAAGAATCGGGCGTCATGGCGATGAACCCCGGGTTCTCCATCGGGCGGTAAAAGACGTCCTCGATCCGGAATCCCAGCTCGTCGGCGGCTATCTGGCAGTAGGCCGTCTCCCCGTTGACGCCCACGTCGGCCCTTTGGGCCAATATACTGGCGGCGCCGTCATTTCTCTCGATCCGGATGGCGATCTCACTCGTCCCCGCCGAGTCCTCCCATTCGTGAGTCCACGTGAATCCCAGGCCGTGCATCCTGCCGTTCGGCAGGCGCTTCGTTCCCGGGGGATGCCGCTTTTCGTCCCAGTTGATGGCGGCCTTTCCTTTCTCGACGCATTCCCGCAGACTATCCCGCACCTTGAAGCCCATTTCTGCCTTCCGTTCGTTGAGCCAGGCCATGTCGTGCCCTTCGGCCCCGTCGTTCGCGAGGGCCACTTCCGTCGGGTCAAGCCCCAGGGCATTGGCAATATGATCGAAAGCAAGGGTGAACGTGTGGGCGTTGGCGTTCTGCTCGCATCGGGTGGGGACATTCGGTCCTTTGTTTATCTGTACCGCCTCCATTTTGCCGTATATGTGGAGAATCCTCGTATTCTCGATGAGGTGCTGCACAACGCCAAAAACAGGGAAAAGCAGGTTCCCCAGCACAACCCGGGCCTGGACTGCAGTTATGGCGCCATCCTTCTTGGCGCCGACCTTGACGTGATACACACCTTCGTCCATCTCGCCGCCATAGAAATCCTCTCTTCTCGTGAAAAGCCATTTGACCGGTCTCCCCGTCCTCCTGGCCGCGACAGCGGCACAATAATGGCCGCCCATATTCCAGGGCATCTGGCTCCATCCTCCGAAGCTCGCCCCCTGATACGGGCAGTGCATCTGAACCTTACTCATAGAGATGCCGCCGAACCAGGATGAGACCACCCGCCTGCCGATGTGCGGACGCTGCTGTTTTATCCACACTTCAGGGTATTCGCCGTTCCACCGGAACACGCCGCAGGGGCGCTCCGGCCCAATCCACGTGTGGAGGGTGCGTTTCGAATCGAATTCGACAATCACATCCGCCTCTGCAAATCCCTTCTCCACATCTCCGCGACCGGCTTCATCCATGAAGCCTTCGTTAAACAGATTGCGCTCCGGCGACGCCTCGGGGTTAGCCAGCGGGGACTGCGGTTTTATCGCATCCGACGTCTCAAGGACGAAAGGCCGTAGATTCCATTCCACCTCGATGAGACGTAATGCCTCCTCGGCAATACTCTCCGTGTCGGCAGCCACAAAGGCGCCGACTTCTTCCCCTTCAAAATGCGCTATCCAGGGAATTGGCGGTATGGATGATGGCGGATGGCCGCCCAGGTCTGCCATGGCAGGCAACTCCGGGTCGTCGTAGCGAAGAACGGTTCTCACCCCTGGCAGGACCTCTGCCTTGCTTGTGTCCATCCTGACAATTTCCGCATGGGGATAGGGAGAGGTGAAAAATCTCCCGTAAAGCATGCCGGGAAGCTGGACGTCCATGGTATAGATCGCCTTTCCGCTCGCCTTCTCGTACCCGTCGAGCCGGCGGACGCCCCTCTTGCCGATGTGGTGGTACACCTCGAGTGGAGCCTTGTCGAAGGCAAGATTGTCAAAGAATTCTTCTTCATTGAAGACCTTCTTTTCATCCATTCTGCTTACCTCTGACCCATAGAATTTATGCTTTCCCCAACGCCTTCAGCACTTTGTCCGGCGTCAGAGGGCCGTCGTCTACCCATACGCCAACGGCGTTGTAAACCGCGGCATCCAGCAGATACGAGGTCACGGTGGCAACCACTTCGCCGACGCCGACGGATCCGTAGGGTCCGTATCCCATCCCGGTTTCCACGATACAAGTATCGATACGGCCGATGTCATTCATTGTCGCAAACTTGTAATCGCACAGATTCCCGTTGAGCAGGACGCCCGTTTTCTCGTCCCATATGTATTCTTCGGAGCGGTTGCGTCCTATACCCATGTAAGTGCCCCCGTACTGCTGCCCTTCGACCCCTTCCGGGGACATGGCCTTGCCGACGTCATTGACGTTGAGAACCCTCTTCACCTCGATTTCCCCCGTCTCGGCGTCGACCTCTACTTCACAGAAATGGGCCTGTCTGCAGAGCCGATGGCGTCCTTCCTCGATGCCGAACCTTCCTTGCCGGTGCCAGGTCCATACGTAGACAGGCGGGTGCGACGTATGCTGAATGGCCGCGTAATCGTGCATGTTTCTCATGATGCTGCCGTTCAAGTCCTTGACTACTTCTTCTACCGTCTTCCGGTTCGATGGATCCGCCTTCACAAAAACGATGCTCTCCTTCACGTCGAGCTCATCGGGCCTCAAACCGGGAAATGCGGGCGGCACATCGTACTCGATGACATTAAAGCCTGTTGTCGCAAGTTCCAAAAGCTTTTGCTTCGCCATTCTCCCCAATTTCTGCATGAGATACCCGTTTGTGGTCAGGTTGCAAGAGCCGTCGGGCGTCATAAGGGGGAGATGCGTGTCGTCTCCCTGCCGGAAAAAAATGTCCTCCACCTTCATGCCGAGCTCCTCGGCGACTATCTGGCAGTAAGCCGTCTCTGCGTTGACGCCGACGTCCGACCGCAGGCCTATGATGCTTGCGCTTCCGTCAGCCTGGATCATGAGGGCTGCGGCGGCGGCGCCCCGAGTGTCGTCCCACTCATGGGTCCACGTGAAGCTTACGCCGTGCATTCTGCCGTTCGGGAGCCTTCTCGCACCGGGCGCGTGCCGGTGCTCTTCCCACCTGAATTGCCGCTTCCCTGCCTCGATGCATTCTCTGAGGCTGTCTCTTGCCGGGAAACCATTCGCTTTCTTGAATTCCTCGAGATAGGTTATGTCGTGCCCCTCCACACCATCATTCTTTAGCGCGACCTCTGTAGGATCCATGTTGAGCGCTGCGGCAACGTGGTTGAAGACGTGGGTCAGGCAGAAGCTCGGCGGCATCTGTTCACACCGAAGCGCATGGGTCGGCCCCTTGTTCACCTGAACAAGGGCCGTTTCCGATTCAAGGTTCGGGGTTCGGGTGTTCTCAAGGAGATGGCCGGCAGCCTGGATGGCCATGTTCTCAAAGATCGTGCGGATTTTAACGGCGGTAATGGCCCCGTCCTTTTTAAATCCGACCTTAAATCTTGTGGCCATGGCATCCATGGAGCCGAAGGTGAAATCATCTCGTCTATTGAAGATCCACTTCACGGGCCGCCCGGTTCTTTTCGCCATGATTGCGCTGATGCACGTCGGTACCATACTGTAATCGATCCAGTTCCATCCGCCAAACATGGCGCCGTTATATGGCGAATTGATCTTCACTTTATTCATGGGTATGCCGAACCACTGGTGAGCAACCCATTTATGCTCATAGGGATGTTGGTGGTGCACCCAGAGCTCCAGACAATCGCCCTCCCATTTTGCCACCCCTGCCAGTGGCTCCGCGTCGGCAAGTCCATGGTACTTGCGGCAAGCCTCGAAGGTGATTACCTGGTCGGCCTCCTCGAAGCCTTTTTCCACGTCGCCAAACTTGAAGATGGCGCCGGCTCCAAAGAAGAGAGCGAGATGGTTGCTCGGGCCGAGCCATTCGGGCCTCGCCGATGGCGCATCCGGCAATGCCGCAATCTCGGGATCAAGCACAAAGGGACGCTGTTCCCATTCGACCCTCACCAACCCGAGAGCATGGTTTGCGATATCCTCGCTGTCGGCCGCGATGGCCACACCCAATTGCTGCCCCTCGAAGTAGGCGCACTGCGAAAGAATCTCTTCTTCGACGCCGTGGGTGCTCGCAGCTCTTTTCCCGAAGATCTCCGGGTCGTCGTATCTCAGCACACAGCGGACGCCGGCGAGGGCCTCCGCCTTGCTCGTATCCATGCTTCTGATCTTTGCATTCGGGTATGGGGACGTCATGATCCGCATGTACAGCATGCCCGGAAGCTGGACGTCCTTCGTATAGATCGCCTTGCCGCTCGCCTTTCTCTCCCCATCGATGCGACGCACCCCACGCCTCCCCACGACTCTAAAGGTGTCGGGGGCGTACCTGTCGTGCTCCATCGGGTTGGTGGGCATCTGTTGCAGTCCTGTTGCCATTTATTGCCCCATCAAGGCCCGCAGTTTCTTCGCCGCGGCGAGGACAGCCTTGGGGTGCTGCGGATAGGTTCCGCACCTGCAGAGGTTGCCCGCCAATTCTTCCCGTATCTCCTCCTCGGTCGGATCGGCGTTCTTGTCGAGGAGGTTTTTCGCGCTCACCACAAACCCCGGGGTACAGTAGCCGCACTGCATACAATGATTCGCTACGTATTCTTCGATGAGCGGGTGATTCTCTCCGGCAACGCCTTCGACGGTCTGGATGCTTTTGCCGTCGCATTCTATGGCAAGGGTCGTGCAAGAGAGTATCGCCCTCCCGTCCATGATCACGGTGCAAGATCCGCAGATGCCCCGGTCGCACATGAGCTTGGCGCCGGTGAAGCCGAGCCTGTCATGGATCACGTGATAGAGGGTCCATTCCGGCTGGACTTGCATTTTGAAGGGTTGTCCGTTGATCGTAAGGGATACGGTTCCCGGCGGTTCCGGAAGCGGCTCTCCGCTATGCTTTGAAACAAGATGACTTCGCAGAGTCTCAAAGTCAACAAAGCCCGTCTTGCAATAGGGGCATAGGTAACTTGAATCCATCTTTCCTCCTTAACTTCCGATGGCGGATTCCCTCCGGCGACCGCTCTTCAGCATTAAGCTCAGGCTGAATTCGCTTTCGTCGTTCGTCGGAAAGCCCCGCAAGAGACGGCTGCCATCGTTCATCGGTCCGTCTTCCATCTATCTTTTCCCCGCGAGACTCCTCAAGTAAACCGACTGCTCGACGCGGATCTCATACTCCCGCCTGAAGTGCTTCAGCGTATCCTCAACCACCATAGGGGCGGCCTGTCCGAGCCCGCAGAGGGAAGCGGCGCTCATGGTTGCGGAAAGGTCTTCAAGCACCGCGATGTCGCCGGGTGCAGCCTGTCCCGTCGCGAGCCGGTCCATGATCTCGACTACGGCTTCTGTGCCTTCACGACAGGGCGTGCACTTGCCGCAGGACTCATCCGCGAAGAACCGCATGGTGCGCGAAACAATATCGATCACATCCCTGCTCTGGTTGTAAACCATCACCGCCCCTGATCCCAGGACGGTCTCAAAGGAAAGGACGATAGTTACATCAGAGCCCGGGATCATCCTTCCCGCAGCCCCGCCGACCTGGACCATTTTCACGTTCTTCGCCCCGGCGAGCTCCAAAAGCTCGGAGAGCGAGCTCCCAAGCTCGAGCTCATAGACGCCCGGTTTTGCCACGTCTCCGCTTATGGAAAAGACCTTCGTCCCCGTGCTTCCCAAGGTCCCGATCCTGGTGAACCACTCGGCGCCGTTAAGGATGATCGGGGGGATGTTCATGAGAGTTTCCACATTGTTAATGATTGTCGGACTGCCCCAGAGACCGGATTGCGGCGGAAATGGAGGCTTGCAGCGCGCCTCCCCTCGCCTCCCCTCGATAGAGTTCATAAGAGCCGTCTCTTCGCCGCAGACATAGGCGCCCGCACCTACGATAATGTCGACCCGGGTGTCTCCGAGAAAGCCTTTACTTCCGGCCGCTTCAATGGCCCTTTCCACGTGGCCCCGCAGGTAGCCGTATTCGCCCCGAAGATAGATATAGGCCCTCTTTGCCCCGACAGCGTAGGCCGCGATGAGAATGGCCTCGATGAGCGTGAAAGGGTCTTTCTGAAGGATGACGCGGTCTTTGAAGGTCCCCATTTCCCCTTCATCGGCGTTGCAGACAACGAACTTCTCGTCCCCTTCGGTCCTTCTCGCGAACTCCCACTTCAAGCCGGTAGAGAAACCCGCCCCGCCCCGCCCGAGGAGCTTCGAGGCCTTCACGACGTCGATCACCCCGTTGGGTGTCATCTGCCGCGCCCTTGCGAGGGCCTTGAATCCGTCATGGGCGAGGAAGGTATCTATGTTCCCCGGGTCGATGAGGTGACATTTGCTCAAAACCACTCTTTTTTGCGGCACGGCAAACCCCCTTGGCTTCAGGACCGGTTTTTTATAGGTCCTATAAGGCCTATTCGACCTATAGGACCTATAAAAAACGGTAGTTCACGCATAGTTCTTCAGCACATCCGCTATTCTTTCCGCGGTCAGGTTGCCATGTACCTCATCATCTATCAGCGTGGCCGGTGCGGCATCACAGGCGCCGATGCAGTTGGTCAGTTCTAGAGAGAACCTCCCGTCAGGCGTTGTCTCACCGGGAACGATGCCAAGCTCTTTCTTGATGCCCTCGACGATCATATCCAATCCCTTCAAGTAACAAGGGACGTTGCCACAGACACGGATGACATGGCGGCCTTGAGGCTTACGGGAAAGGAAGGAATAGAAACTCGCTGCCCCGTAGACCGCGCTCATGGTCATACCGAGGGACCGGGCGGTCTCGGCGATGAACTGCTCAGGCACGGAGCCGAACTCTTTTTGGGTCCCTTTCAGCAGGGAGAGGAGTTTGTCATGTTTTTTTCCGGCTGAAGGGGTGCACGGAGCAGCGACCTCTGTCCTCTCCCTCTTCCGTTGAACCGGGACGCCGGGGACCGTGAGGGCGCTGGTTGGACAGTACTCCGCGCAGACGCCGCAATCCTTGCAAACTTCTTTCGCGAGCACTGCGTCGCAGTCGACGATTATCTTCGACCTATAGCCCCGATAGCCGGTGCTGAATACGTCTGCCCCGACAATCTCGGCACAGGCCTTGACGCAGCGGCCGCAGAGTATACATCGTGAGAGGTCTCGGGTGATATACGCGCTTTTGTCTTCAACGGGATAGCTCCGCGCCTTTCTCATTTGGAACCGGGGCGGCCCCGCCTCAATGTCCGACGCGACGCGGTTGAGCTCGCACTGGCCTATCCTGTGGTCGCCGATGCAGGGGCCCGTATGGCCTGCGAGCATGAGCTCGACCACCGTTTTTCTCGCCTTCACTACCTTGGACGACCGGGTTTTCACGACCATACCATTCATGACCGGGGTGTGACAGGCGCCGGCGAGACGGTTTGATCCTTCAACCTCTACGACGCAGATACGACAACCGCCGGCGGGCAGGAGCCCGCGGAGATGGCAGAGAGTCGGGATGGCTATGCCGACCCTCTCTGCCGCTTCCAGGATCGTCATGCCCGCGCCCCCTGCTACTTCTTTGCCGTCAATGACTGCGTTGATCTCCATCATTATTTCGCCCACCTCCCGCATGCATTCTCGCCTAACGCGTCGGCCCCGAGGATGGCCCCCAGGATCAGTTCCGGGTCGATCTCGAAGTAGGAGTTGTGCGTAGTCAAGCCCTCCATGCAGGCAACTTCCGCCGCCCTCTTGAGATGCTCCGGGGCTGTATTTGAAATCCCGAGCTGTCTCAAGGTTGTGGGCAGCCCCACAGTTGTGCAGAAACGGATCACCCGGTCGATCTCATCTCGTGGATAGTTTTCCAGAACGAGCAGGCCGATGGTCCCAAAAGCGACAAGCTCGCCATGCATCATGCCTTTCGTTTCCTCCAGCGCCACAAGCCCTTCATGTATGCCATGGGCCGACGACAATCCCGCACTCTCGAAGCCCAGCCCGCTCAACAGGATATTTGCCTCGATCACCTTCTCCACGGCCGGAGTCAGGGCCTTTCGTTCAACGGCCACTTTTGCGCTCACCCCGTATTCCATAAGGGTGTCGTAGCAAAGCCTCGCTATGCTGAGGGCTGCGGAGGTGGATAATCCGCCGGGCATGTTCTTGGCGCTGGACTTGGTGCAGGTAAATGCCTCGAACCAGGTCGCAAGGGCGTCACCCATGCCTGCCACAAAAAACCTCACGGGGGCCTCCGAAATGACCTTTGAATCAACAAGAACGACATCCGGGTTTCTCTTAAGCCTCAGGAACCTGTCGAGCATATGGTTTTCTTTGTACTGAACCGAGAGGGCGCTGCATGGTGCGTCGTTCGATGCAACCGTGGGGATGATGACGAGATTTGTCCCAAGTTCGTGAGAGACGGCTTTTGCCACATCAATGGCACTGCCCCCTCCAACCCCGGCGATCATATCCGGCCCAAAGGCTCGCGCCTTCTCTGAAAGGTGCGCTGAGACCGCCTGGGTGCACAGTCCTGAAAAGGGTTCGAAGCGAAAGGACATGGAGTTCTCCGAAAGACTTGCCGAT
>JBEKHB010000026.1:0-51697 GCA_050012495.1 Syntrophorhabdales bacterium
AACCGATTCCGAAAACTTCTGGTCAGATATGAGAAGCTGTCTGAAAGCTACGAAGCTCTTCTTCATCTCGCCGCCGCAATTATCTGCTGGAGGAAAGTTGCTCCTATTTACGGATAAGCCCTAAGACGCAGATTGTCAAGGAGAAGAACAAGCCGGTCGCGGTCATCATGGATTACAAGGAGTATGTGCGACTCAGGGAGATTGAGCAGGAGCGTAAGGACTATCATTCCGCGGCAAAAACCAAGGCCGCGAACAAGAAGTGGACGGATCATCAGGAACTGAAAAAGGAGCTCGGTCTGGAGATCGGTAGGGGCCGTCAAAAATAAGTTCACTTTGTACCAACGTTATATATTCGGTTCATCCGGTTCTTGCGCACTTTCTGTAGGCACAGGAAGCGTCTTTTCGGGAGCAACCCTGCCCCCGTCTTAGATTATACCACAGGCTGCAAATGCCCTCGTAAAGATAGGTAACCCTGCCATTCGGCCCTTGGTTGATGCCGTGAAGGACGAAATCCTACGAAGTCCGAAATGCGGCTGCAGATGCCCTCGGAAGGATCGTAGGACCGCCAAGGGACGTCGTAATTGACCCGGAATTTTAGACGACATGTGAAGGCACACCCGAGTCTAATCCGGCGTTTATGTCACTCGACATGACGATTCAGTCGGGTTGTGGGTTTTTTCATTGTGTTTCTCATGCGTACTATGATAATTTTACACTATTGAAATTCGTCGCCGGAGGGGCCGAGCATTATAACAGGGAGCCACGCGACTGAAGTTTTTCTAAAGTGATTGTAAGGCTCGCCCCGTCGGCGAGAGGGTTCACTTATTTCACCCGGGTTGGCACAGAACACCCTTGAGAGCACCTTTACGACTACCCGATTGGGGGAAGAGCGGTAGCGTGTTGTTTCAGGCTATCAGTCATTGAAGAATCCCACAAAAGATCGCTCTCTTCTTCCCTACCTGGAAGACGGAAAGGGACTGTTTCTCAGGTTCACGACGGCTATCGAGAGTTCAGGAGATCCGTCGAGGGAAGCCTATCCCTTCATCGTCCTCAATGATACAGATCCCGTTGCACGGTTGGTTGCCGGCGCTTTTGTAACGGATACGGAGGACACGGCAAAGGCGCTTTTCGTACTTCTCGAAAGAGACGATTATCTACTGAGGTACGAACCGCTGCTCCCGGTGACTAACACGGACATTGAAGAAGCCTGGCAGAGCGCATTCTCCTTTTATCGGTCGTCGGGTCGTGAGGAAAGATTCGTGACGTTCCGCTGCCAGTGCGCTGAGGACGGTCGTCTCAGCCGTCTGGCGCCTCTCTTCTTCTGCAATGTACGGCGCAGATTTTTCCACCCCGTCTGCCCGCGGTGCGGTCTGCCTCTGCAACTGTGTGCGGATGATGATCGACTTGTCAGTGCGGGTCTCATGGTTTACTCCCGTTCCCTGAAGCGTTATCTCTCCTGCGGTTTTGCTGCCTGTGAAGGGAGCTCCGAGTTCTACGTTCATAAACGGACCTATTCCGATCCCCCGGACCTTCGGGACTTTGGAGACCTGGTGCAGGCTTTCTCCGGGTTGCTCGACGGTGGCGGAGTGGACGCGGACCTGCCTTGCAGCCGGTGCGACGACGAGGGGCTCTGTTTCGGAGAGGGTCGGGACGCTTTGTCGAGGATTGTGCCGTTTTCTTTCTACCCCTTCTACATGCTTATGTTCGAGTCCATGTTGGTAAACGGGCTTGATTTCTCGTTTCTTCTTTCAGGCGCCCCTCCAGACGAACTAGTGGCTCGCTTGAGGTCCGTGGAGGAAAGCGGTCGGGCACGGGCTGTCGAGTCGCTCGTGAAAAGCGGGAGGAAAAGATTTCTTTTCGAGGACAGCGAGAAATTCTTCCTCGAGGTGCTCTATCTGAAGCTCTCCTTCCTTGCCTCGGTAATCAGCGAAGCCCCGGACGAGGACCGTCTCGTTCGACCCGGTTTTGCATTCGCCCTCGACAGAATATGGGTGAATTTCGCGGATCAAACCGACTTCTTGCCTTCCTACTGGACGTTCAAGACGAAACCTCTCGATGTTTTCTGGTCCATATCCAAGAGTCTTGCCGGAACGAAAACGACTTCCCGGCCGGATTTGTATTATCTGGCCCTTATCTGGTTCTATGTCCTTACGGCCAACAAAAGGCAGGATGTTCCCGAGATTACGGCCGCTATCAGAGAAGGCATGGACAGATACCGTGCCGCCGGGAAAGAGCCGGATGCAGGTTTTTCATCGTACTATTCCCAAGGGGTGTTTTCTCCCTCCAGCGTCTTTTGGAACCTCGACGATAACAAGGGCATGAGGCTTGACGAGACAGATGTTGCGCTCTGGGAGCGCTGCCAGGTGCTTGGGTGGTCTTTGCTGAAAGCGGCCGCAAGCGGCGGCGCATGGTCCAAGGGCCGTTTCCTTGAGGAGGTGGAAGCCCTCCTGCGAAACATCCGGAACGACCTGTTCGGCCTTGTGCCTCCCGTTCCCCACACGGCGGTTTCCTGCCTGGACGACACGGCCATCAAGGGTGTTCTAGACGGCATCATTTCCAAGTGGCGGGCGGAGGCGGAGAAGCAGACGAGGGTCGTTGCCGAGCCGACTGAACCGGAATGGGAGGAGGAATCGGTCCGGACCGTTATCGTCACGTCTCAAACCGGCTTTGAAGCTACCCCATCGGCATCTTTCATAGTATCGGACGACCTCAAAGAAACGTTGCTTCCTTCCCAGAGGGCCGTAGGAGTGAAACCCGAGGGATCTCCCGCTCAAAAAGAGCTCTTTGACGACGGGATGGACAAGACCGTCATCCTTTCCGTCGGGGGGCATGTTGAAGAAGCGGCCCCAGGTGCCGGACAAAGGGCGGAGGGTCGGGAGAAGAGCGGCGAGGAGGAAGATCTGCTCGAAAAGACCGCGATAATCTCACGCCCGGACTTCGAGAGACAGAAGATGGCTGTCTCTCGAACGGACGTTGAGATAGGCGCCGATATGGACGACACCGTACGTTCCGGTGATGCGGCCGCTGTATCTCCCGGCGGGGACGAGACTGAAAAGCGCAGAAAAAAGTCGGCGGAGGAAGACGATATGGACGACACCGTGATTCTTTCTCCTGCTGATAAGGACTGGCGGCGGTAAGCATGGGCAAAGCGCTGACAGCGGAGGGTCTGATATCCGGCATCAGAAAAAGAGCGATCTCTCGAGACGCTCGCGCCCCCGAGGCGATCGAGAAGTACCTTGAGGAGGCGTTGGGCGATCTATCCTTGGACGGGAAAATGCTGCTCCTTGAAGAGGCGGCGAACCGGCTCAAGAAACCGGACGAGAGAAAGGACACCCTATCCGGACTTCGATCCGTGGATTCAACGAGGATCATTTCCCTGTTGATCGGAAGGGAAATCGCCGTCCTCGATTTGACCCCTGAAGAGATCTCGACAAGGCTGGCAAAATCCCTTAACACGATCTTCGATACATTGAACCAGATTGTCATCACAATCCACTCCGTCCTCCTCGGACATCGGGACGAGGAGGAGACGATCCGGCAGGTCATAGGGTCGGAGATCGAAGGCGGGAAACGGGACAGCTCATTGCAGGGTTATCTTGACCAAATCCAGGAGGCTTTCCTGATCGCGCACAAGGGGTTCACCGCGGCGGCCCAGCACGTCATCGGCCAGATCCTCTCCGAACTCGACCCGGAGAGGATCATGGCGTCTGTTGAAGGGGGATTCAAGTTCGGCGCCTTGCGCAAGGCAGAGCACTTCAATGCCTACAGGGAGAAATTCCGGTTGTGTAATGATGCGTTTCAGTCGGGGCGTCTGACGGAAGAGCTCCTGCGGGAGTTTGAAAAGGCCTGTCAAAGGCTCTACAAAAGGTAATCGGATTGCTGAAGGTTGTCTTGCGCGGGACAGGGTGAGTTTTGAAACGAAGCGCGCGGCGGATGGGCATCCGGCGAGACCTCAGGCGGGCAGGAAGGATCTCCGCAGGTCCGGGCAGCGGATGAGGGTAAAGCGAGTCCCAACAGTCGCAACAATGGAGGTAACCATGAATCGAGCGTTTGTCGTTATGGCACTTATTATCCTTGTTATCGGTCTCACTGCATGCGCATCCAAGGTGAAGGCTCCTCCGCCTCCTCCAGACTACCGTAAGGCGGCCATCGAGCTTTTTCTGAAGGCCGATCCCGCGCTCAATCTCTATGGGGCTACCCCCCATACGCTCGTTGCGTGCATTTACGAGTTAAGAGACCCGAACGCCTTCAACCAGCTCATCGATGACGGGGATGGCCTGTCGAAGCTCCTGGAGTGCGGACGGTTCGACGGGAGCGTTGCGTATGCGAAGAAGCTCGTGCTCCAGCCCGGTCAGGAGGTGAGGGAGGTGCTCGACCAGGCTGAAGGCGCTAAGTACCTCGGGCTGGTGGCGGGATACTTCGCGCTGGACAAGGAAAAGCCGTACCGCCTCTATCGGATACCCACGGCTCCGCAAGGCAAGCCCGCATCGATGAAGGTCGATCTTTACTTAGGTCCTCAGAGGATCCAGGACATTGGGGCGAAATGATGGACGTGGAGAGATTGCTCCACTGGCGGCAAGGTCTTTTCTTACAGCCCCAGCATTTTCAGCTTCTAGAGCGGTCGCTGCGCTCTCTTCTTGCACCCTACCAGGACTGCGCTGTGCCGTGCTTCTGGGGCGTGAGGGAGGTAATAATTCAAAAGGCGGCCCTTGGTACACGGTCCGTCAGCCTGACCAGCGGCGCCTTCCTCTTTCCTGACGGGACGTACGCGGTGTTTCCGGGCAGCGGCCTGCTCGACGCGAGACCCTTCGACGAAGCGTGGGTCGAGGGCGGTAAACCGCTCACCGTGTATGTGGGATTGAGGAACTGGAACAGCGCAGGCCCGAACGTCACGATCCGGGAGAAGCTGGATGACCTTGTAGGTGCGAACCTCCGCTTTGTCTCCGCCGCTGACGCGGAAGAGACAGAAGACCTCCACTCCGGTGGTCCGCCGGGCCAGATCGAACGGCTCTCTTACGCGATGAAGCTGTTTTTCGAGTCGGAGCGGGAACAGCTGGGCGATTATCAGGTCATCCCCATCGCGCAGCTCGAAAGGATGGGCGATGAGATCAGGCTCTCCGACCGGTTCATCCCCCCGTGCCTCACTATTTCCGGTTCCGAGTCACTCCTGCGGCTTTTGAAGGAGATAAGGGACCAGCTTGCGGCGCGGGGTTACCAACTGGGGGAGATGAAACGGCAGAGGGGGATACAGACCGCGGAGTTCGGGTCGCGCGACATGGTCTACCTTCTGGCTCTGCGGTCGCTCAACCGGTACGTGCCCATCCTCTTCCATTTCTTGGAGACGACGCAAGTCCACCCCTGGGCCGTGTACGGCCTTCTCCGCCAGCTTGTCGGCGAGTTGAGCTCGTTTTCAGAGAAGGTCGACGTGATGGGACGGGTGGAGAGCGAGAATTGGGCGCTTCCCGTCTACGATCACGAGAACCTGTGGGAATGTTTTTCTTCAGCCCGGACCCTGATTTCGCGCCTCCTCGACGAGATCACCGCAGGACCTGAGTACGTGCTCCCCCTCATTTACGACGGCACGTACTTCGCCGCCGAGCTGAAGCCCGCGGTTTTCGAGGGGAAGAACAGGTTCTTTCTTGTCCTCCACACCGAGGTGGACCCCAAGGCAGTGGTCACCTCCATTGCGACAGTCGCGAAGCTGTCGTCCCGGGAACAGATGCCCCTTCTCATTGCCCGTGCCTTGCCAAGTGTCGCCCTCGAACACCTTCCCGTGCCTCCCCAGGAATTGCCCCGAAGGGCTCAAACGGTCTATTTCGCCGTCGATCATCACGGTGAGCAGTGGAACCGCGTGAAAAAGGGGAACAACATTGCCTTTTACTGGGACAACGCGCCTAAGGACCTTGTGGTGGAGCTGATGGTGGTTTCGCGACAGTAGTTCAAACATGCGCCGCCTTCTCTAAATCCGAAATTGAGCGCTCCCAATCCGAAATTCAGAGGTGATTCATGCGTCTGACAGATTACTTCATGGACCTTGTTGCCTACGTGGCCTACCTGGTCAAGATGGCAGGGGTGAAGCAGCCCCCGTTCAGCCAGGTCAAGGCGGACATACTCCGTCTGCTTACCCAGAGCGAGGAGAGTGTGCGCAGGGGCGTCTGCTCGCAGGAGGAGTATGACCAGGCTCGCTTCATGATGTGCGCGTGGATCGATGAGTCTATCCTCAGCTCCAGGTGGGATTATCGGGACCAGTGGCAGAGGGAACAGCTCCAGCGTCTCTACTACAACACCTTTGAGGCAGGTGAGGAGGTATTTGAGCGGCTCAACACGATAGGCTACCATCAGAACAACGTGCGGGAGATCTACTATCTCTGCCTCAGCCTTGGCTTCAAAGGCAAGTTCATCCATCCTGAGGACGACTACCTCCTCGACCAGTTGAAGACGTCCAACCTTAAGCTGCTCCTTGGCAGCTCCATGGGTCTCCCCTCTCTCGAGCAGGGGGACCTCTTTCCCGAATCGTATCCAGTGGAGGCGGTGACGATTGGCCCGCAAAGGGCGAAAGCCCGGTTCTCCGTCGTTACCCTGGTCGCACTCGCGGGGCCTGCCCTTCTCTTTGTCCTGCTCTTTCTTGTCTACCGCTTCTCATTGAGCGGCATCTCCGAAAACTTTCTCAGAGCGGTGCAGTGATGAACACACTTATTGTCAGGATTCTCAAGATCGCGCTCCTCCTCTTTCTCGCCGTCTTGCTCATTCTCATGGTATTCGGCCTCGTCCTGTGGCTCGACTGGCCGTTGTGGGTGGGTGTTTTCCTCCTCCTGGCGCTTGCCGCGATCGGGGTTGTCCTGCTATTCCTTATGAAGATCATGGCGAGGCGGCGAGAGCAGCGTTTTGTCCATGAGGTAATCGAGCAAGACGAAGCTCGCTTGAAGACCGTATTGGGGAAAGAAAGGGACGAGATGAAGGTGCTCCAGGAGCGCTGGAAGGAAGCGGTTGATGTGCTCCGCCGCTCGCATCTGCGAAAACGCGGCAATCCCCTCTATGTGCTCCCCTGGTACATGGTGATCGGCGAGAGCGGGTCGGGGAAGACCACCGCGATCAACAGCGCCAAGCTCTCTTCGCCCTTTGCCGAAGTCAAGAGGGTCCAGGGTATATCGGGCACGAAGAACTGCGATTGGTGGTTTTTCGAGCAGGCGGTCATCATCGATACCGCGGGCAGATACGCGATTCCCGTGGACGAGGGAAGGGACAAGGACGAGTGGCAGAAGTTCCTCGGGCTATTGCTGAAATACCGGAGGAAGGAACCGCTCCACGGCCTTATCGTCACCGTCGCCGCGGACAAGCTGCTCAGGGCGTCCCCCGAATTGCTTGAGAGCGATGGGAAAAACATCAGGCGACGGGTCGACGAGCTAATGCGAGTTCTCGGGGTAAAGTTTCCCGTATACGTCCTCGTGACGAAGTGCGACCTCGTTCAGGGCATGACCACGTTCTCGGAACAGCTTCCCGAAAAGGCGCTCGATCAGCCCATGGGTGTTCTTAACCAGAACCTGTCGAAGGACGTCACGGCTTTTCTCGAGAGCGCAGTCAAAACCATCAGCGAGCGTCTCAAAAACATTCGACTTCTCCTCCTCCACCACCCTCAGTCGAAAAGCGTCGATCCCGCGCTCCTGCTTTTTCCGGAAGAATTCGAGCAACTGGGGCGGGGATTGAGCGTGTTCATGAAGAGCGCCTTCCAGGAGAACCCGTACCAGGATACACCTATACTCAGGGGCATCTTCTTTAGCAGCGGCCATCAGGAAGGAACGCCATACTCCCATTTCCTCGAGGCCCTGGGGCTTATCGAGGAGAAACAGATACTCCCCGGCACGAGCAAAGGCCTCTACCTGCACAAGTTCTTTGCCCAGGTCCTCCCGACGGACCGGCAGCTCTTCGCGCCGACGACGAGGGCCATAGAATGGCAGCGCCTCACGAGGAATCTCGGACTTACGGCGTGGGTGCTCCTGGCCATCGCCGTATGCGGTCTCCTCAGCTTCTCTTTTGTCAAGAATCTCAACTCTATCAGGTCCGTGACGCGGGAACTTGCACAGCCGCCGACGATGAAAGGGGAGTTCCTTGCCGATCTCGCTACCATGGGCCGGTTCAGAGAAACGGTGACCAGGCTGGGGACAGAGAACCGGAACTGGTGGATACCCCGGTTCGGTCTCAGGGAGAGCCTGAAGTTAGAGATCGGGCTGAAGGAAAAGTTCTGCAAGCAGTTCCATGACGGCTTTCTCGCCCCCTTTGACAGACAGTTGCAGGAGGTTCTGCCGAAGATGGTTACCTCCTCGAGCGGCTCCGACGAGCTTGTGGGGCAGTACATCGTGCATCTCGTCCGTCGGATCAACCTGTTGAAGGCGCGGATGAACGGGGCCACCCTGGAAAGCCTCCAGGCAAAACCACAGCCCGCCTACATCTCCCTCCTGTCGAGTGAGACCGTGGGACCGGATATCAGAAAGAAATTCGGAAGCCTATACCTCTCCTACATCTCATGGCGAGGCGATGACGCCAACGTAGCGAAGGAAGTCTCGATTCTCCAGGTCTGGTTAAAGGACCTTCTCAATGCGCGGGGCGCGAGCTTCCAGTGGCTGATTGCCTGGATGGAGAAGGACACCGGCCTCCCTCCCATTACCCTCGCCAACTTCTGGGGGGGCACCATGAGCCTACCGGACGAGCGGAGGATCAGCCCGGCATTTACGCGGAAGGGCAAAGGCATCATCGATGCATTTCTGAAGGAAGTTGAGACGGCGCTCGCAGACCCGGCCATGGTGGAGTCACAGAAAGCCAATTTCGACAAGCGGTACCGGGGCCTCGCCTTCGATACGTGGCAAAACTTCGCGGCCTATTTCCCCCGGGGAGTAAATAGGCTCAAAGGAGCAAAGGAATGGCAGCAGATGGCTTCGCGGATGGCCACGGACCAGGGCGCTTACCTGGCGTTCTTCAACAGGATAGCCACGGAGCTGGAGCCTGTGGCGATCAGTGAGGGCACGCCGCCATGGCTGCAGCAGATCATGCGGCTGCAGACCGCCAAGGCCCAGGGGTATCTAAAGGACCAGGGAACGGTCGGGAAGGCGGCGGAGCACGGAAAGAAGCTTGTGGCAGCCATAGAAAAGAAGATCGGAGACGAGGGACATGTGGAGAATATCGAGTCCCAGATGGCAGCGGGCAAGGCCTATCAGGAGTTGGTCACGGCCCTTGGCGCCATCTCTTCCACCGCGGGTTCGCGCAATCAAGCCTATCAGATGGCAGCCCAGGTATTCACGGAGGAAGGGGGGGTAAGCAAGTCGCCATTCTACATTGCCCAGGCAGCGTCAGCCAGGCTGAAAACGAATCTTGGAGGGGGGAGGCCGGTGGAGGACGTAGTCGCTCGTCTCATCAGCGGACCCATCGATTTTCTCTGGACCACCACCAGAATGGACGCAGGGTGCTACCTGCAGACGAGTTGGGAAGAAAAGGTCCTTGCCGAGGCCCAGGGGGCGAGCGGCCAACAGGGAGTGCAGATGCTTCTCGCACCGGATGGTCCCGTCTGGAAGTTTGTCAAGGGCAGCGGGGTGGCGGCGCCCTTCATCGGCTGGACCCTGGGAAGGGGCTACTACGCAAAAGAGGCTTTGGGCGGCAGCATTCCCTTCGATCCATCCTTCTTTCCCTTTCTTGTGAAGGGCGCCAAGGTGGCCGCCGTGGCTCAACAGGCGAAGCCGAGCTTTAACGTATCTATCACCGGCATGCCCACTGACGCGAACCAGGACGCCAGGATAAAGCCCCAGGCCACCAAGCTCGAAATGCAGTGCGCGAGCGGCATCCAGAGTCTGTCGAACCTCAATTTCCCCGTAAAGAGGGTCTTCACCTGGGCCCCGGAAACCTGCGGAGAAGTGGTCTTTCAGATCGAGGTCGGCAACGCGGTGCTCACGAGAAGGTATAGCGGACCCCGGGCTTTTCCGGATTTTCTGCAGGATTTCAGAGGGGGCAGGCATGTCTTTAGGGCGAGCGACTTCCCGGAGGAGAAGGCAGCCCTTGACGGCATGGGCATCAAGACTATCCAGGTGAATTATCAATTCAGCGGTGAGGGACATGTGATAGGCCAGGCCGTCGCGGGGCCGGGGCAGGTGGCGAGAGCCATCACGCGATGCTGGGCAGAATAAGGGTCCAGCGGCGCTGGCAGTGGTCGGCTTCCGGAAAGTGCCCGGCAGCCAAGGATTTCTTTAAGATCGGGGCTGAGTTCCCTCTCGCCAAAGCTTTTTCGGAATGGACGGGGAGGGGCTACAGCGATCTTTGCATGAAGGACAGACCCGCATTGACACACTTTTCGTGGCGCTTCTGGACGCGGGAGGCGAGGAAAGACCATGCGACCTGTGGGATTCTGAGGGATAGCGTCGATGCGGTTGGCCGGCCCTATCCATTCCTGGTAATGGGGTCGGGACCCATCGCCGAATGGGATGACAACTGGGACCTGATCCCGTATGCATACCAAAACATCTGGACGCAGATCGAGTATCTTTCGACCAAGGGCGTTGTCGACCTGAGGGCGTTGGAAACGGAGATTCAGGGGATGAGGCCGCCCGTTGCAAACTGGGATGTCCTTCGCGAGAAGCGGGAGCGCTTCCGGAGCTTTCCCCTGGAAGCGCTCAAGGAGCGCTTCTCCCGGCTCTCCGAAACGGACCCTTTTCTTTGCCTCGACCGGCTGCCCTACGACCCTCTCGATCTGGCGGGCATCTGTCACCACCTTTCCAGGCAAAACATAAAGTCGCCGCCCAACGTAGTCTTCATGGGGGGGACCGTGGAGCACACGTATTTTGCGGTCTTCAGGCGCGCCTTGTCCATATCGGATTTCGCCAGACTGTGGTCATTTGCATAATGAAGGCTCGAAAGATCAGGCCCAAGGGGTGACCGTGATGAACGCGAAAGATCTTATTGCTGCAGGAAAGCTTATGGAAGCACGGGCGCAGCTCACGGGAGAGGTGAAGGCAGCGCCCTCCGACGCGGCCAAAAGGGTTCTCCTCTTTCAGGTGCTCGCCTTTCTCGGGGAATGGGAAAAGGCAGAGCGACACCTCGACATGGTCGTCAGCCTCAATCCTACGTCGGAGACGGGTGTTCAGGTATACATGAACACCATTCACGCGGAGAAAGAGCGCAGGGAGGTTATGGCGGGTAAGAGGCGCCCCGGTTTTGTCACGGGCGCCCCGTCCTATCTCGACCTCTATCTCGCGGCGTGGAACGAACTGAAAAAGGGCAAACCGGAGGAGGCGGCCCGGATGTACAAGCGGGTTGAAGCGCAGCGCCGCCCGGTCTCCGGAAGCGTAGACGGCAAGCGGTTCGATGGTTTCCTCGATACCGACGCATTCCTTTCGTGCTTCCTCGAGGTCATCGTTCATGACCGCTACATCTGGATCTCCTTCGACTCGATCAGGGAGCTCTCAGTCGATCCGCCCAAGACGCTCTTCGATCTTCTCTGGATTCCGGCACGCCTTATGACGTGGGAGGGCGTGAGCCTCCATTGCTATATCCCCGTCCTGTACGTCGATTCCTCTGCCCAGGCAGACGAACGGATAAAACTGGGCAGAATGACCGAGTGGCTTCCCCTCGGGGGCCCCTTCTATAAAGGCGTGGGCCGGCGGGTTTTTCAGGCGGGCGAGGACGATATCCCTCTTCTCGAATTACGAGAAGTTTCCTTTGACTTTGCCCATGGGGAGGAACGGTCATGAAACGGCAGATCGATATGGAGGCCTTGCTATCGCCCATCTCGGACGAAAACCCTTCCGGCGTGGACCTGCGGTATACGGGCGTGTACGAGCAGATAAAGGAGGCGCGCCGTTTTGACGACCCTCTCGATCAGGGCGAATGGAAGACCGGGCTCAAGACCGCAGACTGGGAGAAGGTGATCTCCCTCGCCGTCGCTGCCTTGTCCGAGCAAACCAAGGATATTCAGATCGCCGCCTGGCTCACTGAGGCCCTCACGATAACGGAGGGTTTCGAAGGCCTCAGACAAGGTCTCGCGGTTATGAACGGCCTCCTCGAGACTTTTTGGGAGAGCCTCTATCCGCAGATAGAAGAGGGCGATCTCGAGTACCGCATCGCGCCGCTTGAATTCATGAATGAGAAGCTCTGGACGATTATCAAACAGGTGCCGGTCGCGGACCCTGGACGGACGTCCGGGTATTCCTGGCTCAAATGGCAGGAATCGCGAGACGTAGGCTACGAGGCGGACAGCCGGAACAAATACGGTGACGTCGATGAAGGCAAGAAAACCAAAAGGGATCAGAAGATTCAGGAAGGGAGACTGACTGCCGAGGAATTCGACTCGGCCGTCGCCGCTTCCACGCCGGCGTCCTATGCGTTCCTGGCAGAGGGTCTTGCCGCTTCTATGGAGGCATTCGCGAAACTCGACGGCCTTGTAGATGAGAAATTTGGCAGCGAAGCGCCGAGATTGGCTGAGCTGGGCAAGGCCATCGAAGACTGCGGCCAGCTCGTCCAGCGCATGCTGAAAGAGAAGGGGGGAGCGGCGGGGGCGGAGCGGCGGCCGGCCGAGGCCGTGCCCCGTCCGGCGCCCGCGGTCGTCCGGCCGGCCGAGATAGCGCCCGAGGGGGAGAGCGGAGCGGAGGAGGTCGAGTTGCCCGAGACCTCTGTCCATCCACGGCCTGCAGCTCGGCCGGCGGTTTCCGGTGCGGCGCCCAACCCCCTTCAGGACGCAAGCGGGTGGGAGCAGCAGCTCTGGGAGACAGCGACCAGGACCATGCAGGCAGGGGGCTTTACGAAGGCCCTCGAAAGCCTGCTCGAGGCGTCCCTTGTTGCCCCGTCCATTCGCGAAAGGAACCGGTGCAAGCTTCTTCTCGGGAAGCTCTGCCTGAACGCGGAGAGACCGGACCTGGCGCGGCCGATCCTCGAGCAGCTTCACGCCGTCGTCGAGCAGTTGCAGCTTGAGCAGTGGGAATCCCCGGTGTGGATAGCCGACGTCATAGGCAGCCTGTATCAGTGCCTCACGAGCGGCGAGCCTTCTGATGACGACTATAGCAGGGCTCAGATCCTTTTCCAGAAGCTCTGCACCATCGATATCACGAAGGCGATGGCTTATCGAAAGCAATGACGCGGTGAGTGATAAGAGTGGCACGGGAAGGGGGAGGCTCCTGGGGCCGGGACAGGACGGGTGGGATCGTATGGCCCGGTAACGGCCGACCGGGTGATCTGATGGAATACAGGGCACGGAGATCGTGGGCCGCACGAGGGGCGGCGTGAGCGACATTAACTGAGAAAGGAGGAAATATGGCAAAAAAGGAGAGTCTACAGCACAAGCTCGATAGGGTGAGGGCGCCGAGGGTGCAGATAACCTACGACGTCGAGATCGGGGACGCCATCGAGATGAAGGAGATCCCCTTCGTCATGGCTGTTTTGGCCGATCTGTCCGGCAAACCCGAGGAACCCCTGCCCAAGCTCAAGGACAGGAAGTTCATCGAGATTGACCGGGACAACTTCAACAACGTCCTGGAGGGAATGAAACCCAGGGTGGCCTTCAAGGTAGAGAACAAGCTGAGCGGGGACGACACGAAGCTGGCGGTTGAGCTGCGGTTCAAGTCGATGGACGACTTCCACCCCGAAAATGTGGCGAACCAGGTGGCGCCGTTGCGGAAACTGGTCGAAGCCAGACAGAAGCTGTCTGGTCTGCTCGGCAAGTTGGACGGCAATGACAAACTGGATGAGCTTCTCCAGGAGGTCATTGCGAACACGGACTCCCTGCAGAAACTAAGTGAGGAGACCGGGGTCAACAAACCGGAAGAATAGGAGGAACCGTATGGCAGAAATGGAACAGGAAGGACAGGCGCAGGCCGCCCAGGCAGAAACCGTCATCAAGGAGAAAGGCCTTCTCGACCGCATAGTCGAAGAAGGCCGCGTCGCCCGTGACGAAAGTCAGAAGGAATGGGCCAGAGATCTGATCGGGGAGTTTGTCAAACAGGTCATGCAGGGGGCGATTGTCATCTCGAAGGATACAGAGCGGATGATCAACGCGAGGATCGCCCAGATCGACCGGCTCATCTCAGCCCAGCTCAACGAGATCATGCACCACCCCGACTTGCAGAAGCTGGAAGGGTCATGGAGGGGCCTTGACTATCTGGTGCACCAGAGCGAGACAGGGGATAGCCTGAAACTCAAGGTCATGAACGTGTCAAAAAAAGACCTGCTTAAGGACATGGAGAAGGCGAGCGAATTCGACCAGTCGACGCTTTTCAAGAAGATATACGAGGAAGAGTTCGGCATGTTCGGCGGAGCGGCCTTCGGCGCTATTGTGGGAGACTACGAGTTCGGCAACCACCCGCAGGACCTCTCGCTTCTCGAGAAAGTTTCGGAAGTGGCCGCGGCTGCGCACGCGCCCTTCATCGCGGCTGCGTCCCCGGCGCTCTTCAACCTCGACGGTTTTACGGACCTGGGAACGCCCCGTGATCTCGCGAAGATCTTTCAGAGCGTTGAATACGCGAAATGGAAGTCTTTCCGTGATTCGGAGGACTCGCGGTACGTGGCCCTCGCGCTGCCGCACATCCTCATGAGACTCCCCTACGGCCTGGCGAACGTGCCGGTGGAGGCTTTCAACTACGAGGAGGATGTGGACGGAACGGACCACAGCAAGTACCTCTGGGGAAATGCCGCCTACGCCCTCGGCACGCGGTTGACCGACGCTTTCGCGAAATACCATTGGACGGCGGCCATCAGGGGAGTGGAAGGGGGCGGCCTCGTGCAGGGTTTGCCGGTCCACACCTTCAGGACCGACGAGGGCGACGTGGCCCTCAAATGCCCAACGGAGATCGCCATAACCGACAGACGGGAAAAGGAGCTTGCAGACCTCGGGTTCGTGCCCCTCGTTCACGCAAAGGGGACGGACTACGCGGCCTTTTTCAGCACCCAGACGGCGAACAAGCCGAAGACCTACGACACCGATGCGGCCAATGCGAATGCCCGGCTCTCGTCGCAGCTCCAGTACATCCTCGCCGTGTCGCGGTTTGCCCACTACCTGAAATCGATTATGAGAGACAAGATCGGGAGCTTCATGACCCGGAAGAACGCAGAGGATTTCCTCAACCGGTGGATCAACAACTATGTGCTCCTCGACGATGACGCGGGCCAGGAGATGAAGGCGAGGTTCCCCTTACGGGAAGCGCGCATCGACGTGACCGAGATTCCCGGCAAACCGGGGGCGTACCGGGCGGTTGCCTTCTTGAAGCCCCACTACCAGTTGGACGAGCTGACCATATCCCTGAGGCTGGTTGCCAACCTGCCGCCTCCGGCAAAGGGATAGCACGACGTGTCGGGTATGACACGCCATACTGAAAAGTAAAAGGAGGAATTGCCATGGCATTTGACGCGTTTTTGAAAATCGATGGAATACCGGGAGAAAGCACGGACGATAAGCACAAGGACTGGATAGAGGTGCTCTCTTACAGTTGGGGAGTATCCCAGCCCGCGTCGGCGACGGCCAGCGGCTCAGGCGGCGCCGGCCATCAGCGGGCCGACTTTCAGGATTTCCAGATCGTGAAGGGTCTTAGCAAGGCATCCCCGAAGATAGCCCTTGCCTGCGCCAACGGGACGCCCGCGGCGACGGTGACAATGGAGCTTTGCCGGGCAGGCGGCGAGAAGCTCAAGTACATGGAGTACAAGCTGACTAATGCGATCATCAGCTCCGTGTCCGAAGGGGGCGGAGGAGGAGGAGAGGTTACCGAGTCGGTCAGCTTCAACTACGGCAAAATCGAGTGGACCTATACGCAGCAGAAGCGCGCGGACGGAAGCGGCGGGGGACAGGTGGCCACGGGCTGGGATCTGGAGGGCAACAAGAAAGTCTGACCAGGGACCCCCGTGAATGGCGAAGAGCACTCAGAACATCCAGGCGTCCATTCTGGACAGGCTCATCGACTACGAGCCTCAGACCGCTCGCGAGCCTGTCCAGAGGAACCTCGTCAGCTTCGACCAGATAAAGGCTGCCGTCATGCGGGACCTCGAAAACCTCCTCAATACGAAAAGCCAGATTCTGCCGATTCCCGACGCCTACCGGGGGGTTCTAGGTTCTGTCTTCACTTACGGCATGCCGGACTACACGACGGTCAATCCGAAGAGCACCTCGACCAGACAGCAATTGCGGCACGACATAGAGAGGGCAGTCGCTATGTTCGAGCCGCGCTTGCGGAATATCGCCGTAAGGGTCGAGCCCCCTACCCAGGAGGAGCGACACATCAAGCTGAAGCTCACCGCCATGCTCGTTATCGATCCCGTGGCTGAACCAGTGGTTTTCGACACCCTCTTTGACGTCAACAAGGGTGAATACAAGATACCCATGTAGTACAGAGAAACGCCGTGGAAGATGACGTTCTGAGCTATTATGAACGGGAGCTGACATTTATCCGGGAGATGGGGGCGGAGTTTGCCAAGAAGTACCCGAAGATCGCGGGCAGGCTGCTCCTGGAGCCCGACAAGTGCGAAGATCCGCACACGGAGCGGCTTATAGAGGCGTTCGCCCTTCTCAGCGGGCGGGTTCACAAGAAGATCGACGACGGCTTCCCCGAGATAACGGAAGCCTTGTTGCAGATAATCTATCCCCACTACATCAGCCCGATACCCTCTATGTCGGTGGTCAAGTTCGATCCGCAGAATACGACGCCCCCGTCCGGGTACCGGATAGAGCGACGGACGCCCCTCTACTCCAAGCCTGTCGGGGGGATTCCGTGCCAGTTTGCGACGGGCTACCCCGTGACCCTCTGGCCGATTGAAGTGGTTTCCGCAAGCCTGGGCCCTCCGAAAAAGGTCATGGCGAATGTGCAGCAGGCCCTTGCCGTCACCCTGAAGACTTACAATGGTCTGAGCTTCTCCCAACTCGGCTGGGAAAGCCTCCGTTTCTTTTTGAACGGCCCCGGTCAGCACGTCTTTCACCTGCGCGAGCTTCTCCTGAACAATGTCTGCCACGTCGAATGCGAGTGGAAGGACATGCAGGGCAGGCGCCGGGCCCTCTCACTCAGGCCCGACCACATACGGCCTGTGGGCTTCGAGCCCGATGAGGGGTTGATCCCCCATCCTCCGCGTTCTTTCCCGGCCTATCTCCTCCTCTTCGAGTACTTCGCCTTTCCCGAGAAGTTTCTCTTCTTCGACATCAACGGCCTGGATCGTCTCGGCCCGACGGACGTGGGAGACACCCTCGAGATGTGGATATACCTCGACCGGACCGCGCAGTCGAATCTCCTCGTCAGCGCCGATACCTTCTGCCTCAACGCAACCCCCGTAATCAACCTTTTTCCGAGGGTCGCAGAACCCATATCGGTGGAGCACAGGAAGACCGAATACCGGGTCATTCCCGACATCAGAAGGACTGAGGCGACCGAGGTCTTCAGCGTCGACAGGGTCGTCTCCTCTTCGGCGGTCTACGAGGGGAAAGACGTCGTCTTCGAGCCCTTCTACTCCATCCGCCACCATCTGGTCGGCGAAGACGACCAGGGGGAAAGGGCCTTCTGGTGCCTCCAGAGGAGGCCCTCCGGGAGAAAAGGGGATGACGGCACCGACGTCTATCTTTCTTTTGTCAACTGGAATTTCCTCTCCGTCGATCCTGATGTCGAGACCGTCACCGTTCACGCGACGTGCACGAACCGGGACCTGCCCGCGCGACTTCCCTTCAGGGACCGGAGCGGCGATTTTGACATGGAGATCGCGGCCCCCGTGGCCCGCATCACCTGCCTCATGAAACCGACGCCGACCCGCAGGCCCCCGCTCGGAGGCCCCCTCCAGTGGCGTCTCATCTCCCACCTTTCCCTCAACTATATGTCACTCGCGGAGGGCGGCGAAGAGGCGCTCAGGGAGATCCTCAAGCTCTACGATTTCGACAATTCTCCCACGACGAGGCAGCAGATAAGCGGGATCGTCTCGCTCCGCTCCGGCTATGTGACGAAAAGGATAGGGCAATCTTTCTGCCGGGGCGTCCAGGTGACGGTCGAGTTCGACGAAGACAAGTTCGTGGGCATAGGCGTCTATCTCCTCGCGTCCATACTGGAGCGGTTCCTTGGCCAGTACGTCTCGATCAACTCCTTTTCGCAGATGGTGGCGGAGACCTCTCAGAGGAAGGAAGCCCTGAAAAAATGGCCCCCGAGGAACGGAAACCGAATTCTCCTTTAGAGGACCGCCTATTCAAGGAGTTCTATCGCTTCTCCTTTTTCCAGGCGGTTCATCTCTTTGAGACCCTCCTGCCCGGCAAGAAGCCGGTAGGACATGCCCTGAACCCCGCCGAAGAGCCCCTTCGGTTTTCAGTAAGCCCGGGTCTTGCCTTTCCTCCCAGCGACATCTCCAGCCTCACCCCGGGGGAGCAAGGCGGTCCTGCCAGGCTGGGCGTCGCGTTCATGGGACTCATCGGTCCCTCGGGGGTTCTGCCCTACTGGTACAATGAGCTCGCCATCGCGAGGGCACGGGAGAAAGACTTCAGCCTCGCTGCTTTTTTCGATATCTTTCATCATCGTATCATTTCTCTCTTCTATCTTGCCTGGAAGAGATACCGTTTTCCTGAAAACTACCTCCCCGGGGCGGGGGATCGCCTCTCGCACTGCCTGCTCAGCCTCATAGGGCTCGGCACCGCCGGTCTGTCCGGACGGATTCGACAGACTGAGGAGTCGCTCATATTCTACAGTGGGCTTCTGTCGAGGCAGGTCCCGTCGGCGCCGGCCGTCGAGGCGACGGTTGCCTATTTTTCCGGCACCCGCGCGAAGGTCGACCAGTTCATCGAGCGGGTCATTGCCCTTGACCCGGAGGATCAAACCCGGGTAGGCTCCGCGAACAGCGCGCTCGGGGTCAGCGCGGTCTGCGGCGGCTATGTGAAGGAGAACCGGACGAAATTTCGGGTGAACCTGGGTCCGATGGGTTTCGGCCGTTTTGCTCGTTTGCTGCCGTCCGGGTCTGCCCTGTCCGGGATCTTCTGGCTCGTGAGGTACATGGTGGGCGTGGAGTACGAATTTGAAATCCGCCTCTATCTTAAGCGGGAGGAGGTGCCTGTCTGTGCCGTAGGACCGGGAGGCCCTGCATCGCCCCGCCTCGGCTGGACGACGTGGCTCAAGACCCCGGGGAAAGTCCACCGGGAAGACCCTTACGTGACGTTTCACGAGACGGACGTGGCGAAGACGGGTAAGTTAGTCGAAAACCGCTTCCGAATTCAAAGTTGACATGCGGAGAGGGATGTCGGTCACGACTCAACCACTCGACTGCATGATCTAGGAGGACGTGATGGCTGGATCGAACCTGAAATCACTGATAGGCAAGCTGAACGGGGCGTGCAGGAATGCCCTCGAGCTGGCGGCGGCGCTGTGTCTCTCTCAAACCCATTACGAGGTCGAGTTGGAGCACTTCCTCATCAAGCTCCTCGACGCGCCGAACATGGATGTCCAGAGAATACTGAGACACTTCGAGGTGCCCGAGGGCAGGCTGGTGACCGATCTTACTCGCGCCATGGAAGGGTTCAAAACAGGCAACGCGAGGAACCCCGCCCTCTCTCCCCACATACCGCGGATGCTCCAGAGTGCGTGGCTCGTCGCCTCCATCGACTTCCAGGCCGCGAGCGTACGGTCCGGACACATCCTTCTCGCCCTCCTCTCCGATGACGAAATGGCACGGATGCTCACGGGGAGCTCCGACCTGTTCAAGAAGATATCGGTTGAGGTCCTGAAGGAGCACCTTGTCGACCTGACGTCCGGTTCGGCTGAAGACAAGGCAGCCTCCCTGTCGGCCGGGCCTTCGGCCCCCTCCGGTGAAGGCGCTGCAATCCCGGCCGGCACCAAGGCCCTCGATCAGTTTACCATCAACCTGACCGAAAGGGCCCGCAAGGGCGAGATAGACCCGGTCCTGGGCCGCGATTTCGAGATCAGACAGATGGCCGATATCCTGATCCGCCGCCGGCAGAACAACCCGATCCTTACCGGTGAGGCAGGGGTCGGCAAGACTGCCGTAGTCGAGGGGTTTGCCCTGAAGATCGTCGAGGGAGACGTCCCCCCACCCCTACGCAATGTGGAGATCAGGACCCTCGACCTCGGTTTGCTCCAGGCGGGCGCCGGAATTAAGGGCGAGTTTGAGAACAGGCTCAAGTCGGTCATGAATGAGGTGAAGGCGTCCCCCGTGCCGATCATCCTCTTTATCGATGAAGCCCACACGCTCATCGGCGCCGGCGGATCGGCAGGGTCGGGTGACGCAGCCAACCTGCTCAAGCCCGCACTGGCTCGGGGCGAGCTGCGCACCATCGCCGCGACCACCTGGTCGGAATACAAGAAATACTTCGAAAAGGATGCGGCCCTTGCGAGGAGATTCCAGGTGATAAAGGTGGAGGAGCCTGACGAGCAGAAAGCAATGGTCATGATGCGGGCCATCGGTCCGTTCCTCGAGAAGCATCACCAGGTGATGGTGACCGACGATGCCCTCCTCGACGCGGTCCACCTCTCGCACCGGTACATAGCCGGACGTCAGCTGCCCGACAAAGCGGTGAGCGTCCTCGACACCGCGTGCGCGAGGGTGGCGATCGGCCTCACCACCAAGCCTCCGGCCATTGAGGATGTGACGAGGCGAATTGACGAGATTGGCCGGGAAGCAAAAATCCTTGAGCGGGAGACATTGATGGGTCGGGATCACGCCGAGCGGATCGAGGCACTGGCCGCAGAGAAAAAAGAGGCCGAGGCCCGGCTGGCTGAATTGAACGCCAAGTGGCAGAGGGAGATGGAGATCGCCACAGGCATCACGACCCTGCAAAAAGAGATCAGGGAGATCTTCGAAAAAAATCCGTCCGACACGGTGCTGGCGGACAAGCAAAACAGACTGAAAGACGCCGAAGCCGAGCTCGCCGCGGCACAAGGCGGGGATCCCCTCGTCCAGATAGCCGTCGATGCCCAGGCTATTTCCGACGTGATTTCCGGCTGGACGGGCATCCCCACCGGTCGCATGCTCACCGATGAGATCGACACAGTGCTGAAGATGGATATCCTGTTGGGTGAGAGGATAATCGGCCAGGACCATGCCCTCGGTGCGATTGCTCAGATGATCCAGACCGCCCACGCGGGCATCGATGACCCGTCCAAACCGACGGCCGTCTTCCTCTTTGTCGGCCCCAGCGGTGTGGGCAAGACCGAGACGGCACTGGCCCTTTCCGAGCTCCTGTATGGCGGCGAAGAGAACGTGATCAGCATTAACATGTCCGAGTACCAGGAGGCCCACACGGTTTCGGGGCTCAAGGGTTCTCCGCCGGGGTACGTGGGGTACGGAGAAGGAGGCGTCCTTACCGAGGCGGTGCGGAAGAGACCTTACAGCGTCGTCCTTCTCGACGAGGTCGAGAAGGCCCACCCGGATGTGATGGAACTCTTCTATCAGGTCTTTGACAAGGGCACCCTTGAAGACGGTGAGGGGCGGCGCATCGATTTCAAGAACACCCTGATCATACTGACGTCGAACCTCGGCACCGAGACGATCATGAAGGCGTGCAGCGATGAAGAGACCATGCCGGAGTGGCAGGCTCTCTCCGACATGGTCAGACCGGAGCTGGTGAAACACTTCAAGCCTGCGTTCCTGGGCCGCCTGAAGGTGGTCCCGTACTTCCCCATCACCGACACGAACATGCGCCTTATCGTCAAGCTCAAACTGGGGCGGATAGCCAAGCGCATGATGGAGAACAGGAAGGTGGTTTTCGCCTATGACGAGGGTCTGATAGATTCCGTTGCAAGTCGCTGCAAAGAGGTGGAGAGCGGGGCGAGGAACGTGGACCATATCCTCACGAACACCCTCCTGCCCGAGATGTCCAAGGAGCTTCTCTCCCGAATGGCGGCGAGGGAGAAGATCAAAGAGGTGAGGGTGTCGTTGGATGGTGAGGGGTTCGGATTTGCAATAACATAAGGTTCGTAGACCGCTGTTCAGGACGTGCAGAATTTACCACTGTACGATGAAGAGAGGTGGCGCTTATGGCGTACACGCAGGATAACAGGCTCATTGCGATCGAGACTCCCTTGGGGAAAGACGTGCTGCTCCTGGAAGCTTTTCACGGGGTAGAGGGCATTTCCATGCCCTTCAGCTTCGAGCTCGACCTTGTTTCCCTCAATCACAATATCCCCTTCGCGGATATAGTCGGCAAAAACGTCACTATCTCCGTGGTCCTTCGGGATGAGACAAAGCGTTTCTTCAACGGCATCGTCTCCCGTTTTTCTCAGGCGAAGGGCGGAGGGACGACGGAAGGCGATCCGCTGTCGTACTACCGGGCCACCGCAGTGCCCTGGTTCTGGCTCCTCGGGCGCACGGCGGACTCGCGGATATTCCAGAACGCCTCGGTCCTCGATATTGTCGACGATCTTTTGAAGGAAAAGCACAAGAAGTATGGCTTTGGGAACATCAAAATGGAATATAAGGTGCTCACCCACGGAACCTACGACAAGAGGGAATACTGTGTTCAGTACAGAGAGACGGACTTCAACTTCATTTCCCGTCTCCTTGAGGAGGAGGGCATCTATTACTTTTTTCAGCATGAGGACGGCAAACACACCATGGTCATCGCAGATTCACCCCAGGAGCACAAGCCCGTTCCGAAGCAGCAGACGGCTGATTATCAGGCGACCGCCGGTGCCTGGCTAGATCAGGATGTCATCACGGGTCTGGAGCGAACCCAGGAGATCAGGCCGGCGAAGTACGCTCTCAACGACTTCAATTTCAAGATACCCAATACGGACTTGAAGGTGAACGTCCCGAGCAAGCAGAAACTGGGATCCGGAGAGCGCGAGATCTATGACTACCCCGGTCTTTACACGAAGAAGAGGGAGGGGGGCAGCCGCGTAGTTATCCGGATGGAGGAGGAAGAGGCTCAGATCACCAGGATCGACGGGTCAAGCACATGCAGGGCCTTTACCACCGGTTACCGGTTTACCCTCTCCCATTTCTACAGAAGCGACATGAACGGCAAGGACTACGTCCTCGCCTCCATTGACCATGAAGCGAGCCAGCCCTGGACGAAGGACTCAGAATTCGCTTACACGAACCGATTCACCTGCATACCCTTCGATGTCCCCTTTCGCCCGGCCCGTCGAACCCCCAAACCATTTGTGCAGGGCTCGCAGACAGCCATCGTCGTCGGTCCGTCGGGCGAAGAGATATACACGGACGAGCACGGACGGGTCAAGGTGCAGTTCCATTGGGACCGCGAAGGCAAGAAGGATGAGGACAGCTCCTGCTGGATCCGGGTGAGCCAGCTCTGGGCAGGCGAAGGCTGGGGCGCGATGTGGATACCCCGTATCGGCCACGAGGTCATAGTTGATTTTCTCGAAGGGGACCCGGACCGGCCCATTATTACCGGCCGAGTATACCACGGCATCAATAAGCCTCCGTACCCTCTTCCCGGGGAAAAGACGAAAAGCACTATTAAGTCGAATTCCTCGTTGGGCGGTGGGGGCTTTAATGAATTCCGGTTCGAGGACAAGAAAGGGCAGGAGGAGATCTTTCTCCACGGCCAGAAGAACTGGACCATCGCCATCCTCAATGATAAAAACCAGACCATCGGTCATGATGAGACTATGGTTGTGGGTAATAACAGGACAAAAACGGTTGAGGTAGACCAGAGCGAAACTATCGGGAATAACAAAACCATTATGGTAGGGGTAAACCATACAGAGGCCATCGGCGCGAACGAGAGCATCACGGTCGGGGCCAACAAGACTGAAACAGTTGTAATCAACACAGCGGAGACTATCGGGGCCGCAAAAGAGCTGACCATCGGAGCCCTATACCAGGTGAGCGTCGGCGCTGCCATGAATGAAACGGTGGGGGCGAGCAAGACGGAAGAGATAGGGGTCGTAAAGGCCGTTGTCGTTGGCTCAGACATGTCGGAACAGGTGGGGGGCAACAGAACGGTGTCGGTCGGGAAAGATTATTCAGAGACCGTGGCGAAGAACCACTCTCTCAATGCGAAGACGGTGCTCATCGAAGCCGACGACCAGATTACGCTCAAGACGGGAAGCGCAACCATCACCATGAAGAAAAGCGGAGACATCACGATCGAAGGAAACAACATAAACGTGAAGGGTTCCGGCAATATCACCATGAAGGCCAGCAAGATCCTGGAGAACTAGCATGAAAAGGGGTTTGCCCGAAAAGGCGGCTTTTGTAGATACCATCGAGCGCGTCGCGGGTGTGAGAGTGGGGAAGATCGTAGGGGTCGACCCCGGCGGCAGCGTCCTTGTTGATTTCGCGGACAACAGGCGGGCATCGCTTCCCGCACGAATAACCACATCCGCAAAAGCCAAGATGCTTCCGAATGTCGATGTTGCGGGCCGGGAAGTCTTGCTCGTCTTTGAGAATGACGATCCGGGATTGCCCATCGTCATCGACACCCTCTATTCCCTCGTCGATGAGATATCCGGACCGGCCCCTTCGGTCATCGAGGCGGAAAAACCGGATGAGGTCTTCGTGGACGGGGAGCGAGTGGTCTTCGACGCAAAGAAGGAGATCGTGCTCCGGTGCGGTGAAGCAAGCATCACCTTGACCAAGGCGGGGAAGGTGATGATCAAGGGGACATACGTCGTAAGCCGGTCCTCGGGGGCCAACAAGATAAAAGGGGCTTCAATAGCGCTCAATTAGGCTCAGGCGGAAAAGGCGAGGACCTATGTGGGCATTAGAAAACAATACGCCTTTCGCTACTGAAAGGGTATGGGTGCGCGACAGAAACGGCGCCGAAATCTGGGTCGTGGCCGTCAAAGGCACTTTCAACATCAATCCGGATGGGTCCACCTGCCTGGCGGAAAAGCAGGAGGAGATGTGCCGTGTCCCCGTCTACATGGGTGAACCCGGATTATCAAGTCTTCTCTACGAATCAGACATGGTTCAATGGAAGCTAGCAACCGACGTAATCCTCCACGGACATGCCTATGCGCCAAATGGAAAGGCTGCAAGGCAGATCGACGTCCGGCTACGGGTAGCGAACACGACCAAGACACTCAGGGTTTCCGGTGATCGATACTGGGACAGAGGCGTGACCGCTCTGACGATGACCGATCCTCATCCATTCCTGAAAATACCGATAATCTACGAGCGGGCTTTTGGTGGAGTCGACACACGGTCAGACGACACCAAGAAACACGGCTGGGAACCCAGAAACCCGGTTGGAGCGGGCTTTGCCGTTTCAGCCGAACACGTGGTCGGCCAGAAGGTCCCTAATGTAGAAGACCCGAGGTCTCGGGTAGGGTCATGGGATGACAGGCCAAGCCCTGCCGGCTTTGGACCCATAGCCTGCCATTGGTCACCGCGCGTCGAGCTGGCTGGGACCTACGATGAGAAGTGGAAGAACGAGAGGTTCCCACTGGTGCCTACGGATTTTGACGACCGTTTTCACCAATGTGCCCCCCGGGATCAACAGATTGCCGGGTATCTGCGGGGCGGAGAGTCGGTCGAGCTGATCAACCTCACACCGGGCGGTTCGTTGCGGTTCACGTTGCCCATTGTTGCCATGAGCTTCGCGACGTATTTTTACGGCAAGCCGGCTTTTGACCATGAGGCAGTTCTTAACACGGTCATTCTTGAGCCCGATCTTCGGAGGGTCATGATGGTATGGGAGACAGAGCTGCCGTGTTTCAACTACGGCCTGAAGCTCGAGCGGACGGTTATTGACGAGGGCGAAAGGGCCAGACCCTGCGCAAAGGACTAACTGCTCGCTCACATAACAGGGAAGGAATCCTGCCTACGATCAACAATGGTTCAGTCTATGTCGTGGGAGTAGGGGCCTGTACGGCCATAGGCGCCAGCGCGGCTTCCACTGCGGCGGCGGTCAGAGCGGGCATTGCCGGGTTTTGCGAACATCCGTACATGGTCGATACCGCAGGCAACAAGATGGTCGTCGCCATGGCCCCTTATCTTCCGTTGGAGGTGGAAGGCGTGATCAGGTTTGTGCAACTGGCCCTGCCCGCAGCGGGCGAAGCCCTGAATGCCTTGCACGGTGTGTCCGCCAAAATATCGGCTATTTCTGTCATTGTTGGCTTGCCTCCTCAAAGGCCGGGTCTGCCGGCAGAACTCGGTGCCTATGTATCCGAGGGTCTCAACTCGATCGCGGACAAGGAATTTCTAGTTCAGAACGTACAGACGATGGAGGCGGGCCACTCAGCCGGGTTGATGGCGGTAGAGGCGGGTTGTCGGCTGGTCAGAGCGGGTGGAGCCGAATTTTGTTTGGTCGGCGGAGTTGATTCGTATATTGCCCCAGAGACCCTCGAATGGCTGGAGGACTGCGATCAATTGCACTCGGCCGGGGAACTAAACAACGCGTGGGGTTTTGTGCCGGGAGAGGCTGCGGGGTTTTGCTTACTCGCTTCAGAAAAGGCACGTCAACGGTGTGGCCTCAATGCTCTTGCGAAGGTGGTATCTGCCTGTGTATCGTCTGAGAAGAATCTCATCAAGACTAAGACGGTATGTATCGGCGAAGGCCTGACGGCCGCGATCAGGCGGGTTTTGCAGGATCTCCCCCGATCCCAAGATAGGGTTGACGGAATCATCTGTGATATGAATGGCGAGGAATACCGCGCGATTGAATTCGGCTTTGCAAGTGTTCGGGTCTCAGAACGTTTTGTTGATATTGCGGATTTTCTTGCCCCGGCGGACTGTTGGGGTGATGTCGGGGCAGCCTCGGGACCTCTCTTTCTCAATCTTGCAGTGAGCGCCTGGCACAAGGGCTATGCTAAAGGACCCTATGCTCTGCTCTGGACGAGTTCTGAAAGCGGGGAGCGGACTGCTCTGATTCTAGCGAGAGTCGACAATAAGCATGGGCGTCACGATTAAAGTCAATGGGACATCCAACTCCTTGGTCCACCAAGGGAGCAATGGGTTCGCCAAGAGCACTGCCCCTGACGTCTGCAAGACGCCAAGCCCTGGCGGTCCTGTGCCCATACCGTATCCCATCATCCTTTCCATGTCGAGCGATCTCAGTAATGGTACCACGACGGTTAAGGTTGACGGGGGTAACATGGCCGCCATCAAGGGATCGGAGTTCAGCAGCTGCAGCGGCGATGAGGCAGGTACTGCGGGCGGCGTGGTCTCAAGCACCAACATGAAAGAGGCCAAATGGCTGCTCTATTCATTCGACGTCAAGATGGATGGCGCAAACGCCTGTCGCCTTTCAGACAAGATGACCATGAATCATGGGAATACGTTCTGTATGGGGGGAGAGATGCAGCCTCCCGTGCCGCCTGCGGTGCCGTCGCCACAGCCGAAGGGTTGTCAGTGCAAGAAGGGCACAAGTGCCAAGAATAGGGACAAAGTCAATAAGGGGAGCGACGGGAAGAAACCCCGATGTGCTATTTGTGGCAAAACGGCCGCAGAATGTGCCTCTCTCAAGATTCGTGAGAAGGCATCGGAGCTTAGTAGCGCAATAGACCCCGTAAAAAGAAAAGAAATACGAGCGAGTATCAAACGTTGGAAAAAACGAAAACGGTTGGAGGCGGACCACAAATTCCCCTCTTCAAAAATCAAAATGATGAAGGACTTCAAGAAATTGGAGGAGAATGATTTGGATGGCGCCAAAAAGATTATGCATGATCAAGCCAATATGCGTGGGTTATGCAAGTCTTGCAATGCTGGCCTTCAGGCTAAGTCTAAGTTCCAGGGTGCTGATATTATAGCCAAGATTAAAGCTGCTCTCGCAAGTTAGCCCTTAACCCCTTGACGGAGATCTTGCATGACATCAATAACATCCGAGAATTGCCGAAAAGCTCTTCCAGATTATATTGAGGAGGAAGGCGATGTAGTGTTTGAGATTGCGCCTTTGACCATCTTACCTGCTGACTTACCCGACGCTTGGAAAGGTATTCTTAGGGCTGATGACCCTGTCGGGCGCGTGCTGGAAGATCTTTGGTTACCCTGGCGTGACCTCTTGCCCGGAACAATTGTCCGACTCCAAGAAAAACTTCGGTTTATCGGGCTTTTACGGACGAACGAGATCCCTTGTTCCCTTATCTATTGTTTTGAAGATGATGGAGAGGCGGTTTTTTTCAGAGGTTATCCGTGCCGGTCCATAGAACGAGACGAGGCGGGAAAGCTGCCTGACGATTTCTTGAATCTTTACAGGATTCACGACGGTTGGACCGACATAACAGGATTCATGGGACCACTCCCGAATGAAGACTGGTTTCCTCTCAGCGACATCTATGAGGGGGAATATTCGGATATTATTCCTGGGGTGCGTCTCAGTGACTTTCTTGTCATATGTGATACAGGCGGCTCCGGGTATCTTGGCTTTGATCTTTCCAAGGGCCCTCCCTTGGGCCTCATATGTGCCGCCGGAGAGCCGGTCGAGGTCTCGCCTGACGTCGTGCGAACGCTCGACGAATGGATGGCATACGAACTCGGAAATCTCACGTAATCCTAGAGTCGGAAACATCGCAAGCAATCGTGCGCAGTGGCTTCTACTTCTGTTGAACAATTGGAATTGACAATGATCGAACGCGAGGCGTTACGAGCGGACCGTTTTGTGGGTAAGTGCGAACTGGTGCGTGGGTACGCCCTTGAGTATAAAGACGCCAACTTCTTTGCTAAGTTGGCTTATCAAAGAGCCTTCTTGAGTCAGGTTCGCTGTATCCAGAGCGCTTTACCCAATCAGGTTATTGATTCGCTAAAGCAAGCAGTGCAGGATTTTGTCACCGGATTCGAGTTGGGTTACCCGACTGAAGCGATCGAAGTGAGTAATTGGTTTTATCGTTCGCTTGTGGTGAATGATCTCTCCCTGTCTCACTTCTTGGCGGCGCTTCCTGATGAACTTTGGCCCTATGGCGATGCGTTTTCGCGTTTCCAGGCTCATTGGGGTTTTGCCCAATTGCGTGGCCAGAGAGAACAGGCATCGCACGCACTAGAGCGCTTGTATGGTGTGTGCTTTGAATCCGATGAGGAGATGATATCGGATGAAAACGGACGGCGGATGCGACAACTGCTGAAGAACTCTTATCACTTGATGCACGCGATCTTCATGAAGGATTCGGACTCAGTGATCACGGCCTTGCACGAGCGAACACGGTTGAGATCGATTATTCCGGCTGAAGGGACGAGATATGAGCTTTTTCAACCGCTCGATCTTCTCGGCTTGGGTTTGTGCCGCCTGGCAATCCTAAGCGGCATTGCGATCAACATCGAGGTGCCATCTCTTCCCATGGCTTTATTGGGGGTAGGGAGCCAATGAGGTCAAGGGGTCGAAATGATTATTCCTGAAATCATTTCCCAGCACTTTGAAGAAGCCTGTTTCCTATGGCTTCTCCGCAATCGGGCTGTTTCCGCCCCTCATTACTCTCTGGCGGATCTGACCAAGCTTGACAACCGCGTCGAAGCTCACATCGATGGTCTGCGCATTGCCGGGGAACCCGGATGGGAGTTGATCGAGCAAGGATTGGAGCAAGGAGATGCAGGGGACGTTTTCGCCGCCGCAGTGCTGGCCTTTGAGTCCCTCCATGAGGATCGGATGCAGCTCGTTGTCGAGGCGGGAATTGCCTCGCCGGAGGTGTCGAGGGGCTTGGTTTCTGCCTTGGGTTGGCTTTCACTGGAACAGGCGGCACCCCTCATCGACCGCATGCTTTCTGCCGAATTGGCGGCTGTTCGCAGGGTCGGTGTTGCAGCCTCGGCGGCTCATCGCAGGGACCCGGGGGCTTCGCTGAAGAAGGCGCTTCTTGGCGATGATCTCCCTTTGCGAGCCCGGGCCGCGAAGGCCGTGGGTGAATTGGGTAGAGGCGATCTGATGCCTTGGCTTCGAGACAACATAGAGACCAGTGACCCCGCCTGTCGTTTCTATTCCGCATGGTCAGGGACGCTTCTGGGAGATGGGGATTCTCTGAGTGCATTGCGGCCATTTGCTGCTTCTGATGGTAGTTACGGCGAAGAGGCCGTCAAGGCAGCGGCCCGGCGAATGGACCTTTTATCAGCTCATGCCTTGGAGAAGGAGCTGGCCCGGAGTCCCCAGACCATACGGCTTGCGATCATGTGCGCCGGCGCCATGGGTGATCCCGTCTCAATTCCTCGGCTCGTCGAGCAGATGGAAAACCCGGAATTGGCCCGCATAGCCGGGGAATCGTTCACCATGATTACGGGCGCGGACATCGCTTACGAAGACCTGGAAGGCAACAAACCTCAAGGCTTTGAGGCCGGACCGACAGAGAGCCCTGAAGATGAAGACGTGGCCATGGACCCGGACGAGGACCTTCCGTGGCCAAACCCCGAGTTGATCCTAAAGTGGTGGGATCAACGTAAGAGCCGATTCCGGAATGGGACCCGGTATCTTATGGGTGAGCCAATCTCTCCTGAGAATCTCCAGCACGTTCTTAGAACGGGGCGACAGCGGCAACGCGCCGCGGCGGCTCTCGAACTCGCCATGCTCAACCCCGGTCAGCCCCTTTTTGAGGTCCGCGCACCCGGTTTCCGCCAGCAGCAGCTCCTTGGTCTGCCAAGGAGATAGGCGCGCATTCCCTTCAACATGGCCTTCCCTCTTTTCGGCGTTCCAATCATCACTTTAGTTGCGGCCCTGTTCTGGACAATAGCGGCGATTCATCTCCTTCTCGCGATACGGGACCGCTTCAAAACGACCGGACAAAACCCCATTGCCGCAAGGATCCGCTTTCGCCTCGCCGCCATCTTTGCACTGGTCGGAATAGGACTTTATATCCTGCAAACATTTCTCCGCACTCTTTAGCCTGTTAGCTGCTTGCCAATGAATCCTGCCCCCATCCTTCATAGCAATCCCCGGCAGCTTACCACGCTCCGGAGCGTCTTGAACGCGGCCGGCTTCGATCCCGAGAAGGTCCTCCGGACCATCGGCGCCACCGATTCCGCTGCCATCAAGGAGAGCGACATCCTTCTCCTCATGCACCGCACCGCCGGCGGGACGCCCCTCGACACCCTGATCCGCTTGTTTCTCATCGAGGCGCCGGTCGATACGGCCCGCCTTTCCGAGGCGATTGCGCCTATGACTCCCGGCGAGTGGGAGGAGATGGGCCTCATTACGCTCCGCAGCGGACAAGCCGTTGCGAGGATGAAGCTCTTCCCCTATCAGGATATGGTGATCGCCTACGACCTGCCCCGGAGGCTTCTGACGAAGGACGGACCCGATTATGTCATGGGCATTGGCGGCAGCTCCATTACCCTGGCGAGCCTCACTGTCCGACAACCTTGCGCCCGTGCCCTCGACCTCGGCACGGGGTGCGGATTCCACGCTTTTTTAGCGGCGAAACACTCTGCCCGGGTGATCGCCGTAGACCGAAATCCTCGGGCCGCGGCACTTGCGGCTTTTAACGCGAGGCTCAACGGCCTATCACAGGTCGAGGTCCGGGAAGGCGACCTCTTCGGGCCCGTCGAAGGGATGACCTTTGATCTCATTGTTTCCAACCCTCCCTTTGTCATTTCGCCCGAGTCCCGCTATATCTACCGGGACGGCGGCATGGCAGGGGACGGGATGTGCAGGAAGATCGTTCGCGAGACACCGGGATATCTCACGGAAGGCGGGTTTTGTCAGATCCTGTGCAACTGGGTGGAACACGCGGATGAGGATTGGAGTGAGCGCCTTAAGAGATGGCTTGACGGGTTGGGCTGTGACGCGCTGGTGATGAGGAATACGTCGAGGGGTGTGGCAACATATGCCGCAACGTGGCTGCGACACACCGAGAAGCTGGAGGTAGATAACCTGTCCGGGCTGTTCGACGAGTGGATGGCCTACTACAAGGAGCAGCGCATAGAGCGGATCGGCGCGGGGGTGATCAACATGCGGCGCCGCAGCGGCCGCACGAATTGGTTTCGCGCCGACGACGGGGCAGAGACCATCTACGGGCCGGGTGGCGGGCATATCATCAAGGTGTTTGCAGCTCAAGACTTCCTCGAAGAGGTGGCGGATGACGCCGCGCTCCTCGAGATACCCTTCACCATATCTCCTGACGTGCGCGTGGTCCAGCAGAAGCAGCCTTCGCCGGACGGGTGGGCCCTGGAGGTATCGGAGGTCCATCTCTCCCGCGGGCTGGCCCAGAAAGGGAGGATCGACCCTTACGTGGAGGGGCTGCTCATCGGGTGTGACGGGACCCGGCCCCTCAAGGACCTCATAGTGGATATGGCCTCTACACTCGGCGTCGAGGTCGACCGCATTGAGTCGACGGTCTGCGCCATGGTGCGCGACTTTGTCGGAAGGACATTTCTCGTGCCGCCCGAAAGGATTACAGTCGCCGCGTAGTTCCTTAACTCGCCGGGCTATTGCTCGACAGTCCAATTATATTTTGAGGGGGAATAGATTCCATGTCTGGTTTTCAACCCAAACGCTTCGGCAAATACCTGCTCCTGGACAACATGGCGACGGGCGGCATGGCGCAGCTTTTCCTGGCCAAGATCATCGGTATTCAAGGCTTCGAGAAGCTTATCGCCATCAAGATGATTCTACCCCATTTCGCCCGGGAGAAAGAACTGGTCAGCTCCTTTATTGACGAAGCAAAACTGGCAGCGCTCCTTAACCATCAGAACATCGTCCAGATCTACGATTTCGGTAATATCGAAGATTCCTATTTCATCTCCATGGAGTATCTCCTCGGTAAGGACCTCAGAGCGATATGGCACAAAGCGAAGGAGAAGGACAGGCCGATCAGCCTCGAGAATGCCCTCTATATCGTCTCCCGAGCATGTTCAGGCCTGAGCTATGCCCATGAATTGAAGGATTTTCAGGGCAAACCGCTCAGCATTATCCATCGAGACATCAGTCCACAAAACATCTTTGTCACCTATCAGGGCGATGTGAAGATCCTCGACTTCGGCATCGCGAAAGCGGCGAGCCAGAGCACCGTCACACAATTCGGCATGATCAAAGGAAAGGTGGCTTACATGTCACCGGAGCAGGCGGCAGGCAAAGCGATCGATCAGCGCTCCGATCTCTTCTCTCTGGGTATAGTCCTTTATGAACTGATCACGCAAAACAGGATGTTCACGGGCGACAGTACGATGCAGATCCTCACAAAGGTGAGGGAGGCAGAATATGATTCGCCCGAGTCCGTTTCGGCGGGGCTGCCCGCGAAGGTCTATGCCATTATAAACCATGCGATTGCGAAAGAGCCGGAGCAACGCTATCAATCTTGCAGTGAAATGCTGGCGGACCTGGAAGAATGCATGGCCGAGCTTTCATTGCGGCGGACCGCGCGCGGTCTCGGGCTGTACATGAAAGACCTTTTTGAGGAGGAGATCGCCGGGGAAGACAGGACGATACGAGAATTGAGCGGGCTCGGAAGGACCGAGGAAAAGGAAACGCCTCCGCCCCTTCCGCCTGAGCCTGTTCCGCAACAGGCGGCGTCAGGACCGGCCCCATCTCAACCTGAGCCTTCGAAGGAGAAAAGGCCGTCAGGGACAGGTGCGCCCGAGCCGTCGGAAGAAGCCGAACGGCCACCCACAGCCGGCGAACTCCCTCTTGATCTCGCTGAGTCGGCGCCCAAAAAGAAGGGAGCGCCCCGAAGGGCGCCTCTCTATGCGGGTATAGGCGCGCTCATCGTCGTCGCGATCCTTGCCTTTTCTTTCTGGCCGAAGAATAGGGCGCCTTCACCTGCGCCGGAAAACAAAACCGTTTCTCGGCCGGCGACCGCGTCTCCTTCGCCGGCCTCTCCCGCCCCCACGGCGCCTCAGGCAGTTCCCAACAAACCTCAACCGGGAACCGCGCAAAAGACCGAGGAGATAAAGGAGAAGATTGCAGCCCTCCAGAAAGCTGCAGGCGAGGCGACTGACCGGGATCCCCAGAAGGCGAAATCGCTGCTCCTTCAAGCGATCGAGCTCGATCCGGCGAGCATTCAGACGAATTTCCGCTTGGGTCTCGTGTACGTAAGAATGATGGAGTACCCCAAGGCCATCGAGATATACAACAAGGTCGCCCAGATGGACCCCCAGTTTCCGGACATCTATTTTAACCTCGGGTTCGCTTATGCGATGAATAAAGATTACCCAAAGGCAGAGGAGATGTACGACCGCGTGGTGAAATTAACGCCCCGGTATCTGGACGAAGCCCTCTTCAACCTGGCTACAGTGCAGCAGAGGGAGGGGAAGAGAAATGAAGCGATTGCAAATATGGAGAAGGCCCTTTCTGTCAATCCCAAAAATGCGGCAATCAAAGAAAGCCTCGAAAAGCTGAAAAGAGGCGGGGAGAGAAAAAAATGAACGGAAACACGAGAACGGGAACCTATCGTTGGTTAATGGCGGTGGCATTGATAGCCATGTGTGCCGGCTGTGCAACTCCCGAGCCTAAAACAGCTTCTCCGCAGAAACAAGGAGCGCCGGCGGTCCAACCCGGGGCGCCGGCGGCGACACAGACGACCACTCCAGCCGTAACCACGCTTCCCGAGAAGACCCGCGGACCTCAGGAAGCGTGCTATATCCACACAGTCAAATGGAGCGGCGAGTCCCTGTCGATCATTGCCGCGTGGTATACCGGCGATTTGCAGAACTGGAAGGTCCTGGCCGAAGCGAACCCGGACATCAATCCGAACCGGATACGGCTGGGGATGAAAATCCGGATCCCGCAGAGACTAGTCACCGTCAAGTCCCCGATGACAAAAGAGCACGTGGACAGCTTCTACCCAAAAGCGCGAAAGCCGGCGCCGGAACCTGCACCGGCGACGCCGGACGACGAGCCGAAACTCTACGGGCCCAAAGAGCTGCCGGCGAAGTGAGTGTCGGTCAGAACCTCCGTTATTGTTTTTTCCCGGCGGGAAGATCCCTGCCGCTTATGAAGTGCTGAGGTCTATGCCATGAATGAGAAGCGCACACGCGCTGTCTACCCCCGGGTCCTGAGCGCCTATATCGTTACGGTCCTCGTTTTTGCCGCTCTCTATTGCACTCTCGCGTTCGTCATTGTGAAGCGAGAGGCTGAGATTCTTTACAAGGAAAAGGTAAGAGTAGGAGAATTGGCGGTTGGCCACTTCGCCACCAGCTCGGTCGCGCCCCTTCTCGACGACGACACGCTAAGCCTTAACGTGCTCTTGAAGCAGATCAAGTTTGCGCCGGCATTGCTCTATGCCTGCATCACGGACAAAGAGGGCATAATCAAAGCCCACAGTGACCCCATGAAGATCGGCAGCAGATTTCAGGACGTTTCGGCCACCGGGGAACGGGTGGTCGACGGAGACGTGGAGTATGTGACCGGCGTAACGAGCGGGGGGGAACGGGTCGTTGCTATCTCCAGTCCCGTGGTATTCATGAAAGAGATTCTCGCCTATGTGCACGCGGGGCTCTCGCTCGCGATGGTAGATGCGGCGATCAGCAAAGAAAGGGCAGCCTTGGTCCGCAGCTTCGCAACCATGGGAGGTCTCATGCTGGCCGTCCTCACCTGCTCCTTCTTCGTTCTATCGACTTTCCGGGGAAGGTGGAGAGTCTTGTCCCCTCCTCCGCTGACTTTGACGAGCATGAGCGGAGGGCCGGCCGAAGACATGGAGCCGGGTAGGGTCGATAATCCTCTCGATAAGACAGCCGAAGGTTTGAATGTCCTGCTGAGCTGTGGAGATGAGTTGAAACGAAACCAGGTCTCCGTGGTTTTCGTCGGTATAAAGGGGTTCCGGGCCTACGCGGAGGAAAGGGATCCCGAAGGATTGGAGGAGGACCTGAGTCAGTATCTTTCGACAGCCACCAGGATGATACGAGAAAACGGAGGATACCTCGATAAGTTGGTAGGGGACGCGATTATCGCGGTCTTCGCCAATTCTCCCATGGCGAGCGACCATGCAAACAGGGCCCTGAAGGCCGCAACCGACCTTCAGGATGCATTTCAGAAGACCGGAGACAGCAAGAATGGTCTGCTTTCAAGGGTTGGCATAGGAATAAGCTCGGGTGTCGTCCTATCCGGATGTGTCGGCACGGGGACGAAGAAAGAGCTTACCTTCATCGGTGAGAGCTTCAGAACCGCTTACTCTCTCAATGTGCTCGCCGGTGCCGGTGAGATCATCGTGAGTAAGGAGGCATACCAGCTTCTCGAGGATCAGGTTTCCTTCGAGCCGTTGCCCCCCAGAGAAATCCTGGAGAGAACCAAGTCGTGGGAAAGCTTTCGGTTGTTGAAAAAAGTGCGGGAATGATAGGCAGCCTGCGCCGTCTCTCTGCCGTCTGCATCGCGATGGCCGCTCTATCCATAGCAGCAGGGTGCGCAACCGCGCCTCCTCGCGGTCCGGTTCAAGCGCCGCCCGAAGCCCCCGTCGCTCAACCTGCGCCGCCCGGCGCGTATTTCATGGTCGTAGCGGTACAGCCCGGCGATTCCTTCGGATCCCTCGCGCAAAAGCACCTGCTCGATTCCTCCAGGGGCTGGGTCATTGCCGACTTCAATGGAGTCGACTCCCTGAAGGCCGGTGAGAGCGTCATAATTCCCCTCGGCCCCTATGAGCGGGGAAGCCTGTCCGTCCGGGGATACGGGATGGTGCCCGTGCTCTGCTATCACAAGTTCACCAAAGGCCGGGGAGACCTGACAACAGTGACAGAGAAGGCCTTTGAAGAACAGATGCGGTACCTGAAAGAGAATGATTACCAGGTAATCACCCTTGATGACTTCTTTGATTACGCGGAATTTAAACGTGAGATACCAAGAAAAGCGGTGGTTATCACCATGGACGACGGATGGCGGAGCGTATTCGACATTGCCCTTCCGATTCTGAGAAAGTACCATTATCCGGCGACCATGTTCGTTTACACGGATTTTGTGACCAAGGGCAGCAAGGCCCTTGATTGGGATATGCTGAAGGAGATGACGAAATGGGGCATCGATGTCCAGTGCCACACAAAGACCCACCGCCGCCTGGACAAGAAAGAAGGAAACGAGAGCTTTCGGGAATACTTCGAGGCCGTCAAAAAAGAGCTGGTGGAATCGTCGCGAATCATCACGCAGCACCTCGGGACGGAGGTGCGCTATCTTGCCTATCCATACGGCGACACCAACAACGTGGTGATCGCGCTGCTGATCAAGCTGGGGTACCGCGGCGCCCTTACGGTAGACAGGGGGAGCAATCCCTTTTTTGTTCATCCCTACCGCGTAAACCGTTCGATGGTCTATGGCACCTTTGATCTCGAAGACTTCAACAGTAATCTGAAGACTTTTGGCAACGAAGCCCTGCGATAGACCGAATGACGCGGCCATGGCGCGATTCCTGACCGTGAGTATCTGCGCGATTCTTTTTGGCTGCGCTTCTCCCGAGCAGGCAGTCATAAAGACCGTCGAAAAGCCGGCCGTGGAGGCAGTCCGGCCGACTGCACCTCTCGCTGAACCGTCTCTTATCGCGAGGTGGCGTTCCCTGGCACTCATGTATGAACAATCGGAGCAGCTTCAAAAAGCCCTCCTCATGTGGCGGGTCGTGGAAAACGGCGCCCGTGACGGGGAAGCGGCTGGAAAGATCGAAACGTTGGAGCGGCGCATCCGTGCCGAAGGGCAAGGCCATTTCGAGAAGGGGGTGCAGCAGTTCAATAATCACTCTATCGCCGCAGCCCGCAAAGAATTCCTGCTCGCCCTCGTGTATGACCCTCAACACGAGAAAGCGCTCGATTACCTAAAGCGGAAGATACCGGAGCTGGATTATGTCTCTTACGAGACCCGAGGGGGCGACACTGCGCGGAAGATAGCGGGGACTATGTACGGAGATCCGGGGAAAGCCATCATCGTTGCCTATTTCAACAACCTGGCGGGGGAAGGGCAGTTGGCGCCGGGGATCCACCTGCGCATGCCGGTCATTGAGAGCGAGGGCAAGACGCCCAAAGAGCCCGGAGGGAAAGCGAAAGCGGTAATAACCGTGACCCGCGTGTATGATAGGACGGCCGCGGAGAGACACTACAGCGCGGGCGTCAGTCATTTCCTTGCGGATGAACTGGAAGAAGCCGTCAAAGAATGGGAAGAGACGCTCCGACTCTATCCCGACCATCCAAATGCCCAGAAGGACTTACGGAAAGTGCGGAATCTCTTGAAAAGGAAAGGTTAGAATAGTTTCTTTTTCACCCGTGAAAAGACCCCGGCCTTCGGACCATCACTGTCGCCTCGATCGAGCCCCTTGGCCGGAGCCCCCACGCTCTTTTGCGAAGGGCCGGTTTTCTGAGGTGTGTCAAACGCTTCCTGTTCGACCTCAGCGAGGCGTCCCTCGCCCATGAAACGGAAGGCAGGTCCGTTCGGGCCGAGCACAATGGTATCGTTGGCCGTCAAGGCGGTCTCACGAGTGATGGGCTGCATGTTTACGCGAAGAAGTCTCTGACCGGTAAGGTCCTTCACCCAGTACTGCCCCTGAAAGTAGAATATCTGCGCATGATAGTCCAGGATTCCGGGATAATCGAGCACGAAGCCGCACTTCGCGTGGCGTCCGATTGTGACAGGGACCTCCTTGTAAGAGCGTACCGTAGGACCATACTGGACAATGAGCGGGGCTGCAACTGTCTGCACGGGGATCTCCGCCGGAGCCTGCGGCTGATTGGCGGCAGGCGCGGTCCGGTAGACCGGCTCCTGCCGGGGCGGCGATGAAGCCTGATCCGGCGTCTGTGGTTGCGGTTGACGTCGCGGCTCGATCTCGCTTGAAGAGGGTGCGGACACTCGTTCCATGCGCGGAGGCGGCGCGACCGTGGGCGCCTCGATCGGCGGGTATTCGACCTCGCTTTGGTCTTCCTTCATCTGCGTGAGGAAACTCGCTTTTGGCCCTCCGTCGGCGAACTCGATGACGTCGCCATCTTTCAGAAAGACTTCCGTAACCTTCTTGCCGTTCACAAAGGTCCCATTGGCGCTTTTGTCTATGAGGCGAAAGCGGTTTCCATCGCGCACAATCTCCGCATGCTTGCGGGACACTACGGTGAGATCTGCCGGAAAGCGTACGTCATTGGAGGGGTGGCGACCGATCCGGATAGTATCCTGGGACAGTTCCTGGATTTCTCCTTTTAAAGGTCCGAAAATATGGACAAGACTTACAATGATTGTGGGAGGTCTCATTTCCAGTAAGATTATGCACCACGGATTCCTGCCCAGTCAAGGACATAGTGCGATTCCGAAAAACATCCGGTAGGAGTGCCAAATGCTGACAATAGAGTGTGCCGGCAAGTCTGACGTAGGCCGTAGACGTTCCAACAACGAGGACTCACTGCTCATAAGGCCCGACCTGGGTTTCGTCGCTGTGGCCGACGGAGTAGGCGGCGCCGCTGCCGGAGAGCTCGCGAGCTCAATATTCGTGGACGCGGCGCTGGGAGTGTTCTCCGGCTGCCCTGTCCTGGCCGGCCGGCCGGTTTCTGAGTTGATTCAAAAGGTCTACTACGTCGCGAATGAAAAGATAGTGAGCGAAGGAAGAGAGAACCCCAACAACAGGGGAATGGGGTGCACCGCAGAGCTGCTCGGTTTCGACGAACAGAATTACGTGGTAGGTCATGTCGGCGACAGTCGCACCTATCTCTTAAGAAGCGGGCGGCTGCGCCAGGTGACAAAAGATCACTCAATTGTTCAGGAGCAGGTCGACAAGGGTCTGATCACGCAGGCGGAAGCGAAAGTCCATTCGATGAGGAATGTGATCATGAGGGCCGTGGGCGTAAATGAAACTCTTGCGGTCGACCTGATCCAGGGCCGGGGGCAGCCGGGCGATCTTTTCCTTCTCTGTTCCGATGGCCTCACGGACATGATTGAAGACGAGAAGATCATTGAGATCCTTTCCCTTACGCTCGACCTGCGGCGGAAAGTGGACAGCCTGATAGAGTCGGCTAATCTCGCCGGAGGCTACGACAACGTGACGGTGGCCCTCTGCCGGGTTGTCTGAAGGCTGCGAGGAACGCAGGAATGGCCGGCGAAGAGGCGGCGGTTTTGCGTTGACTCGCGTGGACGGGGGCTCGGGAATGCTGCGAAATCCCTCTCGTTCGATGAGGCGAGAGGGATTTTTTTGCGCCCTTTTACACCTTTAAACGTTCCGCAATCTGCATCTGCAGAAGCCGGGCTATCGGCTTACCTTCCCCTCACCTATCGCGTGGCCGGCCATCTTTTCGATGGCCTTCACCAGCGCCGAATGGTCGAGGTCTATGCCGCCTTCGGCAGCCACTGCCGTGAAGAGCTGCTGGGTGCTCGCGCTGTTGGGAAGGGAGACGCCCAATTCGCGCCCTGCCTGGAGTGCCAGGTTCAGGTCCTTCTGGTGGAGTCTGATCCGGAAGCCGGGCTGGAAGGTCCGCGTGATCATCCGCTCCCCGTGGACCTCGAGGATCTTGCTCTGCGCAAAGCCCCCGAGGAGGGCTTCCCTGACTTTGGCCACATCGGTCCCTGCCTTTGATGCAAAGACGAGGGCCTCTGCGACGGCCTCGAGGGTAAGGGCAACAACGATCTGGTTTGCCACCTTGCAGACCTGGCCGTCACCGTTGCCGCCAATGAGGAGGATGCTCTTTCCCATACTTTCGAAATAGGGCTTTACCTGCTCAAAGACCCCCGGTTTTCCTCCCACCATGATGGAAAGGGTGCCATTTTGGGCGCCAGTCTGGCCGCCGGACACCGGGGCATCGAGCATCTCCACGCCTAGCCCTGCGAGTTTTTCTGCAAACCCGCGGGTGGCAATGGGGGAGATAGAGCTCATGTCGACAACAATGGAGCCGGCCCGGATGCCTGAGGCCACGCCGTCCGGAGCAAAGAGTGCCTGTTCCACGTCAGGCGTGTCGGGGAGCATGAGGAATACGATCTCGGAATTCCCCGCTACCTCTTTTGAGTCCTTGCACGCAATGGCGCCCTGTCCCAGGAGCTCAAGGACCGGCGCTTCGACCAGGTCATAGATGTACAGCGTATGGCCCGCCTTTATGAGGTGCCCTGCCATGGGCTTCCCCATGATGCCCAGCCCGATAAAGCCTATCCCGGCCACGCGTGCCTCCTTTCCCTGCTCCTTATATGGGTTAAAATTATGTAAATTACCGGATATCTGTCAAGAAAAAAGTTACGGAAGCCACATGGGGGGGATATCATCGGCGACACTACAGGCTATCGATCATGCCTGCCACACGCGGGCCCCAGACTTTAAGGGAATATCTCTCTTCCGCGATAGCCCTTGCCCTTCTGCCCATGCGCTTTCTTAAGGAAACGTCGTTCTTGAGGCGCTCTATGGCCTCGCGCCATTCCTCGATGTGCTGCCTCAAGAACCCGCTTTGGCCCTCTTCTATGATTTCGCGTGAAACCCCGAAAGGGTGCGAGACGGAGGGGAGACCTGCGGCGCAATACTGTATCAGTTTCAACCCGCACTTGCCTCGCGACCAGATATCATCCCTGACGGGCATGATACCGACGTCGAAGCTGAGGAGCATCTGTTTTTCCTGCTCTCCGCTCCACTTCTCAAAGACTGTTCGGGCGCCTGTCATGGTTGGTGGTTTGTCGGCCACTATCTTGAAGATCGTGTTGCGGGGGGGTGAAGCAAAAAGCGGCGCTATGTCGGAAAGATATCGGAGGGTCGATGCGCCGCCGATCCAGCCCACGACAGAGGGTTCGGCAAGGAGATGGTCCTTCACCGGGTAATCGGCCGTATTCACGACGGTGGGGACGTAAAACACGTGCTCTCTTTTGTGTTTCTTCGCCTCTGACAGCAGGAAAGCGTTCCCGCAGAAAACAGCGTCGGACAGCCTTACCATGCTTCTGAATCTTCTTCTCCTCGTCGGGCTTTCCTTCCTTGTCCCGTACATGATCGCGTCATCAAAATCGAATATGATCTTCTTCCCGAACCTCCTCAGCAGGTACCGTTTTACGAGATCGGGGAGGAGCCGCTGCACATAGACCACGTCGGCATGGCGGAGAGCCCGTATGAGTACCGGTATCCCTGCTTTTGTGGTGAGGTGGCCGACGTCGAATCCGCTCTTTTCCAGATAAGGGAAATATTGCTGGATTCTGTAGCCGTTGGGGTTCGTTATGGCGTCAATATGATGGGCAAAAAATAGTATGCTTTTCTTCATGGGAGCGATACTGCAAGGAATAGACGCGTCTGCCGGCCGATGCGCGCCTCGTCGTTACGGCAGAAAGGGCGGTGGCTTTTTTCCCTCACGTTCCTACTATATCATACTTCCTGCGATTTGTGGCAACCGCGAAAGAGACTACGGGAAACCCGCGCTCCGATTGTGCGCGATCATGGAGCATAAACCTTTGATAAGGCTCACATGGGCCGTGAAATGTGTCCACTACGTGGTATACTATTATACTATAAGGAGCAAGGAGGGCTATCCGTGAAAATCCGGTTTCTGGGGGCGGCGCGGCAGGTGACAGGGTCTTGTTACCACTTATCGGGGAACGGCATGCAGCTCCTCGTCGACTGCGGCATGCAGCAGGGTGAGAATGCGGAGAATGGGCGTCCTTTCACCTTTCAGCCCTCGGATATCGCCTGCCTCTTCCTCACCCACGCCCATATCGATCATTCGGGGCTGATACCGAAGCTGGTGAAAGAGGGCTTCAGGGGACAGATCATTACTACCGGCGCCACGGCGGCGCTTGTCAAGATCATGCTCCATGACTCGGCCCACATACAGGAAAAGGAGGCCGAATGGCGGACGAGGAAGGCCCTGAGGCAGGGGAAAGACCACATCTTCGAGCCCCTCTACACAGTAGAGGATGTGGCGGCGGCCCTGCCCTTTTTTGTGGAGACGGAGTACGGTAAGACGGGCCGTGTGGGAAAGGGCCTCAAGTATTGCTTCATCGACGCCGGGCACATCCTGGGGTCGAGCACGTTTGCCCTTTGGTACCAGGACAGCCCCGTAGAGAAGAAGATCGTCTTCTCCGGCGACATCGGCAACAAAGAGAACCCGATTATCGGCGATCCGGAGCTTACGACGACCGCGGACTATGTGGTAATGGAATCGACGTACGGAAACCGCTTGCATAAAAGCGCCAAGGAGAGCATCGACGAGCTGGTGGAGGCGGTCAAGGTCACCTTCAAGAGGGGCGGCAATGTGATTATGCCGGTGTTTGCCGTCGGCAGGACGCAGGATCTCCTCTACATCCTGAATGATCTGGTACGTGAGAAACGCCTGCCGCCCTTCGACCTCTATATCGACAGCCCTCTGGCTGAAGAGGCAACGAAGGTATATTTGACGCACCAGCGCTACTTCGATGAGGAAGCGCAGAAGTTCGCCCGGGTGATCAGAGGCGATGCCATAAAGCCCCATTTCACCAAGTCAATCGAGGAATCCCAGGCGATCAACCGGATAAAGTCGGGCGTCGTCGTGATGGCCGGCAGCGGCATGTGCGAAGGCGGCAGGGTCACGCACCATCTGAAGCACAACCTCTGGAGGCCCGAGTGCAGCATCGTTTTTACGGGGTTCCAGGCGCGGGGAACACTCGGCAGGCGGATTGTCGACGGCGCGTCTCACGTGCACGTGCTGGGCGAGGAGATTGCCGTGCGGGCGCGGGTTTATACGATCAACGGTTTTTCTGCCCACGCGGACCGGTCGGGGCTCCTTGAGTGGCTCTCCTCATTCGTCAGCCGGCCGGAGGTCTTTATCGTACACGGGGAAGAGAACGTGGCAATCGATTTCGCAAAGCTGGTCGAGGAGAAGCTCGGCCTCGTCACGCACGTTCCCCACAAGGAAGATGAGTTTGTCATTTAAGCAAGGAGTGGCACGACAGGAGGGGGCTTATGGTTCACGGCGAGTTACAGGAGTTTTTTAACGCCACAGACTACTTCATCGACCGGAACATACGACAGGGACGGGGCCATAAGGTCGCCGTTTACACGGAGTATCGAAACTACACGTACAACGACATACAAAAGATGGTAAACAAGACGGCAAACGGCTTCCGGGAGTTGGGCGTACGGGTGGACGACCGGATCCTGATCCTGATGCTCGATGTCCCCCAGTTCTATGCGGTGTTCTATGGCGCCATCAAGATCGGGGGCGTGCCCATTCCCGTGAATACCATGCTCACGCCCGGCGATTACGAATATTACCTCAACGACAGCCGGGCGCGTGTGCTGGTGATTTCGGAACAGTTGGTCCCGGTTGTCAGCGAGATCAAGGGCGACCTGCGCTATCTCCGGGACGTGATCGTCATCTCGGAGACCAAAGGCGCTCACATCCCTTTTCGCCAGATGTACCGCCACGCACCGGAGACGCTCAAGACCGAGTATACCACGAAAGACGATGTCGGTTTCTGGCTTTACAGCTCCGGCTCGACCGGCTCTCCAAAGGGGGCGATCCATTCCCAGTACGACATGGTCGCTTCTTCAGAAGCCTTCGGCAAGGGCGTGCTGGGGTTGACCGAGGACGACATCCTTTTCTCGGCGGCGCGTCTTTTCTTTGCATACGGCCTCGGCAACGCGGGGTATTTGCCCTTCGCCGTCGGCGGCTCGGTGGTACTCAACGCGCAGCCGCCTAACCCTGAGAGTGTCTTCCGCCACCTGGAGCGTTTTCGCCCGACCGTTTTCTTCGGTATACCCACACTCTACGGGCAGATGCTCGCGTATAAAGAAAAGCAGGACCGCGAAACGGGCGCCGGCGCCGACCCCAACACCGCGCACGAATTCTCCTCCGTCCGGATCTGTGTCTCCGCCGGCGAAGCCCTGCCGCCGGACCTGTATCATCGTTGGAAGAAGCGGTTCGGCGTCGATATCCTCGACGGCATAGGCTCGACCGAGATGCTCCACATATTTATCTCAAACCGTCCGGGAGACGTCAGGCCGGGGGCGACCGGCAAGCCCGTGCCCGGTTATGAGCTGAGGCTTGTGGACGACGAGGGGCAGGAAGTCCCGAAGGGCGAGATAGGAACGCTTCTCGTGAAAGGTGCAAGCTCTGCCCAGCAGTACTGGCGGAAACGGGAAAAGACGCGGCTGACTATGCAGGGCGAGTGGATCAATTCGGGGGACAAGTATTACGTTGACGACGACGGCTACTACTGGTGCGCAGGCCGAGCGGATGACATGCTCAAGGTCGGGGGAATCTGGGTGTCGCCCGTTGAAGTCGAGAACTGCCTCATGGAAAACCCCGCGGTGCTCGAAGTCGCAGTCATCGGCAAGGAGGACGATAAGGGCCTCACGAAGCCAAAAGCCTTTGTGGTGCTCAAGCAGGGATATGAGCCATCGGAGGATCTGGACAAAGAGCTGAAGCAGTGGGTCCTCGACCGGGTGGCCAAGTACAAGTACCCCCGGTGGATCGAGTTCGTCGCGGAGCTTCCGAAGAGCTCCACGGGCAAGATACAGAGGTTCAAGCTGAGATTCAGGTAATCTCACGCATATTCGCCGCCTTGGGGAGAGACCCGGGGGAGGGCGGCGCATATGGGGGAGCTATATGACGGTAGAGATACGCTTATTTGCAACGTTCCGTGCGTTCCTCCCTCCGGGGAGCAACACGTTCTCGTGTACAAAAGTTTTGAAGGAAGGGACAACGGTAGAAGAGGTCTTGAGAGCATTAAAGCTGCCCGAGCATACCCCGAAGATCATCATTCTCAATGGTGCTCACGCGGATGCGGGCCGCGTGCTCCGGGACGGCGACATACTGAGCCTCTTTCCTCCCGTCGGCGGCGGGTAGCATAGTACTCTTCAGGACCGGAATAAAAGCGGCTGGCCCGATACCAAGTCGCCTTCTTCGCCCCATCTTTGTTGGCTCCTCGTCGCTCTCCTTGACGTGCTCGACCCACTTCGTGGGTGCCCCGCCGCCTGCGTCGGCTCCTCGCCGCCGCCTCAATGTGCCTTTGAATGCAACTCGGTATGAATAACCCGTCTCAAGCCTTGGATGCCTTTTTTTCCTTCTTCGCTTCCCTCTTTTCTTTCAATGTCTTGGTCGCCTGCTTCTTCGCGTCCTTCTTTACGTCGTGACTTTTCCCCATGGTCTCACCCCTTTTCAGCGTTGCCATATATTACCATAAACAACTTTTTGCGAAAAGCTGAATTGATCGATTTCTTTTCCGTGCTATAATCTCACATAAAAACATGAGGGAGGCGCAAAACATGGAAAAACAAGAGGCGGCGGTTTCCTGTTTCAAGACGGGCTTCAATTGTTCCCAGGCGGTGTTTTCCGTGTGTGCGCCCGATTTTGGTGTGGATCAGGAGACCGCGTACCGGGTAGCCTGCGCGTTCGGGGGCGGCATGGGCGGGTCAGGGGAGACGTGCGGGGCAGTGACAGGCGCCCTCATGGTGCTGGGACTGAAATACGGGATGACGGACTTCCGGAACCAGCAGGCCAAGGAGGAGACCTACGCGGTCGCGTTGCGTTTTCTCCGGGAATTTGCCTCGCGCCACAAATTTACCAGGTGCAGGGACTTGCTCGGGCGTGATATCAGCACGCCGGAGATGCGGGCGCGGGCGAAGGCGGATGGGCTCTTTGAGACGCTCTGCCCCGCATTCGTGCGGGATGCGGTGCAAATCGTCGAGAGGCTCGTCGAGCCTGCGAAGGCGTGAAGGGTGCGGCCGCCAAAAAGACCTTACTCACTGCACCTGCAAAGGGCAATTACCGGGAGGAAGTGAGGCGGCATGGATGAAGAAAAGCTGCGCGGGATCGAGCAGTTGAACGCGCTGCCCTTCAATCAAAAGGCGCGCGCAATCCTGGAGGAGAGAGGTGAGACCGGCGACCCGGCATCTCTCTACTCGGTCCGGCTCGCCCTATGGGCGATCAGGGAAGGGCTTGTCGAAGTAGACGCGGCGCTTGGGGAAACCCTTGAGGCAATGACGTCATGGAGCCCGGAAAGGCTCGGCACGTTTTTCATGCTTCCGGGCAGCGCGGACGTCTACGAGCTGCCGGGGTGGGAAGAGGCAAAAGGGGCAAAGGACCTCGCCGTGCTCATCATCGATCAGGTAGAGGAGAGGATGGTGGTGCATTTCCCGTGGTATTACGATCTGAGCTAATGGTCCGGAGATATCCCTGATCTGGGTCTCGGACGCCGTTTCCGAGCGGCGCATTCTATGCGTTACCGTGGCCCGCTCTAGCCTCTATGTACTCTCTATACTCAGTCAATAGGATATAGGCATACTCTTTGCGGGTACAGTCCGACGAAGGGATGAAGTTTTTCCGGGTCTCCAGTCTACTGATAATCTCTTCGGCAGTCTTCTGATTCGCCTGTTTGCCTTCGGAGTAGAGGTCTGCCAAGACTTCGTTCAAACCAGTAATACGAACCTGCGTCCCGTCAGGAAACCTTAGCATGCGCCAACTAACTGTTGGCTTTTCGGAATCGTCTCCTCATGTTATTCACCCTATCTTTTCAAACAGTGACATATTACACCTCCTCCATTGTCACTTTATCGGGCCGGCCCGGAAGGCAAGCTATGCCCATCCTCATATATTCCTAAACCCTACTCCCTCTTTTTTGCTCTGATTCTTTCCATGAGCTGTTTCGCTTTCTTGAGCGCCTCTTGTTCCTTTTCGTCCTCCGGCTCTGCCCACGGCTGAAACACGCGCCAGGTCAGCTTGCCGCTTAACGGCGGTTCTGGGTAGGCACCCGAATCGTACAGTGAACATCCCCGGAACCCTACCGGGTTTTCCTGGTAGCATGACCAGACGGCTTGTCTCACGATGTCGGGGTTATCCTCGAACTGGAGGTTGATAATGGTGAGCTGTCTGCGAAATCGTTCAATCAATTCGAGGGGCACGTTGAACAACACGGGATGCGGGGCCTCCGTGCCGAGGATTTTTCGCTTCTCATCCACGCCATTCTTATGCAGGGCCTTCAGCGCCTCTCCCGTAAGATGACCCTCCGATTCGGGACCGCCAACGACAAGATACCGGATATTCGGGTTTGCCACGATATTGCAGATCATCTTCTCGAAGCCGATATTTTCCGTCTGGACCGTGCCCGATAGGGCCGCCCCAGTCTCCGCTCCGGCCCGCACGAGGTTTTCGATCTCTCTCGGAGTCTTTTCCGGTTCGCAGTTGAGGACTATCGCCACCGCAACGGGGGAGTAATCGTTGCCCCCTATATATCTCCCTTCCTCAGGAGGGTAGTCGGGATGAGGGTTCACTTTGAGCATTCAGTGTCTCCCTTTTCAAAGCCTCGAATAGAGTCACTCGGTGGTCTTCGGTTCCTTGATTTCCGTGCCAGTTCACCTCCATTCACGGGTCCCTTCATTTCCCGCAGCGCCCAGGTCCCCTGAGGTCAAAGCAGAGGGCCTTATCTGCTCCCTTCCCCGGCTTTGGATCATCATCCGTCCCACTCGCCGTGCCTACTGCTTGCACGTGTAGTAACATACGCCGATTGGCGTTTCTTTCGCATAAGGGAAGTACTTCCGTTTGAACCAGAGCGAGAGATGGACCAGATTGATCAGAACCGGCACTTCAACGAGAGGGCCTATGACAGCCGCGAAGGCCTGACCCGAGTTGATGCCGAAAACCGAGACTGCGACCGCGATAGCAAGCTCGAAGTTGTTGGAAGCGGCAGTGAAAGAGAGCGTCGCAGCCTGGCCGTAGTGTGCGCCCACTTTGCCGCTCATGTAGAAGGAAACGAGGAACATGATCACGAAGTAGATGAGAAGCGGGATGGCGATCCTGACGACATCGAGGGGGATCTTCACAATGTACTCCCCCTTGAGCGAGAACATGACGAGGATGGTAAAGAGGAGGGCGATCAGGGTAATAGGGCTGATCTTCGGGATGAACCTCTTGTGATACCACTTCTTGTCTTTCACGTTTATGAGAATGAACCTTGTGATCACCCCGGCGATGAAGGGAATGCCGAGGTAGATAAAGACGCTCTTCGCGATCTGGCCTATGGTGATATTGACGACCACTCCTTTCAGGCCGAGCACCGGCGGGAGCACCGTAATAAAGATGTAGGCATACACGGAGAAGAAGAGCACCTGGAAGATCGAATTGAAGGCCACGAGCCCAGCACAATACTCCGTGTCGCCTTTCGCAAGGTCATTCCATACGATGACCATGGCAATGCAGCGAGCCAGTCCAATCATGATGAGGCCTACCATATACTCGGGGTATCCTTTCAAGAAGATGATGGCGAGCACGAACATCAAGATAGGACCTATGACCCAGTTTTGAACGAGGGATAGACCGAGCACCTTGAAGTTCTTGAACACCTCCCCAAGCTCCTCGTACTTCACCTTTGCAAGAGGCGGGTACATCATGAGAATCAGGCCTATGGCAATGGGTACGTTGGTTGTCCCGCTTTGGAACTGATTCCAGAAATTGACAACGCCGGGGAAGACGTATCCCCAGCCGACACCGACAAACATGGCGAGAAAAATCCACAAGGTGAGAAATCTGTCCAGGAAAGAAAGTTTTTTGCCAAGCCGTTCGTCGGTCATTTGTTACCTCCTCCTCGTCTCCTTGGTATTCGTTTTCGCTCCAACTGCGCCGCCCTTCTCACCTGTTTTTGACTGAGAGGTTCTATTCTCTTTTCTCGGAGGAGTGAGCGCGTCGCAGCCCTTCTGTTTTTGAAACTCCTGGAGCTTCTTCCTGTCGGCGGCGAATAGGGGGAGCTTTGATAGATTCTCCTCCATAAACGCGAGTTGCGCCTTGCACGTTCCGTCAGCCGTCTCCTTTATCACATAGTGCATCCAGACGCCAACGCGTTTACTGCTGACCAGTCCTGAGTGCTTGAGGTAAGCAAGATGGCGGGAGACCTTGGATTGCGGTTCATCGAGTACGGCCTGAACATCGCACACACAAAGTTCGCCCTGGGTGAGCAGCATCATAATACGGATACGCGTCTCTTCTGACAGTGCTTTGTAAAGTTGGGCTAACTGCTCCATGGAAAAAACCTCACATTATGTGTATAATCGTTTATGCACATATATACGAATACCGCGCAAACGGAGAGATGTCAAGCGCGATGACAAATTAGGAACCAAGGGGCTTTATGAATGCTACCACCAAAGCAAAGGTACTATTTCTCTGTACGGGTAACTCCTGCCGGAGTCAGATGGCCGAGGCGTGGGCACGTCATCTGAAGCGGGACTTGATCGAAGCTTATTCCGCGGGAACAGCACCGAAGGGCGTTGACGCAAGGGCTGTTAGGGCTATGGCCGAAGCAGGTGTGGATATCTCGCGACAGCGCTCAAAATCGGTCGGGCAACTGGGGGATATAGAGTTCGACTATGTCATCACCCTATGCGATGATGCTCAGCAGACATGCCCCTTCTTTCCCGCGAAAACGGCTGTTGTTCATCGCGGTTTTGACGATCCGCCGCGGCTCGCTGAGGATGCGAAGGACGAAGAGGAAGCCATGCGTCACTACCGGCGTGTGCGGGACGAGATCAGAGAGTACATTGAAACATTGCCCGAATCGCTCGATGTGGAGGTTCACAAAGAGGGGTGAGGGCACATCACCGGCAAAGATGGGGTGATTATGGAACATAAGAGCGGATGCCTCTTCTGCGGTAAAGGGCTGCTCTATCTGAAAGAGCCTGAAGAGTTACCTTGTCTGTTTTGCAAGCGCGTTTTTAGCACACAGGCGAAGTGCGTCGACAATCACTTTGTCTGCGACGCGTGCCATGCGCTGTCCGCCAATGATCTTATTGAGCGATTCACCATCGCCAGCTCTTCTACGGATCCTGTTGATATGGCATTGACGCTCATGAAGAGCCAGAGCTTGAAAATGCATGGGCCTGAACATCATTTTCTCGTCCCCGCCGTGCTGCTCTGTGCCTTCTACAACGCCAAGGCCGAGCCGGACGAGAAGGAGACGAAGATCAAACTGGCCCGGAAGCGGGCCGAGAACGTCCTGGGAGGTTTCTGCGGTTTTTATGGCGATTGCGGCGCCGCGGTCGGGACGGGTATATTTGTGAGTGTCATGACCGGTGCAACTCCCTTATCGAAGAGTGAATGGAGGCTCTCCAACCTTATGACCGCGAAGAGCCTCTATACGATCGCGAACGCCGGCGGACCCCGCTGCTGCAAGAGGAACTCGTTGCTGGCTCTGGAAGAGGCCGTCCAATTCCTGAAAGATCATTTCGGGGTAGAGATTGATTCCACTATCCGCAAGTTGAAGTGCCAATTTCACCCCCTGAATAAAGAGTGCAGAAAGGAGGAGTGCAGGTTTTATTAATGGGGCTCGCCCCCTCCATCTCAAGCCAGTGGAATAAACAGTTCAGGGCTTCACTGGTCTCGTCAATTACCCGTGCCAGAATTTTTGCTGAAAGCATGTATCCTTTTCGCCGCCGCTCCCGTCTATATAACTGAAGGTAGAGTTCGACGCCTACACTGATACTTGAGAGAAAGGAGGGCCGACGATGTGGTTCTGGTACTGTTCACCGTTTGCGGGGCTATGGTGGATCTTCCCGATCATGTTCCTTCTGTGCTTACTGATGATGTTCTTCTGCATGAGGAGGTTTTTCGGCCAGTACTCCGGATGTTGTGCTCCGGGTCATAAAGGTTGGGTCGGGGATAGGGAAAATGCGAAGCCTCGCCACGGCACGGAAGAAGGGGTGACCCGGCCCCGCAAGGAGGAGTGCTGACATGTCCAGGGGCATTTTCGAGTCCGTTGCACGTAGATGAGGGCCGCCAGGTCCGACGGCAGGTGCCGTCCCGTTTGAAGAACCGCCCGGAAACGGCAGCTTAGAAGAACTGTTAGACGAATGGTTGCACCGTGTCGAGAGAGATGTTATCGATTTGCTGAAAAAGCAAGGGTCGATGAGCGCGTCTGAAATAGCAGCCATATTGAAACTCTCTGAAAAAGCTGCCCTGTCTGGGGGGCATTTAGGTCGCGGTAGGAACGCCGGTTGCCCGGCGTCCCCCGCACAGACCCGTACGTGCGGCTCTTCCGCATACGGTTCTTGCTTCAGGTAGTGACGCTGAAGCGCACGAGAGGATAAGG
>JBEKHB010000027.1:0-57959 GCA_050012495.1 Syntrophorhabdales bacterium
GGCAATGCCCGGCCTGATAAGATTTTCCTCCTTTTCCCGCTTCCTGTCAAAGTGACAACCGGGGGTGTCAACCAGGGGTGACAAGGAGGCATGACAACCACGGATGACAAAAAGCACCTGAGACGGTTTTTCGGAAAAGATGACTCCGCCATGGCCCCAGAGGGCCGGTGGCCGGACCCAGAGCTGTCCCTACCTTCTTCCTGAAGTCGAGCGGCTGAATGTTTTTCTTGCAATACACCGTTACTGGTGGCTATTATTACCGCATGTGCTGGGAGCGAAGAAGGCGAGCGCAGACTGAAAAGGTAGCTTGCCCCCTTGTTCTTTCCGGAGGTCGGAGCCATTTGCTTTTTTACGGTGGTCCCCCCCCGCTGCCGTTGGGAGGGATGAATGGCCCAGATTGACAGACAGCAGACGGTTCTGAATATCCTCCGGGACTTGCAGGATTTGAGCGGCCTTAAGAAGCTCTTCTGGGAGGAACTGAACTACGAGCGTGAAAACCAGCCGCTCAGCATGCGCGGCTGGCCTGAGTCCGCCCGTGACGCGCTGGTCGATGACCCCGTCCTCTTCGCGAGCGGCGGCGAGGATAATGCGTTTCATGTGCTGTATTGCCGCCTGGCCTCCGCCGGCCTCCAGAGAAATCTTGAGCGGCCCATCGTCAACCAGTTGATTCGCGAACATCCATACTGTCTATTCGTTTTCTCCGACAAGACCCAATCCGCCTGGCATTTTCTGAACGTCAAATATGATGAGAAGACGGAGAAGCGGCGACTTTTTCGTCGTATTACCGTGCGGGCCAACGGCGGTTTGCGGACCGCCACCGAGCGGCTGCAAATGATCGATCTGGCGTCGATAGGGAGAGACCTGTTCGGCATCTCCGCGCTGGAAATTCAAAAACGTCACGACGACGCCTTCGATGTCGAGTCCGTCACCAAGGCGTTCTACAAGGAACTCGCCAACTGGTATTTCTGGGCGCTGAAGCATGTTCATTTCCCCAAGGACGCGCCCAAGGAGGCTGATGGGCACGACCATATCGGTGTGATCCGCATGATCACGCGGCTGATCTTTTGCTGGTTTGTGAAGGAAAAGGGCCTAATTCCCGAGGTGCTGTTCGATCAGCGCCGCCTGGACAAACTACTCGACGGTTTCACCCCGGACAAGGATACGAAAAAAGATTCCGTTTTCTACAAGGCGATCCTGCAAAACCTGTTCTTCGCCACGCTGAATACCGAGATGGACAAGCGGGGCTGGGCAAAGGACGAGCAGAACTTCATGGCCCACAGCCTATACCGGTTTCGGGAGCTGTTCCGGGAGCCCGATGCGGCGCTGACGTTGTTCAAAAATATTCCGTTCCTCAACGGCGGCTTGTTCGAGTGCCTCGACAAAGACCTGGGCGAAAACACCAAGCCGCGCTACGTGCGCATCGACGGCTTTTCCCGTCGCCCGGACAGCCAGCCGGTTGTGCCGGATTTCCTGTTCTTCGGACCTGAACGTGAAGAAGACCTCAGCGCGGACTACGGCGACAAGAAGTTCAGGAAGGTCCCCGTGCGCGGGCTGATTCACACACTTCGTCGGTACCACTTCACGATTGAGGAAAACACGCCCATCGAGCAGGAAGTCGCGCTCGATCCGGAACTGTCCGGCAAGGTTTTTGAGAACCTGCTTGCCGCGTATAATCCCGAAACCGGCGCCACCGCCCGCAAACAGACCGGCTCGTTCTACACTCCGCGCGAGATCGTGGATTACATGGTGGACGAGGCGCTGATCGCATTCCTGAAGGGGAGATTAAGCACAGAGAACGCAGAGGGTACGGAGGAGACACTCCGAAGGTTGGTATCGTGGGAGGAGAGCGGCCATGATTTTGACCTTCAAGAAACCGAGGCGCTGATCGCCGCCATTGATGGCCTGAAGGCGCTGGACCCTGCGGTGGGGTCCGGAGCGTTCCCGATGGGCATTCTGCACAAGCTGGTGTTCATCCTGGGAAAGCTTGATCCGTGCAACGAGCAGTGGGAACAGCGGCAAATCCAGCGTGTGCGCGATGCCATTGCCACAGCGGAGAAGATAGAGGACGCCGCCATCCGGGAAGGAACGGTCAAGGAACTGGAACAGCAGATTATCAGCATCGAGGCATCATTCAGACGCAACGAGCTGGACTATGGCCGGAAGCTCTACCTCATCGAAAACTGCCTCTATGGAGTAGACATTCAGTCCATCGCCGTCCAGATCGCCAAGATGCGGTTCTTCATCTCGCTGATCGTGGACCAACGGGTGGAGGCGGACGCAACTAACCTCGGAGTGCGGCCCTTGCCCAACCTGGAGACCAAGTTTGTCGCTGCCAACACGCTGATCGGGATCGAGAAACCGAAGCAAATGCCTTTTCGCAATTTGCAGATTGAGGACAAGGAGGCGGAACTGCGCAAGGTGCGGGAGAAACACTTCAACGCCAAGACACCGGCCGGCAAAGCCAGGTGCCGGGAGCAGGATAAGAAATTGCGCAGTGAAATCGCCGAACTGCTCAGGAGCGACGGCTGGGGCGACACGACGGCCAAACAACTTGCCGCCTGGGACCCTTACGACCAGAACGCCTCCGCGCCTTTCTTCGATCCCGAGTGGATGTTCGGCGTCCGGGCCGGGTTTGACGTTGTGATCGGGAATCCACCGTATGGGATTAAGTTCGCTAAGACAGATGCAGCAAGACTGACAGCTCTGTACGAGACTTTTGTTCTTCGCGGCGAAAGCTATTTGTTATTTGTAGAACGAGGTGTCTCATTGATGTCGCACGGCGGAACCTTGGCGCTTATCACTCCAGACACATTTCTCAATTTGGGATTCACAGGAGCGCTAAGAAAATTCCTGCTACAGCATACAGAACTTAAAGAAATGGTGGTTCTACCGGCCCACGTATTTGAGTCGGCCACTGTCGATACGGCGTTGATGTTTGTGACCAAAGCGGAGAGAACTACGACTTTCCACGAATCCAGGATTCGAGTGAAAGTGTTCAATAAAGAAGAGCACTTGGATTCATCAATGAACCCGAAGAAAGTATTCTATGCCCGTGCCTCTGAATGGGCAATTGATGGCTCATTCAACGCTAAGAGTGATTCCAATGACTTAAGAATACTTGCGAAAATCGACGCAAGGTACCCCACTGTTTCAGCACTCGGGGAAATTTTTTCAGGCGTCAAAGCGTATGAAGTGGGAAAAGGTAAGCCACCACAGCCAGAGCGAGTTCGCGACGAGAAGCCATACACCTCAACTCAAAAACATGATGAATCATGGAGTCCGTTTTTTGACGGCAAGCATATTAGCCGTTTTCAGGTCTTGTGGGATGGCAACAACTGGATTAGATACGGAGAGTGGTTAGCTGCCCCGCGTGACCCCGACAACTTCAAAGGACAGAAGCTTTTGATCCGGAAGGTTGTCGGCGAACGACTCATCGCCACATATATCCCCCATACATGCTACTGCAATACCTTGCTATTTGTTCTTAAGGTTAGGAATGGGAGCCAGCAAGACTATAAGTTCCTGCTAGGTATTCTGAACTCGTCGTTTATCGGCTGGTACTGCCAGCGCAAGTTCCAGATTTGTGCTGACGATACTTTCCCGCAAATTATGGCAAGGGATATCCTGAGGTTACCGATTCCTCCAGCGGACGGCTCAGATCAAGACCGAGTGGTTGACCTCGTTACACGCATCCTTGCCGCCAAGGCGGCCAACCCGACTGCGGACACCTCGGCGCTGGAGCGGGAGATTGACCGGATGGTGTATGAGCTTTACGGGCTAACAGAGGAAGAGATTGCGCTTGTGGAGGGGGCACTCCCGGGAAATAGGAATTGCAGATCAACGAGCGTATCGCAGCACCCTATGGGCGATGAAGAATGAGTCGGGACTTATACAAAACACTATGCAGGCCAGAAGTTCTAAAGATCGCCGCGAATTATGTTTACGACGACAAGAAGGATGACTTTATTCCCGACGTTTTCCGCAATCAGGATTACATCTTCAACCTTCAGGAGAACTTAGAGCGGTTGGCTCAATCCCTGGAGAACTGCACATATCGACCCCGGCCTTTGAAGGAGATTGATATTCCCAAAAGCGGCTTGGCAGTTCGACCGGGTAGTACTCTCGACATCGAAGACCATATTGTTTTTTTCGCAATCGCTTACTTGCTTGCGCCCATTATGGATCGTGTGTTGCCCGAAAGTGTTTTTCATTTCCGCGTCAAGAAGAAAGGCAAGCGGCCCCATCCCGATAAACTCTTCCAGAATGGAGGTCCCGTCCTGATTCGCAAGGTGTTGCGGAAGGAGCTTCGGATTTTCGAGGACTGGTACGAAGCATGGCCGGAGTTTGTGGCCGAGGCGCAAAGCATTTACGAGAAAGAAGGATTCACCGTCATGGTCGAATCCGACATCAGCGCCTACTTTGAGAACATCAGCCACCCGCTTCTCGCCGACATTCTTCGACAGCATGCGCCGCACCAGCTTCACCTTATCAACCTGCTGATGGAAATGCTGGCAGTGTGGGCGACGCCATCGTTAACGGGGTTCCGCCCTCAACGAGGCATTCCGCAGGGGAACGAAGTGTCGAGTTGGCTTGGAACGCTCTATCTTGTCCAAATGGATGTTGAATTGCTCAAGCTTCAGCGTAAGGGGCTGATTAAATACGTCCGGTACGTGGACGATATCAAGGTGTTCACGAAGGACCGGAAGACGGCGAGGGCGGTGGTTTTCATGATCAACCGCATGTTGCGATGCCTCCATCTGAATATGCAGTCCAGTAAGACCCAGATTTTTGAAGGCGATGAGGTCCGAAGCCCCCTCTATGACGAGCGGGTTGACCAGGTGACCGAGATCATTAAGGCTCTGCCGGAGGACCCGGCGAAGATCACCCGTGAGCAGCGCAAAGATGCAGAGAAGGCCGTTCGCCCGCTATTCAAGAAATACCTGGCTTATAAGCGGGAGATGAAGAAGGAAGACCTCCGCTTTTTTAAGAGGACGTTGACGCTCTTGTCTCGCATCCACTCGCCAATGGCTGTTGGACAATCGCTCAAGTGGATATGGAAACAGCCGGCGCTGACCGAGAAAGTCTCCCGATATCTCGCTCAGTGGATGGGCCGCCAATCAGTACGCGCCGGTGTGGAAAGCGCTGTACTGGGGGAAGAGGAACTCTTCGACGCGCAATATCTTTACCTCTTGCCTATGTTCCGAAGCTCCACCGTGCTTAATCAGAAACACAAAAGCCCACTCATGCGATTGGGCTGTGGTGGAGCTTATCACTGGGCCGTCCGCGCAGAGGCCCTGCTCAGCCTTATTCTGTTCCCCTTGGATGACGGCGATTTCGCCAAACTTCAACGACGTTACTTCAAGGAAACGTCACCGACCGTCAGAAAGACGATTCTAACTCTTTTCCTTAAGGCTCGGGACCGCGTGAAGAAACCAATTTTTTTTGCGACAATTCAAGAACCGGAAGAGGAGACCAACCGCTTTCGGAAATATATCTGGGCCTTGACGTACAATCCGAACCTCGGAAACCCCAGTCTTGCGACCCTGAGAAGGACCGAAAAGGACCCCGCTCGAATGCTTGCAACTCTTCACGGCGCTTTACAGTCGCGCAATTCCGAAACACTACGGCAGGTCGCAGTAATAGCAGATGAACGACTCAGGTCTCAGACTTCCAAGTTGGCAGGGCAGGCTTTCATACAAGTCTCAACGGATGCCAAGCGTATGCTTGAGGACTTGGCAAAAACCAAAAAATGAGGTTTTGAAATGCCAACCCACGACATAATCGATAATCGTTCAGAGAAGCTGATTGACCACCTCAGTCAGATACTCGGCTCCTGCGAGCGGGCGCGGTTCGCGGTCGGCTACCTTTTCCTTTCGGGGCTGACGAGTGTCGCCAAGCGCCTTTTGGGGCTGGAAGAGCTCCGGCTGCTTATAGGAAATACAACCAACCGCGAGACAGTGGAGATGCTCGCCGAGGGCTATCGCCACCTTGACCTCGCGGCGGAGGAAGTCGAGCGACAACTTTATCCCAAGCGCATGGAAGCCGGGAGGATGACCCAGGAGACGGCCGGGAATCTCCGGAACTCGGTCGAGCTGATGGACCAGACCGACGAGGCACAGGAGTTAATTGCCGGGCTGATACAGATGATCCAGGACAAGCGGCTGAAGGTCCGCGTGTACACCAAGGGCCGCCTTCACGCGAAGGCGTACATTTGCGACTATGGCAAGGTTTTCGATCTTTTCGGCAAAGAGATTGATCGGCATGAATTGGGTATAGCGGTTGTGGGGTCCTCCAACCTGACCTTGGCCGGGTTGACCCACAACACCGAGTTGAACGTCATCGTCCAGGGGAACCAGAACCATCACGAACTTGTCCGCTGGTTTGATGACCTCTGGAAGGAAGCGCAGGAATTCGACGAAACGCTGATGCAGGAACTGAAGGAATCCTGGGCAGCGGCGCAGGTCAGACCGTACGACATCTATATGAAGACGCTCTTTGCCCTGGTGAAAGACCGGCTGGAGGGAGAGGAAGAGCAAGAACTCCTTTGGGACGACGACATCTTCCTCAAGTTGGCGAGCTTCCAGAAGGTCGCCGTCCGGCAGTCCGTCCAGATGATCCGGGATTTTGGCGGCGGCTTTGTGTCGGACGTGGTCGGTCTCGGCAAGAGCTATATTGGCGCGGCCATCGTGAAGCATTTTGAGCGGGCGGATCACGCGCGCCCGCTGGTTATTTGTCCCGCGGCGCTCAAGGACATGTGGGACCGCTACAACGAGGTTTATCAACTGAACGCGCAGGTCCTTTCGATGGGCTACCTGCGGGAAGACGATAACGACGGCGTGACCAGGCTGCTGAAGGATTTTCGGTACAAAGACCGTGACTTCGTGCTCGTAGATGAAAGCCATAACCTCAGGCATCCCGACACCCAGCGCTATAAGGTAGTTCAGACGTTCCTTTCCACCGGGCGCCGTTGCTGTTTCCTGACCGCTACGCCCCGGAACAAAAGCGCGTGGGACGTGTACCATCAGATCAAACTTTTCCATCAGGACGACCGGACGGATTTGCCCATTGACCCGCCGAACCTGAAAAAGTTCTTTAAGCTGATTGAGCGAGGTGAAAAGAAATTACCCGACTTGCTGGCAAACATCCTTATCCGGCGCACGCGCAACCATATCTTGCGTTGGTATGGTTTCGACGCAGGGACGCACGAGCCGATTGACCCCAGCCGCTTTCAGGAATACCTCGACGGCAAGCGGAAGGCATACGTGCTCGTTGGCGTGAAGCACCAGTTTTTCCCGAAGCGGCAGCTTCAAACCATTATATACAGCATCGAAGACACGTACCAGGGCCTTTACCAGCAGCTGCGGGGCTATCTCGGGAAGTCCCAGAAGGGCAAAACACCCAAGGCCAGGGCGGGGGAACTGACCTACGCACGTTATGGCCTGTGGCACTATGTCCACGCAGAGAACCGCAAGAAAGAACCTTATGTCAGTCTGCAGCGGGCCGGAGCAAACCTGCGCGGCCTCATGCGCGTTCTTTTGTTCAAGCGGTTTGAGTCGAGTGTTTACGCGTTTCAGGAGACCATCCGCCGGTTGCTCAGAATCCACGAGTCGTTTCTCAAGGCCATCGACGAGGGCTTTGTCCCGGCGGGTGAGGAAGCACAGTACATCCTCTACGGAAGCGACACGCTCGAAGAGGATGACCTCATGGACGCCTTGCGCTCGGTATCGCAACGCTACGACGCAAAGGACTTCGATACGGACATCCTGCGAGACCATATCGCACACGACATCGAACTTCTGAAGACAATCCAAAAACTGGTTGAACCCATCAGCCCCGAGAAAGACGCCAAGCTCCGGACGCTCAAGGCGCGCCTGGCCGACAAGCCCTTAAAGGGTGCGAAGCGGCTGATCTTCACACAGTACGCCGACACGGCGAGGTATCTCTACGCCAACCTGAATCCCGGAGACCGCCTCCCCGACGTGGAAGTTATCTACAGCGGGGACAAGAGCAAGGCGCGCATTGTCGGGCGGTTTGCTCCGAAAGCCAACCCGGAATATCACTTTGCCAAAGGCGAAGCGGAACTCATGACCGTAGTAGCAACCGACGTTCTGGCCGAGGGTCTTAACCTCCAGGACTGCGATAACATCATCAATTACGACCTGCACTGGAACCCCGTTCGGCTGATTCAACGTTTCGGGCGCATTGACCGTATCGGGTCCGAGCACGCCCTCATCTTCGCATTTAATTTCCTGCCGGAAGTGGGTATAGAGAAGACTCTGGGGTTGTACAGTACGCTACACAACCGGATTCAAGAGATCCACGATACTATCGGGGAAGACTCCAGCATTCTTGACGACACCGAACGCCTGAACCCCGAAGCGATGTACGCCATTTACGAACCCCGAGGCAGCGGCCCGATGCAGTTGGAGCTTTGGGACAAACCGGCAGACGAGTTTCTGGACCTGAATGAAGCCGAGGAAATCCTACGGCAGTTGCGGAAAGAAGACCCTGCGGAGTTCGAGCGCATCGAGACTCTGCGCGACGGCATCCGAACAGCGCGGTCTTCCCCGCAAAAGGGCATGTTCGTCTTCTGCCAGGCAGGCCGGTTTCAACAACTCTTCCTGCTCGACGATAAAGGCGCTGTCGTTTCCCGCGATATTCCGAGGGTAGTCGGTGCGGTCAAATGCTCTCCCGATGTGAAGGCCGCCGACCTGCCGGCCGGGTACAACAAGGCGGTTATGGCTGTTCAACGGGCCTTCGCCGAGGAAGTCAAACACCGGGAAGCCGAGCGCAAGCATACCCTCAACCTCACGCATGGACAGCTTTATGCCCTTCGGGAACTCCGAATTCTCTTTGAGACCACGACAGAAGAAGAGATCAAAAGCAATGTCAACATCCTGGAAAAGGCTTTCAGGGGTGCTTTGAGCGGAGCGGTAAAGCGCGAGCTGAACCAACTGCGGCGGAATGCAGTCACCGGCGAGGCGCTCTACAAGAACCTGATCCGCATCTATGACCAGCACAACCTGAAAGACGTGACGGCCAGGCGAAGCCTGGAGTTCGAGGTCAACGCCATCCCGCGCATTATTTGCAGCGAAGCGTTGGTGTGAATGCGGCGTAAAAATAGCCAATCTCTCCATAAAATTAGGCTATCAGCTTGAGGCGGAGGGCCGCCCTTTGACGAAAGAGGAAGCCTATACCCAACTGGGCCATAGCGCTTCGCTTCTCAAGGCTATTTTGGATTACACCCTTGGGAGCGGCAGATGAAAAAGAGCACCGGCCATCTATCAGTGAATTATCCGTTGATGAAATGGGAAGACTTGGGTGGAGAAGAATCATATAGCGCTTGCCCTTCCGTTGGGCAGCCCTCGACGTAGGTGTAAAAATCTGGATTTGACCTATCCGACTGTGTCGGACTGTCTTTTAACTTTCTTCTTGAAAGCGCGCGGGCACATGTTTCTGTTGACATGCACCGTTAATGACGGTAATGATTAGTAGATGGGCTACGGGCTGGGGTGACGAAGGCGAAACGAGAGAGGCGGTCTGCCCTGTTTTTTTTGTCTTCGAATTGAAAGTTATTTACTTGTTTACGGTCGTCCCCATCGTGCCCTCCATCGTCCAGGGGAGTTTTCCGTCATGAGATACTCGGAGGCCAAGCAAGGAAGGGTCTTCGTCATCCGCTTGGAGGATGGCGACGTTCTTCATGAAAGCATAGAGGCCTTTGCCCGGGAGCATGAAATTCAGGCGGCGGGGCTGATTGCGTTGGGGGGAGCAGATAGCGCGAGCGTTCTGGTAGTCGGACCGGAGGAAAGCCGGAGCAGCCCTATCGTGCCGATGGAGCATGTTCTTCGCGATGTCCATGAAGTGGCGGGGGTGGGTACACTCTTTCCTAACGCGGAAGGTCGGCCTGTCCTCCATATGCATGCGACCGCCGGCCGAGGCGATGAGGCGGTCACAGGGTGCGTCAGGCTGGGGGTTCATGTATGGCATGTGCTGGAGGTAGTGCTCTGGGAGCTTACCGAGACAACCGGCCGCAGGGTGTTCGACCCCAGGACTGGGTTCGAGCTGCTCGAACCATAGCGCTTGTCCGGCGTCCACTTTCTTTGCTTTCTTCCGGTTCATCTAGTTCTTGCCCAGTTAATCCGGGATGTCTTCCTGAAAGCGTCAACTGGCCTTGATTCGAAATTATTCGCCATTACGAGCGGCAATCATCGCTGAGGGAATATCAGAAAAGACCAACTTGGCTCTTGCTGATCCTACGGACTAATTCCCAAGTGGGTGCGTGCAAGGCCACCGATATCACTTGCATTTTGTTCTTGCCTCCTGTGTCGAGCAAGAGTAAAATGCCAAAAAAGACCAACTTGGTATAATTGTTCGGCACTTGAAGTGCCGTGTGAGCGCGATAAGATGATAGAGCAAAACGTTATAAGCGAATTCATTTCAGCTTTAACCGGATACATGCGAACCACTGCTCCGACATTAACCATAGATGAGGACTCCATGGGTCCATCGAGAAAGATTCTCGGGCAATTTACCAAACGGGAAACCCAAATCCGGGCATACCGAGCAATTTGTTGCTACATGCAGAGAGGGTTGGGCACGCATGTAGATGTAGTGGGACGCTTGGTTTACGCCATCACATCCTTCCAGTGGAGTCAGGGGCAACGCAACCCTTATTTCTTTCATTTGTTTTCTTTTGGATGGGAAGACAACGTCCTTCATCATTACCCAAGGGCACATGAGTTATGTGGCATGCATCAAAAAAGCGTTGCTGTGAGCTTATGTCGGTTGGCGGGGGTAGACAACGCTAACAATGTGCCTTTTGTCCCCACCCTGTTCCCCACTGCTGTCAACATATATAACGTGCACGCGAATGTCGGGAGAGAGGATCTCCGCGTGTTTTTTTGTACCGATCGCTCGGTCAAATTATCTGCTGCCGCAAAAAGATCATATTCACAGCGTAACACTGTATGGATATTCCTCACGGATGATTCATTGGATTTCGAGGTAGGCAAGTTTATGCCGGAGTTCTTATAAGCGAGGGTGGTGGGGTATAATGGCGTTTCATGTTGCGTTGCCGGTGCATAATGAGCGTGGTAATTTGAATAAAGTAGTGGGGTGATGCATGGTACTTACTAAACAACAAGAGCTATTTGCTTGGCCGCCAAGGTGTCGGATTAGCGTTTATCAAATCGAAGAGGGTTTTGTTATCTGGCCTCCCGAAGTATCTACCGAGCGCCTGTTTGATCTTTCGGAGAGCATTGATTTTCCGCCGAATCGTAAGAGGGTCGCTGTGCATTTTGGATTGTCGACGAAGAGCGTTCGATGGCCCATATGGGACGAACGTCGCCTGCAACAAATTGAGTGGCGCATTAAATATGACCTCGAATTTGAAGGGTATGAAGTAACGATTAAGCGTCTCGGTGAGCACGGTTCACCGTGTTTTGAGGAATTTCTTTGGAAACTGAGCATTAGAGACAGACGTTGCGAATAAAAAGTGCCCAAGGAGGTACGCAAAATGCCTTATCGGTCCATGGACTTTTCTGCAACTGTCTTTCCATTAGTGCCCGTATCCGACAACGTTGTGGACATTGTCCGTGATGCGGTCAAACGAGCCGTGCCGTTTCTTGAAAACCTTACCGGTCTTAGGTACTACCCGGTACCGACCTGGATTGTCGATGAAGCGGTTCCCGCTGTCGAGCGGGAGGATAATATGCAATCTACGACCGAACTGATGAGCATTGACCTTTACGGGCGCTACTATCATAGGAATTGCGACCGTATCTCCGATCTGTCGCGATGGCTGGATAGGGCAAGATTTCCTATTTTCTTTCGTCCCTCCAAGCTTGGGGTCGTCGTTATTTTCGTTAATAGAATAAGAGATCGGGTTGATTCCACACATTCTCTTGAGGACTGCATTCTTGCGACTGTCTTGCATGAGCATGCTCATGCCGTTACTTTTGAAGGCATTAATGCTTCCAACGGCTGTAGCGGTGTGCAGTATCGGCCGCCTCCCGATTTTACGCGAAATCCCCGACAGTTGAGGACCACAGGAGAAGAGTATCAGAACGGTTGCAAAAAACCTCCATGTTGTCCTTTGTGGGCATCGATGAAAGAAGGGCTTGCCGAAGCTGCCGAGCTCATTTTTTTTGGAAACGATGTCAATATGTTTCAACTAATCAGGAGTCATGCAGATTCTGGCAAAATGCCCGACTGGCCTTATGCAGGAGGTGCAGTAATTGATCAGAAGAGCAGAGTCTCCGGAGACGGAACATATGCTCTGCTCCTCACATACTTTCGAGAGAAAGATAAGCAGGCCTGCGAAACATTTGTAGGTCGAATGTCTCTTGCTTATGCTCTTCGGACGCAAAAACCTGTTTGGGAAGGCTCTAAGTATAGGGACGCGGTAAAAGCAATCGCGTCCGGATGTTCGGTGGACTCAACCACGGTGGCCGATGGCTGCACGAGACGTTTAGGTCTAGCGACAAAGGAATTCATAGACCATGTCCAACGGGGACCCTTCGACATCCGAGGAGTCCTTCTGAACCGTTTTCCTAAACACAAAGAAGTGATTGAACGATGGATATAGCCTTTGGAAGTCGCCTTGATCCATCGGCTTGAAGAGTTGCCCTCCGCCTTTCAGGCGGTAACCTTGAAGCACTTCATTATTCCTAAATACTGCATTAGTAGGTGAAGTGAGTAGGTCGTTTCCCCGGCCGGAGGAAATTTCGATGGATTTCGTCGTGATCGAGGGGTCGCGAGCCGGAGCATACCGTGCTGTATGTGAGGACTCGCGGCGCCGATGAGACAGGCGAAAGGCGCGAAATTAACCCGGGATACACGGTCCCGGTTGTGCCCGGGACCGTGTATCGCAGCGAGAGGTCTTTGGGTGATTATGGATTGGCCCTGAGAAAGTCTGTGCAGAATTTCAACGATTGTTCTCCGGGCAGCCCCAGCGTCTTCATTTTCGCCACATACGCGTCAAGAAGAGGCTTCATCTTCTGGACGGTAGCCGACACCTCTTCCTTCGAGATAACCACGGTTTTCAGGCCTTGAGACCGCGCGAATTCTATTGACTCCCTATCGATATCGTCCCAGACGGGTCCGGTTTTTTCCGCCCACTCCTCGCTCACCTGCTCGATAATCTTTTGCACATCAGGGGGTAGGGAGTTCCACTTCTGTGTGTTCATGACGACTAACAAGGTGGATACGCTTCCGATCCCGTCATTCGACTGAAGCCCCCTCAACAGGTCTCCCCACCGAAAAGACTTTAAGGTCTCGGCAGCCAACAGCACGCCTTCGCAGACACCTCTCTGGAATGCTTCGTAGGCGTCGGATATGGGTACTGAAACGGGGACGGCGCCCATTGCAATAACTATCTTGCTCGTTTCGCCGGCAGCCCTTATTTTCAAGCCCTTGAGCTGGTTTATGGAAGTCAATTGTTTAAGGGTCATGAAATGACTGGGACCCGAAGTGAACATGTAGAGGACTTTCACATCGTCATATTCTTTGGGCTTGAACTTTTTGTACCAGGCATTGATGAGCTTTGTCCCCTGGGTCGAGCTCTTGATGCCGATCGGAAGGGCCACACCCTCGGTCAGGGGGAACCGTCCGGCCGTCCACTGCTGGGAGGTGAAAGAGATATCGGTGATACCTCTTACGGCGCCCTCGTACGACTGATTGGCCGGCACCAGGGTGCCGCCGGGGAAAAAGGCGACCTTGATCTTTCCATTACCCCGCTTTTCCACCTCCTTGCACCACTGTTCGGCGAGGCCGGCCAGGCGGCTCATAGGGGGCGAAAAGGTCGAGAACTTGAGCCGAACTGTTTTCTCTTCCGACTGAGCCGGACGGATGAAGACAAGGATACAAAGCGCCGTTAACACCCACACGAAACATGCACGTCCATACCTCTTCATAATTCCACCCCTCTTTTCAGGTTTTGTAAAGCTTCGCAGCTTCTTTTGGAAACGTTCCACTACGCACCTGCACCCGCACGCGTGCGTTTCTCCCTCTCGACAAGGAGCCGCCTCAACACTTTGCCGGCGCTGCTTTTCGGCAGGTCCTCCGTGAACTCAATGAAGCGAGGTCGCTTGTAAGCCGCCATGTTCTCCTTGCACCAATCGAGCACCTCTTTTTCCGTGACTTTACCCGTATACCCATCTTTCAGCACAATAAACGCCTTGGGCGTCTCGCCCCTGTAGTCGTCGCTCACTCCTATCACCGCCGCCTCTCTCACTGCCGGATATCTGTAGAGCAGATCTTCCACTTCGGCGGGAAATACGCTGAAGCCCGAGCACTTGATCATCTCCCTTGTCCTGCCTAAGAATTTAACGTAGCCGTCCTCATCCATGAGCCCCGTATCTCCGGTATAGAGCCAGCCGTCCCGGAGCACCTGTTTTGTCTCCTCCGGCTTGTTCCAATAGCCAAGCATCATGGCCGCCGATTTGATGGCTATCTCTCCCTCCTCGTGAGGGCCCAGCTCTCTTGTTTCAGTCTCCTGATCGACAATCTTGATGTCCACGTCGATCTGCGGTATGCCTAGAAAGCCGGGCCTGTATCGATGCAATGGAGTGCAGGCGCCACCCTGAATGATAGTCTCCGAGAGCCCGTAGCCTTCGCCGATGGCCGCCTTCGGCGCCAGCTCGCTCAATTTCTTCTGAAGCTCGACGGAGATAGGGGCGCCCCCGCTCCAGAGACACCGAAAAGAGGTGAAGTCGTAATCCGTGATGTTGGGAAGACCCAATAGGGCAATCACCATAGTTGTTGCGGCTACCCAAAATGTACAACGATACTGTGTAATTGTGCGAGCAACCACGTCCGGAACGAAACGTGGAAGAATAATAACCCGCCCGCCTGACACCAGAGGAGTACACATCAACGCTAGCTGCCCCATGACATGGAAGAAGGGCGTCACACCCAGGTGAACATCATCCTCTCTGTGATGGTACCAGTGCATCAATCCAAGAGCCGCAGCGGCCAGTGCATAATGGCTGATCATAGCCCCCTTGGGAATGCCCGTGGTGCCGCCGGTATACTGGAGAACCGCCAGCTCTGTTTTCAGATCGCTTACCTTGCAGAGCGCGTCGTCCCGGGACCTCTCCATCAGCTCCATGAACGCGATTGTGTCCGGGAATGCATGGTGCTTTTCCCCTGCCCCATCCGGCAGCGGCAAAGTCGGGTCGGCGGGAAGGAAATCGCTCATGGAGGTGAGGATCACTCTCTTCAGCGGCGTGCGGCTCCTCACCTTTTCCATTTCCGGGTAGAGGGTGTCAAGGCCGATGTACGTTTCCGCTCCCGCGTCATTGATCTCGTGCTCAAGCTCCAGGCACTTAAACATGGGATTGACGGCCACCGCTACTCCCCCGGCTCTCTGGGCGGCAAAATAACTTATCACGAACTGCGGGCAATTCTCCGCGTGGATAGCGACGCGATCACCCTTCTCGACTCCCAATTCCACGAGACCCCATGCCAGTCTGTCGATCATCCTGTTGAGCTCCGCATACGTGATGTCCCTGCCATAAAACGTTAAGGCGGCTCGATCAGGCGTATATTTCCCCCATTCCCGCACATATTCCGACGTAGGCTTCTCCACTTCAAGAGTTTTTGGGACCCATACGGGCCACACTTTGTGCCATCTGCGCTCCATCATTACCCCCCCTTTGGTTTTCTCCCCCTGCCGCAGTCTGCCGTCCGTCACGTGACGCAGCTATCCCGGATAGATTGTTTCTTTTGAATCGTGAGCCCCCGAGCCATAGCGCGTTCCCCCGTCACTTGCCCATCAACAGGGTCGGGAGCCAGGTGGCTATCCCGGGGAATATAAAGAGCAGGGCTCCGGCAACGACAAAACTGGCGAGGAACGGGACCACACCGGTGTAAACGGTTTTGAAGGACTCCCCGGTAATATTCTTCACCACAAAGACACTGATGGCCACGGGAGGTATGATGGTCCCCACCATAAGCGTTACCCCTATCATCACCCCGAACCATATGGGGTCATACCCGAGCTTCTGGACTGCAGGAAAGAGGATCGGGGTGACAAGGATCATGAAGGCAAGATCGTCTATAAAGGAGCCGCCCAGGAGGTAGAACATGAAGACGACCACCATGATCAGCACCCGCGGAAGGGGAAGCGAGACGAGCCAATCGCCTGCAAATTGCGGGATCTGGGTGATGGTAAGGAAGTGTCCGAGGACTGCCGAGCATGCGATAAGGATGAGCACCATCACCGCCGCTCTCAGGGATTCGTCGATCGATTTTACAAAACCCTTGAAGGAGAGGCTCTTTCTGGAGAGCGCCAGGATGAGGACTGCGATTGTCCCTATCGTCCCTGATTCGGTAGGGGTAAATATGCCTGCCATGAGCCCGCCTATGACGATGCCAAAAATGATGACAACACAGATGAACTCGGGAAGGGAACGGAGTTTCTCCCGAGCGGTAAAGGTTTCCGTGCTCCTCGGACCGAGGGAAGGATCTATCTTGCACCAGGCGTAGATTATGCCGATAAAGAAGAGGGAGATGAGAAGTCCCGGTATCATGCCCGCAAGAAATAGCCTGCCTATGGACTGCTCGGTCATGATTCCGTATATGATCATCGTGATGCTGGGGGGTATGAGAATGCCGATAGTGCCGACACTTGCGACTATGCCCGTGGAGAGCTTCTTGCTGTACTTATATCTCGTCATTTCGGGAACGGCAACGCTTGAGAACGTTGCGGCCGTGGCAAGGGTAGATCCGCACATTGCCTTGAAGAGGGTCGCTGCGACAACAGTAGCCATGGCAAGGCCGCCGGGCACGCGGCCGACCAGTTTATATGCAGCATCGTACAGTCTCTTGGCAATTCCCGCGTTATAGGCGATCTGGCCCATAAGCATAAAGAGCGGAACGACCGTGAGGCTGTAGGAGGATAGGACGTCGAAGAAGTCCTGTACCATGAGGTTGTAGGCAGCGTCAAAGCCGGAGAGGAGGGCGTAACCGGCAATGCCTATCATGGCAATGCCGAAAGCGATCTCGATGCCGGTAAGAAAGAAGAATATGAGAAAAACACATGCGCCGATGCCTAATACGAATTCGTTCATTGTTTCCTCCCGGCGTTAAGAATGTCGGATACGGCTACAAGGCACTGGGCAATACAGCTTGCCGCCATTCCAAACACGATCGGGTAGAAAGGGACCCTGAGGCTCATGGTGACCGTCTTCGTGGTAATAAAGTTCTTCCCCATAATGATGAAATACCAGGCAGCAAACAAAAACATGAAGAATACCAGGACCCTCGTGATGATCGTGAGCACCTTCTGCGGTCCCGGCGGCAGCTTGTCAATCACGAGATCCACATACACCTGGGCCTTCATGAGGGATGCCCGGGGAAGGGCGAATCCGGTGACGGCCACTCCCAGGAAGGCAACGATTTCATACACCCCTACAATCGGTTTTCCAAAAAACCGCATGATGATATCAGCAAATGTGGCGACCATCATGACGAGCAGGATTATGCCCGCGATTATGGTCATAGCGTTACACAGACGTAAGACGAATACCCGCATGCTTATCCTCCTTTTCTCCCCGACCTGATATCCCCCGAGGGGGCATAATGCTCAGAACGTGAGCTGACCCTTGACCAGTTGACGCCCGATCACGAGTTTTTCTACCTCTTTGACTCCCTCGTATATCTCCACGATCTTGGCGTCCCTGTAGAACCGGCTGATGTCGTATTCGTCGATGTAACCGTAGCCTCCGTGGAGCTGGAGGGCCTCGTTGACCACCTTTACCCCTACCTCTGCGGCGTACCACTTGGCCATGGACGTAAGCGCCGGGTCAATCTCCCCTTTGTCTACTTTCCAGGCGGCCTTGTACGTGAGATTCCGGGCAGCTTCGGTCCACGTGGCCATTTCGGCCAGTTTCACCTGGACGAGCTCACTGGCGGCAAGCGGTTTTCCGAAGACCTTCCTTTTTTTTGTGTGTCGCAGAGCCATCTCTATTGCTCCCTGAGCCACGCCCACTCCCTGAGCGGCAATATAGGTGCGTGACCTGTTAAAAAACGCCATAAAGCATTCAAACCCCTTGCCCTCCTGACCGACCAGGCGATCTTCAGGCACCCATACGTTGTTAAAGGTAATCTCGGCCGTGTCGTGGGCTCTGATGCCAAGCTTCCCCCGTATCTTGTTCCGCTCTATGCCCTGCCTGTCCCCGTCGATAATGATGACGCTGTGGCGGCCTGTTTTGGAGCCATTGTCAGGATTGGTCAGACAAAGGGTGACAAAGAAATCGGCGATATCACCATTCGAGATGAACATCTTGGAGCCGTTAATGAGATACCCGCCATCCTGCTTCACAGCCCTGGTCGAGACATTGAGGACGTCGCTCCCTGCATCGGGCTCGGTGACGGCGACGGCGCCGATCTTGGTCCCCCGGCACACCGATGTAAGATACCGATCCTTCTGTTCTTCGGTACCAAACAGGAGTATCATTTCACTGCCGAAGGACATGCAGCAAATGGTGCTGCCAAGACCCGGGTCGACCCGCCAGAATTCTTCCATCACCAGCGATGCCTCAAGGAAACCGAGGCCCATGCCCCCGTATGCCTCATCGATGAAGACACCGACAAAGCCAAGGCCCCGCGCCCTCTCCATAAGCGCCTTGTCGAACTTTTCTTCCCGGTCGCACTCCTGCGCGATCTTGGGAAATTCTCCCTCGGCAAATTCCCTGGCTGCGCGTTTTATGTCCAGTTGAATGTCCGTAAGCTGAAAATCCATGATAGTTCCTCCATATGAAAGGGCAGCTCGCGAATGATAGACCGACCGCCCGGTCTATAACAGCGCACACACGCGCATGGCTCATCGGTCCCTTCGTTCCCGCGAAACAGGCAGCCGATCATCTTCACGCCCTTGAACGAATTAGCGGCACGTCATTGTTGTATCCCCAATCCCCGAAAAATCGTCGCCCGGTAGGCCCGCGCATATGCGACCGCGTCGAAGGAATCGCCCTCCAGGCACCACTGGAGGTGCATACCAACGAAACTTGCCATGATGATATGCGCGTGGATGTTGGTGTCCAGGTCCCTGGTGATGGCCCCTTCCTGCTGTCCGAGGTCAAGGAGCGTCTTGATGAACGCGTGCGCTTTTCTCTGAATGCCCCGCATCTTTAGCTCTGCATTACTCCCGGTCCCCGCAATCTCCCCCAGCATGGTACTCGATACGAGAAGCAAATCTTTCTTTTCCCGGGCGAATTCAGTGATGAACCTGTAGAAGACCTTGAATTTCGCAATGAAATCCCCCTGGCAGTTATTGGCTTTCTCAAAAGCCGCATCATACAATTCACAGGAAAACTTCTCCAGAATTTCCTCAAGGATCCGGTCCTTGCTGGTGAAATGCCAGTAGAGTGTGCCCTTGGCCACTCCGGCTGCGTCCGTCAGCTCCTTCGTGGTGGTACCTGCAAAACCCTTCGCGAGGAAGAGTCTTATGCCCGCGTCGATAATCCTTTCCTTCACATTGTCTTGTTTATTACGCAAAGTCTCTCCCCCGGTGATTACATTTACGCACAGACTGACCTCCCAGTCTATTATTATTCAAGCATAATTAAAGGGAGTCATAAATGTCAAGAAAATTTTTGCAGCCAGGCGCGAAAAAAGCCCGGCCGAAGACCGTGCCCCAGTTGATTACCGCGGGCCTTCCTGCTACAATAGAACCCATGATTCCCCAACTTACACAGAAATTGGCGGCCTATAGCCCCTCCTCGCTGCACTCCGACGCCGGGGCGAGGGCATCCGTGCTCATACCGATTGCTGCCGACGGCGATGATACCCGTATCCTCCTGACGAAAAGAACGACCACGTTAAGGTACCACAAAGGGGAGATCTCGTTTCCCGGCGGCATGTACGAGGAGGATGATCAGGAAACGGTGCGGACGGCACTACGGGAATGCGACGAGGAGATCGGCGTAAAGCCTGACGATATCCGGATCGTCGGCCGGCTGGACGATATGGAGACCGTAACCGGGTTTGTGATCACCCCGTATGTGGGCCTCATACCCTATCCCTATGACTTCAAGCTCAACCCCGATGAGGTGCACCATCTTATCTGCCTGCCTTTCCGCTACCTGATGGACTATGCGCCGGAGACGACAACGGTGGAACACCGGGGGAAGAGCATAGAAGCTCCCGTAATCTATTACGAAGGCGAAAGGATATGGGGAGCGACATGCAAACTGCTCCTGCAGCTCAGACGGATCCTCGAAGGATGAGGCCCTTTAACCTGAAGGTGCCGGTTTCGCTCTCCCTTGGCCGCCTGACGGTCGATGTCTACCAGGGGGCGCTGCCGGTTGCCGGGTCGGCGCCGGGCCTGATAGTGAGATCTGCGCCCGGGCAGGGTGGGCCGGCATGAAACCGGTCATCACCATCGTCGGAAGGCAGAACGTGGGGAAATCCACCCTTTTCAACCGCATTATCGGCCGCAGGAAGGCCATAACCGAGGATATTCCCGGCGTCACGAGGGACCGGAACTACGGCGAGTTCGAGTTTGGGGGAAAATCCTTCGTGATCGTCGATACCGGGGGATTTGAGCCGGAGGGCGTTGAAAAGATCACGTCTCTCGTGAAAGAGCAGATTTACGGGGCCGTGGAAGAGTCGTCGATGATCATATTTCTCCTGGACGCGCGCGACGGCCTGCTGCCCGACGACCGCGAGATAGCGTCAATTCTGCGCCGCTACAACAAGCCCGTCTTCTACGTGGTCAACAAGGTGGATTCGCAGAAGAGGGAGGCGGAGACCGCCGATTTTTACCGGTTGGGTGTGGAGAAGCTCTATTCGGTCAGCGCTGCCCATGGGCTCGGGGTGGGCGACCTGCTCGAAGACATTGCCCGGATAGCTGATACCGGTCCGGAGGCGGAGGCACCCCAGGGCATAAGGATCGCCGTCGTGGGCAGACCGAATACGGGCAAATCGTCCATCGTGAACAGGCTGCTCGGCTCGGACCGCATGATCGTGAGCGACGCACCGGGGACTACGAGAGACGCGATCGATTCCGTCATCCAATGTGAGGGGAAAACATTCACGGTGATCGACACTGCCGGGTTGAGAAAGAAGAGCAGGATTTCCCAGAAAGTGGAGGAGTATTCAGTGACGAGTGCCCTGCGGAGCATCGAGCGGGCAGACGTCGTCAATCTCGTCATCGACGGACAGCTCGGGATCGGCCATCAGGATGGGACCATCGCCCATTTTATCGTCTCGACGGGCAAGGGGATCGGGATCGTGGTGAACAAGCGGGATCTGATGGACCGTGATGTCGCTGAAGACGAGTATCGCACAATGGTCCGGCAGCGTCTCCCCCATGCGGACTTCGCGCCGGTCATCTTCACGTCGGCCCTCACAGGGGAGCAGGTGGAGCACATACTTGACATCGATACCGCCGTCTACGGGCAGTTAACAACGAGGATATCCACGCCGAAGCTGAATAGAGCCTTCGAGGAGTTCACCCGGAGGCTGAGTCCCCCCATGGCGGAAGGGAAGCAGGTGAAGATTTTCTATGTGAGCCAGCTCAAGTCGGTGCCTCCCACATTTATCCTCTTCTTGAATTACCCGGACCGTATTCCGGAGCACTACAAGAGATATCTCGAGAACGCGCTGAGAGAAAAATACGGCTTTATGGGCGCCCCGATAAGACTTCTCTTCAGGAAGAAGTGAAGGGGGTGGACATTCCTGCTTCTTCTTTGCTATTATAAGCCCTCGGCACAAAAACGGAAAACGAGATACCTGCTAAAGAGGAGATGGTCATGAAGAGAGCGGGCCTTGTGTGGTGCATCTGTGTGCTGGTCGCTCTGGGTGCGGCAGGCTGCGGTGAGAAGGCCCCTTCCACGATCAGGGTGGGGGTTATCGCCGAATTGACGGGCGATATGCCGGCCGTGGGGGAATCCTGCAAGAAGGCCGCTCAACTGGCAGTAAAGGAAATGAACGACACCGGCGGCGTTCAGGTGGGCGATACGCGCTATAAGGTGGAGCTCTTCATAGAGGACAACGCGGGAAAGGCCGATCAGTCCGCTTCCGCCGCCCAGAAGCTGATCACCCAGCAGAAAGTGCTCGCTATTATCGGCCCCAACGCGACCCGTTACGCCATCCCTGCCTCTGAGATAGCCGAGGGATCGAAAGTCCTCCTCATCACGCCGTGGTCCACGAACCCCAAGACGACAGTCGACGCGCGGACGGGGGCCCCGAAGAAGTACGTCTTCCGCGCCTGCTTCACCGACCCTTTTCAGGGACGCGTGCTGGCCCGCTTCGCCATGGACGGCCTGAAGGCGCGAAAGGCCGCGGTCCTCTACGATGTCGCATCCGATTATAACAAGGGGATCGCGGAATTTTTTAAAGCGACCTTTGAGCAGAACGGGGGGAAGGTCGTCGCCTTTGAAACGTATACGACCAACGACAGGGACTTCTCCGCGCAGCTTACCAAGATAAAGAAAGCCGAGCCTGACGTGGTGTTCCTTCCGAACTACTACAGCGAGGTTCCCCTCCAGATCCAGCAGGCCAGGAGACTGGCCATCAAGGCGCCTTTCCTCGGAAGCGACTCCTGGGGGAGCCGGGAGCTGATCACGCTGTGCGGCAATGACTGCGAAGGGTGCTACTTCAGCACGCACTACGCGCCCGATGCGGCGGCCCCGGCGGCGAGGAGGTTCATTCAGGCCTTCAAGACGGCCTACGGCGGCATGCCCGACGACGTGGCTGCCCTGACCTACGATTCCTTCGGTCTTTTCAGACAGGCAGTCAGCGAGGCCGGCACGATCGATCGGCAGGCCGTGAGGGATGCCCTTGCAAAAATCGAGAAGTACGAGGGGGTGACCGGTGACATGCAGTTCAGGGAAGGTTCGTCCGATCCTGTAAAAAGCGCCGTGGTCCTCAGGATCAAGGATGGCAGTTTTGTCTACTTCGCCAATGCGCATCCATGAGGCCTCCTCCCCTTTGTCCCCGCGGCACGTGCCGGGCCCGGACCTTCGATGAGCTACCTCTTGCAGCAGGTGTTGAACGCGCTCCAGCTCGGGAGCATCTATGCCCTGATCGCGTTGGGCTATACCATGGTCTACGGCATTCTCACCATGATCAATTTTGCCCACGGCGACCTTTTCATGGTGGGCGCCTTTCTCTGTTTTCTCTCCGTGGTGTTTTTGAAGCTCCCTTTCGTGCCCACCCTGCTCGCAAGCATGGTGGGCACGGCCCTCCTGGGCGTGACGATCGAGCGGCTCGCCTATAAGCCCCTTCGTCAGGCGCCCAGGGTATCGGCGATCATTACGGCGCTGGGGGTAGGCCTTTTTCTCGAAAATTTTACCCTCGCCCTGAGCCCGTACCCCAAGCACATTCCTTCTTTTGTGCCGGATATCTCCTGGATGCTCGGGGACGTGTCGATCTCATTGCTGCAGATCGTCGTGATCGCGTGCTCCCTTGTCCTGATGGTCCTCCTCGATCTCATGGTGAGGCGGACGATGACAGGCATGGCCATGAGAGCCATTTCGTGGGACAAAACGACGGCGCCCCTGATGGGTGTGCCCGTGGATCTGATCATTTCCATGACCTTTGCCATCGGCACGGGTCTCGGCGGCGTTGCCGGCGTGCTCTACGGGCTCGCCTACCCGGTCATCGACCCCTACATGGGGATCATGGTGGGGTGGAAGGCGTTCATTTCCGCGGTGGTGGGCGGTATAGGGAATATACGGGGCGCCATGATCGGCGGCTACATCCTCGGCGCCGTCGAAATTCTCGTCGTTGCGTTTCTGCCCTCCACCTACCGGGATTTCGTCGCCTTCGGCCTGCTCCTCGTGCTGCTCGTTTTTCGACCTCACGGCATTCTGGGCAAACCCACGGTGCAGAAGGTGTGATGCCATGACGGGCCCTCTCATCGGGAAAAGGTGGATGCCCCTGGTCCGGTCGCTCGCGAACAGGCCGGGGTTCAAAAGCGGGCTGGCTGCCGCCGCGTTTTTGCTCTCCTTCGTTATTCCTGCAGCGGGCCTTCTCGACCAATACGTCCAGCTCATCCTGATGTATATCGGCATCAACATCATCCTCACCGTCAGCCTCAATCTCATCAACGGCTATATGGGTGAATTCTCCGTGGGCCACGCGGGTTTCATGGCGGTGGGGGCCTATGCCGCCTCGGTCATCTCGGTGCACCTCTTCCCTGCCCCGTGGGGACCCTGGCTTTTTCCCGTCGCCGTGGCGGCGGGAGGCCTGGCCGCCGCGGTCACGGGTCTGCTCGTCGCCTTTCCGTCTTTCAAGACTCGCGGCGATTACCTCGCCATCGTTACCCTCGCCTTTGGCATGATCGTCAAGTCGGCGATCGAGAATATCGATGCCCTGGGCGGACCGCGGGGGTTTCTCGGAATGGAGAGACTGACGACCCTGCCATGGGTGTTTTTCTGGACGGCCCTCTCCATCCTGGCTATCCGCAACCTCGTTTACTCACGCTTCGGCCGCGGCATCCTGTCGATCAGGGAGGATGAGATCGCCGCCGAGCTATCGACGGTCGATACACGGCGCGTCAAGATGCTCGCCTTCGTGGTTTCGTCGTTCTTCGCCGGCGTTGCCGGCGCCCTGTTCGCCCACCTTCTTCAGTTCATCAATCCTCGCGTCTTTGACATCATCAAGTCGACGGACATCCTCATCATGGTCTATCTCGGCGGTATCGGCTCCCTGGGAGGATCGATTATCGGGGCCGTCGTCTACACGGTCCTCCTGGAGCTGCTCAGGCCCCTCGGCGTCTGGCGGATGGTGCTCATGCCCCTTGTCCTCGTCCTGCTCATGATCTATCGGCCCAAGGGCATCATGGGCTTGCGCGAGTTCTCCTGGTTCGTACCCGGCACAGACCTGAACGCCGGCCGGCGGTGGCACAAAAAGAAAGGGACGGTCTATGGCCCTCCTTGAGATAGGCCACCTCACGCACCGCTTCGGCGGCCTCCTCGCGCTTTCCGATTTCAACCTGAGCCTCGACGGGAATGAGCTGGTGGGCATTATCGGTCCCAACGGCGCGGGCAAGACGACTCTCTTCAACCTGATCTCCGGCGTATACCGCCCCACGAAAGGCAGCATCAGCGTCGAGGGAAGGGAGCTTGTCGGTCTTGCACCGAACCGGATCGCGGCGCTCGGCATCGCGAGGACCTTTCAGAATATCCGCTTGTTCAAGGATCTTTCCGTGCTCGACAATGTGAGATGCGCCAACTACGGGCAGGCGGGGTACGGCGCCCTTTTGGCTTTATTCCGGCTCGGTCGCTGCCGCAGGGAAGAGGCCGTCATCATCGACCGCTCGATGGAGCTGCTTGCCCTGTTTCAGCTTGACGGCCATGCGGAAGAGCCGTCCAGGAACCTGCCCTACGGCCTGCAGCGGCGGCTCGAGATCGCAAGGGCCCTGGCGACGCGCCCGAAACTCCTGCTCCTCGATGAGCCCGCGGCAGGGATGAACCCGGCGGAGATAAAGGGGCTGATGGGGCTGATCGAGTGGGTGCGAAAGGCCTTCAACGTGACAATCCTTCTCATCGAGCACCAGATGCAGCTCGTGATGAACCTGTGCGAGCGCCTTGTGGTGCTCGACTTCGGCGTCACCATCGCGGAAGGCAAGCCCCATGAGATACGCAACGACGCCCGGGTCCTTGCGGCCTATCTCGGGGAGGAGCAGCCGGCATGAGCGGCGAAGTCGTCCTGTCGATAGAAGCGCTCAGGGTATGGTATGGCAACATCCAGGCGTTAAGGGGCATCTCTTTTGACGTGCGGCAGGGAGAGATGGTGGCGCTCATCGGGGCAAACGGCGCAGGGAAATCCTCCACCCTGAGAGCGATCTCGGGAATGGTGCCCTACGAAGGCAGCATCGCCTATAAGGGACGCAGCCTGCGCGGCATACCCTCTCACCGGATCGCGGCACTCGGCATCGCGCACGTGCCGGAAGGCCGGGGCATTTTCGGCAACCTGAAGGTGAGTGAGAACCTGAAGCTCGCCACGTGGCACAGAAAGGACAAGGACGGGATAGCAAAAGACTACCGGCGCATATTCGCCCTGTTCCCCGTGCTCTACGAACGGAGGGAACAATCGGGGGGGACCCTGTCGGGCGGCGAGCAGCAGATGCTCGCCGTGGCGAGGGCCCTTATGAGCCGGGGCAGCCTGATGCTTCTCGATGAACCCTCCATGGGTCTTGCCCCGGTACTCGTTCAGGAGATATTCTCCGTCCTCAAAGAGATCAACCGCACCGGCTCGACCATCCTGCTGGTCGAACAGAATGCCCACATCTCGCTGCGAAACGCCTCCTTCGGCCATGTGCTGGAAACCGGCGCCGTCGTGCTGTCGGGCCCCGGGGAGAGCCTGCTCAACGACCCTCACGTCCGCGCGGCCTATCTGGGCGCACCGGCGGGACCGGCCACCTAGACGCTCCGACGCAGGCGTACATGGGCCTCTTTGCGTACTGCCGCTATCGGTGTTATAATCGAAAAATGGGTACTCATGATGCGCCGGGATTCAACAAACAGGAGATACGCGGTGTGGGCGACCGGGCTCCGGACCCGACGGATAGGGGCGAACGAGGTGGCAGGTAGTGCATTCAGGGAGAGCGAAAGCGGCATTCGTCATTATGATCGCCCTCTCCCTCCGGCTTATGCCGGGTGCGGCTGCCGGGAAGGGGGCAATGGACGAGACTATCGGGTGGCCCTCCGAGGCAGGGGGCTGGAAAAGGACGGGTGAAGCTGTCCGCTACCAGGGGCGGGCGATTTTTGATTACATCGACGGCGCCGGTGAGGTCTATCTGGCGTACAACTTCAGGCAGCTTACAGTCCACCGCTTCGAAAGACAGGGTCATCCGGCATTGATCGCAGAGCTCTACGAGATGGGAACGCCTGCAGACGCCTTTGGCGTCTTCTCCTTCGACATGCAGGACCCCGAAGCGGGCATCGGCCAGGGGTCGGAGTTTGGCGGCGGCCTCCTCAGGTTCTGGAAGGGCAGGCATTTCGTGAGCATCTACGGAGAGGGTGAGGGAAAGGAGCAGGAGCAGGCCGTTCTGGAGATCGGTCAAAAGCTTGCCTCGTCGATTGTCGGGACAGGAGAGCCTCCCCGGCTCATACGCGCTCTGCCCGGGGAGCGTCGGATAGAGGGGAGCGTCAAGTTCGTGAGGAGCCACGTGCTGCTCAACCAGCGGTGCTTCATCTCACATGAGAACATCCTCCGGTTGGACGCAGACACGGAGGCTGTCTTTGCCCGATACGACTTTGGAAAAGAGCGGACCTTCGTGCTCCTCGTCGGTTACCCGGGTGAGGCACGCGCGAAATCGGCCCTTGCTGCGTTCAGGAAGACCTATAGGTTGGATGCCGGGGGCATGGCACAGGCTGAGGACGGCACGTGGACCGGTGCGGAGGCGGAAGGCCCAGCCATCGTCATCGCGCTTCATGCACCGGCCGCAGAGGTGGTGAGGCAACTGATAGACGCGACGCGGATGAAATTAAAGGAGGAACGATGAAGCGACATGCGCTCACCCGTCGGGATTTTTTGAAAGGCACGGCAGGACTTGTCGCGGCCACAGCCCTTGGCCCCGGTGCGCCCTCGAAGGGCGGGGCTGAGGATAAGGCAAAGGTGGTCCTTGTGAGGAACCGGGACGTCCTGGACCCCGGCGGAGGGATACGCGCCCCTGTGCTCCAGTCGATGCTCGATGAAGGGGTAAAGAAGCTCCTCGGCAGGGAAGATGGCCTGAAAGCATGGCAGACCCTGTTCAAGAAGTCGGACGTGGTGGGCATAAAGAGCAACTCGTGGCGCAACCTGCCTACGCCGCCTGAAATGGAGCAGGCTATCCGTCGAAGGCTCCTTGACATCGGCGTCGCCGAGGAGAATATCGCGGTGGCTGACCGGGGAGTCCTCGACCATCCCGTATTCTTAAGGTCCACGGCCCTCGTAAATACGCGTCCGGTGAGGTCCCATCACTGGTCCGGGGTGGGGACCCTGATCAAGAACTACATACAGTTTGTGCGCCAGCCGTCCGACTATCATCCCAACGGCTGCGCGGACCTCGGCCGCATCTGGACCTTGCCGGCCGTGAAGGGAAAAACGAGACTCAACATCCTCGTTGCCCTGACGCCGCAATTCTACGGACGGGGGGCCAGCTTTTTCGACAAGCGCTTCGTCTGGCCCTACAAGGGGATTCTCGTGGGGACCGATCCCGTCGCAGTCGACGCCGTAGGTGCGGAGATCCTCCGTCTGAAGCGGATCGCGAGCTTCGGCGAGGATAGGCCGCTCGACGTGGAGCCTATCCATATTGCGGAGGCGGACAAGAAATACCATCTCGGCATAAGCGACCTCAGCCGGATACAGATCGTAAAGGTCGGGTGGATGGACGAGAGCCTCGTGTAAAGCGGGAGTGAGAGGTGCAAAGAAAGCCCGGTATATCGTTTCTCCTTTCCCGATAGAGGGCTTACGATCATAGAGGCAATACCCATGCCACGATCGAACCCGCGGATCGGGAAGTGCAAAAACTATGCGTAATGACGAGGGAAAACTATTTCAGAGCACCCTTCGATGCCTTTGGAAGGGCTGCGGTGACGGTCAATAAAAGCTACGCTACCGTGGGATTATGCCATTATGCTACCAAACGGTATGATTGGGAGGATATAGATCGGCGCCCCGGGTTGTGGCCGGAAGGGCCAAGGTCCGGGCGCAGTTGGCGTAGCCACGATAAACTAGGGTTTTCAAAACCCTCATCAAAGATTTATTAAACATTTTTAATTTTGTTCTTGACAACGACACCGATAGCCGGATAGAATGCAAGAAATATTAATGAAGGGGGTGAAGCACTAGTTAAGATCGTAAGAAGCACGTGGGACGGGGGGCGATCGAAAAACGCGTGTTCGGACGGCGAAGTGGTTTTTCGTTAACGTTCCAGTGGAACCAGATTTCAGGATATTTTAAAGGAGGAAAACGATATGGGCAAGAGAAGCAGCGTTCTCTCACTCGCAGTACTGGTCTTATGCATCGGCCTTTGTTACCTCGGCATCCAGACCTCTCCGGTCTACGCCGGCGAGGGTTTCGGCAGCCACTATAGCGGCGGCGTCGAGGACTTCATGACAGGCGCCCTGCCTCCACCGGGCACCGATATTCTCATGCACTATATGGTAGACTATAATGCCAGCCAGCTCAACGGCAACAACGGCGGCAGAGCAGTATATCTCCATGGCTCCCCCGGCTTTTCGACCAGTTTCAGTCTCAATGTCCTCCTCGACGTCTTGCGCTTCGTACACGTGACGAAGTGCACGATACTGGGCGGCACTCTCGTCTGGCACGTGATCCTCCCTGTGGGTTATGATCATGTCTCCCTGCAGGTTAACACGCCGGGCGGCTCGGTATACGGCACGGGATTCCCGTCATCGCAAACAGGACTGGGCGATATCGAATGGGGTCTGGGTATTGGGTGGCATCACTCCCCGACCCTCCACAGCGTCTTTGCTTTCGATTTCGTGTCACCGACAGGCAGCTACCAGAATCAGAGCCGCACGGCCGTAGGCGCGGACCCTGCAAATCTCGGCAGGAACTACTGGTCCTTCGACCCCCTTTATTGCATAACCTATATCGGCGACAAGAATTCACCCATCCCGGGCCTTGAGCTGTCGTCCAAGTTCATGTACTGGGTCAACACGGTGAACACCGCGACCAGCTATGTCTCCGGGCAGGAGTTCATCGCCGATTACACCGTCGGCTACCACCCCAGCCCCAAATGGGCAGTCGGCCTAAACGGCTTTTACCGCTATCAGACGACCAATGACTCGCAATACGGCAAAACGGCCGTCGATCCGCTTACGGGCATCGCGACAGGCGTCGTGGGCAAAGAGTGGTCCATCGGCCCCGCAGTCACCGTGGACATACCTCACGGCTGCCTCACGTTCAAGTGGCAGCACGACATCGAAGCTCAGAACGCGCCGCTGGGTGATAAGTTCTGGCTCAGGTGGATCTACGCATTCTAGACAATTATTATTTTGATGCGATCTTCTCCCCCCTTGCCTCACGGTGAGGGGGGAGAACTCGTTATAGAGACACCGACCCACACTTACGGAGACGCTACGGGCGTCCGCATAAGGCGTCTTCCCTCGATCCCGCGTCACTCCTCATTTCCTACACTCGTCACTTTCGCGCTTCCCCTGAGAAAAGGGAAATAAGGCCGTGATAATGCCCAGGGCGCCGAAGACGGCGGCGAGCAAAAGGGTGTCCTGAAAGGCGCCCGTCACGGCTGCGTTCTTTATCGCGTGAGGCGCGAGCCGTCCATCGGCCACATGATGCGAGTAGAACGCCAGACGGCTCGCAAAGAGTGCCCCTGCAACGGCAATGCCCGTTGACGAGCCCACCTGCCTCGTTGTTGCTATTATGCCCGATGCCGTGCCGAACCTGTCCCTCGGCACGGAGTTCATAATCCTGCTATTGGTCGGCGCGATAAAAACCCCGTAGCTCGTCCCTATCAGACAGACGCAGAGGGCAATGGCAAGGGGCGTCGGTCCATTCCCCAGCCGGCCAAGGAAGAAAAGGGCCACGCAGGCAAGGGCCACGCCGAGGGCCGACAGGAATTTCGGACCTATCATGTCCGACATTCTGCCCGCCAGGGGGGAGAGCAACAGAAAGGGAACGGGGAGCATGGAGAAAAAGAGACCGACCATCGACGCAGAATAGCCCAAGGCCCCGGTCAGATAGAAAGGCAGCAGGAAGACTGAGCCCACCACGACGGAGGCGTGAATACCACTGGTGAGAGCGGCGCCCGTGAGTGCGGGGTTCCTGAAGAGGGCGAGCTCGACGATAGGCTGAGCGCTCTTTTTCTCGAAGCGGAGAAATATGGCGAGCATTACCAGTGCCGAGGCGAAAAGCGCAAGGCTCGGGGGCGAGAAAAGGCTCCATCTGCCCGCGAGATTGAGGAAAAGCAGGGCCGCGGTGAGACAACCGAAGAGGCTGATCGCCCCGCCGAAGTCGAAGTGAAAGCGGGGGACCGGGTCCTTCTGCTCTCTCACGATGAACCAGGTCAAGAGCATGGCGGCGAGGGCGACGGGCACTCTGGAGAAGAAGACGGCTCTCCAGCCGAGCATATCCAGCGCCGTGCCGCCTATGATCGGTCCGGCTATCAGGCCCACGGCATCGACGCTTGCGAGTATCCCCAGCGCCTTGCCCCGCTCGTCCTCGGGGAAGACGGCTACGGCGATTGCCGTGCTGAGGGATATGATACTCGCGGCCCCGACCCCCTGAATGGCCCGCGATACTATCAAATGGGGGATATTCAGGGAAAGGGAGCAGAGGATGAGGCCGGCCGTGTAGAGCGCGAGGCCGAGCATGTATACCATCTTCCGACCGCGGGCGTCCCCTATTCTCGCAAGGCTGAACATCAGGCTCTGGCTCGTGAGGAGGTACACCACGCTCACCCAGCCGATGACCGAGGAGTCCGTTTTAAAGGCGGCGGCCAGCGCAGGCAGGCACACAGTGAGCACGCTTATGTCGAGGGTCGCGACAAAGCTGCCCACCGATACGGCGAGGAGCACCAGCCACTTATACCTTTCGGCTCTCAACCTATCTCAGCTCAGCCCTGTCGAGCCATCCCTGACGAGTTTTACCCTTCTCCGTCCGTTGCACGAATATGGTGTTTTCCTTGCGAGGGTCGAGAACTATGATCGTCGTATCAGGCGGTACACCGAATGTGAGGACGATCTTCTTGCCGTCGATGGCGCCCTTGACCCTCTGCCAGCCGGGATTGTCTTGATACTTGTCTTTATGCAACGCCCCCCAGGAGTATATGGCCTCGACCCCCTCGCTGCTCAGTTTCTCAACTACGACCGTAGTTGACTGGTAGGTGCCTCAACACACCTCGAGATCGCCCTGCCAGATACCCGACAGGCCCGCGACCGCCGGGGCTATCCCCGGCGCCGGCGGTTCGATCCGCACATCACCGGGCAGCGGCGTGAGGGCTCCCTTCTCTTCAGCACCTGCACCGCTTCCGGGCAGGACGAGCCAGAAGGCGAGACAAAGGGCAAGGCAGAGAAAAACGGTTTTCTTCATTGTCGCAATATAGCCCTTTTCTTGCCCTGCTGCAAGGTGGGGGCCTCAGCAATAGTCCCCTGGGTCGGCTGACATGTCTTCCGGCGTGACCTTGAACCAGTGAATCCTTCGATCTTTCCTAAAGCCCAGCTTCAGGGCCAGGTTCATCGACTTCGTGTTCGTATCTTCGACCTGGACGAAGGGGATCCGCCCCTGCTCACGCAGCCCGGTGATCAGATAGACGGTTAAGTCGTACGCATAGCCCCTTCCTCTATAGTCATCGAGCACGTGCAATACGCCGATAGAGCCGTCATCCTGGGTCATGAGCCATGCCGCGAGCTTTCCCGACTCACGGATACCGGCGCTGGGACCGGCCTGAATGCGCTCCCGGATGTAGTCGGGTCTCGTCACGTTTTGATATATCGAATGCTCGAATATGTACTCTGCATCGTCGGGTGACAGCGGAGTGAGAGGAGAGAGAAGGGCTTTCGGGAAGGCAACATGGTCGGGCAGCACGAGCCTCGTCATCGAGAGCTCCCACGAGAACGCTCTGCCCGGGAAGAGTACGGGAAGCATCCACTCCTCCATGGCGGCGAAGGCCCTGTCCTCTTCCGTGAGCTTTTCCGCAACATTTTTCAGCTCCCCCTCATCGGGGCTGCTGACATAGACCCACTGGCAGTCGCTCACTCCCCGCAACAGCACTGAATTGCCTATCCGTTCGAGGCTCATGACCGGATAGCTCTCCATAAAATTGAGCATATTGATATTCTTGATCTCGTCTTTTTTCAAGAATGAGATGACGGCCTTTCTCTCCTCAGCGGTCATGACCTCTCGCTCCTCATGTGAGAAAACGTTACGTGAGAACGTGTGAAAAAATTGCCTTTTTGTCGTCACCAAGCCTGCCCCGGAATGCCTGTATCCGGGGGCGGACGCCGGGGTCCAGGGCCTTTGTAACCTACTGAAAAAGCTGGATTCCGGCTCCGGCAACGCCTGGATTCCGGCTTCCGCCGGAATGACGACAAAGAGTATGGCTGCCGGGCCTGCCCCGGAAGGCTTGAATCCGGGGCTGGAATGACGGCAAAGGGTCCTCAAACGATTTTTTCACAGCTTCTGACGCATACCTGTACTAGTAAAACAAATGAATCGACTTGTCAACGGCATCGAATAAAGTTTTTTTGCGGGGTCCCTCGTCGCTATGCAAAAGTGCCGAGTGACGAGTGGAAAGGAAAGTGCCGGGAGGATGCGTATAAAACCTTTGTATAAAAATTTTTATAGGCCCATAAAATATTTTGTCTTGCTACGTCTATTGAAAATGGCAGACAATATGCAATATAGTACTCTATGTTTTGCGGTGTACGAGGTTGGGACTCCGTTGCGGTAACGAGAAGAACGGCTTCCGGTCCTTTGAAGCCGGATGCCAGCTTCATTGAATATGAACTACAAGGAGGCGCTCATGATGGAGTTTGACGGAATCATTATCGGGGCCGGGCCAAACGGGCTGACCGCGGCCGGCTATCTCGTGAAAGCGGGGCTGAAGGTGGCCGTTCTCGAGCGGCGGTACGAGATCGGCGGCGGCCTGGCCACAGAAAACCTTCTGCTCCCGGGTATGCTGGTCGACAGCCATGCCATCTACCATATGATGGTCGACTATGCACCACCCTTAAGAGATTTCGAGCTCGACAAGAAATACGACCTGGAGTGGATCTACCCGGACCTGCAGGTAGTCATGCCTTTTCTGGACGGGACGCACCTAGCCCTTTACAAAGACCCGAAAAAATCGGCGGCATCGATCGCGAAATTCTCCAAACAGGATGCAGAGAGCTTCCTGAACTTCGTGGAGATATCGGAAGAGGCGATGGATGTCTTTCTCGCGCCCGCGAGCTATGTCAACCCTCTTCCCAGCATCGAACAGGCGGCAAAGCTGGAGCTGCACCGGGCAACCAAGTGGGATGACGAGCTGACCGGATATACGCCGAGGCAGATCGTCGATTCCTGGTTCGAAAACGACAAGGTGCGCGCGCTCTTTCTTTACCTTGCCACCATGTGGGGGCTCGATTATGACCTGGAGGGTCTTGGATACCTCGTGCCCCTGATGATCAACCGCGGCTGGCATTTCCAGCTCTCGCACATGGGGTCCCATCACGTGGCGCACCTTATGGGCAAGTACATCTCCGAGAACGGCGGAAGGATCATCAGCGGCTGCGTGATCAAGCGGATAATCATTGAAAACGGCGAGGCGAAAGGCGTGGAGCTGGACGACGGCACGATCATAAAGGCGAACAAGTTCGTCTGCAGCTCCCTCAACCCCCACCAGACGTTCTACGATTATATCGGTAAGCAGCACCTCGACAAAGAGCTGATTACACGGCTCGACCAATGGCACTACTCCGACACGAGCTTCTTTACCGTGCATCTGGCCCTCACCGAGCTGCCGCAATTTGCCGCTCTCCGGTCCGATCCCGAGCTGGCCAAAGCGCTCATTTATGTCATCGGCTACGAAAGCGAGCAGGACCTGGTCGATCACCTCGATGCCTCGAAGCGGGGCGAGCTCCATGACGGAGGCTTCAATTGCTGTTTTCCGTCGCTCCACGACCCTGTCCGGGTTCATCGCCGTCCGGGAAGCGAGGTGAAGCATATCGGTCTCATCTCTATGGAATGCGCACCTTACAACCTCAAGGATGGCGGACCCCTTGCCTGGAACCGGGTAAGGAGGGCCTACGCCGAGCAATGCAAGGCAAAACTTGCCAAATATGCGCCGAACGTGACCGGCTCGATCGTCTGGGATTACATAGGCACGCCCCTCGATACGGAAAACAAGTTCCCCGATATGAAGAACGGCTGCTTCAAGCAGGGCGCCTATCTCCCCTTGCAGATGGGTTATTCCAGACCGAATGAATACTGCGGTCAGCACAGCACGCCGGTCGGCAAGCTTTACCTTGCGGGCGCGTGCACCCATTCCGGGGGCATGATCACCTACGGCCCCGGGTTTAACGCGGCGGAGAAAATAGTCGAGGACCTGGGCATCGAGAAATGGTGGCCGGAGCCGCGGGGCGTGAAAGAAGCCAGAGACCTTGGACTTTTTTAGCACACGTGTTTGCGTAAGGAGGTAAGCATGTTTTTAAGATCGACCGGTTTAGGAAGAACGTTGCTCACGGCCAGGGTGGCAAAGATAGAGACGACCCACATGGTCCCGTCGACGCTCGAGCCCCCCAACAACGGGACTGCCGAGCCGATGAGGATGCTCATGACGATGGAGGTGGTCAACCCGGTCCATTGGACGGTCAGGGCCTTTGTCGATCCCTCCGATCTGAGACGCATGGTATGGGAAGTTCTGACGCACCCGGGATTGATCGCGAAGGGGATCGTATTCCTCTTCTCAAAGGATCCGGCTTATGCAGCACCGGCGACAGCCGAACATGCCGGCGCCCCTGTTCCGGGACCGGCCGCTGCCGCCAAGTCAGTGCCCGGCCGGAAGAACGGCCCCGGACCCATGCCAGGTTCCGCACCGAAAATCGGGCCCAGCCCCATACCGGCGAGAAAATAGTGAAGACTCAGAAGATATGAAGATATAAGGATAAGGAGGAGTTATGCCAGATAAGAAATATGATGCGGTGATCGTTGGAGGCGGCCATCACGCGACAATCATTGCCTGCTACCTGCAGCGGGCGGGACTCAAGACCGCCATGTTCGAGAGGTGGCACGAGATGGGCGGCGGCGCGTGCGGGGAAGAGCTGCCCTTGCCCGGATTTATCCAGAATGTGTGCGCCCATTTTACGCGGTTCTATACAAACCCCGCGTACACCGATTTCGGCCTGAGAGATCGCGGGTTGGTCTATCTTTTCCCGGAGAACAACGAGGCGTGGATCTACCCCGACGGCAATTACATCCTGGGCAAGACAATCTTTCCGGTGGTGGACCCCGTGACCGGGAGGGCCGAATTCTCTCCAAGCGCAGCGGAGTATACGATCAAAGAAGTGGCAAAGATCAATAAGGACGACGCCAATACCGTGGAGGAGATCATCAGGAGGTACAAGGCCAAGTGGAGAGAGGCATGGCACCGCTACCGGTTCACGGGACCGGCGGAGTGGCCCGCCGGGCCCGATCCCCTGGAAGCGCTGGCCGACGACCCGAAGGACGGGATCGATCCCGACATCGCCTTCGGGACGGTCGGCCATATCGCCACGACGCTGTTCAAAAGCCCTGAGATGCAGACGTTTTACATGAGGGCCATTCAAACCTCAAGCGGTTGTTTCCCGCAGGACAGACCCGGGCCTTACTGGCATGTCCACGCCCTGGGCCTCATCCTGTCGATGGACGCGGCTGCCATCGTGACGGGTGGGACACACAGCATTACCCATGCCCTCCTCAGGGCCTTCGAGGAATACGGCGGGGAGTTCTTCGTCTTAAGCGAGGTAAAGAAGGTGCTCGTCGATAATAACAAGGCCTACGGCATCGAGCTCACTAACGGCGACAGAATATTGGCCGACGTGGTCGTGAGTGATCTGAATACCGAGCTGACCATGGACGTCGCCGGTAAGGAGTGGTGGCCGAAGGAGATCTGGGCGAAGGGTCAGAAGCTGAAGGAAAAGCCGCCCACCATGGATGACAAAGGCTATGAGAGGACCCAGCTCTTCTGGGGCAACGTGGCCCTGATGGAAGCGCCGAAGTACCCGCAGAACCCGGAGCTTGGTATGGTCCCGAGGCTGTACTTCGGGGAAGCGGATCCGGAATACTTCCTGAGCGGCCGCTATCAGAAGGAGCGCTGGGAGCAGGGTATTGCGAACAAGCTGTATCTCCTCGTCGCCCCTGACGTGCAGTGGGACAAGACCCGTGCGCCGGAAGGACGGTTTGCCGCGCTTGTTGAAGAGTTCACGTGTCCGTGGAGGAACTTCAGCGAGGGTGACTGGCTCAGGATGAAAAGGGAGATCGAGTTCAGGATGGTGGAAGAGTGGGGTAAGTACGCCCCTAACGTGAATCAAGAGAATTTCCTGTCCGCATGGATCGCCACCCCGGACGACGTGGTCAATAGAAACCCCTGTATGCCTCAGGGCGGCTGGGGCGGTCTCGATGCACATTACGAGTGCTCGGGAAGGAACAGGCCCATGCCGGAGCTCTCGGGACAGCGCATGCCCATCAAAAACTACTATATGTGCGGCATGGCATGCCACCCGGCGCACGGCATAGGTCGCGGCAGCAGTTACAACTGCTATAAGCTTATCGCCCAGGACTTCGGCCTTAAATACAAGCCCTGGGAAGCGCGCGGATGGTAGGCGACCGCGAGGAAGATTCTGGTGGTGGCCGGTGAAACCTGATGTCGAGTGTGGCGTGTGCCTCATGCACTGGGTATACGGCAGGGTCGCGCCTTATGCCGAGAAAGAAGAACTGCCCCTTATGACAAGGCGCCTGGTGGACGTGCTCTTGAGGGATGTGAGGCCTTCGGCAAACCTGGGCAGTGTCTGCAATGGCGCAGTGGGCAGTGTCTTTGCTTCACCTTCCCGCGCTGCCGACTGCTATGAGGAGCTTAAAAGAGAGAGCAACGAAAACGCCGGGGCCTTGCTGCCCCGTGCCAGGGCATATATCGACGCAGGCAAAACCGGCCGGGAAAAGCTCGAGCGGTCATGCTTCCTGGCCGCGGCAAGTAATATCGCCCCCCTGGACTCCCCCTCGGGGGCCTACACCTTTCAGGAGATAAGAGACATTATCGACCGGGATGACCATACAGCGGATTTTACGGGAGACATTTACGGAGCTGTCAATGCATCCAAGCGCATTCTCTACATTACGGACAACGCGGGAGAGATCGGCTTCGATTCGTTGGTGATAGCCTTGATCAAGCAGATGGGGCCGAAAGTAACGCTGGTCGTCAAAAAGAACACATTCTTTGAAGATGCCACACTCGAGGACGCCCGATTCTTCGGCCTCGACAAAGTGGTGGACGGGATGGTGATGGCTGACGGTTTCTTCGCGCCTCATGCGCTCCCCCATGAACTCTATGAGGTCTTTAAGGGGAGCGATCTTGTTATATGCAAGGGGACGGGGAGTTACGAGGCCCTTTACGGCGAAACAGTTGATAAAAAAGCAGTCTATATGCTCAAGATCAAATGCAGCCCCATTGCGAGGGAACTGGGCATCGGGGAAGGAAAGGTTGTCGTGAGGTTAGAGGGGCTCACTGAGCTGCCGCAATAATAAAGAGGGGGGAACATGGGAGGGTTGGAAGGAAGGGTCGCGATTGTCACCGGTGGAGGTAAGGGGCTCGGGAGGGCATTCTGCGAGGGATTTGCGCGGGAAGGGGCAAGAGTGCTCGCGGTGACCCGGAAAGATATACAGGGCCTTGAGGAGACGGTACGAAGGGTCAGGGCACTGGGCGGCGAGGCGGAACACCTGCAGATTGATGTAACATCGAAGGCCGGTACGGACAAGATGGCCAAATATGCCATCGACCGCTTCGGCAGGATAGATATCCTGGTCAACAATGCGGCCTTTTACTACGGAGTGGAGCGCAAGGGCTTCGACGAGATCAGCGAAGAAGAATGGGACATGATGATGGCGGTCAATGTGAAGGGCACGTGGCTCTCCATAAAGGCGGTCTTCCCGTACATGAAACAGGCGGGCAAGGGAAAGATCGTCAACCTGACGTCGGAAGTCTTTTTTACCGGGTCCCACGGCTTCGCTCACTATGTCGCCACGAAGGGCGCGGTTGTAGGCCTCACACGGGCCCTTGCCGTTGAGCTCGGACCTCATAATATATGTATCAATGCCGTCGCGCCCGGGTTTACCGACACTGAGGCAAGCAGGACCATAGCCGATGTCGCCAAGTACGATACATCCAAGACGCCGCTCAAAAGGCTCGGCACGGCCGAGGACATCGTAGGAGCTACGGTCTTTCTCTCTTCCGATGCCGCGGACTTTATCACCGGACAGACGATTCTCGTGGACGGCGGAAGAGCGATGCACTAGAAACACCATAAAAAAAGGGGGTTCATGAAAGTGTGCGATTCGGCATCCCCGTGGTGAGGGGACGAAGCTGTTGAAGGACGGGATGAAGGTCAGGCTGGATGCGAACATGGGGACGGTATTCATCCTTGACAAGCAGATTAGCCCTGTGTAGGTTCTATGGAATCGGTCTGCAGCAAGAGGGGGGTCGCATCAAAGACCGAGAAGCAAAAAAAGGAGGGGTTATGGGAAAAGAAACAACAGGTGCAAGTGCGGGTGGCTTGAGCGCGGAGCCGGCAGTCAAGATCGGCATCGGACCGGAGGGAAGGCCCGGCGCGCTCATACAGTTTTTCGTCCTCGCGGTGTTCTTGGCGGTTGTCTTCGTCTACGGCGTTTCTCCGCAATCGGCGGTACTGATCATCCTTCCGGCGTCCCTCATCATGCTCATCTCCCTGGGGCTCCTTGTCCTCGTGGGAGACTCCTTCCCCTGGGCGCCGCCGGGAGGGAACTGGGCGCCGGGGCGCTCGCGCTTCATGGCAGGCCTGAAAATGACCATCCTCTGGGCTGTATTCACCGCCGTTTTCATCCTGATCATGGAGTATCTCGTCCCGCGATGGCCCATGAGCCCCCTCTATCTCTGGTGGGGCGCCATAGGGTTCGCCGCCACCCTTCTCTACGGCATAAACTGGAACTCGTGGCCTTTCAAGGGGCGGATGCACCCCTGGGCGACGATGGCGGCGGCTATCGTCGTGGTGCTCGTGGTGTCCTGCCTCGTCTGGAGCCTCTTCACGAACCTCGCGGGCACGCCGCTGGCCGGTGCTCCCATGGACCATAAGGGTGCTTTCAACGTGAACTGGCTTACGGGTTTTCTCGTCTGGTTTATCGCGTGGTTCTTCGTGTTCAGTCCCGTATTCACGACCCAGGGATGGCCCTTCCGGAAATGGGGTCATCCGGGGGCGGCAATCGGGCAAACGGTGCTTGCCTTTATCCTGGGCCTCGTCTGCTGGAACGGCAGCCTGGCCATGGGCATGAGCCCCACCTTCTCCTTCGGCGCGGTGGCTTCATCGCTCATCTTCTGGAGCCTCGTCTACGGCTGGCATTTCCAGTTCTGGGGCGTGACGAAGCTGACGGGAGGGGCCAGGGCCGTTGCGGCCTTCGTCGTCCAGTGCGTGCTGATCGCGGTCTGGATCGTCATTCTGAATGCGGTCCTCGGCCCTGCCGCCGACCGGATCGCGGCCCTGAAGCTGCCTGCCGACGTGAATATCCTCATCATCTATTTTAATCTCTGTATCATGGGCCCCGCCCTCATCAGCCATAACGCCTTCTGGCTGAGGTGGCCCCTGACGATGCCCAACCCGCCGGGGACGCCGCCGCCTGACCAGTCGGTGTGAGGACCGCTATGCGGTGCGGACAGAGATAAGGAGGGCGTGACAATTCTAAGGGAGGTACGTTATGAGCGGCCTTGTCGTCGGCATATCAGACGGCGGGAGAGCGATGCACTAGAAACACCATAAAAAAACAGGGGGGAATTATGAAAGTGTACGATTGCGTACCAGGTCTGGAGTTTGATGAGAGTGTCGATTTTCAAGTATCGCCTTGCTGGTTCCATGACGCGACCCATTCGGTGCCGCCCTGGACACCCATGTTCGGCTGGTTCTGGATCAACTTCTGCCGGCACGGGATGCAGTACGGGGCCGAGCGGCTTTCTCTGCCCACGGTAAAGGGGTGGGACTGGCGCTTCAAGGATGGGGCCGGCTATCTGGCCCTGCTCATCGTGAAGGACCCGGCCGAGAGAAAGGCCAGGGAGGAGCGTTTCAAGATTGCCATCAAGCCTTTTATCGATGATTTCGGCGGTTTGTGGAAGGGCTTTGTCGACGAGATGGTGGGCAAATACGAGAAGCTCAAGGCCCTCGATCTGGATAAGGCTACCAACACCGAGCTCCTTGAAAACTTTGAGGAGACTATCAATACCACCAGGCGGATGTGGGAAATCCACATGTACATGATGTACGGCGTCTACACTGCCTTCGTGCTCTTCGAACAGATGACGAAGCAGCTTCTGGGCATTGACGACACGAGTCCCCAGTTTCAGAAGCTCACCAGCGGTTTCGATAATAAGAGCTTCCAGGTAGACAAAGCGCTCTTTGACCTGGCCAAAAAGGCCCAGGCCATGGGCCTCAAAGATGTGTTCCTTTCCACATCGGCCGTAACGATGAAGGATGCCCTGAACGCCTCTCAGAAGGGGCAGGAGTTTCTCAAGGCCTTTGACGACTTCATGGAAAAAGAAGGCGGCTGGAGGATGGAGAGGATGGCGGAGATAAATGTCCCCACCTGGCTTGAGGACCCTACCCCTGCCTTCAACGTGATCAAGATGAGTCTCGAGAAGGGGGTGGACTACAACCTCGATGAAGAAAGGAAGAAGCATGAGGCTGTAAGGTTCGCCACCGAAAAGGAGGTGCTGGAGAAGATAGCCCCGGAGCAGAGGAGCTGGTTCAAGACAATCCTGACCCTGGCACAGAACTGCGCCTGGTTCAGCGAAGAGCACAACCACTACCTCGATCTTTATGCCCATGCAATGATCAGGCGGAGCACTATGGGGGTCGGTCGACGCCTGGCAAAGGAAGGCACGATCGACGCTCCGGAAGATATCTTTTTCCTCATCCCCGACGAGGTGAGGAAGGTAGGCATCAACCCCGGTATGTTCAACCTCCGGCCGATCGTGAGCCGCAGGAAGGCCGATTGGCAGGGTTGGTGCAAGGGCGGGAGTGCGCCCATGATCATGCAGGAAGGCTTCGCCGTTGAGGATGCCATGAAAGGGCTGGTGGAATCCCTCGACCCGATCGCGCTGAAGGTGGTCGTCGGCACCATGCCGGTGGTAAGGCCGGAGCTGAAAGCAGACCTGTACGGCGTCTGCGGCTCTCCGGGGGTTATCGAAGGCCCGGTGAAGGTTATCTGGACCGAAAACGAGCTCTCAAAGATAGTGAAGGGCGACATCCTCGTGGCCCCCACTACCTCGCCGAGCTGGACGCCGGTCTTCTCGCTCCTGGGCGGGGTCATTGTCGACAGGGGTGCGAGCCTGTCCCATGCTGCCATCGTCGGGAGGGAATTCGGCATCCCCGTGGTCATGAATGTCTTCGAGGGGACAAAGCTGTTGAAGGACGGGATGAAGGTCAGACTGGATGCGAACATGGGGACGGTATTCATCCTTAACAAGTAGATGAGCCCTGTGTAGGTTATACATTCCTTGAGACGTAGATGAACCCTGTCCAGGTCCGACGAGAGGGCCGAACGAGTGAGGAGAATATCATGGAAGTGAAAGAGATTTACTGGCTTAAGGAGCTGTCCAAGGACTACAACGACCTGGTAGGCAAGAAATGTGCAAACCTTGGGGAGTTGGTAAAGCTGGGACTGAAAGTACCTTACGGGTTTGCCCTCTCCACCATGGCATACGAACATTTCATGACCGCCACCGGCTTGAAGGAAGAAGTGGAAAAGATTGTCGAGAACGAGAGAAGAGCCGGGCTCGATATGGATAAGGACGTGGACAGGATGATAGAGTTGAGCGGCAGGATCAGGGCGGCGATAGAGGAGACTCCCATGCCGCCCGATCTTGCCGGCCCTATCGTAGAGTGCTACCGAAGGCTTTCCGAAGAAATGCAGGTCGGGGAGGTGGCGTGCGCGGTCAGGTCGAGCGGCGCGGTGAGCATGCCCGGCCAGATGGAGACCTACCTGAACGTGAAGGGAGAGCGGGACATCATCGACCACGTAAAGAAGGTGTGGGGAAGCGCGTTCACCACGAGGGCCATCGTTTTCAGGATCAACAACAATATGCCCATTTCATGGGCGCCTATCGGCGTTGCCGTCATCATGATGATAGAGGCAAAAAGCGCGGGCGTTATACTGACCCTCCTCCCGAACATCGGCGATACCGAACGGGCAATCGTCGAGGGCAATTTCGGCCTTGGAGAGAGCGTCGTCAGCGGGGAGATAACGCCCGATTCCTTCGTTATCCACAAGAAAGACATGGCCATAGAATCCCGCTCGATCGGGCAGAAGACAAAGATGGTCATTTACGGCGGCACGGGGACGACGCTTTGCGAGGTACCGGGGGAGCTTCAGGAGGTGCCATGCGTAGAGGACCGGGAGATACTCGAGATTGTGAGGATCGCGAAACAGGTTGAAGACTATTTCGGCGCTCCCCAGGACATGGAGTGGGTGGTCGACAAACGATTTGCCTTCCCGGAGAATATCTTCTGGGTTCAGGCCAGGGGGGCGAAATTCGCCAAAAAAGAGGCGGGGAAGGACCAGGAGTATGTGATTGACCTCATGCTCCAGCTATTCCGAAAGTAGGAGGCGCACAATGTACGTGAGAATGACCTTTTTTAAAGTCAGGCAGGGGGAGATGGATAAGCTGCGCAACCTCTACGTGAACGAGGTGATCCCCGCCCACTCGAGCCATAAGGGCGTCAGGTTCGTCCATCTGTTCGAGAGTATGGAAAACAGGGACGAGGGCATCTCGGTGACGGCCTGGGATACCAGGGGAGATCTGGAGAAATATGAGAAGAGCGGAGATTACCAGAAGATCGTGGGTCGGTTCAAAGAGATGTTTGCAGGCGAGCCGATACTAAGATCGTACGAGGTAACGGCGAGCTCTGAACCGATGATTCTGCGCATATTCTAGGGGGTACCATGGCGATACTATTTGCACAGTACTGGGATGTGATGGAAAACAAGGAAAAAGCGTACGAGGACTTTATTCTCGGCAAATACATTCCTACCTTTGAAAAAACGGGATTAAGGATTGCCGGTGCGTACTATGTGGTGGTCGGCAAGGGACCGCGCATTACGAGCGTGTCGACGCCGGATGACCTCTCCTCGTTTCAAAAGGCGATCACCTCAGAGGAATACTCGGACCTTCTGGAAGAGCTTTTTCCCCTCATCAGGAACTATTCCAGCAAGCTTTACAAATCGTACGGGCCTATCCGGGTCGACCGGTACGAGCTACGGCTCGGTGTGTGGAAATTCAATCAGTACTTCAATATCCTCCCCGGCATGGAGCCGGCGTACAGGGAGTTCCTGGAGGCCGAGTTCATTCCCGTCATGGAACGACTCGGTATAAAAGTGACAAACATCTGGAAAGCCATAATCGGCTCCGGCCCCTTTATCAATGTGGAAGGCACGAGTCCAAGAATAGAAGAGATTGCCAAAACGATTGCCACGGACGAGTACCGGGCCCTCACAAGGACCCTCAAATCACGGTATGTGACCGATTACCAGAGCAGGATACTCGCTCCCACCAGAAGGGTGGAAGTCCCGTATTTTGTGAAGGGCCTCACGGCAGGGCTTTAGATCCAGGGAGGAACATATGGCCACTGTGTTATTCATGAGCAGCCTCGATACAAGATCGCAGGAGGCCCTGTACGCCAAGGAGTGTATCGAGCGCCTCGGCCGCAAGGTCGTCCTGCTGGATCTTTCCATGGGCGCCTATAAGGAGTGTGGGGCGGATTACAACTGCATCGATGTGGCCAGGGAGGCAGGAGTTCCGTTTGAGTTGATATCCGGAAGAAAGGGCACGTCCGAGAACACGGACCTGATGGTCGCCGGTGCGACGCAGATAGCCAAAAAGCTGTATGATCAGGGCCTTGTCGATGGCATTGCCGGGTTGGGCGGCGCCAGCAACACCACGGCATTCTCGCGGGTCATGAGGACACTCCCTTTCGGTTTTCCGAAACTGATACTCTCCAGCTCCGCGGCGATGCCCGCTTACGCGGGCGCCTATTATGGTTACAAGGATATCGCCATATTTCACTCCTGCCTTGATATCAATGGTCTCAACGAATTCGTGAAGGACGTGATCCGAAGGTTTGCGGGCATGATAGCGGGCGTGCTGGGCGTCGAGAAGATGAAACGGCAAGCCGGGGGTCAGGAAATTGCCCTCAGCGAGTTCCAGTTTGTGGAGGCCTGTGCCCGCAAGATAGTAAAGATACTCGATGCGAAGGGTGTCCATGTAATACCTTTTCATGCCCAGGGCGTGGGAGACCGCATCATGGACGAGATGATAGGGGACGGTCTCTTCAGAGGCGCCCTTGACCTGGTCCCTGCGGGCCTCTCGGAGGCAATTGTCGGGGGCAATCGCTCTGCGGGCCCCGATCGGCTGGACAAAGAGATGGCGAGCGGCATACCGGTCATCCTGACCCCCTGCGGGTTCGATCTTTTTTCCTGTGGACCCTATGAGAGGAGGCTTTCCGATCCTCTCTGGAAGAAGAAAAGGATAGAAAAGAGAAAGCTCTACATCCAGGACGAGCTCCGGGTCCAGGCAAGAACCACCACACAGGAGATGGCGGTCATCGGGAAGGCGTTTTCTGAAAAGCTGAATAAAGCGAAGGGCAAGGTGGTTGTCTTTGTGCCGCTCCGTGGGTTCTCTTCGTTGAGCATCGAAGGTGGGCCGCTCTATGACCCCGAATCGGATCTCGCCTTGATCAAGAGCCTCAGAAGACATTTGAATAGAGACGTTGTCCAGCTCGTTGAGATGGATTGCGCATATAGCGATGACCTGTTTGCCCAGGCCATTGCGGACCGCTTCTTAGGCCTGCTCAACGGAGGACGTTGAGTCATGAAAGCTACAGCGCCATTCAAGGAAGCAATCGAAATGATCAAAGACGCCGGCGGGGAGGCGTTCCGGAGCTGCTTTCAATGCGGCCTCTGCACGGCAAGCTGTCCCTGGAATAACGTAAGGACCTTCATGCCCCACAAGAAAATCACTGAGTCGCGGTTTGGGCTGGTGGAGCTTGGAGAAGAGGACTGGTGGCTCTGTTCGACGTGCAATATGTGCGTCAGCCGTTGTCCCCGCGGGGTCGCCATTACCGACGTCATACGCGCCGTCAGAAACATCACAACGGACAGCATTCCCCGGGCTGTCCCCGCAAGCTTGCGGAGCGCCGTCGGGAGCCTGAAGAGTGCGGGCAACCCCTGGGGCGGCCTTAGGAACGAGAGAGCCGAGTGGGCCCGCGATCTCGCCATTCCGTCGGTGAACGGACAAACGGAAATGCTCTATTTCTCCTGCTGCGTGCCGGCCTACGATCCGAAGATGGGCAGTGTAGCCAGGGCCACGGCCAGGATATTGAAAGAGACCGGAGCGAACTTCGGCATTATTGGAGCGAGAGAGTCCTGCTGTGGCGAAAGCGTCCGAAAGGCGGGGAACTTTGCGGTCTTTGAAAGTCTTGCAGCGAGCAACATCAACCTGTTTCATGAATCGGGGGTCAGGGAGATAGTTGTCAGTTCGCCCCACTGCTACGATACCTTCAAGAATGAGTATCCTCCGTTGGGAGGGGACTTCAAGGTAGTCCATCTTGCCCAGTACCTGTCCCGCCTCGTCGATGAGGGCCGGCTCGCGTACAAGAAGCCATTCCCCAAGAAGGTAGTCTACCACGATCCCTGCTATCTGGGGCGTCACAGCGACATTTATGACGAACCGCGGAAGGTCCTGAGCAGCATCCCGGGGCTGACCCTCATGGATGAGATGAATGGCAGGGAGAACAGCCTCTGCTGCGGCGGCGGGGGTGCAAGGATCTGGATGGAGACCAAAAAAGGAGAGCGTTTTTCGGACATCCTGGTGGAACAGGCCCTTGAGCTGGGGGCTGAAGTCCTTGCGACGGCCTGTCCTTACTGTATCCTCAACTTCAAGGACAGCGTCCTGACCATGGGGAGGGCGGATGTGCTGGAGGTTCGGGATGTTTCAGAGATCGTTGATGAGGCCATGTAGATCAGGAGATGCCTTTTTGTGTCTCGTTGAGGAATAACAGCAGGAGAGTTTATGCCCGATAATGTTGATCTGAGTCAGTTGCCAATGCCGGCCCCGAGAAAGGTTGGAACGGTCATGGTGGTGGGAGCCGGGGTCGGCGGCATACAGGCCGCGCTGGACGCCGCGGCGTCCGGGTTCAAAGTATACCTTGTCGACAAGGGGCCTGCCATCGGTGGAAAGATGTCCCAGCTCGATAAGACATTTCCGACCAATGACTGCTCCATGTGTATCCTGTCGCCGAAATTCATCGAATGCGCCACGAATCCAAATATCACCATACTTACGAATACTCAGATTGAGCGTTTGGAAGGAGAAGCGGGAACGTTCGAGGCCCACCTGCTCCAGGAACCCCGGTATGTCGATGAGGATAAATGCACGGGATGCGGCACGTGCGCCGAGTACTGCCCGGTCTATGTCCTCGATGCGTATAATCAAGATCTGGCAAAGAAGAAGTGCATACACGTCCACTTTCCCCAGGCGGTCCCGGCGGTTTCGGTAGTCGACGCGGCTCACTGCCTGTTTCTTAACAGGAGGGAGTGCCAGATCTGTGTGCCGACCTGCAAGAACAAGGCTATCGATTTTCACCAGCAGCCTAAGCGGCTCTCTTTGAGCATAGGCAGCCTCATTCTATCGCCCGGCTATGAACCTTTCGATCCTCTGACGCAGAGTCAGTATGGGTATCATCGATTCTCGAACGTCGTCACCGCCCTGGAGTTCGAACGTCTGATCAGCGCTTCAGGCCCGAACGGCGGTGACCTGCTTCGTCCGTCCGATGGGAAGGTGCCGCACAGAATTGCATGGATCCAGTGCGTCGGGTCGCGAGACGAGACCTCGAATTGTTCATACTGCTCTGCGGTATGCTGTATGTATGCCACAAAGCAGGTCATTCTGTCGAAGGAACACCACCCTGAGATTGAGGCGGTGGTCCTCCACAATGATATCCGTGCGTACGGCAAAGGGTTTGAAAGGTTTTATGAAAGGGCCAAGGGCATGAACGGCGTCCGCTACATATGGAGCAAGGCCTCCCTCGTCGAGCAGCGTCCCGGTACCGGGAACGTCGTTCTCAGGTACCGCATCAACGGGACCGAGGTCAAGGATGAAGAGTTCGATCTCGTCGTTCTCTCCGTGGGGTTGAGCTCGACGGCGGGCAACCGGGAACTGGCCGAGAGACTATCCATAGAGCTGAATCATCACGGGTTTTGCGAAAGCCCGCCCTTTTCACCTATGGAGACCTCCAGGAGCGGGGTCTTTTCCTGTGGTGTTTTTCACGCCCCGATGGATATCCCCGATGCTGTCACCATGGCAAGCGGCGCCGCATCCCTCGCCTCCCAACTCCTCTGGGAGGAGCGTGGGACCATGGTAGAAGAGAAGGTCTATCCCGAGGAGCGCGACGTCACGGGGGAATTGCCACGGGTGGGAATCTTTGTGTGCGACTGCGGCACCAATATCGCCAAGGTCGTCGATGTGCCACAGGTTGTGGCATATGCAAAGGGGCTCCCGGGCGTGGCCCATTCCGTAGAGGAAATCTTTGCCTGTTCTGTTGATTCCGTCAGCCACATGGCGGAGACGATCAAGAAACAGGGGCTCAACCGGGTAGTGGTGGCCGCGTGCACCCCGCGAACGCACGAGCCCGTATTCCAGGACGCGCTGAGGGAGGCCGGTTTGAACCCCTTCCTTTTCCAGTTTGCCAATATTCGGGAACACTGCTCGTTTGTGCACATGAATGAGAAGGCGATTGCCACTGAGAAGGCGAAGGATCTTGTCAGAATGGCGGCATCGAAAGCCCTGTTGCTTGAGCCCCTTCACAGGGCAACCTACAACGTGACCCCGGCAGCCCTGGTGATCGGGGGCGGCATTGCGGGAATGACAAGCAGCCTCGCTTTGGCCCGACAGGGCATAAAGGTCCACCTGATCGAAAAAACCGATGCCCTCGGCGGTCTGTCCCGGAGGATTCCACACACCCTGGAGGGGGGAGATGTACAGAGCCTGGTGGAGGATCTGGTTGGTCAGGTCCATGCCAGCCATCTCATCGAGGTCTCGACGAGGGCTGAACTGGCGGACTATTCCGGGTACGTCGGGAATTTTTTGTCCAAAATCAGGGTGGACGCGGGAGAAACCCTCAAAGAAATCGAACACGGCGTGACTATAGTGGCGGCGGGCGCCGAGGAGTTGAAGCCTCAGGAATACCTCTATGGCGAGGATGACCGGGTCATGACGCTCCTTGAGCTTGAATGACGACAGGCCCTATTGCAGCCGGGTTTGCTGCTCCCACTCGGTGAAGAACGCGCTGAGGCTCAAGGAGCTTAAGCCGGAGATGGACGTCTATGTCCTGTACCGGGATATGAGGACATACGGGTTCAAGGAGGATTACTATAAGAAGGCCTCGGACCAGGGTGTGGTCTTTATCCGGTACGAGGCGGAGGACCGGCCGGATATGAAAGCCGTTGAAGAGGATGGCAGGGCCTTCCTGAGGTTAACCGTCACCGAGCCGATCCTTGGTCAACGCCTGGAGATCGATGCAGACATGGTCTGTCTGGCTGCCGCCTCGGTTGCACCGGCCGGCAATCGACCGCTGTCCCGCCTTCTCAAGGTACCGCTCAACGAGGACGGCTTCTTCCTGGAGGCCCATATGAAACTGCGTCCCGTGGATTTCTCGACGGACGGCATTTTTATGTGCGGTACAGCCCACAGTCCCAAATTTATCGATGAGAGCATTGCCCAGGCCCAGGCGGCCGCGTCCAAAGCCCTCGCCATATTGACCCGAGCCAGTATTGAAGGGGAGGCCACCGTGGCAGAGGTGGAGGAAGCACTCTGCAGCGGGTGCCGGGTGTGCGAGATGGCCTGTCCTTACAACGCGGTCAAGAAAGACGAGGAAAAACGTGTTTCCGTGGTGAATCAGGCGCTCTGCAAAGGATGCGGCACGTGCGCAGCGGCCTGTCCGAGCGGTGCGATGAAGGGAAAGCACTTCAGCACAGACCAGATCCTGGCAGAAATACTGGCGGCTTTTGCCGCCTGAAGGACGGAAGCGGTACCGGCGCACGTAGATGAGGTGACAGGTGAACAGATTTGAGCCAAAGATAGTCGTTTTCCTCTGCAACTGGTGCTCCTATGCGGGGGCTGATCTGGCCGGCACATCCCGGATCCAGTACGCCCCTAATGTGAGGGTCATTCGCGTCATGTGCAGTGGGAGAGTAGAGCCCTATTTCATCCTCAAGGCCCTTCAGAAGGGCGCTGACGGGGTGCTTCTGCTGGGGTGTCATCCGGGAGAATGCCACTATCTTGAAGGGAACTACAAGACAGCGGGAAGAATGGTCTTGCTGAAAAAGATGTTGGGCCAATTCGGGATAGAGGAAGGACGGGTCCGACTTGACTGGGTATCGGCTTCCGAGGGCGTTCGCTTTGCAAGTATCGTGAACGAAATGACAGGGGCAATCCGAGCCTTGGGCCCATTTCATGGACAAAGGACCCAAGAGGTGACCTATGGGTAAACTGAAAGTGGCACTGTACTGGGCGAGCAGTTGTGGCGGCTGCGACATTGCCACCCTCGCCATTGGAGACAAGATACTGGACCTGGCAGCGGCTGCGGAGATAGTTTTTTGGCCCGTGGCCATGGATTTTAAGTATAAGCATGTGGAGCAGATGGCGGAGCAGAGCATCGACGCGTGCCTGTTCAACGGAGCGATTCGAAGCACTGAGGACGAACACGTGGCAAAGATGCTTCGGGCAAAATCGAAGACCATGATAGCCTACGGCTCCTGTGCCTATGAGGGCTGTATCCCGGGGCTTGCCAACCTGTTCAGTATGGAATCCGTTCTTGAGCGCGTCTATGTTGATACGCCGTCTACGGATAATCAGGCAAGGGAGTATCCCCGGGCAGAGGTCACAGTGCCCGAAGGAGATCTCGAGCTGCCCCGGCTTCACGGTACGGTCCGGGCGCTCCACCAGATCGTGGATGTGGACTATTTTGTCCCCGGCTGTCCCCCGGAGCCAAAAACCACGTGGCTTGCGCTGGAGGCGCTGGTCACGGGGACCCTTCCGGAGAAGGGGAGTGTGATCAGCCACTCCAACAAGGCGCTGTGCGAAGAGTGTCCATTGCCGAAGGAAGGGAAGAAGGTGAAGAAGTTCTACAGGCCTCACCAGATTATTCCCGATGCGAAGAAATGTCTCCTTGACCAGGGGCTTCTCTGCTACGGAATTGCCACGCGGGGGGGATGCGGGGCCATGTGTCCTCAGGCGGCCATGCCCTGCACGGGCTGTTACGGGCCGGTGGGAGGGGTCGTCGACCAGGGGGTCCACTTTTTGAGCGCCCTCGGATCTCTGATCGATTCGACGGACCCCGAGGAAATAAAGCGGATTGCCGATGAAATAGCCGACCCTGCGGGCACATTCTATCGCTACAGTCTGCCCGTGTCATTACTGAGGAGGGCGAGAACAGCATGACAAAGATCATGATTGACCCCATCACCCGACTCGAGGGGCATGGGAAAATTGCCATATTCCTGGACCATGAGGGGGAGGTGGCGAATGCCTACCTCCAGATACCGGAGCTGAGGGGTTTTGAAAAGTTCTGTGAAGGCCGGCCTGCCGAGGATATGCCGCAAATCATGCAGCGCATATGCGGGGTCTGTCCGGAGGCTCATCACCTGGCCTCTACCAAAGCCCTGGATAACCTTTTTCGCGTTGAGCCGACAGCCGCAGCCAGAAAAATTCGCGAACTCCTCTACAGCGCATTTTTTGTGACGGATCATACCACCCACTTTTACATACTGGCCGGTCCGGACTTCATCATGGGACCCGAGAGCCCCGCAGCCGAGAGAAATATCCTGGGCGTCATCGGCAAAGTGGGGGTGGAGCTGGGCAAGAAGGTAATTCAGACCCGCCAGCAAAACCATTGGGTCATCCAGACAATCGGCGGTCGCGGCATCCATCCTGTTTTCGGATTGCCGGGGGGCGTGAGCAAGGCCGTCTCCGAAGAGGACAGGGCAAAGATCGAGGAAATTGCCTTACAGGCGGTCGACTTCGGCAGAATGACCCTCAAAATCTTTGAGGATCTGGTGCTGAAGAACAAGGAATATCTGGACATGGTCCTGAGCGACGCCTATACTCACCGGACCTATTACATGGGCCTCGTCGATGAAAACAACAAGGTCAACTTCTACGACGGCAAAGTCAGGATCGTGGACCCCCAGGGAAAGGAGTTTGCGCGGTACGCGCCCCCGGAGTATTTGGAGCACCTGGCCGAGAGGGTTGAGCCGTGGACCTATCTGAAGTTTCCCTACCTGAAAAAGGTGGGGTGGAACGGCTTCACCGATGGGGAGAAGAGCGGTATCTATCGGGCAACCCCGCTGTCCCGCCTGAACGTGGCCGACGGCATGGCAACGCCTCTAGCCCAGGAAGAGTACGAGAAGATGTACGCAACCTTGGGGGGAAAACCGGTCCACCATACGCTGGCGACCCACTGGGCCAGATTGATCGAGCTGCTCTATGCCGCTGAGAGGATGCTAGAGTTGAGCAGGGACCCGGAGATCACAGATCCTCACATACGGAATATTCCGTCCGAAACGCCTGTCGAGGGGGTAGGTATCGTAGAGGCGCCCAGGGGCACCCTGACCCACCATTACGTAACCGATGAGAAGGGGCTCATCAAGAAATGCAATCTGATCGTCGGGACCACGAATAACTATGCCGCCATCTGCATGACGGTGAAAAAAGCCGCCCAGGGGGTTATTCGAAAGGGTAAAGAGATAACCGAGGGGCTGCTCAACCGGATCGAGCTTGCCTGGCGCGCCTATGATCCATGCATGGGCTGCGCAACCCACGCCCTGCCCGGAGAGATGCCGTTAGAGATAACGGTTTACGACGCGGACGGCACTGCCCTCGAAGTCGTAAACCGGCTTTGATTTTTAGGAGATATCGGTGAAGACCTTGATTTTGGGGATAGGGAATACAGTACTCTGTGATGACGGAGTAGGCAATCGTGTGGCTGCAGAGGTGGGCAAGAGGGTCTCCGATCCCGGGATTACCGTCGCCGAGGCGTGCCATGGGGGCCTGTTCCTTCTGGAGGCTTTTCTGGGATACGATCACGTCGTGCTGATTGACGCAATCCAGACCAGGGGCGGTATCCCGGGAGATGTTTACGAGCTGAGCCCGGGAGACCTCCTTTCCGCGCGGCATCTTTCCTCTCCTCATCAGGTGGATTTCGCCACGGCCCTCGAACTGGGCAAGACCCTTGGGCTCCCTATGCCTTCGAGGATCGATATAGTCGCCATAGAGGCGGGAGATGTAACGAGCTTTCGCGACACGTGCACCCCGGACGTGGAGAAGGCGATACCCATCGCTGTTGAACTGGCATTGAAGAAGTGCCCGGCTCATCAAAATTATATAGGTGAGGGTTAATATGTTTGGCTGGAACGGAAAGATATTGAGAATCGATTTGACCCGGGGGACGAGCGGGGTAGAGGATATGCCGACCTACCTGATGCAGGAGTACGTCGGTGGCCGGGGCATGTGCACGAGGATCCTCTTTGACGAGATAGACCCTCGCATCGATGCCCTCAGCCCTGAAAACAAGCTCATTTTTGCCACAGGCCCCTTGACGGGCAGCGGTGCGCCGGCAGCGAGCCGCTTTATCGCTTCCGCCAAGTCCCCGCTCAGCAACTGCGTATCGAGTCCCTGCTGCGGCGGCTACTTCGGCGCCAACTTGAAGTATTCGGGCTACGACCTGGTTATCATTGAAGGCAGATCGCCTGAACCGGTCTATATAAGCATTCACAATGACCGGGTGGAGATCAACCCTGCAGGCCACCTCTGGGGGAAAGTCTCCTCTGAGACGGAAAAGATGATCCGGGCGGAGATGAAAGCACGGTATGACCTCGACGACTGGGCCCTCAATACCATGGGCATTGCCAATATAGGTCCCGCAGGGGAGAACCTGGTGAGATTCGCGTGCATCATGTCCGATGGCGGACGGGCCGCAGGACGCTCGGGCCTCGGAGCGGTCATGGGTTCGAAAAACCTCAAGGCCGTGACCGCACTAGGAACGGGACAGGTCAACATAGCCGATGTGGAGGGTTTCCGAAAGGCGGTCATGGATTTTTATAAGGAAGGCCGGGACAATGGCGAGCTTTATAAACGCCGAAGATACGGGACCTGGGGGCTCCCCGGCCGGGCCAATGCGAGCAAGACCCAGGCCGCGTTCAACTTCAAGGAGGGGTACTTTGAGGCATTTGTGAAGTATGAAGACCCTGAGGTTATTCGCGACCTGATCCGTGTCCGGGACGAGGCGTGTTTTTCCTGTCCCTTCGGCTGCAGCAAGCGGAGCCGCATAAAGAATGATCCCGAATACCCGTTGACGGCGAAAGGCCCGGAGCACGAGACCATGGCCCTCGTGGGATCCAATTGCGGTCTCGGAGACATGTTGGACATATGCCGGGCCAACTATCTCTGCAACGAGCTTGGCATGGACACGATCACAACCGGCGCCATGATCTCCTGTGCCATGGAGCTCTTTGAGGAAGGCCACCTGCCCGAAAAAGACATCGGCTACCCCCTGGGGTTCGGGAACACCAACATGTTCACACTGCTCAAACAAATAGCCCACAGGCAGGGCATCGGCGATCTCATGGCCCAGGGCGGCGTGATCTTTGGGGCGAAATACGGGCATCCTGAGCTGTTCATGGGCATAAAAGGTATGGGGATACCGGCCTGGCATCCGCAGGCACTTGATGCCTTGGGTCTCCAATACGCCACCTGCAACACGGGAGGCGCCCACACGAAGTCGACCATGCCCTTTTATGAAGGCCGAAAAGATCCTGCCCACTTCGTGGAATTTACAAAAAAGGACCAGGATTATCTTGCAACCGCCGATTCAGGCGTGCTTTGCTGGATTATCTATCATGGTCCCCTATGGGGAGAAAAATTGTCCGAGTGGCTTACCTATGTGACCGGTACTGCCTACACGGAGGAGGGGCTTCACCGGCTGGGAGAGAGAATCTGGAATCTTGAACGACTCTTCAATATGAGGGCCGGCATCACCGGGAAGGATGACACCCTGCCGCCGAGAATACTGAAGGAGCCTCGTGTGAAGAACCGGGTGGTCTGCCTCGATAAGCTGCTGCCTGAGTATTATCAGATGAGAGGCTGGGACCAGGACGGCGTACCGACCCGGGAGAAATTGCAGGAACTGGAATTGGAAAAGGAAGGGGCTGGGGTGATATGAAGAAGATCAAGATAGATCACAAAGCGTGTACGGGCTGCAAGCAGTGCGAAATCATCTGCTCTCTGGCGCACACAGGGGCCGTGAACCCCTGGCGGTCGCGCATCAGGGTCTTCGTCGGAGAAGAATTTTGTCTCCCTGTCATTGCAGGTCCCTATACCGAGGCCTCCTGTAATTCAAAAGGGACCCTGATGGTGGAAGGGGTAGAGGTGGATCAGTGCGTGGTGTGCCGGGCATCGTGTCCGGTGAAATCGGTGTACAAGGAACCCGACACGGACATTCCGCTGAAATGCGACTTCTGCGGCGACCCTCCCAATCCCCAGTGTGTTCAGTGGTGTGCCCCCAATGCCCTGACCCTGGTAGAGGATGCCTAGAAAAGGCGGAACTCGAATCGCGAATCGCGCACACAAAGGCACCCTGTGGAAAGTGACGAGTATCTGAAACCTACCTTCTTCATTGACTGTGATGCAGCCCTTGTCAAGGAGAAGGCCGGGGCGCTGACCGCCGGCATCGAGGAAGCGCGGGAAAAGGCGATCCGCATCTTTTATTTTGTCAGAGATGAGATCAGATACAACGTCTATTCACCGAGGCCGACCGATGCAGACTTCAAGGCAAGTCATGTCCTGGCGAGGGGAGAGGGCTATTGCGTGCAGAAGGCTGTGCTGCTCGTTGCATTAGCCCGTGCCGCGGGTATCCCTGCTCGACTCAGATTTGCAGAAATCCGTAGTCACCTCACCCCCCCGGCCCTCGTGGAGAAAAGAGGGAGCAACCTCTTCCCCTATCACGGGCTTACGGATCTCAGCATCAACGGCCGTTGGGTGAAGGCGACGCCCATCTATGACATCGGATACTGTGTAAAAGCGGGAGTTGGGCCCATTGAGTTTGACGGAGAAAGGGATGCCATGCTGCCGCTCCACACCCTGGACGGAAGGCTCAACGCCGAGTATATCCGGGACAGGGGTTTTTTTGAAGATCTCCCCATAGACGAAATACGAAGGACCTCCGTTTCTTGGAAATACATGACACCCTAAGACCCGGTCTCTTGCTCCTTGCCACGATGGACACCAAGGGGCCCGAGGCCCTTTATCTGAGGGACACGCTCAGGGGCCTTGGAGCGGCGCCTCTCCTCATGGACCTCTCCATGAGATACGGGGACCCGGCCCTGCACCCGGAGATTTCGGCGGGCGATGTGGCCGAAGCCGGCGGGGGCAGCCTGGACGTTGTGGCTGGTCGCAGGGAAATGGGTCCCAACATGGAGATCATGGCGGCCGGTGCCGCGAAGATCGCCCTGGGACTGGTAAAAGAAGGGAAGATCCGCGGTGTGATCGGCATCGGCGGCTATAGCGGCAGCTTCATGATTACGGCCGTCATGCAGGCCCTTTTTTTCGGGCTCCCCAAGCTCATGGTATCGTCTGCAGCCGCCCTGCCCGGCCTTTCCAACCAGTTTCTGAAAACGAGCGACATTATGCTCTTCCACTCCGTTGTCGAGATTTCCGGACTTTCCGGTCCCGTGAGGAACGTGCTCCGAAGGGCGGCCTACGCTCTCTACGCAATGATCCGGGGCCGTGCTGTCGATCCCGTCATCGACAGGGAGAGGTCGATCGCGATGACCACGTTGAGCACCTGTGAGAAGTGCGCCAGGTCCGTTCGGCTCGCCCTGGAGAAGCAAGGCTGCCAGGTGGTCGGATTTCATGCCGCCGGAATCGGTGATCGCGTCATGGAGGATATGATTGCCGACGGGTCGTTTCACGGGGTCATCGATCTCGCACCCGGAGGCGTGGGCGAACATCTCTACGGGTTCATGCGGGACGCCGGAGCACATCGTTTGGAATCAGCCGGCAAGGCGGGCATTCCCCAAATCATCTCGACCTGCGGCGTGAACCATATCACCCCATCCAGGTCGATGACCAGGCCGGAACATGGGGAGCGGAGAAAGTATGACCTGGACGGCTTTCGGACCTGGATCCGCATGACCCCCAAGGAACTACGGGAGGTCGCAGAGGTCTTTGCATGGAAATTGAACAAATCGGCGGGCCGGGTAAAGGTCGTTATTCCCCTGAGGGGATGGTCCGCGGTTGACTCGCCGGGCAGCCCTACGTATGACCCTATGGAAGATGCCATATTCGTGAGGGGACTGAGAAACAGATTGAAGAAGGATATCGAGATTATCGAGGTGGATGCCAATATGGAGGACCCTGAATTCGCGCGCGCCGTGATAAGCGCTGCGCGTTGTGTGCTCTAATAAGTCTTTTGCCCTTCATGCCGAACCCGCTCGTTCAGTGATATGCTCAAGGGGAATCTCCCCCATTCAGCGCCTCCTGGGGCCTGAACCATGCAAGCCGAGCCGTCGCACGTGATACAGCTGCAAGTGGCGCGTCTTGGCTTTTCGCAATTCTCAACGAATGCCACGAGTAAGGTGGCGATCAGGCCAAGAAGCGTCCAGCATGAGCGATCATCGGAAGGTTGCCAGGGCAAATAGTGAATGCAGGGACTGCCGAGCCCATAGATGTAATCTTGAAGATCTGGCTGGGCGAGGCGGCGAAGACCAACTTCCTGAAATGCGTACTGCTTCGTATCTTCCTGCCCTGCGATCTTTCGGATGGAAATCATGGCGCGGTTCTTCAACGGACGGTCAGCAACCTCAGATACCGGCTTCTGAGAAACTCCTGGGCACTCACAACATGACAGATGGCAGAACCAAACACCCTGCGTATGATATTGTCGTATTGACTACTATGCGGAATCGCACCCTGTTTAGGTCCGCCTTCGGGCATCATTTCTTGACCTGACCTCTTTCATGGTCATAGAATGAAAACAGATGTCTAATAAAAATAAAAAAAATGTTAGACATACAATAATCTAACATTGCATCTTATTTAATACAATAGTTATTTGAGAGTTACTTCTCAGGAATCACTTTGTACCAACGTCCCGAGAGCGCCGATGAAAACCGGCGAGGTGTCGTGAATGAAAGAGTCATACGGTGAAGGCATAGCGGGCCACATCGGCCCCGAGTCA